>CAVOLR010000013.1:0-60141 GCA_963696845.1 uncultured Alphaproteobacteria bacterium
GGATGGCTTGCGTGCGCCGCGCTGGCGAGCTGCATCAGGGTTTCGTCGTGAGCGCCGTGCTCAAACCGATCGCCGACGGCGCGGACCGCTTCATCGATCAAGCCTTCGGAAAAGGTATATGCGAAATCCTGTCATAGGCATGTAGGGTGCGGGCCAGGTGCGTCAGCAAGTCCTTGCGGATCGCATGCCAATTGACGCCGGCCCACGTCTGGACCGCACGAAAAGCCTCCAGCGACAACGAATGTTCGAATGCCACCCGCGCGGCCTTCAAAGCGACCGCCGTCCTGCCGATGCCGCCTGCGTAGTCGCGCAGCCAACATGCCAGCGGGACGACGGAAGAACCTTCCATTTCATTTTCGTCATCGCCGGCAAGCCCAAGGCCCGCGTCGGCGAATCTCGTCGCGCATCGTCATGCGCCGCCGCTTCGCGCAGCGCCTGTGCGAGGACCAGCACCTCGTCGGGCCTCTTGAACGATTTCACCGCATAGGCGGTGGCCTCCGGCGTCCGCTCAAGTTTGACAAGCATGCAAGCGTAGCTCGTATGCGCCCGCGCCGCGCGGGCGAGATTCTGATATTCATCCGTCCGGCCGCAAGCCTCAAGTACCCGCAGCCGCACGGCTGTCAGCTGATCCTCCAGCCAGTCGTGAGCGCCCGAGGGCGGCCATGACCTGCCTTGCCCGGCGAGGACGGCGGCGAGCGCGGGATCGTCCCAACCTGTCTGCAGCGCCCGAATGGCAACGTGAAATCCCTCGTCGATACCATACTCCTCAAGGCGGCCCTGCCACTCCTCCAGTGTCTCGGCCAGCGCGTCGCGCTCATCGGCGGCAAGCTCGCTCATCAGCGTCGCCTCCGCTATGAGGCGGCCGAGATCGGCGAAGAGCTCGTACATGTGCTCGTCGGTATCGTAGGCGTGATCGAGCCAGTCGTCGACAAAGGCTTCGCCGATCGGCTCCAGGCCGATTCGTAGCGCATTGGTGCCGTCCCCCATCTCGAGAAACGGCACGGCCTTTTCGACCAGACGCTGCAACTCCTCGATGTCGCCCGAAGACCGATAGCCGTCCCAATAGCGCCCCCGCCGATTGCGCGCGGTGAGCAGGACGCGGGCCTGTTCACGTACCGGCGCTGGGTCGACCTGCGTTCGCCGTCGACCGGCGTCCGGGCGGTGTGACGGTCCCGCCGGAATGGCAGTTGCAAGTTCTGCCTCGATCCAGGTTGCAAGCCCAGGATCGATCTCGGTCCGCTTTTCCAGTAGCTCAATCAACCGCGGCTGATCGAGCTCTGTAAGGAGTTCGGCAATGGGCTTGCGTTCGACGACAGGCGTCTTCTCGTCGGCAAATTTCAGCAAGACGGCGACAATATGTTTGCAATATCCGCCCCAATCGTAGGGGCAGGTGCAATGCGCATCCGTAACGCCATCACCGTGCAGCCGGATTGAAACCTGGTAGGGTTCGAACTCGCTGCCCTCGACTTCTGCGGTCAATCGGTCGCCGCGTCGAAGCAGGTCGGATACAGCGCCGTCGCTAGCGTAGCTCCGACCCCGGCGCAAACGATTCGGCGTTCGCGAGCGCGCGAACCATTTCTTTCGAGATGCGTTGTTTCGCGACTTTGTTGGCGTTCCGGGTCGCGTTCATGTCGATGACAATCTGCAAATAGGTTCAAGTTTTCAGGCCCCGCCTCACGGATTTTTCGCAAATAAAGCCCGAAACATCCGCTCGGCCTTCTCCAGCCCTTCGTCTGTCAAAACCACTGATTTGGCGTGCCCGACCGGGTCCGAGATCAACCCCTTCTTGTGAAGCCGATCCATCGCATCCCAGTCGAACGATTTCCAGACGCGCTGGCCATCGTGTCGCCCCAGCAGAAGCAGAGCGAGCACGTGGTCATCGATTCGGTCGGTGTCGATCGCCATGGCGGCACTCGTCGACGTCGGAGGAGAAGCGCAGTGCATTGCGGGCTCGCGGTCCTCAAGCGGATTGAATTTCGCTCACCATAACGTGAGTTGGCCGGCTCACAAACCGCAGTACCGATGGGTCGGAGAGAGCGGCAATCCTCAGGTTTCCGCGACCAGCTTTCGGTTCGGGAAACGCACGGCCTGACGCCGCGTCGCTATTCCGTGCGGGCGCCGCGCTGCATAGGTTGTTCCATGGAGTGCACGCCCTATGCGGTTCGTACGCCTTAGGTTCGACGGACTACCGCCGACCTGGCTGCAACCCGATGGGTTGTACTGTCGCGTGTCGGACGCATATCATTTGCAAAGAGTGCGGATGTCTGAACTCGCAAATGATAACTTTAACTCCGAACGAGTACTTTGCCGATTCGCCCGTCTTTTGAGGTGCGTTCCGGGGCCGAGGGCAGCCAACCGGAGATTGCGAGATAAAGCGAACTGGCGTTCGCTGGCTTCCTTCGGTCGCAAAGGCTTGTCTGCACATTGGATTTTGCAAGTTTCGGCGACGTCAAAACGGCACGGTGCAAGGTGTGCAGGTGCCGCCCTTCGGACTTTCCCGATGAATTTCAATCTTCCGAGCGATGGCGCTCGCAATGTGCGTCGAGGAGGAGCCCCGCTATTTCTTCGCCATCATGCGCGCTAGTGCGATTTGATGCGATCGATGCTCGGCAGCTCTTGTGTCGGCTCTTTCCGAGGTCAATCGTCGCGTCATGGCACGTGATGACAGCGACAATTTCCGGATCAGACCTGGTCGGTCCCGCAACGGTGGAGCACGCATCAATCCGCGGACGCAACCGTTCCTCAAGCAGGTCCAGATCGCAGTCCGCAAGGCAGGTGGCGATCCTCAGCGGATAGGCTCGGGAGCGCGATCGGGCGGCGGCCGGGAAGGAGGAAGGACGGGCCGGTTCAACGCGCGTGGCCGGGGCGCGAAGGTCGTGGCCTCGTTTGCGCGGCAGGGCGCGGACGGCGGGTGGCAGAGAGATTCCGCAGGCCGCTTCCGAGCGCGGCGAGTGGTGGTCAAGGCGAGGGTAGTCCGGCTCAATCCGCAAGCGAGGGGCGCACGGGGGCCGAAGATGCGCGGGACGATGAGCCGGGCCGTCGATGCCCATCTGCGTTACCTTGAACGGGATGGTGTTACGCGTGACGGCGATCGGGGCAAGGCCTATTCGGCGTTCGAGAACGAGGCCGATGGCAAGGCGTTTGTGGAGCGCGGCCGAGAAGATCGTCATCAGTTTCGCTTCATCGTGGCGCCGGAGGATGCCACCGAGATGGGCGACCTTCGCGGCTTCACCCGCGACCTCATGCGCCAGATGGAATTCGATCTCGGAGACCCGCCTCGACTGGATCGCGGTCGACCATCACAACACTGGCCATCCCCACACCCACATCATCGTCCGCGGCGTCCTCGATGACGGCCGCATCCTCAACATCGCCGGCGACTACATCGCCCATGGCGTCCGTCACCGGGCGAGCGAACTGGTCACCCGGGAATTGGGGCACCAGAGCGAGATCGAGCTTCAGACAAAGCTGCAGAACGAGGTCGAGGCCGAGCGGGTGACCCGGCTCGACAAGATGCTCTTGAGCGAGCAGCAGGAGCAGGGCGTGATCGACCTGCGACCCGGGGAGGGGGCGACTTTCCTCGTCCGGGAGAACCGCAACCTCATGATCGGCCGGGTGCGGCACCTGGAGCGCTATGGAATAGCCACCGAGCTTGAGCCGGGACGATGGTCCCTTTCCGACCGCGCGGAGCAAGTCCTGAAGGATCTGGACCACCGCAATGAGGCCATCAACTCGATCCATCGGGCGCTCACCAGGAATGGTCTCGCCGAGGAGCGTGGTGTCGGCCAATTCGCCCTTCACGGCGAAGGCTTAGGCGAGAAGATCGTCGGCCGGGTCCTGGCCAAAGGCCTGGCCGGAGACGAGATGGGCGAGCGCGTCTACCTGGTCGTCGACAGCATCGATGGCCGGGTCCATCACATGGAGTTCAAGGACCCGAGCCGGATCGAGGAGGTCGGGCGGGACATGATCGTCGAAGCGGCCCCAGTCGTCTCCGGTCCAAGACCTGCCGACCGCAACATCGCCAGCAATGTCGAGGAGCGCAACGACATCTACCGGCCGAGCCGGCACCTGGAGCGTATCCGCGACAGCTTTGAGCGGCAGGGCAAGGACCCCGAGGCTTTCGTGCGTTCCCACGTCCGCCGCCTGGAGGCACTGCGCCGGGCAGGCCTTGTCGAGCGAATCGATGCCGACAATTGGAAGGTCCCGAAGGACATCGTCGAGCGTGGGCAGGCCTATGACCTCAGCCAGGGTGGCGACGGGCTGAGAATACGGACGCTCTCGGCCATCGGCCTCGACCGGCAGATTGCCAGCGATGGTGCAACTTGGCTCGACCGACAAATGGTCGTGGGCGATCGTTCGGACCACCGAGACAGCGGCTTTGGCCGGGAGGTCGGCAAAGCTATGCATCGGAGGGCGCAGCGACTTGTGGAGATGGGTCTCGCAACCGCTAAGGACGGTAAAATCCGCGTCCCTGTCGACACCGTGGCAACTCTTGAGCGACGGGAGATTGAGCGTGTCGGCCAGCAGATGGCGAGAGAACGCGGGCTAACCTACATGCCAGCAAACGCTGGCGAGTATGTGAGTGGCCGCCTCGCCGGCGTCGCGAGCCTCGTCAGCGGCCGCTTCGCCATGATCGACAACGGACTCGGCTTTCAGCTTGTGCCTTGGCTACCGATGCTTGAGAAGCACATCGGCCGGCACATCAGCGGCCTTCAGCGCGACGATGGTGGCATCGAGTGGACGCTGGGAAGGAATAGGGGCCTCAGCCTGTAGCGCCGTGGTCACACAACACAGAAGCCAGGTTTGAATTGCGAAGTCGCCTCACGATGCTCAAGCCCACCAAGGGGATGGGCCATCCCTCTCCGCCGCCGTCGCTCGCCAACGCTGCGCGCAGGCGAGCGAGCGACGGCGGCTCCGAGGGGATGGCTGAACGGTCCCCATATTCAATTTTGCAGCGCTCGGCCGACAGAGCCATCATATGCTGGCACCGGCGTGAGTGGGGAGCCCAATCGTTTTCGTGGTCGCACCCTCTCACAACACATCGAAAAATTATTTGGCGCCGCTGATGTCCGAAACTAGCCGAATGATCGTCGACGCGCGCTGTCGTACGCTGTGGCCCTCGGACGTCCGCATTGACGCTGCTCATCGCAAAGACAAGTCTGGCCCTGTCGAGTTCTTTGCGAGCAGGAGAATCCATGAGGCACAAGCGACGAGAGAACGACGAAGCGAAGAGTTGCAGTTTACTCCATCCGCTCTCGAGAAGCCGTGAGGTCGAAGGACGGTTCCATTCGTCCAGCAGCTCACCTGTACGATTAACGAAGCATGTGAGGTGACAGGCCTCGGGCGCACGAAGCTCTACGAGCTGATAGGAGATGGACATCTTGCGACGACAACCGTCGGACGCCGCCGATTGGTGGTGGTGCGTTCACTTCTGTCGCTCCTTGAGTCGAACACCTCGGTGTGACGGTGTGCGACTCAAGTGCGAGTAATTCCGCTTTCCACGTTTTCTTCGTCAGGCGCTCATTTTTATGACGCGGCCGAGCTCTTTCATCCGATCGAGCTCATCCGCCCACCACCGCATCATCCGCACGCGCTCCTGCCAGAACTCGGCGGCATGGGTGTAGGCGCCACGGATTTCATTCGCCTCCTGATGGGCAAGTTGACGTTCGATCGCATCCGCATGCCATTTGCCGCTTTCGTTCAGGAGCGTTGACGCGGTGGATCGCAGACCGTGAATGGTCAATTCGGTCTTGTCGTATCCGAGACGGCGCAAAGCCGCGTTCAGCGTGTTGTCGCTGATCGGGCGATGCCAGGATCGCACCGACGGAAACAGATATTTTGATCCACCCGTTATTTGCTGGAGGTCGCGAAGAATAGCGAGCGCTTGATGCGCCAGCGGCACCCGGTGCGGTCGTCTCATCTTCATCTTTTTGGCGGGTATGCGCCATTCCGCGCCAGTCAGGTCGAACTCGGCCCATTCGGCCTGGCGAAGCTCGCCAGGTCGCACAAAAACCAACGGTGCCAGCTTTAGGGCGTATCTCGTTACGGCGTGCCCCTCAAAGCCATCAATTGCCCGCAGCAGCGCACCGACAGCTTTGGGTTCGACAATCGTCGCCCGGTGAGTAACCGTCGGGGTGATCAGCGCGCCGCGCAGGTCCGCGGTTGGATCCCGTTCAGCGCGACCCGTTGCAATGGCGAAACGGAATACGGCACCAATAGTACCACGCGCGCGAGTGGCTGTTTCGTGCCGCCCGCGCTTCTCGATCTTCCGCAACGCATCAAGGATTTCCGGCGCCTTGATTTCCGCGATCGGCCGCTTGCCGAATTCCTTGTTGGCGAAATCAAGCAGCCACTGTTTCTTCTTCAGCGTCTTCGGGGCATCGCCCTCTGCCTCGGACTTGTCCATGAGTTCTTTGGCCACGGCTTCAAAAGTGTTGGCCCGCGCCATTCGCGCATTGCGGCGCTCTTCCTTGCGGTTGACGGAGGGGTCGATCCCTTCGGCAAGCAGCTTCTTGGCATCGTCGCGCTTGATGCGCGCGTCCGCGAGAGAAGTGACAGGATACTGGCCTAGCGCGAGCAGCTTCTGCTTGAAGTCAAAGTTGTACGCGTAGCGCCAGAGCTTTGATCCGGTCTTGGTGACGAGCATGAAGAGGCCGCCACTGTCGGATCGCTTGTAGTCTTTTTCGCCAGCTTTCAGGTGCCGAAAATAGGTGTCGTTCTTGACCGGCATCGGTTCGATTCCACCCAAAAGTCGCGATACCATGACCCCAGTGATCTACCATGGAAGATACCATGAAAGTCGCCGGATACCACGAGATTTGGGCGAACGGCCGCGAAGCCAAAAATGCGACTTGTGCCTGTCGTTATTGAGGAAAGTGAACGTTGGCGAATGAGGGCGGACGGTAGTATGGTGCCCCTGGCCGGAATCGAACCAGCACTCCTTGCGGAACTCGATTTTGAGTTCGAGCGCGTCTACCAGTTCCGCCACAGGGGCATTCGCGTGGCCGGCCCCATGAGAAGCGCGGCGCAGCGAAGCGGGCGGACTATAGCGGCCGGCCTATGGGGGTCAACCCGCGCGGATGTGATTTCGCGCCGCCTCGACAGGCTCGCGCGCGCGCGATACGAGACTTTCCACGACATTCATTGCCGGGATGATCGATTTGAGCACGCAGACCTCAGCCTTTCCGCACGCCGCGGGACAATCGCAAAATCCCGCGCTGATCGCGGCGATCGCGATCGCGCTGATCGCGGCCGCGACCATCGCCGGCGCCTGGTTCTTCCAGCTCGTGCTGGACATCGTGCCCTGTCCGATGTGCCTGGAGCAGCGCTAGGCCTATTACGCCATCATTCCGCTCGCGCATCCTGATCGCGATCGCGGCGAAAGCGGGCGCGCCGCGCGGCGTGCTGCTCGCCGGCCTTGCGCTGATCGCGCTCGCAGCGCTCTGCAATGCCGCCTACGGCGCCTATCACGCCGGCGTCGAATGGAAGTTCTGGCCGGGCCCGTCGAGCTGCACCGGCGCGCCGTCGCTCAGTCTCGGCGGCGGCAGTCTTCTGGATCAGCTCGACAAGGTGAAGGTCGTGCCCTGCGACGTCGTGCAGTGGCGCTTCCTCGGCATTTCGCTCGCCGGCTACAACGCGCTGATCTCGCTGTCGATGGCGGCGCTCGCCGCCTGGGGCATCGCGAAGCGTTAGCGCATGATCCGGAAAAGCCTGCCCGCGCTTGATGCGGGGTGCGTACCGGTTTTCCGACGAGATCATGCGCAAGAAAATCGATTCGAGCGCGATCGTGATCGCGCTCTAATCGTCCACGTCGTCCTGGGTGCGTCCGAACAGATGCACGATGCCGGGCGTCGCGATGCGTGACGAACACGAAGCGCGACAGATGATGCGCGCCGACGAAGATCGGATCGATGTGCAAGGTCAGCGCCAGCGCCAGCATGGCGTCCATCGCGCCCGGCGCGAATGCCACCACCACGTCGGAGAGCCGCACATGCGTGGTCAGCGCGATGATGCCGACAAAGACGGCGGTGATCAGGATCGCGACCGCGAACGAGCCGAGCGCCGCCTTGATGTGGCCGGCCAGCACGCGCAGCTTCATGCGCGCAAACCGCGCGCCGATCAGCGAGCCGATGCCGACCAGCGCCACGTTGCGCACCCAGGGCGGCACGCCGCCGTCGACCAGCCCTGCGCCATGCAGCACGCTGGAGGCGATCATCGCGCCGAACATCCAGCTCGCCGGAAATTTCATGATGCTGCAGCAGCAGCGACATCGCGAGCGAGGCCGACACCAGCGCCACGAGATGCCAGGGCGGGGCGGCCGTGAGCGTCAAGCCGGGCGACGAGGCCGGCGCCACGCCGGTCAGCGCCAGCAGCATCGGCAGCGCCGCGGTCAGGATGATCACGCGCATGGTCTGCACCACCGCGATCGCCGGCAGGTCGGCGCCGCGCTCGACCGCGAGAATCGTGATCTGTCCCATCGCGCCGGGCGATCCTGCGAGAAACGCCGAGGTGCGGTCCCAGCCGTGGACGCGCTGCAGATAGAGGCTGGAGCCGAAGGTCGCGCAGAAGGTCGCGCCCGCCAGCATCGCGATGGTGAAGGGATAGGCGCTGACATGCTGGATCAGGTCGCGCGACACCACCGAGCCGATGGAAATGCCGAGCACGACCAGCACGGCCTGCGTGAGGACCGGCGGCACCGCCAGCGGGCGGCCTGCGATGGCGGCAATGCCGGTTGCGATCATGGCGCCGGTGATCAGCCCGCCGGGCAGGTGCGCCCACAGAAACAGCAGCCCGCCGACCGCGCCGATGCCGAGCGTTTCAAGCGCGGTCGAGAATCTTCGAGCGGGTGGGAAGAGTGAGGCCCAAGAGGCAGGATGGATGCGGTGATTTGCTTCACGCCACTTTATCGCAAATCCGCCGCCGCCATACCAATGCGCTAATGCGGTGCAGCAATGCGGCCGACTGGCGCGCACTTTCTTCATCCCTCCCCCCGACTGAGCGTGAGCGAGTGGTGGGGAGGGTCGACTTGAGCGCAGCGAAAGTCGGGGTGGGGGTCATCTGCACACCGCGGCAGACCCCCACCCCGCCTCGCTTCGCTCAGCACCCTCCCCACGCTCGCAAGCTCGCGGGGAGGGATAGAAGGCTCACTTCTTCGCGTCGGTCGCGCCGCCCTTGCGCCTTCGCTTCCTTCTTGCACTCGGAGCGGAATTTCTTGCGATCCTTGCCGTGCAGACCCTTGTCGTCGGCCTCCTTGGAGCATGCGATCGATTCCGGGCTATGCGGCTTCTCGGCCTTCTTGGCCGGGGCCGTTGCGGCGGGGGCTGCCGCGGGCGCCGTGCCTTGCGCCAGCGCGGAGCCGGCAAAGAACAGTGAGGCGATGGCGACAGCGGCGAGGCGGGAGGAGATATTCATCATGGAAGCACCTTTGAGGAGGGAAAGAGCGACAACGTCGCGTTGCGATGCTGAACCGTGGATGAATGGGAGAGCACCGCGATGCAGTATATTTTCAGGACCGCCTTGCCGGCAGCCTTGTCGCGGATGGCTCCTTGGCTAGGATGTTGCCCCCGTTACAATCCCTGAAGGGAGATCAAGGATGAGCTTTCAAACCAGGTTGTTGTGCGCCGTCGCGGTGTCGGGTCTGGCTGCGTTTGCGATGAGCGCGCCCGCCCAGGCACTGAGCATCGCAGGAATGCAGCGCGAAATACCAGAACGCCAAGACCGCCGGCACGCTGAATGGTCAGAAGTGGAAGACTTCCGCAAGAGCCCAGTGCGCCGCTGCGGATGCCACTGCCGCTCCGCCGCAGCGCCTGCTGCCGCACCGGCTGCGCCCGCGCCGACCACGACGGCGAAGAAAGAAGCAGCGCCGGCACCTGCGCCTGCTCCTGTTGCGACCGGCAACGCCGTCTTCCCGTCCGCGGTCGATCCCAAATACTCCAGCCTGAGCCGCCGGCAAACAGCGCTTCAAGACTTGCGACGATCAGTACAACGCCAACAAGGCGACGAACGGCAATGGCGGCCTGAAATGGATCCAGAAGGGCGGCGGCTACTATTCGGAATGCAACAAGCGGCTGAAGGGGCCGGCTTGATCTGAGATAATCAAGGGCCCGGGCCGAATCGGTCCGGGCCTTCGCTGCGATTTGAACGTGGAGAAGGCATGAGAAATCGGCGGAGAGGCATGGCATCGCTGATGCTGTTGTCACGGCGCTCATGCTGTCGTCGCCGCTCGCGATGGCGCAAACCGACAAGCCGGCGGACTCTGCGGCGCCCGCGGCCGCGCCGGCGCCAACGCCGAGTGCATCCACGCCGTCCGACGCAGGAAGGAACGGCGATGAAGTCGGCGATCTCGACGCCGGCCTGCTATGTGAAATTCCTGGAGACGAAAGTCGCCGGCAAATTGAACGGCAAGAAGTGGACCGACTACCGCCGCGATGTCTGCGGCGAGCACGAGACCACGGCGGTGTTTCCGACCGTGATCGCGCCGAAATACGCCAGCGAAAAGGATCTCGACAAGGCGCTCACCAAGACCTGCGCCGATCAGTTCACCGCCAACAAGGCGAGCAACGCCAATGGCGGCCTGAAATGGGTCGAGAAGGACGGCGGCTATTATGCCGAATGCATCAACCGCCTGAAGGAAGGTTGAACGGCTCGGCCGATCTAGTGATCGTCCAGCAGCATCTCCGCCGATTTCGCGATCAGTGCGCGCGCTTGCGCTGCCGCGCTCGAGGAAGAGCAGGCTCTGGCCGAACACGAAGCAATAGAACAGGAAGGCGCGGGCGTCGGCTTCCTCGGCCTCGAGCCCGGTGGCGCGGTAGAGCTGCGCGACGTTTTTCAGCCGCGCGGCATCGACGCTGGCGACCGCCTCCGCCGCCGCCTCGTCGGTGCGCGCCCATTGCCGGATCGCAAGCTCGATGGCGATCGCCTCGGTGTTCATGCGCTCCGAATAGAGCCGGATCAGCGCCGGCCAGGCGGTCGCGCGCGGTCTCGCCGTCGAGGCTCGCCTGCTGCTCGATCGCGGCGATGCGCGCCGGCGCTCCATTCGGCGAGCATGCCCGTCGAGCAGCGCGGCGCGATCCCTGAAGCGGCGGTAGAAGCCGCCCTTGGTGACCCCGAGGTTCTTGGCCAGCACCTCGACCCGCACGCCCTCGACCCCGGTTTTTGCCAGTTCGGCAAATCCGGCCTTGATCCAGGTGGCGGCCCTGTCGTCGGTCATGTCCTCACCAAGTCTTGATACGGTGCCGTATTGCTAACCCGCCGCCGCTGTGATACGCTACCGTATCAAAATCAAAAGGGCGGGGAATGACCATGGCGGAAGCGACCTATCGCGGCACGGTCTATCCGTGGCAGTGCGACCATGTCGGCCATATGAACATCATGTGGTACGTCGGCAAATTCGACGAGGCCAACTGGAATTTCTTCGCCCGTCTCGGGGTGACGCCGACCTATTTGCGCGAATCCGGCCGCGGCATGGCCGGCGGTCCAGCAGAACATCTCCTACAAGCGCGAATTGTTCGCCGGCGACATCGTCGAGGTCAGAAGCTCGCTGCTCGAGATCACGGACAAGTCGATCCGCTTCCTGCACGAGATGCGCAACGCCGAGACCGGCGAGATCGCCGCGACCTGCGAGATCACCGCCGTTCATCTGGACCGCGAGGCGCACAAGTCGATGCCGTTTCCGCCGGCGATCCGCGAGACCGCGATGAAGCATCTGGTGACGTTCCAGCCCGCGATGGCGTGAGACGATGCCGCGCTTTCAGCCGAAAAATCCGGACTTCCGCCGCGACGCCACCGCCGTGTTCGATGCGCAGCCGGCGATGCGCACGCTCGGCATTTCGATCGCGCGGCTGGAAGCGGGCGAGGTCGATCTGGCGATGGCCTATTCGGCCGCCTTCGCCCAGCAGAACGGCTTCGTCCATGCCGGCATCATCACGGCGGGCCTCGACAATGCCTGCGGCATTGCCGCCTACACGCTGATGGCGCCGGACGCCGCCATCCTCACCGTCGAGTTCAAGACCAATCTGCTGGCGCCCGCGAAAGGCGAGCGCTTCCTGTTCCGGGCGCAGGTCCTCAAGCCCGGCCGCACGCTGACGGTTTGCGAGGCGCGCGCCTATGCGATCGACGGGGCGACGGAAAACCTGATCGCCAGCATGACCGGCACGCTGATGGCGCTCATGCCGCGCGACGAGCAGGCGGAGATCGAGAGAACGCGGACAGCGGTGGCCTGAGGCGTGCGCTGCCCCCTGTTGCAGTGCGGTTCTGTTCTATCAGCATGGCCACGGAAAGAAATTTCTTCTATAGGCTCACTGTGAAAGTGAGTCCTTCGATTTGATCATCTCCGCAACGCAGAGCCTGCTCGGACTGGCATCGGGAATGCTGGTCGGATTTTCGCTCGGCCTGGTCGGCGGCGGCGGGTCGATCCTCGCCGTGCCGCTGATGGTCTATGTGGTCGGCGTGCCCGAGCCGCATGTCGCGATCGGCACCAGCGCGATCGCGGTCGCCGCCAATGCCGCGATCAATCTGTCCAACCATGCCCGCGGCGGCACGGTGGTGTGGTCCTGCGCGCTGATGTTCGCGGCCGCCGGCATCATCGGCGCCTTCTGCGGATCGATCCTCGGCAAGATGCTGGACGGGCAGAAGCTGCTGGCGCTGTTCGCGCTGGTGATGCTGGTGATCGCCATGCTGATGCTGAAGACCCGCGCGCGGGTCGGCGCCTCCGACGTCAAGATGAACATGTCGAACCTGCCGGCCATCGTCGGCCTTGGGCTTGCGACCGGCTCGCTGTCCGGCTTCTTCGGGATCGGCGGCGGCTTTCTGATCGTGCCGGCGCTGATGCTGGCCACCGGCATGTCGATCATGAACGCGGTCTCGTCCTCGCTGGTCGCGGTGACCGCCTTCGGCATGACCACGGCGCTGAGCTATGCCTGGTCGGGCCTGGTCTCCTGGGGACTGGCCGCGCTGTTCGTCGCCGGCGGCATCGCCGGGGGACTGGCCGGCACGCGCTCGGCGCGCCATCTGTCGGAGCGGCGCGGCGCGCTCAATATCGTGTTCGCCGCTGTCATTATCGCGGTGGCGATCTATATGTTGGCGCGTAACTTGTCGTCGTTGTGAAACGTAATTAGCTTCGAGGCCTCATCGGGACGAAACATGCGCAAATTGAACGATTTCACCCGCCGCGACACGCTGGCCCTGCTGGGCGCGGGCGCGGCGATGCTCGCCATGCCGCGCGCCGCATCGGCCGAGCCGACCGAAGCGTCGGTGCTGCGCGACCCCGACAATCCCGTGTTCGGCAATCCCAATGGCGATATCACCATCGTCGAATGGTTCGACTTCAACTGTCCCTATTGCCGCAAGATCGAGCCGGAGATGCGCCAGGTGGTGCAGGACGACGGCAAGGTCCGCCTGGTGCTGAAGGACTGGCCGATCCTCGGACCGGTCTCGGTCGTCGCCGCGCGCATGGCGCTGGCGTGCAAATATCAGAACAAATACGACAAGGCGCATGACGCGATGATCGGCGTCAGCTCGAAGCTGACCGAGCCGCGCATCTATGAATTGCTCGCGGGCGCCGGCGTCGATGTCGACCGCGCCAAGGCCGATCTCGCCGCCAATGCCAAGGCGATCGACGGCATGCTCGCGCGCAACAATGACACGGCCGAAGGGCTGGGCTTCCGCGGCACGCCGTCCTTCATCGTCGGCAAATTCCGCGTGCCGGGTGTGCTGACCATGGATCAGTTCGAGCAGGTGATTGCCGACGCGCGCAAGGCGAAGGCGGGCAACTGACAAAGCAAAAGCGCCCTCGCTCGCGCGAGGGCGCTTCGGTTTCGAGTCTGAGTTGCCGAAGCGACAATTACTTCGACGAGATCCTGACCCAGTCGTCGTGGGCGCGCGTCTTCAGCCTGTCCCAATCGGCTGCCGCGACATCCCAGTTCACGATGGTGCGATTGGCCGTCGCGACCTGGCCGTTGGCGACGCTCGATGTCTGCATCGAGTCATAGACATAGACGCCGCAAACCAGAAGCAGCGCGCCCAGAATCATTCCCAAAAACGTCTGCATGACGATATCCCTCCGGTGACGGCCATCAACGCCGGCGGGGAGGGATGGTTCCGTCGAACAGGTGGCCAAACGTCATCCGCGAACAGTGGTCAATCGTCAGTGCCGTTAGCCACCGCAATATCTCCGCGTTCATCTCGCGCGGATAGCAATGGCTGAGATCGTCGATCTCGCGATAGGTCACGTCGGCGCCGGCGGCCGACAACAGATTGCTGGTCTGGCGCGCGACCTGCACCGGAAACATCCAGTCGAGCCGGCCGTGCACGAGAAAGATCGGCAAGCCCGCGCAGCCGCTCGGCGTCGGCGATTTCCGCCATCAGCGGATGAAAGGTGGCGGCGACCGGCGCCAGATGCGTGAACGGCGAGGCGCGATCGAGCCCGCTGACCCAGCAGAACGTGCCGCCGTCGCTCAAGCCGGTCATCAGCATGCGCTTCGCATCGACATTGTATCGGCCGCGCACCGTCTCGAGCATGCGCATCAGGTTCGGCGTGTCGGTGTCCTCGCCCATCAGCGCCCAGGTCGGCCCCGTCGCGGTCGGCGCGATCAGGATGGCGCCAAAGCTGCGCGCATCGCGCAGCCAGCTCCAGAGGAAATTGCGTCCGTTGCCGCTGCCGCCATGCAGCGCCATCACCAGCGGCCAGGCGCGATCGGGCGTGTAATATTCGGGCACATAGAGCGAGTAAGCCGCCGCGGCTGCCGGGCTCGTTATCGTGATGGAAGACGCCGGTGTCCTCGGCGGCCGGCTGTTCGAGCCGCGCCTTGAGGCCGCTGTCGTCGCGCAGCGCGGGATCGACAAAGAAGTCGCTGACCGGCGGAAATTTCGCCGCGAGCGGATAAAGCGCTTCCTGCGCGCGCGGGGCGTAGCGCAGCGCGCGAAACACCGCGATCAGATCGCCGTTGCCGTGCTCGCACCTCGCGCAGGCCGGCGAATGCCGCAAGCGCCGCATCGCTGGCGGTCTCGATCGATTTCCGCACCTCGGCAAATTCGGCCGGCCATTCGGCAAGCTGCGCCCGCACCGACCGCAACGTCTCGTCCGGCGTGCCGGCCGCTTCCATGACGCGGCCGAAATCCGGCGGATTGAGATGACGCGCGATAAAGGACAGCGCTTCCAGCGATTGCAGCAGCGGCGGCAGCACGGCCACGATGTCGTCCACCACGGCCTCGCTCATCGCACAACTCTCGGTTCGACGGGATCGGTCAGTGCAGCCGCGGTCCCTTGAGCAGCTTGGCGCGATCGGTCGAGGCCAGCGTGACATCGAAGGTGACGCCTTCATGATGCACGGTGAGCGGCACGTCGACGCCGGCCGGGCCCAGCGCCCAGAGCTTGCGGTAGAAGCCGGCCTGGCTCGTCACCTTCTCGCCCTTCACGGCAAGGATCACGTCGCCGGCCTTGAGCTCCGCGCGCGCCGCCGGCCCGTTGCCGGAGATGCCGATCACCACGACGCGGTTGTCGATCTCGGTCGAATACATGCCGAGCCATGGCCGCGCCGGCCGGTTGACCTTGCCGAAGCGGCGCAGATCGGTGAGCACGGGCTTCAGCAGATCGATCGGCACGATCATGTTGACATGCTCGGCCTTGCCGCCGCGCTCGCGCTCGAGCTGCAGCGAGCCGATGCCGATCAACTCGCCATTGTTCGATATCATGCCGGCGCCGCCCCAGTTCGGATGCGCGGGGTAGGTGAAGATCGCTTCATCGAGCAGATATTCCCAATAGCCGGCGAATTCCTGCTTGGCGGCGATCTGGCTCGCCACCGAGCGCGTGCGGCCGCCGGCGCCGCCGATCACGACGCGGTCGCCGATCTGCGCCGCCGCGGACGAGCCGAGCGGAATCGGATCGATGTTGAGCCGGCCGAGCGCCTGCACCAGGCCGAAGCCGGTCGCGGCATCGAAGCCGAGCGCATGACCTTCCATCACGCGGCCGTCGGCGAGATGCAGCCAGACCTGCTCGGCCTCGGTGATGAGATAGCCGATGGTGAGGATCAGCCCGTCGTCGATCACGACGCCGTTGCCGCCGCGCTCGGTTCCCAGCGTTTCCGCGGTGAAGGCGTCGGCCGGGACGAACGAGTGCAGGCCGACGATCGAGGCCAGCACCTCGTCGAGGTCGAAACCATAGTCGCCCGGGCGAGGCTGGTTGGCGGGCGGCACTCTCCACTCGCTCATCGATGCATCGGCTCTCCTGTTCGTTCGGCGCAAATCTGCGCGCAGGATGGCCGGCTTCCGGAGGCAGTCAATCCGAAGCGGCAATGGTGTGATGCTAGCATTTTTGCCGGCGCATGCGCCAGTTCCGTAGCGTCAGTGCTGCACATGGAATTGATTTCGCTCAGCCTGCCTTGGCGCGCGGCCGCGCCGGAAAAATCCGGAACGCGCGATTCTCCTTCAGCCACGCCGCGCGTTCGTCGCGCAGCAGGGTGCGGCGGACTTTACCTGAGTCGTCGCGCGGCGCGACCGCGACGGCCTCGAAGCTTTCGGGATGCTTGTAGCGGCTGAGCCGCTCGGCTGAGGAATTCGCCCATGCCGTCGGCGACCGCCTGCGCGTCCTTGCCGTCGTTGAGCTCGACGATCGCGTGAATGCGCTGGCCGAGCTCCGGATCGGGCAGGCCGACGACGACGCATTGGCGCACGTCGGGATGCGCGCTGACGGCGGCCTCGACCTCGGCCGGATAGATGTTGGCGCCGCCGCGCAGGATCATGTCGGCGAGGCGATCGCCGAGATAGAGATAGCCGTCGGCATCGAGCCGGCCGATATCGCCGAGCGACTCCCAGCCGTCGGCGCGCCGCTTCGGCTCGGCGCCGAGATAGTGATAGGTGCTGCCGGCGCCGTCATTGGGCAGGAAATAGATCTCGCCGGTCTCTCCCGTCGGCACCTCGTTGCCGTCCTCGCCGATGATGCGCAGCCGCGAGGTGTCGCCGATCTTGCCGACCGAGCCCTTGTGCGCGAGCCATTCGACGCCGGTGATGATGGTCGCGCCCTGCCGCTCGGTGCCGCCATAGAGCTCGTAGATGCGCTCGGGCCCGAGCCAGTCGATCCAGTTCTCCTTCAGCCATGGCGGCATCGGAGCGGCCATGTGGAACACGATCTTGAGACTCGAGACATCGTAGCTGTTGCGCACGCTCTCCGGCAGCGCCCAGATGCGATGCATCATGGTCGGCACGAAGTTGACCCATTGCACGCGGTCGCGCGCGATCAGCCGCAGCGTCTCCTCGGCGTCGAACTTCACCATGCCGGTGAGCCGGCCGCCCGCGAACAGCGCAAGATGCGACACGATGAACGGCGCGTTGTGATAGAGCGGGCCCGGATTGAGCAGCACGGTGCCGAGCGCGACGCCGAGCATCTGGTCGGCCGCGGTGTCGATCATCGCCGGCTGGTGATCGAGGATCACCTTGGGCCGCCCGGTCGAGCCGCCGCTGGTCATGGCCTTCCAGTAGCGCGCCACGGGACCAGCGATCGGCTCGTCCGAGAAACCTTCGGGCACGAAACCGGCGGGCAGCGAATTGCCGGCGTTCCAGTCGGCTTCGCCGCCGACCACCAGCGACGGTTTCAGAATATCGAGCACGGCGGCGGCCTCGCCGCGCGGCAGCCGCCACGACAGCGAGGTCGGCGTCGCCCCGCATTTCCACACCGCGAAGTCGTCTCGAAGAACTCGTTGCTGTTGGGCAGCCCGATCGCGACGAAGTCGCCGGGCTTGACGCCCTTGGCCATGAACGCCCGCGCGCGGCGGTTGGCGTTGCGCTCGAGCTGCCACCAGGTCAGCGTTGCGTCGCCATGGCTGATCGCGATCGTGTCGTCCGGTCTGCGTTCGGCATACCAGCGCGGCACGTCGGCCATCGGGATCTGCATGCGGGCGTTTCCGTGACGGTGCGCTTGTGGCTTGGATACGGCGACCGCGGGCACTTCATCAATGATGGACGCGCCGGTCAAGGCCACCGGGCTGAAGGACACAGCTCGCGAGGGTCGATGCAGAATCTGGCAACTTCATGTTATAACGGCCCCGTTGACGGGGTTGCGGAAGAAACGACCATGAGCGGCACCAAGAATTTCGACCGTCAGACTCTGGAACAAGCTCTGGCTGAACTCGGCCGCAGATCCCTTGCCGCCGGGCGAATCGTCGAGATTGTGGTTTACGGCGGATCAGCCCTCCTGCTTACCTTGAACAGGCAGATCAATACCGGTGACGTGGATGCGGTGTTTGAAGGAAACAAGGATTTCGTTCGGAAGGTGGCGGCGGAGATGGCAGAGGAGTTCGGCTGGGACGAAAACTGGCTGAATGACGGCGTCAAAGGGTGGCTTAGCAAGCGAGACTCTGACCCCGAAGTAAAAGCCCTGTTCAAGACCTATCCGTCAGAGGACACGCCAGGCCTGCGCGTGTACACGGCAAAACCTGAATATTTGTTCGCAATGAAATGCCGGGCGATGCGCATCGGCGGCGTTGAAACGAGTTCGGATATTGACGACATCAGGCTTCTCGCCCGCGCGATAGGTATCGGAAATAGCCGCGATGCCCTCACTCTGGTCGAAAAGTTTTATCCGGAAAGCATGCTTCAACTCAAAACCCGGCTGGGACTGCAGGAGATTTTTTCGACGCTCCATCCCGGTTCTGCCGATGACGATTCGAGTCAACCATGAACCTGTTCCGAAAGAAGCCGACTTCCCTGGGCGAGGTGGTCCGTCGGGTCAAGGCCGGTGAACAGAAATTCGACCCGGCGCTTCGAGAATTTCTCGATGCATTTTATGCAAAGCCGGACTCGCGTCGGGCGGCGATTGAAGAATTGCCGTCATCGATCGATGCGGTGCACGATGCCTATGTGGCAGCGGTCGCAGAGCATCTTGCGCGAGTTTACGGACTGCCAATACCGGCGTGGACCGAGACTCATGGCAACGGGCTTCGTGAGCCCTTTTTTGCAGGCGGTTTGCAATCGCTCAAGGACATCCTTGTTGTCGAGAGTCCGACGGCCTTTCGGCGCCGGCTTCTCTTCGTAAGCAAAGACGCTCTTTCAAGGCCGAGAACCTGAGTTTCCGTCGGACCGCGACGCCGTGATGCGCCACTTACGGATCGAGCTCGGTGTCCCAGTAGAGATAGTCGAGCCAGCTGTCGTGCAGATAGTTCGGCGGGAACAGCCGGCCGTTGCGATGCAGCTGGTGCACCGTCGGCGCGAACGGCGCCTGCCTCGGAAACATCTTGGACTGCTGCGGCGTCATGTTGCCCTTGCGCAAGTTACAGGGCGAGCAGGCCGCGACCACGTTTTCCCAGGTGGTGTGGCCGCCCTTGCTGCGCGGGATGATGTGATCGAAGGTGAGGTCGTCGCTCGCCGAGCAGTATTGGCAGACGAAACGGTCGCGCAGGAAGACGTTGAACCGGGTGAAGGCGGGGTGGGTGGTCGGCTTGACGAAGGCTTTCAGCGACACGACGCTGGGCAGCTGGATCTCGAAGGAAGGACTTCGGACCGCCCGGTCGTAGTGTTCGACGATGTTCACGCGGTCGAGAAACACCGCCTTGATCGCGTCCTGCCAGGACCAGAGCGACAGCGGGTAATAACTCAGCGGCCGGAAGTCCGCATTCAACACCAGCACCGGCCAACCGCCTTGCGAGACATGTGCGTTCAAATAACGCTCCTGGCTCCCTTCGCTGCGAAGCAGCACATATTGACATACTACATGCAGCGTGACGGGATTGTGAAGAGGTTAGAAGGCCTTATCCCGCAAGCACGGCCCGTGCGCAATGCGCATGTTCGGCCTTGCCCGGGATGCAACGAATCAGTGGGGAGGAGGGCGGATGCGTAAGGCGTTTGGGTTGATTGTGGCGGTGCTGGCCGCGCTTGGAATGAGCGGGCCGGCCGGCGCGGAGGACTATCCGTCGCGGCCGATCACCATGATCGTGCCGTTTCCGGCCGGTGGCGCCACCGACACGCTGGCGCGGTTCCTCGCCGAAAACATGCGGGCAAAATTGGGGCAGCCGATCGTGATCGAGAATGTCGGCGGTGCGGCCGGCAGCCTCGGCGTGACGCGCGCGGTGCGTTCGGCGCCCGACGGCTACACGCTCTCGATCGGCACCTCGACCACGCACATGCTGACCGGCGGGCTCTACAAGCTGCCGTTCGATCTGTTGAAGGATCTGGAACCGATCATCCTGATCGGCAGCGAGCCGCTGCTGATCGTCGGCAAGAAGAGCTTTCCGGCCGACGATCTCAAAGGTCTGATCGCCTGGCTCAAGGCCAATCCCGACAAGGCCTCGGTCGGCATCGCCGGCGTCGGCGCCACCGGGCAGCTCGCCGGCATCTCGTTCCAGAAGGCGACCGGCACGAAGTTCGAGTTCGTGCCCTATCGCGGCAACGGGCCGGCGATGCAGGACCTGCTCGCCGAGCAGATCGATTTCATGATGGAGCCGGCCTCGAACTTCAAGGCGCTGCTCGGCACCGGCAACGTCAAGCCGTTCGCGATCACCGGCCGAGCGCGGCTGCCGTCCTCGCCGAACATTCCGACCGTGGATGAAGCCGGCGTGCCCGGCTTCTTCGCCTCGCTCTGGTACGGGCTGTGGGCGCCGAAGGGCACGCCGAAGGACATCACCGCCAAGCTGAACGCGACCATGACGCAGGTGCTGTTCGACCCGAAGGTGCGCGAGCGCTTCGCCGAGCTCGGCATCGCGATCTCGCCGCACGACCAGCAGACGCCGGAGGCGCTGCGCGCCTACCAGAAGGCCGAGGCCGATCGCTGGTGGCCGATCATCAAGGCCGCGAATATCAAGGTGGAGTGAGGGCGCGACCGTGCGTCATTGCGAGCGAGCGAAGCAATCCGAGTCCACGCGATGCAGTCCGGATTGCTTCGTCGCGAAGCAAGCCATCGCGCCGGCCAGCGGGCCTGGATCGCTTCGCTCGCTCGCAATGACGACGACGCTCAAACCTTCTCCAGCTTCTGCAGACACCGGCTCGCGCGCACCTCCGGCGGCATCTCCGTGCCCGGAAAACTCGTCTTCCAGTTGGTGACGCCGACCTCGCCGACATAGATGTCGCCCTTGGAATCCAGCGCGACGCCGTGCGGCGCGAGGAATTTGCCGACCTCGATGCCCGGGACCATGCTCGCCGCCGAGCCGCGCGATGCGCTTGCCTTTGGCGTCGACGAAGGTCAGCCGCGGGCCGAGATTGGGCATCTTCAGATTGACGGGCATGCCGGGGCCGAGCTCGCCGACGATGAAGGTCGGGTTCTTGCCGCCGCCGCAACAGCACAGCGCGCAGGGCCGATGCAGATTGTTCCACTGCGCCTCGTATTTGCCGTTGCCGTCGAACACCTGCACGCGATGGTTCTCGCGGTCGGCGACATAGACCCAGCCGTCGCTATCGGTCGCGATGTTGTGCACGATGTTGAACTGGCCGGGATCGCTGCCCGGCTCGCCCCAGGTTTTCAGCAGCTTGCCGTCGGGCGAATATTTGTGCACGCAGGCATTGCCGTAGCCGTCGGAGACGTAGATCTCGCCCTTCGGCGACAGCGCGGTGTGGGTGCAGCGATGGAACGGCTCGCCGCTCATATAGGCCGCCGGCTTCTTGGGAATGCCGATGGTCAGCAGCACCTTGCCGTCGGTCGAGCATTTGCGCACGGTGTGGTCGCCGTCGTCGGTGCAATAGAGATTGTCGTCGGCGTCGATGTGCAGCCCGTGCGCGCGCGAGAACAGGCCTTCGCCCCAGCTCTTGATGAAATTGCCGTCGCGGTCGAACACGATCATCGGATGTTCGCCGCGATTGAAGACGTAGATGCGGTCCTTGCTGTCGACGCCGACCGAGGCGACGTCGGTGAGCTGCCAGCCGTCCGGCAGCTTCGCCCAGTTCTCCACCACGCGGTAGCGATGCTCGCCGGTGCCGAGGATGTTTTTCATGGTCGTTTTCTCCCTCATTGGCTTCGCCGTCATTGCGAGCGAAGCGAAGCAATCCATTCTTTCTTCTCGCGGCGCGATGGATTGCTTCGTCGCTTCGCTCCTCGCAATGACGATTGTTATTTGATGCATCCCTTCCTCGATCGCCTTGATCTGCAGCGCGAGCTGTTTCGAGCCGATCCGGCATTGCGCCAGCCCGCCGGCGATGAACCAGAGTCCGGGCTGGCCGGTGCGCACATACATGTTGCGCAGCTCCTGCGTCTCGCCAAAGCCCCAGATCGTGCCGACGCGCTTCGTGACCTCATCGCCGAACAGCTTCGTCACCAGCTCTTCCTGCGGGCGATAGCCGGTCGCCAGCACGATGAGGTCGGCGGGGACGATCTCGCCGCTCTTCATCTTCGCGCCGTCGGCGACGAAGGTGTCGATGTCGGAAAACTGCTTCAGCGCGATCTCGCGCCTGACCAGCAGGTCGGAGCAGCCGACGTTGAAATAATAGCCGCCGCCGCGCGTCAGATATTTGAACTGCCAGCCGGTGTTGTCGTCGCCGAAGTCGAGCTTGAAGCCGATCCGGCGCAGCCCGTCGAGCAGGTCCTCGTCGAGCGCCTTCGACTTGTCGCAGGTCAGCGCATGGCTCTTGCGCGCGACCTTCGAGCGGCATCGACACCGCGATCAGGTCGTTGTCCTCGAGCGTGCCCTCATTGTAGGGCGTGTAGACCAGCTGCGCCGAGGGCTCGATCGAGACGATCAGCGTGGACGAGCGCTGCACCATGCGTGACGTCGGCGCCGCTGGAATGAAGATCCTGCGCGATGTCGTGGCCGCTGTTGCCGGTGCCGATCACCAGCGCGCGCTTGCCCTTCCAGTTCTCGCCGTCGTCATAGCGGCTGGAATGCATGATCTTGCCCGCGAAATTCTTCAGTCCGGGAATCTCGGGAATATTCGGGATGCCGCTGACGCCGGTCGCCAGCACGACATGGCGCGGATGCATGACGCGCGTCTCGCCGCCACGACGCAGCGTCACGTCCCAGCGGCCTTTCGCCTCGTCATAGCTGCCGCCTTCGAACTCCGTGTCGGTCCAGAAATTCAGCTCCATGCCGTCGACATAGGATTCGAACCAGTTGGCGAGCTTGTCCTTGGGGATGTAGGTCGGCCAGTTCGGCGGAAACAGCATGTAGGGCAGGTGATTGACCTGCACCTGGTTGTGCAGGGTCAGCGCGTGATAGCGCTTGCGCCAGCAGTCGCCGATGCGCGGCATGCGATCGACGATCAGCGTGTCGATGTTGAGCTGCTTCAGGCGCGCGGCGATGCGAAAGCCCCGATTGCCCGCCGCCGATCACCAGCACGGTCGGGTCGTGGTCGGCATAGGCGTTGGAGGCGTTGCGCTGGTCGAGCCAGTTCGGTCCGCGGAAATCGCGGGAGTAGGCGTTGCCGCGCGGGCGGTTGGTGCCGAGCGGCTCCTCGAAGCCCTTCAGCTCCTCCAGCGCCGTCAGCAAGCGTCCACGCCTTCAGGCGGTTGCCGTCGTCGGCATCGGGGATCAGGCGGAGGATGCCGTCGCCGCGGCCGGTCCGGGTCTCGAAATCGAAGATCGTCTCGATGCAGTCCGTTCCGGCCCGCATCACCTTGCGCGGCGGCGGCGCGGCCGGGCGCGATGACGAAGCCGGACGGCTTTTCTTTTGCCGCCTGCGCTTTCAACGTCTCGAGGATGGCGTCGCGGCCGTTGATGGTTTGCAGGGTCCAGCTCAGCGCCACCGCATCGCGCCAGTAGCTGTCGGGATGGAACAGATCCCGCAGCGCGCCATCATCGGATTCCGACAGCGCGGCTTCGAACTCCGCGAGCCAGTGCTCCGCGGCAACCGCAATATCGTCGGTCTTGTCGAGCATGCGCGTCTCTCCCTGACCGCGACGCTATACCCTTTGGCATGGCGCAGAAAGCGGCCGATTGGCGCAGCGCGAGCATGTCGCCTTGTCGCGCGGAATAGGTCGCGGTACTACGTGGCCGCGATCACGCCCTCGCGCTTCTTCACCGCGCGATAATAGCTCCACCACAGATGCGCGGCCGCGCCGCGCAGCGGACGCCAGGGTTCCGCGAGCGGCGCCATCTGCTTGGCGTTCGGCCGCTCCTTCAGTCCGAGCCCGAGCTTGACGCCCTCCTGTATGGCGATGTCGCCGGCCGGCCAGGCATCGCCATGGCCGAGGCAGAACAGCAGATAGACGTCGGCGGTCCAGGGGCCGATGCCGTGCAGCGCGGTCAGCGTGTTGTGCGCGGCGTCGGCGTCTTCCTCGGCGAGCACGTCGAGATTGACGCGCTCGGCGGCGATCTCGCGCGCAAGGCTTTTCAGCGTCTTGATCTTGGCCGCCGACAGCCCGAGCCGTCCGAGCCGGTCGGCGCGGGCGCGGCGCACCGCATGCTGGTCGAACGGATCGAACGCCTTGGTCAGCCGTCCCCAGATCGCCGCGGCGCTCGCGGTCGAGAGTTGCTGGCCGGTGACGATATGGGCGAGCCCGGTAAAGCCCGGCTCGCGCCGCCGCAAGGCGGGCATGCCCGTGACGTCGAGGATCGGCTTCAGCCGCTTGTCCTGCTTCACCAGCACGCGGATGGCGTCTTCGAGGTCGGCCTGGCTGTTGAGGTGAACGGTCATTATTTTCTCGGTCGTCATGCGCGGGCTTGACCCGCGCATCCATCTCCTATCGTAACAAAGTCCTGAGGATGGATTGCCGCGTCAAGCCCGGCAATGACGAGTGTTGCAGACAATGCCACCCGTTTTCCGTTTTGCGCCGAGCCCGAACGGCTATCTCCATCTCGGCCACGCCTTTTCGGCGCTGCTCAACTATCGACCTCGCGCAGCGCGCGGGCGGGCGCCTGCTGCTGCGGATCGAGGACATCGATCCGGCGCGCTGCCGGCCCGAATATGAGGACGCGATCTACGAGGACCTCGGCTGGCTCGGCATCGCCTGGGAGGCGCCGGTGCGGCGGCAGTCGGAGCATCTTGCGGATTACCGGCGCGCGTTGGAGACATTGTCGGCGCAGGGTCTGGTCTATCCGAGCTTCGAAAGCCGCGCCGAGATCGCGAAGCTGGTGGCGGCGCGCGAGGCCGATGGTCCATGGCCGCGCGATCCCGATGGCGCGCCGCTCTATCCCGGGCACGGCGAAGCAGTTGTCCGCCGACGAGCGCACGCGGCTGATCGACTCCGGCGCGCCCTATGCGCTGCGGCTCGACATGAGTGCGGCGATCGCGCGCGCGGGGACTCTCAGCTGGACCGAGCAGGGCGAAGGCCCCGACGGCGAGACCGGCATCGTCGCCGCCCACCCGCAAGCCTGGGGCGACGTCATCCTGGCGCGCAAGGAGACGCCGACCAGCTATCATCTCTCGGTCGTGGTCGACGACGCGCTGCAGGGCGTCACCGACGTGGTCCGCGGCCAGGACCTGTTCCATGCCACCAGCGTGCACCGGCTGCTGCAGCACCTGCTTGGGCTGCCCGAGCCGGCCTATCGCCACCATCGCCTGATTCGCGATGAGGCCGGCCACAAGCTCGCCAAATCGACCGGCTCGACCGGCCTGCGCGAGCTTGCGCGCGGCGGGGATGACGCCCGCCGACATGCGCCGGGCTCGTCGGGATCTCGTAGATTCCCCTGTGCACGCCGACAACCCTGCCGAGACTCCCGCTGGTCGCCATGGCAAGCTGAGGCGGGCAGGGGTTTGAGTAGCATGGCGTCAAAGTCGCGCGATCCGCGCAAGAAACGCGCGCCGAAACGGCGGCCGGCGAAGACGCGCGCCGCCGCCAGGCCCGCGCGCAAGGCGCGCCTGCGAAATCCGGCATGATCGAGGAGGCGCTGGCGGTGTTCGCGCATGAGGTGCGCACGCCGCTGACCGGCATCCTCGCGATCAGCGATCTGCTGGCCACATCCGAACTGGCCGAGCGCGAGCGGCGCTGGGTCGACACCATCAAGGCCGGCGCCGAGCATCTGGCGAGCCTTGCCACGCTGTTCGTCGATGCGGCCAAGGACCGTCACGGCGGCAGCGCGATCCGCGAGGATCTGTTCGACCTGCGCGCGCTGGCGCGCAGCGCCGGCGACTCGCTCGCCGGCCGCGCGGCGGCCAAGGGCCTGCAGGCCGAGGTCGCGATTTCAGATCGATTGCCGTCGCTGGTCGTCGGCGATCCCGTCCGGCTGCGCGCCGCGCTGGAGAACCTGATCGACAATGCCGTGAAGTTCACGGAAGCGGGCCGCGTTGCGCTCGACGCCGTGCCGGCGCGCGCCAGCAAGGGCAAGGTCGGCGTTGCCTTTGCGATTTCCGACAGCGGCATCGGCTTGAGCGTGGCCGAGATCAAGCGCCTGTTCCGGCCGTTCTCGCAGGCCAATGTCTCGATCGCCTCGCGCTTCGGCGGCGCGGGGCTCGGCCTGTCCTCGGTCAAGCAGCTCGCGCGCGGCATGGGCGGCGACATCAAGGTCGCATCCGCGCCGCGGCGGCGGCACCACCTTCACGCTGACGGTGACATTGGCGCGCGCCAACGGAACGCACGCCGAAGGAACGGATGAGGCGCTGACGGCGGTGGCCATCCCGCCGCTGCGCGTGCTCGGCGTCGAGGACAATCCGTTCGGCCGCGTCGTGCTCAACACCATCCTGGGCGAGCTCGGCCATCAGGCCGAGTTCATCGGCCGCGGCGAGGCGGCCGCCGAGCGCATCGCGCAAGGCGGCTTCGATGCCGTGCTGATGGACATGGTGCTGCCGGGCATCGACGGCATCGAGACGATCCGGCGCATCCGCGCGCTCAGGTCCCCGTTCGGGCGCATCCCCATCATCGGCGTGTCCGGCCGCGACGACGACGAGGCGGCCTCGCGCGCCGCCGGCGCCGACGCCTTCCTGCTCAAGCCTGTGTCTCCGCGGGCTCTCGCGACTGCGCTGCTTGAAGCTGTTCGCCGTGCACGCGCTGCGCCTTGATGATCGCCGCATTGAGCTCGCCGCCGAACACGAAGATCGCGGCGATGAAATACAGAAACACCAGCGCGATGATGACCGAGGCGAGCCCCGCATACATGGTGACGTAGTTGTTGGCGAAGCGCGCCAGATATTGTCCGAACACGACGCCCGACACCAGCGAGGCCACCATGGTGAAGACGATGCCGGGCAGGATCTGCAGGAAGCTGCGCCGGCCCGCCGGCAGCCAGGCGTGCAGGATGAAGAGCGCGGCGATCAGCGCGCCGATGGTGATGCCGTAGCGCGACAGGTTGAGCACCTGCTCGTTGCTCTCGACGATCCAGCGGAAGGTAGCGCCGCACCGCCTCGATGATCAGCGGCCCGAGCACGATCAGGAACGCCATCGCGAGCGAGGTGAAGGCGGCGACCAGCGTGTAGCCGATCGATTCCAGCCGCAGCCAGTACCAGCGCCGCGGCTCGACCACGGCATAGGCGCGGTTGAGCGCGACCCGCAGCGCCTCGACGCCGTTGGAGGCGAAGTACACCGCCAGCACCGCGCCGATGGTGAGGATGTCGCCGCGCGTGGTGGTCAGGACGTCGTGGACCTCGCTCGACAGCGCGTCCGCGACCTGATGCGGCCAGGTTTGCAGGAACAGCGATGCCGCCTGGTCGGCCAGTTCCTTGGAGCCGAAGAAGAAGCCGGCGAGCGAGGTCAGCACGATCAGGAACGGGAACAGCGCCATCAGCGTCGACAGCGCGATATGGCTGGCGATCGCCCAGCCGTCGTCGGCGAGGAAGGTGTAGAACGCATCCATCACGACGTTGTAGAGGTAGCGAACGACCTTCACGGGACACCCTGGCGGCCGGCCCTCGTCGAGCCGGATTACGGCCTGATATTACTGGAAAAATGCCCTGAAAGCACCGATGGCGGCGCGCTGTGCACGGTGTTATGTAGCGCGGATGGATTTCTTTCTCGGCAAGATCATACTGCCGATCGCGGTCGGCGCGGTCGCGTTCGTGCTGCTGCTCGGCCTCATCAACATGATGAGGGGCGGATCGCCCAACACCTCGCAGAAGCTGATGCGGCTGCGCGTGCTGCTGCAGTTCGTCGCGATCGTCATCACCATGCTCGCGGTCTGGGCGATGGGGCGCTAGGCAGTGCGAGTACGCGGCTCGATGCCACCTCTCCCGAGGGAGAGGTCGAATTTCGAGCGCAGCGAGATCCGGGTGAGGGGTCACGATCTATCGATAGACTTAACCCCTCACCCGCGCTTCGCGCGACCTCTCCCGAAGGGAGAGGTGAGACGAACAGTGGGGCTGGAAATGGTCGTGCTCAATCGCATCTACACCCGCACCGGCGATGACGGCACCACCGCGCTCGGCAGCGGCGAGCGCCGTCCGAAATACGATCTGCGCGTCGCGGCCTATGGCACGGTCGACGAGACCAATGCCGCGATCGGCGTGGTGCGGCTGCATCTTGGCGATGCGCGCGAGCTCGATACCATGCTCGGCATGATCCAGAACGATCTGTTCGATCTCGGCGCCGACCTCGCGGTGCCCGAGCGCGAAGGCAAGGCGGAGCGCTTGCGCGTGCTCGCAAGCCAGGTCGAGCGGCTGGAGCGCGACATCGACAAGCTCAACGAGACGCTCGCGCCGCTGACCTCGTTCGTGCTGCCGGGCGGCACGCCTGCCGCCGCCTACCTGCATCTGGCGCGCACCATCTGCCGCCGGGCGGAACGCATGCTGGTGGAACTCGCGGCCAAGCCCGACGAGCCCGTCAGCGACGCCGCGATCCAGTATCTGAACCGGCTGTCGGATTTCCTGTTTGTGGCGAGCCGGACCGCCAACAATAATGGCGCGGGCGACGTGCTCTGGGTCCCCGGCCAGAACCGGTAAAAACGGTCGAATTTCCGGAGGCGTTTTTTGGCCCGCGCGCGTTGACCGGGCTGGGCCGGCGCTCTAGGTTCCGCGCCAAGCCGTTCAAGCCCCCAAAATTCAAGCGAAAGAGGAACATGAAGGTTCTGGTGCCGGTCAAGCGGGTGGTCGATTACAACGTCAAGGTTCGCGTCAAGAGTGACGGAACCGGCGTCGAGCTCGCCAATGTCAAGATGTCGATGAATCCCTTCGACGAAATCGCCGTCGAGGAGGCGCTTCGGCTCAAGGAAGCAGGCAAGGCGACCGAGGTCGTGGTGGTGTCGATCGGGCCGGCGCAGGCCTCCGAGACCATCCGCACCGGGCTTGCGATGGGCGCCGACCGCGGCATCCTGGTCAAGGCCGACGGCAATGTCGAACCGCTGGCGGTGGCGAAGATCCTCAAGAAGATCGCCGACGAAGAGCAGCCGGGCCTCATCATCCTCGGCAAGCAGGCGATCGACGACGACTAGCAACCAGACCGGCCAGATGCTGGCCGCGCTGCTCGGCTGGTCGCAGGCGACCTTCGCCTCCAAGCTCGAGGTCGACGGCTCCGATTTCAAGGTGACGCGCGAGGTCGACGGCGGCCTGCAGACCGTCAAGCTGAAGGGACCGGCGATCGTCACCACCGATTTGCGCCTCAACGAGCCGCGCTATGCGTCGCTGCCCAACATCATGAAGGCGAAGAAGAAGCCGATCGCGGACAAGACCGCCGCCGACTATGGCGTCGACCTCGCGCCGCATCTCGAAATCCTCAAGACATCGGAACCTCCGGGCCGCAAGGGCGGCGTCAAGGTCAAGGACGTCGCCGAGCTGGTGTCGAAGCTGAAGAACGAAGCCGGGGTTCTCTGACATGACGACGTTGTTGATTGCCGAACACGACCACGAAACCCTGAAGGACGTCACCAACAAGGCGCTGACGGCGGCAAGCCAGCTCGGCGGCGACGTGCATGTGCTGGTCGCCGGCGGCGGCGAGGGCACCAAGGCCGCGGCCGAAGCCGCCGCGCAAGCTGCAGGGCGTGAAGAAGGTGCTGCTCGCCGAAGGCGCGGCTTACGAGCACGATCTCGCCGAGCCGCTGGCCGCGCTGATCGTGGCGCTGGCGCCGAACTACGACGCCTTCGTCGCGCCCGCGACCTCGCGCTTCAAGAACGTGATGCCGCGCGTCGCCGCGCTGCTCGACGTGATGCAGGTCTCGGAGATCATCAAGGTGGTCGCGCCCGACACCTTCGAGCGGCCGATCTATGCCGGCAACGCGATCCAGACCGTGAAGTCGAAGGACGCCAAGAAGGTCATCACCGTGCGCACCTCGACCTTCCAGGCGACCGGCGAGGGCGGCAGCGCGCCGGTCGAGAACGCGGCCTCCGCCGCCGATCCCGGCCTCTCCTCATTCGTCGGCGAGGAAGTCGCCAAGAGCGATCGTCCCGAGCTGACCTCGGCGAAGATCATCGTCTCCGGCGGCCGCGCCATGCAGAGCCGCGAGAATTTCGCCAAATATATCGAGCCGCTCGCCGACAAGCTCGGCGCCGGTGTCGGCGCCTCGCGCGCCGCGGTCGACGCCGGCTACGCGCCGAACGACTGGCAGGTCGGCCAGACCGGCAAGGTGGTGGCGCCGGAGCTTTATGTCGCGATCGGCATTTCCGGCGCGATCCAGCATCTCGCCGGCATGAAGGATTCCAAGGTGATCGTCGCGATCAACAAGGATGAGGACGCGCCGATCTTCCAGGTTGCAGACTACGGCCTGGTCGCGGATCTCTACCAGGCGGTTCCGGAGCTGACGACGGAACTCGGCAAGCTCGGCAAGTAAGACATGCACCGGCCGGAGGGATGAGCTCCGGCCGGTGTTCTTATGATCAAGGGGCAGGCAGGCGCGATATGCGCGCCGCTCGCGGTGGATGACAGGATGGCGATGATCAAGAAGATCGGCGTGATCGGCTCGGGCCAGATGGGCAACGGGATTGCGCATGTTGCGGCGGTGGCGGGTTACGACGTGGTGCTCAACGACGTCTCCGCCGACCGCCTGAAGTCGGGCATGGCGACCATCAACGGCAATCTGTCGCGGCAGGTCGTCCAAGAAGGCGATCACCGAGGAGGCCAAGGCGCAGGCGCTCAAGCACATCTCGCTCGCCGAGACCATGGACGGGCTTGCCGACTGCGACCTCGTGATCGAGAGCGCGGTCGAGAAGGAAGAGATCAAGCGCAAGATCTTCCACGATCTCTGCGCGATCCTCAAACCCGAGGCCATCGTCGCCTCCAACACCTCGTCGATCTCGATCACGCGGCTGGCCTCGACCACCGACCGTCCCGAGCGCTTCATCGGCATTCACTTCATGAATCCGGTGCCGCTGATGGAGCTGGTCGAATTGATCCGCGGCATCGCCACCGACGATTCCACCTTCGACGCCGCCAAGGAATTCGTCGGCAAGCTCGGCAAGCAGGTCGCGGTCTCCGAGGATTTCCCGGCCTTCATCGTCAACCGCATCCTGCTGCCGATGATCAACGAGGCGATCTACACGCTCTATGAAGGCGTCGGCAATGTCGAGGCGATCGATGCGGCGATGAAGCTCGGCGCGCATCATCCGATGGGGCCGCTGGAGCTCGCCGATTTCATCGGCCTCGACACCTGTCTGTCGATCATGCAGGTGCTGCATGAGGGCCTGGCCGATTCCAAGTACCGGCCCTGTCCGCTGCTGGTGAAATATGTCGAGGCGGGCTGGCTCGGCCGCAAGACCCAGCGCGGCTTCTACGACTATCGCGGCGCCAAGCCGGTCCCGACGCGGTGAGCGTTCCCCGGATGCAGCGCAGCGTTCAGCGGTGCGCTGCTGATCCGGGATCCTCTATCCGGTCCCGGCTCGCATGCGGCGTTCGCGCGCTGCAACGCGTCCGGGACACGAGGGCCTGCGAACGCAATGGACAACCTCACCGTCATCATCTCGGCGGCTTCTCGCTCGCCTATCACAAGGTCCTGCCGCGTTCGAGCGCTTGACCGGCATTGCCGTGACCACGCTGTCGGGCGCGTCGCAGGGAAGCGGTCCGAAGACCATCAAGCATCAGCTCGAGGCCGGCACCGAGGTCGACGTCGTCATCATGTCGAAGGAAGGCCTCGGTGAACTGATCGCGATCGGCCGGATCGCCGCCGGTTCGGACGCGGAGCTGGCAACGGCGGCGCTCGGCGCGGCCGTGCGTCAGGGACATCCGAAGCCCGATCTCGGCAGCGTCGAGGCGTTCAAGCGCGCCGTGGTCAGCGCGCGGCTGGTCGCGATCCCCGCCAGCACCAGCGGCATTTTCCTGAAGGACGAGGTGTTTCCCAAGCTCGGGATCGCCGACAAGGTGACGTTCAGGGTGATGGCGCGCGGCACGGAGTCGACCGCGCTGCTCGCGGCCGGTGAAGCGGACCTGGCGCTCGGGCCGGTCAGCGAGCTGGTCGATCAGGCCGGAATCGAGCCGGCGGGCGTGCTTCCCGACGAGGTGCAGCTGATCCAGATGTTCGTGGCGGCGATCGTCAACACGTCGCGCAGGCCGGAGCAGGCGAGGCGGCTGATCGAATTCCTCGTCGTCCGAGCAAGCCGCGGCGGCGATCAGGACATCCGGCATGGAGCCGGTCGGTCGTCGCCGCAAACGCTAGCGTCAGCTACGCCTCGTTAACCCTTCCCGCCTAGGGTGCCACGGGATTTTGGGGTGTTTGCGTATGGATATGAGTTTGGTGATGGCCGTCCTGGCCAATCAGCAAAGCGCGGTGCAGTCGCAGGTCGCGACGTCGGTGCTGAAATCCAATCTCGATGCGCAGAAGTCGGCCGTGGAAACCCTGCTCGGCTCGGCGCCCAGCAGACGCTCTCGCTCGCCAATGTCGGCGCCGGCGTCGGCGGCAATCTCAATATCGCGGCTTGAGCTGCCAAACCCTCATGGTGAGGAGCCGCGCATAGCGGCGTCTCGAAGCATGGCGACAGCTCCGGCGCCTATGTCGCGGCCATCCACGTCTTCGAGACTGGCCGCTTCGAAAGACGTCGCTCCTCAGCATGAGGGTCGGGCATGACGAGCTCCTAATCTCCCGCCGCCTGCGGACTGCACCGCCGCCCGGATCAGCTTCACCGCATCGTCGCTGTCCCATTCCGCCGGCCCCGCGATGGTCGCGATCTCGCAGCCCTTGCCGTCGACCAGCACCGAGGTCGGCATGCCCAGCGCCCGGCCTATCGCTTTAAGGTCCTGAAAAACCTTGGCTTTCTCGTCGTTGAAAAAGCCGAGCGCGGTCAGATTGGCGTCTTTCAGGAAGTTCCTCGGCTTCTCGGGATCGCGGGTGTCGATATTGATCGCCACCACCTCGAAATTCGGCCCCTTCAGCTTGGTCTGCAGCCGGTCCAGCGCGGGCATCTCCTTGCGGCACGGCACGCACCAGGTCGCCCACAGGTTCACCAGCACGGTCTTGCCCTGCCAGTCCGACAGCTTCTTCGGCTTGCCGTCGGCGTCCTCGAAGGCGAGGTCGGGCAGCTTCAGCGGCTTTGAGGCCATGGTCAGCGCCGCCACCTCGCCATGGGCGAGCGGCGCGATGCGTTTGGCGGTGTCGACCGCGGCGCGGCAGGTCGGATCGCCGCCGGCGCCCTTGAGCCCGTAAATCCCGAGATAGCCGGCGATGCCGCCGATCAGCACGGCCGCGACCGCGATCGGAATCCGGCGCATCACGGCGGTGCGCGCGGTGGGTTGTTCGGGCATATGGTTTGTCATTCCGGTCCAGTTACGGCTATGCAGTGGCCTGTGTTACCGGTCAACCCGGTCCAAGCGGCAGGTCACGGGCAAACGTCATGAGCAACAAGATGTGGGGCGGCAGGTTTTCCGAGCGCCCCGACGCGATCATGGAGGACATCAACGTCTCCATCGACGTCGATCGGCACCTCTATGCCCAGGACATTGCCGCGTCCAAGGCCCACGCCGACATGCTCGCGGCGCAAGGCATTATCTCGGCCTCTGATGCAAAAAATATCGGCAAGGGTCTAGACACGATTTTGTCAGAGATCGGCAAGGGCACCTTCGATTTCAAGCGCGCGCTCGAGGACATTCATATGAATGTCGAGAGCCGGCTCGGCGAGTTGATCGGACCCGCGGCCGGCCGGCTGCACACCGCGCGCTCGCGCAACGACCAGGTCGCGACCGATTTCAAGCTCTATGTCCGCGACACCATCGACGAGACGGATGCGGCGCTCGCGGCGTTCCAGCAGGCGCTGGTGCAGCGCGCGACCGAGCATGCCGCGACCGTGATGCCGGGCTTCACCCATCTGCAGACCGCGCAGCCCGTGACCTTCGGCCATCATCTGCTGGCCTATGTCGAGATGGCCGCGCGCGACCGCGGCCGCTTTGCCGATGCGCGCAAGCGGCTCAACGAATCGCCGCTCGGCGCCGCCGCGCTCGCCGGCACCTCGTTCCCGATCGATCGCAACGCCACCGCGAAGGCGCTCGGCTTCGACCGGCCGATGGCCAATTCGCTCGATGCGGTCTCCGACCGCGACTTCGTGCTGGAGACGCTGGCGGCGGCCTCGATCTGCGCGATGCATCTGTCGCGCTTTGCCGAGGAGATCGTGGTCTGGACCTCGCCGCTGGTCGGCCTGGTGCGGCTGTCCGACAAGTTCACCACCGGCTCCTCGATCATGCCGCAGAAGCGCAATCCCGATGCGGCGGAACTGGTGCGCGCCAAGACCGGCCGGATCATCGGCGCGCTGACCGCGCTTCTGATCGTGATGAAGGGCCTGCCGCTCGCCTATCAAAAGGACATGCAGGAGGACAAGCAGGGCGCGATGGAGGCCTTCGCCGCGCTGTCGCTTGCGATCCGCGCCATGACCGGCATGGTGCTCGATCTCGTGCCCGACGAGGCGCGGATGAAGGCGGCTGCCGGCGACGGCTACGCCACCGCGACCGATCTCGCCGACTGGCTGGTGCGGACCCTGAAGATGCCGTTCCGCGACGCCCATCACGTCACCGGCCGGATCGTGGCGCGCGCCGCCAAAGACGGCGTGGCGCTGCACGAGCTGCCCTTGAAGGCGATGCAGGAGATCGAGCCGAAGATATCGGCCGAGGCGCTGAAGGTGCTCTCGGTCGAGGCCTCCGTGAAGAGCCGCACCAGCTTCGGCGGCACCGCGCCGAAGAACGTGCTGGCGCAGGCGAAAGCCTGGGCGAAGCGGCTGGAAAAACAGCGAAAGTAGGGCTTTCTGCACCAATTTCGCTGCAATTTCATGGTTCTCTCGGCCTCGCCACCGCACAGCGCAATCTTTGTATGGTGCGGCCCGCATTTGGGGATATCGACGTGATCCGGAGTTTGCGCCCGACCACATCGGGGTGGGCCATCATTCTGTTGAGCGTGGCCGCGCTGACGCTCGGCGCTTGCGGGCGCAAGGGCCCGCTCGACCCGCCGACCTCGAGCACGAATGCGCCGCTGGCCTCGGCGCCTGCGGCGACCGACACCGAGGCCGAGAACGCGGCCAAACCGAGCGTGTTCAATTCGACCTACGGCACCGACGCGCCGCCGGTCGCGCCCAAAGGCGCCAAAAAGCCTTTCATCCTCGACCCGCTTTTGGGTAACTAACGTCTCATGAATCATTTCGACTATCGCAACGGCGTGCTGCACGCCGAGGCCGTCAATTTGTCCGATCTCGCGCGCGAGCGTCGGCACGCCGTTCTATTGCTATTCGACCGCGACGCTGGAGCGGCACTACCGCGTCTTCACCGAGGCCTTTGCCGGCGAGAAGGCGCTGGTCTGCTACGCCATGAAGGCGAACTCCAACCAGTCGGTGCTGCGCACGCTGGCCAAGCTCGGCGCCGGCGCCGACGTCGTCTCCGGCGGCGAGTTGAAGCGCGCGCTCGCCGCCGGCTTTCCCGCCGAGCAAGATCCTGTTTTCCGGCGTCGGCAAGACCGAGGCCGAACTGCGCGCCGCGCTCGCCGCCGACATCCTCTGCATCAACGTCGAATCCGAGTACGAGCTCGACCTGCTGTCGCGCCTCGCGGTGGAGGCGGGCAAGACCGCGCGCATCTCCGTGCGCGTCAATCCCGATGTCGATGCCGGCACCCATGCCAAGATCTCGACCGGCAAGTCCGAGAACAAGTTCGGCATCCCGATCGCGCATGCGCGCGCCGTCTATGCCAGGGCCGCCAAGCTGCCGGGATTGAAGATCACCGGCGTCGACATGCACATCGGCAGCCAGATCACCGATCTCGGCCGTCTCGAGGTCGCCTATCGCATCCTCGCGGATTTCGTGCACGTGCTGCGCGCCGACGGCCACGCCATTTCGCATATCGATTTCGGCGGCGGGCTCGGCATTCCCTATTACAGGGATCGCGCAGCCGCCGCCCGCGCCGGACGCCTATGCGGCGATGGTCAAGCGCGTCACGCACAATCTCGGCTGCACGCTGATGTTCGAGCCGGGCCGGCTGATCGTCGGCAATGCCGGCATCCTGGTGGCGCGCGTGATCCATGTGAAGCACGGCGACGGCAAGAACTTCGTCATCATCGATGCCGCGATGAACGATCTGATCCGCCCGACGCTGTACGAGGCCCATCACGACATCCTGCCGGTGCGGCAGGCGGCCGCCGATGCGGCGACCATCACCGCCGACGTGGTCGGCCCGGTCTGCGAGTCCGGCGACTATCTCGCGCTCGATCGCACGCTGCCGGCGCCGAAGGCCGGCGACCTGCATCGCGATCATGACCGCCGGCGCCTATGGCGCGGTGCAGTCCGGCACCTACAACACCCGCGCGCTGGTGCCGGAGGTGCTGGTCAAGGACGACCAGTACGCGGTGGTCCGCCCGCGCGTCGATGTCGACGCGCTGATCGCGATGGACAGGCCTGCGCCGTGGTTGTGAGCCTCGTGCGCCACACAACGCGTCGTCCGCATGACGATGACGCGAGCGCGATGCGGGACCCATAACCACAGGCGATCGTGTTGAGCTCGCTGTGACCCCAGCCTTCGCAAGCCAGTCCTGTGGTTATGCGGTCCCGGTCGCGCTCGCTTCGCTCGCGCTCCGGCGGAATCGGCGACGACTTACTTCCCCGTCACGCCGCCGCGCGCTCCGCCGACCACGACGCCCGCCGCCTTCTCGACCGTCTTCATCGCCGAGGTGAAATCCGACTCCGGGCCCTGATCCTTGAGCACGGCCTCCCAGAGCCGCCCGACCGCTTCGGCAACTTCCATCGACATCCCGAGCGAACGCATCTCCTGCACCGCCAGACCGACGTCCTTCACCATCATCGCCGTGGTGAAGCCGAAGTCGAAGCTGCGCGGCAGCACCGCGCGCGGAAACTTGTCGCGGCTCGCGGTGTTCAGGCCCGAGCCGGAATTGATCACGTCGATCATGATCTTCGGATCGAGGCCCGCCTTGACGCCCATCGCCACCGCTTCCGAGGTCGCGACCATCGCGGTCGCCGAGAGGAAATTGTTGGCGAGCTTCATGGTCTGGCCGGCGCCCGGCTTGGTCGAGATGAAGAACGGCTTGCCGATCGCCTCGATCGCAGGCTTGACCGCCTCGTAGTGATCCGTCGGTCCCGACACCATCACCGCCAGCGTGCCCTTCTCGGCGCCGGAGATGCCGCCGGAGACCGGACTGTCGAGCTGCACGATGTTGCGCTTGGCGAGCAGATCGTGAATCCGCACCGCCATCTGCGAGCCGGTGGTGGAGAGATCGAGCAAGCGCTTGACTTTTTTGCCCTCGATCACGCCGTCCTTGCCGGTCGCGACATCGAGCGTGACCTGCAGCGACGGCAGGCTCACCATCACGGTCTCGACGCGGTCGGCGACGTCTTTCGGCGATGACGCGGCCTGCGCGCCCAGCGCCACCATCCGGTCGACCGCGGCCTTCTGCGTGTCGAACACGGTGAGCGAATGCTTTGCCTCGACCAGGCGTCGCGCCATGGGGTAGCCCATCCTGCCGAGGCCGATGAATCCGATGTCCATTTTGTTTCCTCTGTCCTCACACTCCGCTGTCATTGCGAAGCGGAGCCCATAACCACAGGCAGATGTCATTGCGACGCGCTGTGGCTCGATCGTTGAAAGCACTACGTCCTGTGGTTATGGGTCCCGGATGCGCTCGCTTCGCTTCGCTCGCGGCGTCGATGCAGACGACTGAGTGTGCGTTACGCCGCCTTGTCGATCTCGGCGAAGAACTCGCGCGCGATGCGGAAACTGTCGACCGCCGCCGGCATGCCGCCATAGATCGCGACCTGCATCAGGATCTCGCGGATTTCGTCGCGGGTGACGCCGTTGGTGAGCGCGCCGCGCAGATGCGCGCGCAGCTCGTGCGGGCGGTTGAGGATCGAGATCATGGCGATGTTGAGCATGCTGCGGGTCTTGCGCGGCAGCTCGTCGCGGCCCCAGACCGAGCCCCAGCAATATTCGTTGAGCAGGTCCTGGAACGGCTTGTTGAAATCGTCGACGTTTTTCAGCGCATTGTTGACATAGGCTTCGCCCAGCACCGCCTTGCGGACGGCGAGCCCCTTGTCGTGCATTTTCTGGTCCATGACGCTTCCTCTTTTGGCTTTTGGCGGGCGAAACTTACGGTCTCGCGAAGGGTTAGTCACGCACTCGTGTTATGCAGGAAACGGCGGGATACCGTGGCCGAACGGGTGCCTCGCTGCCGCCATTGTGCTAGGCTGATTTGCCGGTAAAGGCGGAGAGTTTGTTGAACGGCCCACACACCTGACCCGATCGGGCCCGACGCGCTGTCGCGGCTCAAGCTGACGCAGGCTCTCGGCCGCGCCAAATATGCGATCGCGTGGGAGCGCGGCTGGCCGATTCTGGCGCGGCTTCTGACCGTCATCGGACTGTTCCTGGTGGTGTCATGGGCCGGGCTGTGGCTGTCGCTGCCATTTTTCGCGCGCGCCGTCGGCATTCTCCTGTTCGTCGCCGCGGCGGTTGCCGCGCTGTGGCCGGCCTTGCGCTTTCGCTGGCCGAGCCGCGAGCAGGCCCTGAGCCGGCTCGATCATGGCTCCGGCATCCGCCATCGCCCCGCCACCGCGCTGACCGATACGCTGTCCTCGCAGGATTCGGTCGCGCAGGCGCTGTGGCAGGCGCAGCGCGAGCGCACGCTGGCTTCGCTCAAGCGCATCCGCGCCGGGCTGCCGTCGCCGCGCTTGCGGCTGTTCGATCCCTGGGCGCTGCGCGCGCTGGTCGGCGTCATGCTGGTCGCGGCGTATTTCGCCGCCGGCGACGAGCGCGCACTTGCGTCTCGGCGCGGCCTTCGACTGGAACGGCATGCTGGCGCCCTCCAACATCCGCGTCGATGCCTGGATCAATCCGCCGATCTATACGGCGAAGCCGCCGATCATCCTGTCGGCCGCGAACAAGGAAGCAGCCGCGTTGCCGATGTCCGGCCCGCTCGCGGTTCCCGCCAATTCGACGCTGATCGTGCGCTCCTCGGGCGGCACGCTCGATGTGGTCGCGGGCGGCGGCGTCAGCGAGGTGACGCCGAGCGAGAAGGCGCCGACGGGCACCAACGAGAAGCATTTCACCATCGCGGCCGACGGCACCGTGCATGTGCGCGCGCCCTCCGGCCAGCCGCAATGGAAGTTCACGGCGATCCCGGATCGCCCGCCGACCATCGCGCTCGCCAAGGACCCGGAGCGGCAGGCGCGCGGCTCGCTGCAGATGGCCTACAAGATCGAGGACGATTACGGCGTCACCGAAGCCCAGGCGCATTTCTCCGCGCGCACCGGCGAGGGCGCCGCCGCGACGCGGCCGCTCTACACGCCGCCGTCGTTCTCGCTGGTGCTGCCGAATGCGCGCACCCGCAACGGCGTCGGCCAGACGGTGAAGGATCTGAGCGAAGACCCCTATGCCGGCGCCGATGTCACGCTGACGCTGACGGCCAAGGACGAGGCCGGCAATGAGGGCAAGAGCGAGCCGTTCAACATGCGCTTGCCCGAGCGTCTGTTCACCAAGCCGCTGGCGCGCGCGCTGATCGAGCAGCGCCGCATCCTGGCGCTCGACGCCAACAAGAACTCCGAGGTGTTCACCGCGCTCGATGCGCTGCTGATCGCGCCGGAGCTGTTCATGGCCGGCGAGGCCGGTCACTATCTCGGCCTCTACAATCTGGCGCGGCAGCTCGAGGCCTCGCGCACCGACGACGAGCTGCGCGAGGTGGTGGCGAGCCTGTGGGCGCTCGCCGTCACCATCGAGGACGGCGCCATCTCCGACGTCGACAAGGCGCTGCGCGCGGCGCAGGACGCGCTGAAGCAGGCGCTGGAGCGCGGCGCCAGCGACGAGGAGATCAAGAAGCTGACGCAGGATTTGCGGCAGGCGATGGACAATTACATGCGCCAGCTCGCCGAGCAGTTCCGCAACAATCCGCAAGCGCTTGCGCGGCCGCTTGATCCGAACACCAAAGTTCCTGCGCCAGCAGGACCTCAACAACATGCTGGAGCGGATGGAGCGGCTGTCGCGCCAGGGCGACAAGGAAGGCGCGCGGCAATTGCTCGAGCAGCTGCAGCAGATGCTGGAGAATCTGCAGATGGCGCAGCCCGGGCAGGGCGGCGACAGCGACATGGAGCAGGCGCTCAACGAGCTCGGCGACATGATCCGCAAGCAGCAGCAGTTGCGCGACAAGACCTACAAGCAGGGCCAGGATTCGCGGCGCGATCGTCAGCGCGCGGCAAGCAGGGCGACCAGAGCATGGGCGATCTGCAGCAGGACCAGCAGGGCCTGCGCGACCGCCTGAAGAAGCTGCAGGACGAGCTTGCCAAGCGCGGCCTCGGGCCGGGCCAGCGCGGCGATCAGGGCCAGCCCGGCGCCGACCAGGGCGACGGCGAGGACGGTCTCGCCGAAGCCGATGGCGCGATGGGCGATGCCGGCAGCCGGCTCGGCGAGGGCAATGCCGATGCCGCCGTGGACTCGCAGGGCAAGGCGCTCGAAGCGCTGCGCAAGGGCGCGCAGAGCCTTGCGGACGCCATGCAGCAGGGCGACGGCGACCAGGCCGGCGACGGCCCCGGCGACCGCATGGGCCGCCAGCAGTCCGGGGCCAACGGCACCGATCCGCTCGGCCGGCCCCTGCGTGGCCGCGAATGGGGCGACGAGCTCTCCAGGATGATCCCCGGCGAGATGGACGTGCAGCGCGTGCGCCGCATTCTCGAAGAGCTGCGCCGCCGCCTCTCCGATCCCTCGCGGCCGCAGATCGAGCTCGACTACATCGAGCGGCTCTTGAAGGATTATTGAGGCTCGACGTCGACACTTCCTCGACACACTCCTACTCGTCATACGCGGGCTTGACGCGCGCGTATCCAGTCATCTTCAGCAGAAAGCCGTCTTGAACCGATGGCTTCGCCGCTGGTCAAGCTCCGGCAATGACGAGTGTAGACCTCATTTCCTCGCCGCTCAGCGCATCCGCCACCGCGGCGCGGATGTCGGCGACCGAGAACGGCTTGGTGATCACGTCATGCGCGATGGCGTTGAGGTTGGACGCGCGCTCGCGCTGGTCGGCAAAGCCGGTCATCAGCAGGATCGTCAGTCGCGGAAAATCGCGCGCCGCCGACAGCGCCAGCGCAATGCCGTCCATGACCGGCATCTGGATGTCCGACAGCAGCAGATCGAAGGCGCCGTCTTCGCGCGCGAGAATCTCCAGCGCCTCGGCGCCGTCCTGCGCGGTGACGATGCTGTGGCCGTCCATGCCGATGGCGCGCGCGACCAGCATGCGCATGGACTCTTCGTCGTCGGCGATCAGGATGCGCGCCATTCGGTTCCGGATTCAGTATCAGCGCCGGTAAGCGCGGCGCGCACATCATACACTGCCGCCGGCGATGTCGCGCTTGTTGAAGAAGCGGACGTCGATCGAGCGTCCCTCGGCCGGCGGCGAGGCGAGGCGCGACTTGAAGAAGGCGTGGTCGCCGGGTTTCAGCCGGGTCTGCTCCAGCACGGTGTTCCAGGCGTAGATTTCGGCGCCTTGCGCGTCGCGCACCGAGAAGCGCAGCCGCGGCAGGTCGACCGTCTTCTTGCTCTCGCCGACGATCACGCCCTCGATGACCAGCACCGGCTTGCCTTCGACCGTCTCGGTCGTGACCTTGACGTCCTTGAACAGCAGCCCGCGCAGGTTCACGTCGAGCCCGACCAGATGATAGAAGCCGGCGCGTCTGCGGCAGCAGGCGCACCACTTCGGCGCGCCAGACGAACAGCGCCACCACCAGCGCGCCCATCGCGGCGGTCGCGGTCGTCAGGTTCGCAATCGCTCGTCCGCGTGAGCGACCCTTCGCCGATCGTCCGAACAGCCGGCCGAACCATCCGCCGCGCGACTTTGGCATGGCCGCAGCATCCGCGTCATCGCTGGCCATCGCAGCCCAATCGGCCGCGGTGTTGCCGATCGCTCGTCCGGGAAGTCGCCGGCAATCGACGGGCTGTCGACAACCGGCGTCTCGTCGGCTTCCGCCCTGTTCCATTCGGCGGCGAGATCGGCCTCGCGCCGCTCGGCGGACTGGCTCGCCTCGGCCATGACAGGCTCGGCGGCGACCGGTGCGACGGCGTCCTCGGGCCGGGCCAGCCAGACCTCCTTGCAGCGGGAGCAGCGCACGGTGCGCCCGGCCTCGCCCAGGGTTTCCAGCTTGATCGCGTAGGACGTAGTACAATGGGGGCAAACGATCTGCATGGAGCCGCTCTCCATCATGACGCTGCATTTCAGGCTCGGGATCAAATGCTACAAGGCGACCGTTAACGAATCGGAAACCATAACGGACGCAAAACCGGTTTGTTGCGAGTATCCGTGTGGCCGGAATACCTGGTTTCCGGAACGGAGCTGAGCTTGGTTCGGTTCGAAAATGTCGGACTGCGATACGGCCTCGGGCCGGAGATTCTGCGCGACCTCAATTTCCTGATTCCGGCCCACTCCTTCCAGTTCCTGACCGGGCCGTCCGGCGCCGGCAAGACCTCGCTCTTGAAACTGCTGTTCCTGTCGCTGCGGCCGACCCGCGGCCTGGTCAATCTGTTCGGCCAGGACATCTCGCTGCTCGGCAAGGACGACATCGCGAACCTGCGCAGGCGCATCGGCATCGTGCTGCAGGATTTCCGCCTGCTCGACCACATGACCACCTACGAGAACGTGGCGCTGCCGTTCCGCGTCATGGGCAAGGACGAATCGAGCTACCGCAAGGAGGTGATCGACCTCTTGCGCTGGGTCGGCCTCGGCGAGCGCATGGATGCGCTGCCGCCGATCCTGTCCGGCGGCGAGAAGCAGCGCGCCGCGATCGCGCGCGCCGTGATCTCGCGGCCGCAACTGCTGCTCGCCGACGAGCCGACCGGCAATGTCGATCCGACCCTGGGACGGCGGCTGCTGCGGCTGTTCATCGAGCTCAACAAGTCGGGCACCGCGGTCATCATCGCGACCCACGACATCACGCTGATGGACCAGTACGACGCGCGGCGCTTCGTGCTGCATCAGGGACGGCTGCACATCTATGAGTAGGACCGACGAGCACACCCCGCTGGTCGACCTCGGGCACGAGCGCCCGCAGGTGCCGGCGCGCGCCCGCAATCTGTCGCCCATCGTTCCGCGCGCCTCGATCTCCGGCCGCGCGCTGGTCGCGGTGGTCGCGATCATGACCTTCCTCGCCTCGATCACGACCGGCGCGGTGCTGCTGGTCAGCGCGTCCGCGGCGGAGTGGCAGTCGGATGTCGCGAGCGAAATCACCATCCAGATCCGCCCGCAGGCCGGCCGCGACATCGAGCGCGACACGGCGGCCGCCGTGACCGCGATGCGGATCCAGTCCGGCATCGTCGACGTCCGGCCTTTCACGAAGGAGGAATCCGGCAAGCTGCTGGAGCCGTGGCTCGGCAGCGGGCTGTCGCTCGACGAACTGCCGGTGCCGCGCGTGATCGTGGCCCGCGTCGCGCCCGGCACCGCGCTCGATCTCGGCCGCGCTTGCGCGCGCGCATCGCCCAGGTGGCGCCGACCGCGAGCGTCGACGATCACCGCGCCTGGATCGAGCGGATGCGCTCGATGACCGGCGCCACCGTGGCGGCCGGCATCGGCATCCTCGCGCTGGTCATCGTCGCCACCATCATCTCGGTGTCGTTTGCGACCCGCGGCGCGATGGCGGCCAACCGGCCGATCGTCGAGGTGCTGCATTTCGTCGGCGCCGGCGACCGCTTCATCGCCGACCGCTTCTTCCGCCACTTCCTGCTGCTCGGGCTCGAGGGCGGCGTGATCGGCGGCGGTGTCGGCGATGCTGTTGTTCGGCTTCTCCGAGTCGATCGCCACCTGGTTCTCCGGCACGCCGGTCGGCGACCAGTTCGCGGCACTGCTCGGCACCTTCTCGCTGCGCCCGTCCGGCTATCTGGTGCTGGCGGTGCAGGCGGTGATGATCGCCGCGATCACCGCCTGGGCCTCGCGCCGCACGCTGTTTGCCACTCTGGACGACATTGAGTGAGCGTTTTCGCGGCGGAAATCCGCCGGTTCCCCGACTCCACTTCGCGACGAAAAGCTTTCTAAAATCAGCCGCGGGAGAGGGGCTTCAGAACGCACATGACCATCCGGTCCGACGATCGATCGCAAGCTGCGGCCGCCGCTCGCGCGCGCGGCCCGCTGCGGCTCGCTTTGGCCGCGATCGCCGCCGTCCTGGCCGTGATCGTCGCCGGCTTCGCCGGCTTCCTGTTCAACCTGCGCTCGACCGAGGTGCAGCCGGAGCGCAAGGCCGACGGCATCGTGGTGCTGACCGGCGGCTCCTCGCGGGTGTCGGACGCGATGGAGCTGCTCGCCGCCGGCTACGGCAAGCGGCTCTTGATCTCGGGCGTGCATCCGACCATTGCGGCCGCCGACATCTCGCGCTCGGTGCAGGAAGGGCAGGGCCTGTTCCACTGCTGCGTCGATCTCGACCACTCCGCGGTCAACACCCGCAGCAATGCGCTGGAGACGCAGCGCTGGGCGCGCGAGCGCGGCTTCAAGTCGCTGGTCGTGGTGACCTCGAACTATCACATGCCGCGCGCCATCGTGGAGATGTCGCATGCGATGCCGGACATCACGCTGATTCCCTTCTCGGTGGTCGGCGACAAATGGCGCGACGAGCCGTGGTGGTCGAGCGGCGCGACCTTCCGCCTGGTGCTGTCGGAATATGTGAAATATATCGCCGCCACGCTGCGGGTGCGCCTCGAGGGTTTCGGCGTCGATCCTGATATGTTCGAGCCGTCCGAGCAGCCGACCGGTGCGCTGCCGACGCACCGCCCCGCCACCGCGCAAGCGAACTGAGCTTTTTCGGAACTGTCGATGGCCGTCATTTTCCTGCGTTCGCTCGTCTTCAACGTCCTGTTCTACGCCGCCTTCGTGTTCTGGGGACTCGTCGCGCTGCCGACCTTCCTGATGCCGCGCGCGGCGACGCTGAAGGTCGCGGGCTGGTGGGCAAAGACCGCGATCTTCCTGATGCGCGTCGTCTGCAACATCAAGGTCGAGTTTCGCGGCGTCGAGAAGATTCCGAAGGGGCCGCTGATCGTCGCCTCCAAGCATCAGTCGATGTGGGAGACCTTCGCGCTGCTGCGGCTTCTTCGAGGCGCCGTTCTTCGTGGTCAAGCGCCAGCTGAATTTCATTCCGCTGTTCGGCTGGTACCTGATCAAGACCGGCATGGTCGCGATCGACCGCAGCTCCGGCCGCCGCGCGCTGCTCGAGGTGATCCGGCGCGCCGCCGAAGAGGTCAAGCGCGGCCGTCAGTTCGTGATCTTCCCCGAAGGCACGCGCACCGCGCCCGGCGCGCCGCCGCAGTACAAGGGCGGCGTCGGCATGGTCTACAGCGAATGCGGCGTGCCGTGTCTGCCCGTCGCGCTCAACAGCGGGCTGTTCTGGCCGCGCCGCACCTTCATGCGCTATCCCGGCACGCTGGTGGTCGAGTTCCTCGATCCGATTCCGCCGGGACTGAAGCGCGACGAATTCCTCGCGCGCGTCGAGCGCACGATCGAGGAGGCGACCAACCGCATCGTCGCGGTGGCGCAGGCGGAGCAGCGGCGATTGTTCGGGGGGATGCCGGGGAAGGGCGGATAGCCTTGCATTCCGCTCGCCGGGCATAGTTGCAAAATCGACACGACGGGCAAAACACTTCCGCTACTCAGAAGTAACGCGAAATGTCCAGCCCTTCGCGCCAAAATATTTACCTTTCCGAAAGAACGAAGTTATGATTTAAAGAAGTCATCCCGGGCTCGCCAAAGAGGCGCTTCGCGATCGTCACGAAACGTGGTGCGGGATGCGATGGACGCGGGGGTGCCGCAAGGCGTGCGGTGCAACTGCGTACGGTCAAGCCGTGTGGTCCTGTTCCCTCGACGCTGGGGTCAAGTTGATCGAGATGCGATTTCGGCCTTGCGGCGAAACGCAGAGATCGATCGGCGACGGTGGCTAACAAGCCCGATACACCGGGGAGAGCACGGAGCAGCCGTAAAGCCATTGCGCAGGGAGTGCCGGAGTGATTTCGGCGAACCTGTAGTGACTATGCTTGTGGGCCGCCTACCCTTTTCTGCCCACGAGGCTGCGGGTGCAGCTGGCACCCGGCATTCCCTGCGCCCTCTGTTTCGAGGGAGCGATGGTTTGAAGCATCACCCCGGACGCGAAATCGCGCCGCGGGAATGCGAAGGTGTGTCCCCAAACTCCATCGTCATTCCGGGGCGCGCCTCTTCGCGAGCTATGATGCGCAATTGCGCATCTGAGAATCGATACTCCCGATGGTGGTTATGGATTCCGGGCCCGCCGCGGCGCGGCGTCCCGGAATGACGAGGTAACTGTTTGACAACCGAATCCAGACTACACCGCCGCTTGCTGCGGATGCGCGTCGTGCAGCATCAGCGCGAGCTGGTGCAGCGGCGCATCGCGGAAACCGGCGGCCTCGATCGCCTTCACCGTCGACAGCACGTAGTCGCGGTTGTTGCCGGACTGGCCGTGGCCCTGCAGCACATGGCGAAGCTGCTCGCGAAGCGACAGCCGGCCGGCATATTGCACATGGCCGCGATCGACCACGTAAGCCAGCGCGCTGACGCGCCGCCGCGCTTTGTCCTCCAGCCATACCGAGCGCATCACCTCGCGATAGACCGAGGTGACCTGCTCGCGCGCGCGCAAGTAGGCGACGGTCTCGGCGCGCTTTCCGGCGGCCACGCGGAACGCGACGCCGCGGCAGGCGCCGCCGCGATCGAGGCCGAGCACGAGGCCCGGCTTCTCCGGCGTGCCGCGATGCACGAAGGAATACACGCAGAGCGCGCGGTGCTCGCCGATCAGCCGCGCCGGCACCCGCTCGACGAAGTCGAAGCCCGGCCGCCACATCAGCGAGCCATAGCCGAACACCCAGAGGTCGCCTTTGGAAAAATCGTCTTCGGAGAGGGTCAATGCCGCCATTGCGGGCGCTTCGCTAGCAAAATCGCGCGTTCCATGAAAATGCGTTAACTTGATCGGGACGACGATGACCGCTTTATTGCCCAAATTGGTGATCAAAGGGGCGGGGATGACCGATACCATGATTGCGCCAAGGCGGCGTTCGCGCTGGGGGCTGTTCATTGCTCCCGTCCTGCTCCTGATCGCAGCCGATCGCGTGGAGCGCGTTCTGGTTCTTTGCCGCCTCGCAAGTGGACGTGCAGGCCGACGCCTGGCGCGCCCACGAGGCCAAGAGCGGCCGCATCTATGATTGCGCCAAACGCTCGGTCGCGGGCTTTCCGTTCCGCCTCGAAATCGCCTGCGACAGCCCGAGCGTGACGCTGGCCTCGCAGACGGCGCAGGCGACAAACCAGTTCACGGCGAAGCTCGACCAGATCCTGGTCGTGGCGCAGGTCTATGACCCCAAGCACGTCATCGCGGAGTTCTCGGGGCCGGCCGCCATCACCGACAAGAGCGGGCAGAGTTTCGCCGCCAACTGGAAGCTCGGCCACGCCAGCGTGTTCGGCCTGCCCGCGGTGCCCGAGCGCGCCTCGGTCGTGTTCGATGTCTCCGACGCTCGCGCGCGTCGACGGATCGATGCAGGTGCCGCTTGCGGAAGCCGCGCATGTCGAGTTGCACGGACGGCTCGCCGAGGGATCGCCGAAGGATGCGCCGGTGATCGAAAGCGTGGTGCAGATCAACAAGGGCACGATCCGCGGCCTGCATCCGCTGCTCGCCGATCCCTTCGATGCCGATATGCGCGCGCTGGTGAGCGGGCTGAAGGATCTGTCGCCGAAACCGTGGCCGGTGCGCTTCCGCGAAATCCAGGCGGCCGGCGGCCATGTCGAGATCGTGCAGTCGCGCATCCAGCAGGGCGATCTGATCGCGGTCGCCGCCGGCACGCTGGGCCTGAGCCCCGCGGGCCGCCTCGAAGGCGAATTGCAGATGACGGTCGCCGGCATCGAGCGAATCATCCCCGCGCTCGGCATCGACAAGATGCTCGACGAAGGCGTGCCGCAGGCGACGCTCGACAAGGTCGCGCCGGGCGTGAAGACGCAGGACCTCAACAATCTGTTCGGCGCGCTCGATCGCGCCATTCCCGGGCTCGGCAAGGTGGTGAAGCAGAACGCCAATGCCGGCGTCGCCGCCGGCATCAATGCGCTCGGCAAGGAGGCGGAGCTCGAAGGCAAGAAGGCGCGTGCCTTCCCGTTGCGCTTCGTCGACGGCGCGGTCTTCCTCGGGCCGCTCAAGGTCGCGCAGACGCCGCCATTGTTCTGATTTTATCGCAAACGCACGGTCTCACGCCGCAATCGCCGAACCGTGATGGGCGTCCGGGAATGCCGACGCCTATCTCTGATCCTGTATTTCGAACGGCACGCACATGCGGGCCGATTAACAGGAGAGATCATGAGCAGCTTCAAATTCCTCGGTGCGGCCCTCGTCGTTGCAGCGCTGGTTGCGGCGCCCGTTTCCGCGCAAGAGGCGGTGCAGGAGCCCGGCGCCGCCGCGTTCTATCATCCGAATGCGGACATTCTTCATGCAGGCGCGCCGGCGTCTGCCAATTCGTTCGCCGCGATGCGCGGCGATGACGTGACCGCCATGCACATGACGGTGCGGCCGCACCAGGGCATGAAGCATCGCTGACGCAGGCTTCAGTCCGGCCGCTTTGCAAGATTGGCATGCGGCCGGCCGAAGTCCGGCGCCGCGGAATCCTGGCCGATCTCGACAATGCCGCGGCGAATGGCGCGGGTGCGGGTGAAATGCTCGAACAGCGCCTCGCCGTCGCCGCGGCGGATCGCCCGGGTGAGTTTCGAGAGGTCCTCGTTGAAGGTGCCGAGCATCTCCAGCACGGCGTCCTTGTTGTTGAGGAACACGTCGCGCCACATCGTCGGGTCCGACGCCGCGATGCGGGTGAAATCGCGAAAACCGCCGGCGGAGAATTTGATCACCTCCGACGAGGTGACCTGTTGCGAGTTCATCGGCGGTGCCGACGATGGTGTAGGCGATCAGATGCGGCAGATGGCTGGTGATCGCGAGCACGAGGTCATGATGATCCGGCGTCATGATCTCGACCTTGGCGCCGAGCGCGGCCCAGAACGCGCGCAGCTTCTCGGTCGCGTCGGCATCGGTGCCTTCGGGCGGCGTGAGGATGCACCAGCGGTTGATGAAGAGCTCGGCGAAAGCCGGAGTCGGGACCGGAATGCTCGGTGCCGGCGACGGGATGCGCGGGAACGAAGTGCACGGTCGCCGGCAGATGCGGCGCCATGTCCCTGACGATCGGCGCCCTTGACCGAGCCGACATCGGAGACGATCGCGCCCGGCGCGAGATGAGGCGCCGATCTCCTGGGCGACCGGACCGCAGGCGCCGACGGGAATGCAGAGGATGACGAGGTCGGCGTCCTTGACCGCTTCTGCGTTGGTCTCGACCACGGCATCGACGATGCCGAGCTCCCTGACCCGTGCGCGGGTCTTCTCCGAACGCGCCGTGGTGACGATCTGTTTCGCCAGGCCTTGCGCGCGGGCGGCGCGCGCGATCGAGCCGCCGATCAGGCCGAAGCCGATCAGCGCGATCTTGTTGAAGTGCGGCTGACGTCGCTCACTTGCCCGCCATGAAGTCACGGAGGCCATCGACGACGAGGCGGTTGGCCTCCTCGGTGCCGATGGTCATGCGCAGCGCATGCGGCAGGTTGTAGTTCTTCAAGGCCGCGCAGCACGAGGCCGCGTTTGGTGAGGTAGGCGTCGGCCTCATCCGAGGTCTTGCCCTTCGTGGTCGGGAAGTGGATCAGCACGAAGTTCGCCACGCTCGGCGTCACCTTCAGTCCGAGCTTGCCGATCTCCTCGGTCAGCCAGTTGCGCCATGTCTCGGTGTGGACCTTCGACATCTGCTGATGCGCGGTGTCCTCGATCGCGGCGACCGCGGCGAGCATCGCCGGCGTCGAGACGTTGAAGGGGCCGCGGATGCGGTTGCACCGCATCGACGATGTGGGCGGGACCGAACATCCAGCCGATCCGCAGGGCCGCAAGGCCGTGGATCTTGGAGAAGGTGTGGGTCATGACCGTGTTGTCGGTGGTCGCGACCAGTTCGATGCCGAGCTCGTAGTCGTTGCGCGACACATAGTCGGAATAGGCGGCGTCCAGCACCAGCAGGACTTCGCCGGGCAGGCCGGCGCGCAGCCGCTTCACCTCGTCGAACGGCAGATAGGTGCCGGTCGGATTGTTGGGGTTGGCGAGCCACACGATCTTGGTGCGCGGCGTCACGGCTTTGAGGATCGCGTCGACATCGGCGGTGAAATTCGTCTCCGGCACGACGACGTTCTTGGCGCCGTTCGCCATGGTCGCGATCGGATAGACCAGGAAGCCGTGCGCGGTGGAGATCGCCTCGTCGCCCTGCTTGAGATAGGCGTGCGCCAGCAGATTGAGGATTTCGTCCGAGCCCGCGCCGCAGATGATGCGGTCGGGATCGAGCCCGAAGGCGCGGCCGATCGCTTCGCGCAGCACGCGCGAGGTGCCTTCCGGATAATCCTCGAGATGCTCGACCGCGTGCGTGTAGGCCGCCTTGGCCTTGGGCGAGGGCCCGAACGGCGTCTCGTTGGCCGACAGCTTGAACACCTTGCGGCCCGGCTCCGGCACCGGGCTCTTGCCGGGCGTGTAGGGCGCAATGTCGAGAATGCCGGGATTCGGCACGGGGCGGTTCATTGTCAACTCCGGATAGGCGGACGGCCTATTTGGGCAGCCCGTTTGCGGGGACCGTATAGCGCGTCGCGTGGCTGCCGACGAGGGCCGTCGAGCGCACGGAGGCCCCCGCCTGGATCAGGGCGAGCTTGATCTTCTCCAGCCGGTTGGCGCCCGAGATCGACACCAGCAGCGCCGCGCCGTCAAAGGCGGTGTCGGGCACGGCGACGATCTCGGCGAGCGGCGACAGCGCGCGCGCGATCTCGGCGTTCCAGCCGGAGACGCGCACGCTCCAGGTCTCGACCTCGGTGACCATCGCGCTGTCGGCGACGCGCGACACCACGAACACCGGCAGGGCGGCCGGATGGTCGGCGCGCTCGACGAAGGGCAGCCGCGCGATGATCTTCGGCGCGCCGTCCGCTTCCAGCGCGAGCCACCATGGCGTGCGGCTCGACGATCGCCGAGACCAGCGCGAGGTCGCCCTTGGATTTGGCGACCGCCTCGACCGCGGCGGCGGCGCTGAAATGCGCGACATAGGGCACGGTGAAGCCGAAATGGAAGCGCGCGGAGTCGCGCATCGCGGGCTCGCTGACGGAGACGTCGGCATGCACCGAGAACGGCGCCTGCACATAGGTGAAGGTCGAGATGATGACGCGCCAGATGCTCTCGACGGTGTCGAGCGGCAGGATGCCGCGATGGCGCTCGACCAGGCGGCGCATCATGTCGGCCTCGCGCGCGGGCCGGAAGGCGGAGCCGACCTCCTGGGTCTGCTTCACCTGGATCAGGCGGTCGATGATGTCGCCACGCTGCATCAACAGGCGATGCATGCCTTCATCGATCGCGTCGATCTCCTTGCGCAGCTCGGCAAGCGAAGGCGGGGAGGGCGGCGGTTGCGACATCTGATGAAACCCGGCGAGTTCTCGATCCTCATCCTGAAGAGCCGCGAAGCGGCGTCTCGAAGGATGCGGCCCCGTTCTCCCTCATGGTTCGAGACGGCGCAAGAGCGCCTCCTCACCATGAGGGTCTACGCCCACCCCGTTAACCCTGTGACTGGCTTGACGAAAAGCCGCCGGGGGACTAGGTTTGTGGCGTTCCGTGGTCATTTGAGCCGGCCGGCTTGCAGCCACGTTAAAAAAATCGCTAAACAGGCCGGGGACACAAGTGATCCCGGCCGAACCCACGTTCAGGCCGGGTTTTTTATTGGCCTGATTCACGTTGTGGTTCGGGAGCGGTCCGCGAAAGCGGGTCGAGACGAGATGGTGAGCGTAACGTCAGTGCCGAGTCCGGCGATCCATACGGACGAGCGGTTGCACGAGGCCGATCATCCGACGTCGCAGGTCGCGCGGTTCGGCGCCGACCAGCCGTTGAAGCTCGACTGCGGCGTCGATCTCGCGCCGTTCCAGATCGCCTACCAGACCTATGGCGAGCTCAATGCCAACAGGTCCAACGCGATCGTGGTCTGCCACGCGCTGACCGGCGACCAGCATGTGTTCAATACCCATCCCGTCACCGGCAAGCCCGGCTGGTGGGAGACCATGGTCGGCCCCGGCCGGCCGCTCGACACCAATCAGTACTTCATCATCTGCCCGAATGTGATCGGCGGCTGCATGGGCTCGACCGGCCCGGCCTCGACCAATCCCGCCACCGGCAAGCCCTGGGGACTGGATTTCCCGATCGTCACCATTCCCGACATGGTGCGCGCGCAGGCGATGCTGCTCGATCGGCTCGGCATCGAGACGCTGTTCTGCGTGGTCGGCGGCTCGATGGGCGGCATGCAGGTGCTGCAATGGACCGCGGCCTATCCGGAGCGCGTGTTCTCGGCGTTCGCGATCGCCTGCTCGACGCGGCACTCGGCGCAGAACATCGCCTTCCATGAGCTCGGCCGTCAGGCCGTGATGGCCGATCCGGACTGGCGCGGCGGGCGCTACACCGATCAGGGCGCCAATCCGCATCGCGGGCTCGCGGTGGCGCGCATGGCCGCGCACATCACCTATCTCTCGGACGCGGCGCTGCATCGCAAGTTCGGCCGACGCATGCAGGACCGCGAGCTGCCGACCTTCTCGTTCGACGCCGATTTCCAGGTCGAGAGCTATCTGCGCTATCAGGGCTCGTCCTTTGTCGAGCGCTTCGACGCCAACAGCTATCTCTATCTGACCCGCGCGATGGATTATTTCGACATCGCCGGCGACCATAACGGCGTGCTGGCGGAAGCCTTCCGCGACATCAAGACCCGCTTCTGCGTGGTGTCGTTCACCAGCGACTGGCTGTTCCCGACCCCGGAGTCGCGCGCGCTGGTGCATGCGCTGAACGCGTCGAGCGCGCGGGTGTCGTTCGCGGAGATCGAGACCGATCGCGGCCATGACGCGTTCCTGCTCGACGTGCCCGAGTTCTTCGAGATTTCGCGCGCCTTCCTGCAATCGGCCGGCAAGGCGCGCGGTCTGTGGTGGCTGATATGGCCTTGCAGGATCAGACACTGCCGCTCGGCGGCATCACGCCGGAACGCACCGCGAAAGGTCGCCGCGACTATCTGCTGGTTGCCGAGATGGTCGCGCCGGGCTCGAAGGTGCTCGACGTCGGCTGCGGCGAGGGCGAACTGCTGCAACTGCTCGAAAGCCGCGGCATCGACGGGCGCGGCATCGAGCTGTCGCGCGAGGGCGTCAACCGTTGCGTCGCCAAGGGACTCGCGGTGGTGCAGGGCGACGCCGACACCGACCTCGTCAACTATCCCAACGACGCCTTCGACTACGTGATCCTGTCGCAGACGCTGCAGGCGACGCGGCAGCCGAGGGTCGTGCTGGAGAACCTGCTGCGGATCGGCCGCCGCGCCATCGTCTCGTTCCCGAATTTCGGCTTCTGGAAGATGCGGCTGCAGCTCCTGGTCGGCGGTCACATGCCGCGCACGGAAAATCTGCCCGCGACCTGGTACGACACGCCGAACATCCATTTCTGCACCATCAAGGATTTCGTGCAGCTCTGCGACGAGATCAACGTCAAGATGGAGCGCGCGATCGCGCTCGACGCCTTCAGCCGGCCGGTGCCGCTGAACCTGCCGTGGTGGGTCTGGAACATGTTCGGCGAGCAGGGCGTGTTCCTGCTCAGCCGCGTGGGGAAGGGCAAGTGACGCCGTAGGCGTCACGCATGCGCATACGACCGCGGGTCGCGCGGACCCCAGCGGCCGGCCTCGACCAGCGCGATGAAGCGCTCCACCATCTCGTTGAACAGCGCCGGCTCTTCCAGATTGAGCACGTGGCCGGTCTTCGGGAAGAAGCTCAGTCCCGACGCCGGAAGATGCTTCTTCAAAAACAGGCTCGGCTCGACGCAGCCGTCGTCCTCGTCGCCGCAGATGATCAGCGCCGGGGTCTGCACTTTGCGGATCGCATCGGCCATGGTGTAGATCGACGGACGACCGCCCTGGAAGCTGCGCATGGTGTTGGCCGAGCCCTTCGAGTCATGCCGCGCCAGCGCCGCGTAGAAATCCGCATGCCCGCGCGGGTCCTTGACCAGAAAGGGAATGCGGCCGGGCGCCTCGCGCGTGACCTTGGCGACCTCCGCCGAGCCGATCTTCTCGAACTGCTCGGCGGTCTCGCGGCAGGTCTTCCGGAACGTCTCGAGATTTTCCAGGCTCGAGCCGGAGCCGACGCCGGCCAGCGTCATCGACAGCAGGCGATCGGGCGCGTGCAGCGCCGCCTGCAGCGACGAATAGGAGCCCATCGATAGCCCGACGAAGTGCGCCTTTGGAATCTTCAAGTGATCGAGCACCGCGATCGCGTCGGTGTAGAAGTGCTTGTAGGTGTAGCTCTCCGCCGAGGGCGGCACATCCGACGGCGTATAGCCGCGCGCGGAATAGGCGATGCAGCGATGGCCGCGGGCGAAGTAGCGCATCTGCGGTTCCCAGTTGGTGTGGTCGGCCGCGAATTCGTGCACGAAGAGAATCGGCGTTCCGCTACCCACCTCTTCGAAATAGAGGCGGACATTGTCGCTTGCGACGGCATGAGGCATTTCGGGTTCCTTCTTTGAGCCTATTATTTTGAGCATGATCTTATCGGAAACCGGTGCCCACTTTTCCGGATCATGCGCCTTAAAATTGCAGGTAATGCTGTTGGCGGCAATGCGGCAGCGTCGATTTGTTTTCGCCACTTAACTTGCGCGGAAATACCCCGAAAGCGTTTCCGCACTGCCACATCATTTCTTGCTGTCGTCACACCGCGATCCTTTACGCACCCCGAATGCCGGCGCCCCCGCCGGCGGGAATGGGGGTCCTAGTGAAGGATCTGGTATGGTTGTGTTCTCTGCGTTCCGCCGGCTGCTGCTCGCGCTGGCACTCTGTGTGGCGTCTCTCGCCATCTCTTCTCCCGCTTTCGCAAGGTCGCATCACGGCGCTTATCGTCATGCGCACGTGCGCCACGCCTATGCCGTGCACCATTTGAGGCGGCACTACGCCATGCATGGCAGGCGCCACGTCGCGTTGCGAGGCTATCGCCACGCGATACGCACCGCACGGGTGCCGCATGAACTTGCGGTGGCGCGGTTGCGGCACTTTGCCAACACGCATACCAACATGGCGCCTTACACGAGCTCCAGCGCCGCGCCGATGTCCGGCGGCGGCTCGAGCCTCGTGATGGAAGCCCGTCATTATCTCGGCGGCAATCCGACCGGACGCGGCAGCCTGTGGTGCGCGCGCTTCATGAACATGGTGCTGCAGCATACCGGCCATCATGGCACGGGCTCCGACATGGCGAGCTCGTTCGCGAGTTACGGCCACCGCATCTCGGGACCGCAGGTCGGCGCGATCGCGGTGATGGGCCGGCGCGGCGGCGGTCATGTCGGCATCATCACCGGCATCGATGCGCGCGGCAATCCGATCATGATCTCCGGCAATAACGGCAACCGCGTTCGTGAGGCGCCGATCTCGCGCGGCCGGATCTACGCCTATGTGATGCCGGACTGAAGTCTCGACGTGCAGGGTGGGCACGGCGCCCAACGTCGTTGCCCATCCTGCGATCGTTGCATTCTGCGTGGCCCATTCTGCGGTCGCAGCCGTGGTGGTGCTGCGCCGGGATCGCGTTTGCGCGCGCAGCGTGTTTCTGGTATTTTCTGCGCGCGAGCCTCGTCAACAATATCAACAACATGAAGAACTGGCCGCACGGATGCGCCAGTCATTGGATGGGAGGATGTGATGCAGCGTCTCTTGGTTGCCTGTATGTCGGCTGCGCTGGCGACAGCGCTTGGTCTCGGCGCGGCGAATGCCGCGGACAAGAAGGCGCTGGCCTTCGTCGTCAACGGCGCGTCCGACTTCTGGAAGATCGCCGAGGCCGGCGTGAAGAAGGCGCAGGGCGAGCTGCCCAAGTACGACCTTCAGTTCAAATATCCGGAACAGGCGACCGCCGCGGTCCAGCAGCGGGTGATGGACGACCTCGTGGCGGCCGGCGCCGCCGGCATCATGGTCAGCGCGGTAGACCCGAAGAACCAGACGCAGTTGCTCAACAAGGTCGCTTCCCAGACCGTGCTGTTCACCACCGACAGCGACGCCCCGCAATCCAAGCGCGTCGCCTATATCGGTTCCTCCAATACCGATCTCGGCAAGGACGCCGGCAAGCTGATGCTGAAAGCCCTGCCGAATGGCGGCAAATGCGTCGGCTTCGTCGGGCTGCCCGGCGCCGACAACGCGCGCGAGCGCATCGAAGGCGTCAAGGAGACCATCAAGGGCTCGAAGGTCGAACTGGTGGATGTTCGCGGCGACGAGATCGACCAGACCCGCGCCAAGCGCAACGTGGAAGACATTCTCGCCGCCATGCCCGATGTGAGCTGCCTCGTCGGCTTCTATTCCTACAACACCCCGCGCATCTACGAGGTGCTGAAGGAGGCCGGCAAGCTCGACAAGATCAAGATCATCGGCTTCGATGAAGATCCGATCACGCTCGGCGGCGTCAAGGAAGGCAACATCGTCGGCACCGTCGTGCAGCAGCCGTTCGAGTGGGGCTATCAGGGCATGAAGCTGATGGCGAAGTATATCGAGGGCGACAAGTCGGGAATTCCCGCGAACGGCATCATCATCGTTCCCGGCAAGGTCATCGACAAGTCGAACGTCGACGACTTCATGGGCCAGATGAAGCAGATGCTCAAGAAGTAGCAGGGGTGTGAGCGGCGCGCGGCCAGCCATGCCTGAGCCGTTCCTCGAACTGATCGATATCAGCAAGTCCTATCCCGGCGTGGTCGCGCTCGACCGCGTCGGCCTGTCGGTGACTTCAGGCGAGGTCATCGCGCTGGTCGGCGAGAACGGCGCCGGCAAGTCGACGCTGATGCGCGTGCTCGGCGGCGTGGTGGAACCGAGCGGCGGTTTCATCCGGATCGACGGCGTCGAACGGCGCTCGCTCACGGTCGCGGACGCGATCAAGGCGGGCATTGCCTTCGTCCACCAGGAGCTCAACCTCTTCGATAATCTCGACGTTGCGGGCAACGTCTATATCGGCCGCGAGCCCGTGTATGGCGGGCCGCTGAAACTGATCGACCGCAAGCGGCTTCATGCCCAGGTGCGGCCGCTGCTCGACCGTCTCGGCGCCGATTTCGGACCCGATGCGCCGCTTGCCGAATTGTCGCTGGCCCAGCGTCAGCTTGTCGAGATCATCAAGGCACTGTCGCTCGATGCGCGCCTCGTCATCATGGACGAGCCGACCTCCAGCCTGACCCTGACCGAGACTGGCCGCCTGATGCGGGTCATCGCGGGCCTGAAGGCCGATGGCGTCAGCATCATCTTCATCACGCACCGCCTGAACGAGGTGATGCAATGCGCCGATCGCGCCGTGGTGTTGCGCGATGGACGCGTGGTCGGCGCGCTCGATCGCGCCGAATTGTCGCCGGCCGCGATGATCCGGCTGATGATCGGGCGCGACCTCAGATCGCTCTATGTGCCGCCTGCGGCGCCTCCCGGCGATATCGTGCTCGACATCGTCGACGCGGTGACCGGCACCTATCCGGACCGCGCCGTGAGCCTGTCGGTTCGCCGCGGCGAGATCCTCGGTCTGGCGGGGCTGGTCGGTTCCGGACGCACGGAACTTGCGCGCGCGGTGTTCGGGGTCGATCGGCTGCGCGCCGGCACGATCAAGCTCGATGGCACGCCGATCCGCATCGCCACGCCGCGGGCGGCAATCGCGCACGGGATCTATCTCGTTCCGGAGGACCGCAAGAGCTCGGGCCTGCTGCTCGACGTCTCGATCGCGGAGAACATCTCGCTGCCGGACCTCAAGTCCTATCAGCGCTTCGGGCTGGTCGACACCGCGCGCGAGACCGAGAATGCGCGCCGCCAGCGCGAGCGTCTCAAGATCAGGGCGCCTGATGTGACGACACCAGTCCTTTCACTGTCCGGCGGCAACCAGCAGAAAGTCGTGCTCGCCAAATGGCTGTCGATGCGGCCGAAAGTCCTGATCTTCGACGAGCCGACGCGCGGCGTCGACGTCGGGGCCAAGCAGGAGATCTACGACATGCTGCGCCGCCTCACCGATTCCGGCGTCGCGATCCTGATGATTTCGAGCGACATGGAGGAGGTCATCGGGGTCAGCGACCGCATCGCTGTCATGCACGAGGGCGCGATTTCGGGCTTTCTTGATCGCAGCCAGTTCAGCGAGCACAATGTGCTCCAGCTGGCCGTCGGCCATACAGTTTAGGCGAGGAAGACCTTGCACAAGAAAGACCTCAGCCTGCTGGTCTTGATCCTGGTGGTCGGCGCGGTCGTCGCCTTCATCAATCCGCGCTTCCTGCTGGCCGGCAATCTCTCCAACACCGCCAACCAGGTCGGGATGTTCGGCATCTTCTCGATCGCCGAGGCCTTCGTCATCATCATCGGCGGAATCGAGCTGTCGGTCGGCTCGGTGATCGCGTTGCTCGGCGTGCTGTTCATCGATCTGATCGTCAATCGCGACGTCAACTGGGTTGCAGCCTTCGTCCTCATCATCGCCGGAGGGCTGTTGATCGGCCTGGTGCATGGGACGCTCGTCACCAGGATGCGCATCCAGCCCTTCGTCGTCACGCTGTGCGGATTGCTGATCTACCGCGGCGCCGCGCGCTACTACACCGAGGATGCCACGGCCGGCTTCGGCTTCGGCGCGAGCTTTCCGACGCTGGAATGGCTGACCGCGGGCCGCACCAATGTGCTGGGCTTTCCGCTGCCGCACAGCGTGGTGGCGCTGATCATCATCACGATCGTCGCCTGGGTGGTGCTGCACCGCTCGGTGTTCGGGCGCTATCTCTATGCGGTCGGCAAGAACGAGGAAGCCGCGCGCTATTCCGGCATTCGCGCCAACCGGGTCGTCATCTCGGCCTATGTCATCTGCGGGGGGCTGACGGCATTCGCGGCGGTCCTGATCGCGATGTATACGCGCTCGATCTCGCCCGCGGTGCACGGCTCCTTCTACGAGCTCTATGCCATCGCCGCCGCCGTGCTCGGGGGCTGTTCGCTGCGCGGCGGCGAGGGCTCGATCATCGGCGTCGTGCTCGGCACCGTATTGCTGCAGATCCTGCAAAACCTCGTCAACCTGCTCGGCATTCCGAGTTCGCTCAATTTCGCTGTCATGGGAACGGTGATCCTGATCGGCGTGCTCGCCGACCAGTACCTCTCGCAGCGCAGCCTGCGCACGGCGACCGCCAGGGGAAGGGTGCAGGCTAGTCTCACCGCCGCGCCACTTGAGCGAGCGAAGGCGGACTGATCTTCAGGTCCAGCCGCCGTCCACGACGTAATGCTGCGACGTGCAGGCGGACGCTTCGTCGGACGCAAGAAAGACCACGAACTTTGCGATCTCGTCGGGGACCAGCTTGCGCTTCAGGCATTGACTCTTCATCAGCTCTTTCTCGGCCTCCGGCGTCAGCCATTTCTCGATCTGACGCTGCGTCATGATCCAGCCCGGCGCGACGGCGTTGACTCGAATGTTGTCGGGGCCGTAGTCGCGCGCCAGCGAGCGGGTGAGACCGAGCATGCCGGACTTGGCGGCGTGTAGGCGGCCATGCCGCCCTGTCCCGCGATCCACGAGATCGAACTGAAATTGACGATCGACGCCGGCCTTCGCCGCCTTCATGTCGGGCAGCACGGCCTGCGCGGCGAAGAAGCAATGCTTCAGGTTGACGGCGATGCGGTCGTCCCAATATTCCGGTGTCATGTCCTCGGTCCGGTGACGCTCGTCATGAGCGGCGTTGTTGATGAGGATGTTGATCGGGCCGTGCGCCTTGCGCGCATCGGCGATGCCGGCCCGCAGCGCGGCGATATCGGTGAGATCGACCTTCATGAAGTGCGCGCGAAGACCTTCGCCGGTGAGCTCGCGTGCGAGTCTTGTCGCCTTCCTCGACCTTGATGTCGAAAAACACGACAATGGACTTCTGCTGGGCAAAACGCCGCACGATCGCTTCGCCGATGCCCGATGCCC
>CAVOLR010000014.1:0-306718 GCA_963696845.1 uncultured Alphaproteobacteria bacterium
CGACACGTTCGAGGCCGGTATCCCCGAGTCCTTCAACGTGCTGGTCAAGGAAATGCGCTCGCTCGGCCTCAACGTCGACCTGCACAATTCCAAGGTGGGCCAGGGGCCGACCTCGGAGGCGGCCGAGTAACACGATGTCGAGTAGCCCGGCCGCTTGCCGGCCGGGCATCGCGTCCTGTCCCGATGGTGGAGGGCAGGGCGCTGAGTAAAGAAGATTTTCGAATTTGCTGCCGGTGACGACCGGCACGCGAGGAGAAGACGATGAACCAAGAAATTATGAATCTTTTCAATCCGACGACGCCGGCTCAGGTCTTCGACCAGATCCGGATCTCGATCGCGTCTCCCGAGAAGATTCTGTCCTGGTCGTACGGCGAGATCAAGAAGCCGGAGACCATCAACTACCGTACCTTCAAGCCCGAGCGCGACGGCCTGTTCTGCGCGCGCATCTTCGGGCCGATCAAGGACTACGAGTGCCTGTGCGGCAAGTACAAGCGGATGAAGTACAAGGGCATCATCTGCGAGAAGTGCTCGGTCGAGGTCACGCTGTCGCGCGTCCGGCGCGAGCGCATGGGCCATATCGAGCTCGCCGCGCCCGTCGCCCACATCTGGTTCCTGAAGTCGCTGCCGTCGCGCATCGGCCTGTTGCTCGACATGACGCTGAAGGATCTCGAGCGCATCCTGTACTTCGAGTACTACGTCGTGCTGGAGCCGGGCCTGACCTCGCTGAAGGACCGTCAGCTGCTGTCGGAAGACGAGTACCTGAAGGCGCAGGACGAATTCGGCCAGGATTCCTTCACCGCCATGATCGGCGCCGAGGCGATCCGCGAGCTGCTCAAGGGCCTCGACCTCGAGAAGCTCGAGGTGACGCTGCGCGCCGAGATGGCGGACACCGATTCCGACATCAAGCACAAGAAGCTCGCCAAGCGTCTGAAGATCGTCGAGGCGTTCCGCCATTCCGGCAACAAGCCGGAATGGATGATCCTCACCGTCGTGCCGGTGATCCCGCCGGACCTGCGTCCGCTGGTGCCGCTCGACGGCGGCCGCTTTGCGACGTCCGACCTCAACGACCTCTATCGCCGCGTCATCAACCGCAACAACCGCCTGAAGCGGCTGATGGAGCTGCGCGCGCCCGACATCATCATCCGCAACGAAAAGCGCATGCTGCAGGAGGCCGTCGACGCGCTGTTCGACAACGGCCGCCGCGGCCGCGTCATCACCGGCGCCAACAAGCGTCCGCTGAAGTCGCTCGCCGACATGCTGAAGGGCAAGCAGGGCCGCTTCCGCCAGAACCTGCTCGGCAAGCGCGTCGACTATTCCGGCCGTTCGGTGATCGTGGTCGGTCCCGAGCTGCGCCTGCATCAGTGCGGCCTGCCGAAGAAGATGGCGCTCGAGCTGTTCAAGCCGTTCATCTATTCGCGGCTCGACGCCAAGGGCCTGTCCACCACGGTGAAGCAGGCCAAGAAGCTGGTCGAGAAGGAGCGGCCCGAGGTCTGGGACATCCTGGACGAGGTGATCCGCGAGCATCCGGTGCTGCTCAACCGCGCGCCGACCCTGCATCGCCTCGGCATCCAGGCGTTCGAGCCCGTGCTGATCGAGGGCAAGGCGATCCAGCTGCACCCGCTGGTCTGCGCCGCCTTCAACGCCGACTTCGACGGCGACCAGATGGCCGTGCACGTTCCGCTGTCGCTGGAAGCGCAGCTGGAAGCGCGCGTCCTGATGATGTCGACCAACAACATCCTGCATCCCGCGAACGGCCAGCCGATCATCGTGCCGTCGCAGGACATCGTGCTCGGTCTCTATTACGTGTCGATCATGCGCGAAGGTCTGCCCGGCGAGGGCAAGATCTTCGGCGACATGGCCGAGCTCGAGCACGCGCTGCACTCCAAGGTCATCCACCTCCACAGCAAGATCAGGTATCGCTGGGAGGGCATCGACGAGACCGGCAAGCAGGCCAGGCGCTGGATCGAGACCACCGCCGGCCGCGTGATGCTCGGCAATCTGCTGCCGAAGTCGCCGAGGATTTCCTACGACATCATCAACAAGCTGATGACCAAGCGCGAGATCTCGAGCGTCATCGACCAGGTCTATCGCCACTGCGGCCAGAAGGAGACGGTGATCTTCTGCGACCGCATCATGGCGCTCGGCTTCTACAACGCGTTCAAGGCCGGCATCTCGTTCGGCAAGGACGACATGGTCGTGCCGCACGCCAAGTGGAAGATCGTCGACTCCACGCGCGCGCTCGCCAAGGATTTCGAGCAGCAGTACAACGACGGCCTGATCACCCATGGCGAGAAGTACAACAAGGTCGTCGACGCCTGGTCGAAGGCGACCGAAGAAATCGCCAAGGAGATGATGAAGGAAATCTCCTCGACCAAGAAGAACGCCAAGGGCGCGGATGCCGACATCAACTCGATCTACATGATGGCGCATTCGGGTGCGCGCGGCTCGCCGGCGCAGATGCGTCAGCTCGCCGGCATGCGCGGCCTGATGGCCAAGCCCTCGGGCGAGATCATCGAGACGCCGATCATCTCCAACTTCAAGGAGGGTCTGACGGTTCTCGAATACTTCAACTCGACCCACGGCGCCCGCAAGGGCCTCGCGGACACCGCGTTGAAGACCGCAAACTCGGGCTACCTGACCCGCCGTCTGGTCGACGTCGCGCAGGACTGCATCATCACGCAGGATGACTGCGGCACCAAGCTCGGCATCAAGATGCGCGCCATCATCGATGCCGGCACCGTGGTGGCCTCGCTCGGCTCGCGCATTCTCGGCCGCACCGCCTGCGACGACGTGAAGGATGCGGCCGGCAAGGTGATCGTCAAGCGCGGCACGCTGATGGAGGAGCCTCACGTCGAGGCGATCCACCAGGCCGGCGTCGGCGAGGTGAAGATCCGCTCGGCGCTGACCTGCGAGCTCGTCAACGGCATCTGCGGCAAGTGCTACGGCCGCGATCTGGCCCGCGGCACGCCGGTCAACCACGGCGAAGCGGTCGGCGTCATCGCGGCGCAGTCGATCGGCGAGCCCGGCACGCAGTTGACCATGCGCACCTTCCACATCGGCGGCGCGGCGCAGATCAACGAGCAGTCGTTCGTCGAGTCGAACTTCGATGGCAAGGTCGTCATCAGGAACAAGTCGATCGTCAAGAACAGCGACGGCCAGCTGATCGCTACGGTCCGCAACATGGTCGTTGCGATCGTCGATGCCGAGGGCACGGAACGGGCGACGCACCGCATCCAGTACGGTTCGAAGATGCTCGTCGACGAGGGCGACATGGTGAAGCGCGGCACCCGCATCGCCGAATGGGATCCGTTCACCCGTCCGGTGCTCACGGAAGCCGAAGGCATCGATCGGATTCGAGGATCTGGTCGAAGGCCAGTCGATCTCGGAAACGCTGGACGAGTCCACCGGTATCGCCAAGCGCGTCGTCATCGACTGGCGTTCGATGCGCGGCGGCGCCGATCTGCGCCCGGCGATCGTGATCAAGGGCAAGGACGGCAAGGTGCTGAAGCTGGCGCGCGGCGGCGACGCCCGCTACATGCTCTCGGTCGACGCGATCCTCTCGGTCGACGTCGGCGCCAAGGTCAAGCCGGGCGACATCCTCGCCCGTATCTCGACCGAAAGCGCCAAGACGCGCGACATCACCGGCGGTCTGCCGCGGGTGGCCGAACTGTTCGAGGCTCGCAAGCCAAAGGACGCGGCCATCATCGCGGAAATCTCCGGCACGATCCGCTTCGGCCGCGACTACAAGAACAAGCGCCGCATCGCGATCGAGCCTGCCGACAAGACCGAGGAGCCGCGCGAGTACCTGATCCCGAAGGGCAAGCACATCCACCTGCAGGATGGCGACATCGTCGAGAAGGGCGACTTCATCGTCGAGGGCAATCCGGCGCCGCACGACATCCTGGCGATCAAGGGCATCGAGGAACTCGCTGCCTATCTGGTCAACGAAATCCAGGAGGTCTACCGGCTGCAGGGCGTGCTCATCAACGACAAGCACATCGAGGTGATTGTCCGTCAGATGCTGCAGAAGGTGGAGATCACCGATCAGGGCGAGACCGACATGATCTCGGGCGAGCAGATCGACAAGATCGAGTTCGACCAGCTCAACGAGAAGGCCAAGGAGGAGGGCAAGAAGCCCGCCACGGGAACGCCGGTTCTGCTCGGCATCACCAAGGCGAGCCTGCAGACCCGCTCCTTCTTCTCGGCGGCGTCGTTCCAGGAGACCACCCGCGTGCTCACCGAAGCCGCCGTCAACGGCAAGGTCGATCCGCTGGAAGGCCTCAAGGAGAACGTCATCGTCGGCCGGCTGATCCCGGCGGGCACCGGCGCCTCGATGTCCAAGATCCGCGAGGTCGCGGTCAAGCGCGACAAGCTGATCCTGGACGAGCGCGAGAAGCAGGCGGCGATCGTGCCGTCCGCGCCGGAGGCCGAGCCGCTGGCGCTGCCGTCGGCGGAGTAGGCTCGACTAAGACTAACGTTGAAGGAAAAGGCCGGCCTCGCGCCGGCCTTTTTCGTGAGCGCGGATCGCTGCCGCATCGACGATCGCCGTCACTCAACTCAACACTTCGTGTTCGGCCTCGAAGATGAGCGTGCAGCGGCGTTTCATGCGTGGCCGTTCGATCCGCCGGCGTCCGCATCGCAAACGCTTCGATTGAATGCAACAGGCGCCTTCTTTCAATCAGCATTTCGGCAAGGTCGCGAATATTACCTTTCATCAAGGCACAGATTTTCCTCCTCAATATGGCAATTTCGTCGCTTCGGCCGGACACCTCCTCATCGTGCGGAGGCGTTGCTCGTCTGCACTCATCGCGGGCATCGCGCTGGCATCAGCGGCTTCTCGTTGAAGATCCGGCGAGGCCTTGCTCCGCGAGGGCAACAGGCCGCCATGCGTGGGCTGCGCTTGTCCCTGGTCATGGTCGGTGACTGATAAAGTCAGCTGATGAGGTAACGTTTTGAACCTTCATTGCATGGAATTTCAGGTCGATCCTCAGGGCTGGGTCTGGTGGCCCGAGCGCGAGGATTTGTCGATCGAGTTCACGAGGCTGCTGGGCGCTGCGCAAGAGGGCGGCTCGACGGTCGCGGAATGCTGTCTCGCGGCGCGCCGCATCGACCCTGCCGACGATCATTCCTGGTATCGCGAGTGGAAGCGCGTGGCGGACGCGAGCTACGAACGCGGCAACGCGGCGCGCGCTGGCGGCCATGTGTCGACGGCCAGGAGCAATTGGCTGCGGGCCATCAGCTATTACCAGTCCGCGGTCTTTCTGCTGGATGGCGACGACGCGAATCGTCAGGCCGCGATCGCGAGCATGCGCCGCTGCGCGCGCGCATATCTGGAGCACCGCGCTCCGCGCGGCGAAGTCGTGACGATCCAACGGCCGGGCGGCTATCCGCTGGAAGCCTATTTCCTGCCGGCTCCGCAAGCGGCCGGCCGGCCGGCGCCGACGATTCTCTGCATCGGCGAACCCGGCCGCCGCAAGGAAGAGTTTCTCTACAAGGTTGCGCGCCATGCTGCCGATCGCGGCATGTCGCTGCTCGCAGCCGATGTGTTCGGGGCCGGGCAGGATGCCGCCGTCGAGCAGATCGCCGGCCGCGCCGATCTGGAGACGACGATCGGGCATCTCATGGATTACCTGGTCGAGCGCAGCGACGTGGACCGGACGCGCATCGTGATTCTGGCGGATGACTGGGGCTCCTCCTTTGTCGCCCGCGGGATCGCCTTTGACGACCGCTTCGCGGCGGCCGTGTGCGATGGCGGCATCTGGGATCTGCACGAGCGCGGCTTTCTGATGTGGCGCACGCCGGTCGAGGCGGGATTTGTCCGGGACGGATACAGTCGGGTGGCGCAAAGCATCAGATGCCCGGTCCTGATCACCACCGGTGAACGTGGCTGGCTGAAGGCCGAGCGGGTGCATGAACTCTACGATCGTCTGAAGGCCGACGGTCGCGATGTGACTCTCAGGATGTTCACATCGGACGAGACCGCGGCCCTTCAAGGCCATGTCGATAATCCGACACTCGCCAACGAGTATATTTTCGACTGGATCGCGGAGCGGCTGGGAATCGAAGGGTAGGGTGGCGGCTGCTGGCGCGGGAATCAGGTGTCCGCGACCATCTTCAGGATCGCTTTTTCAAGCCGGTTTTGCAGCATCTGGAGGGTTTCGGTCAGATCGCTGATCTGCTTGTCCTTCAGCTCGGCGAAAATGAACTCGTTCAGGGCTTCACGCTGGGAGTCGAGACTGGAGAGGTGCTTGTAGGTCTTGTCGGTCAGGGACATCTTGACGATTCGCGCATCCTCGGTCGACGTCTTCCGGCGCAGGAAGCCCTTCTTCTCGAGGAGTTTCGATTGCGTGGTCACGAACGAAGAATCGACGTGCAGCTTCTTTGAGACCGCATTGACGGGCACGCCGTCATCGTGGTCGAGATCGACCAGCGCCATCAGAATCAGCCACTGCGGTCCGCTGATGCCGAGCGCCTTGGCCCAGAAATAGCGCAGTTCTTCCAGATGCACGTTGATCGAAGCGATCACCCAGGTGAATCGCCGGATAACGTCCTGATTTTTGGAAGCGGTATTGCCCAAACCGATCCCCTCACGCGACACCCGCAGGTCCGCGTCCTCCTCCGTTGCATTTGCTCCCTCGCAACCATCTTGGTCGGTTTCATTTTCAAAACAAGCAAAAAGACCACTGATAAACTCTGGGCAAATCGAGCGATGGCGCCCCCCTTTGAGGCTTGATTTCGCGGGAATGGGGCCGTTGCAGAAAAGATACATTGTTCCCGCAATCGAATGGCTGACTGAATAAACTATTTTGCTTACTAAAGTGGCGCATGCATATTCGTTCGTGACGGTGGGGGGTACTCGATCGTCCCGTTCCAGGTGGTTCGCTTAAGTCCCTCGCGTTCATGCGGGTGTGTCCGAAGGCGCTAAGCGGCTGAGCGGTTTTTTCAAGGGATAGGGAACGGACCTCTTTGGGGAAAAAGACGGGTCCGAGCCCACCCAACGGAGCAACTTGGAGGTTTAACATGAAGATGGTTAAGAGCCTTGTCCTCGGCTCCGCGGCGGGTCTCGTCGCGATGTCTGGGGCTCAGGCAGCTGATCTTCCCGTGAAGGCCAAAGCGGTCGAATACGTGAGGATCTGCTCCCTGTACGGTGCCGGATTCTTCTACATTCCGGGCACTGACACCTGCATCAAGCTGGGCGGCTACGTCCGTATCGACACCACGTTCAACGGTTCGGTCTACGACCAGCCGGCGTGGTCGGGCGATCTCGGCCAGTACAACCGGTTCCGCGACTACTTCGCATCCCGTTCTCGTATGGCGCTGACGGTCGATACCCGTACCGCCACGGAATACGGCGTGGTCCGCACCTTCGGTCAGGCTGACTTCCAGTTCACGACCCAGGGCAACAACACCGTCAACCCGAACTCGTTCAGCTCGGCGCTGCCGGTTGCCGGCACCACCTCGCTGCTCAACCAGCCGGGTGAAGGCTATGTGGCCGTCGAAATGGTGTTCATCCAGTTCGCTGGCTTCACCTTCGGTAAGTCGGCTTCGGCCTACGCCACGCCGTGGCATGGTTATCCGGGCAACAACACCTCGTTCCTGCTCGGCGGTCATGACACCGTCACCGGCGTGAACAACATCCAGTACACCGCGAACTTCGGCAACGGCGTGTCGGGCACCATCGGCCTCGATGATCCGGTCGTCTTCAACCGCACCGCTGTGTACAACCTGTCGCAGGGCCTCGGCTTCGCCGGCACGTCCGGCAACGCCTACGGCGGCGACTGGGCTCCGGACGTCGTCGGCAACATCCGCGTCGATCAGGCCTGGGGTCTGTTCCAGATTTCGGCCGCGGCGCACATGGTCAACGGCTCCTACAACATCCTGAACCCGACCGGTACGGCCGCGGTTCCGGCTGGTGCGCTTGGTCCGCCCGCGGCTGCTCCGAACACGCTCTCGGAGATCTCCGGTCACCCCGACACCAAGTGGGGCGGCTCGGTGATGGCTGCGTTGCAGATCAAGAACATCCCGACCGGTGCCGGCGACGACTTCAAGATCGACGCGAGCTATGCCAAGGGTGACACGAAGAACGTGATCTCCACCTCGGCTGCTTCGCCGAACTTCGCGATGTTCTCCGGAACGGGCCGTGCGGGCGCCTATCAGAGCCTCGGCTTCGGTGCGACCACCGACGCTGTGTATCTGCCGGTGTTCGCTGGCGGCACGGGCGACCTGAAGCTGACCGAAGCCTGGGGTGTCCGTGGTGCGTTCAACCACAACTGGGATCCCTACTGGTCGACCAGCGTGTTCGGCAGCGCGTCGTGGGTGCACTACAACGGCAGCCGTCGGCGACGTCTGACCGACCGCGCAAGGGTCAGTACTGCGCAGTCTACGTGACCGGCAAGGCCGTGTCGGCTGACTTCACCTGCAACCCCGACTTCGCCGTCTACATGGCCGGCGTGGTCACCCGCTGGACCCCTGTCAAGAACCTGACGTTCTCGGCGGAAGTCCTGTGGATGGGTCTCGACCAGAACTACACCGGCGCCGTGACCACCGCTGGTGGCCCGGGCGCTCCGAAGCCGGGTGGCGTGGCCTACGAGCTCAAGGACCAGAACACCGTTTCGCTCAACGTTCGCGTTCAGCGCAACTTCTGATCCTGAGGGTCTGACAAGTCAAAGGAAGCCCCGGACGAAAGTCCGGGGCTTTCGATTGCGGCGCGCCGCGAGGCGCGAGATTTTTCTCGCCGGAGTCCGCGTGTTGTCGCGACGACACGACAAAATGCAAAAGCGAGAAAAATGAAATACCTGATTTACTAAGCTAAAATAATCATGTAATGTCTGACACGCAGTCGGCGAACTGGTTCGGCGGCAGCTGTCTTTAGGAGACGAGAGCCTCTTTTTGATAAACCTCCAAAAACCACCGGCGATGCCCCGCCGGTGGTTTTCAATTTTCGGGGTACCGGCTCCCCACGTCGCGCCGATTTCTCCCAAGCGCCCTCAGCCCGTACAACTACGGAAATTCCCACCGTCGTGTCGACGCTGACATCATTCGGACCCGGTTCTGGCCGTATTGCGCTGCAGGAACCACCTTTGTTCATCTTCCCTTCAGCCTGAAAAGCGCTTTTGCTAATGCGGCTTGGACCGGCCGTCCGGTTAGGGGGGCGCCGGAGACCGCGGAATCCAAATGCTTGATCTTGCAATCGTTGGCGGCGGCCCAGGCGGGCTGATGAGCGCCTGGTACCTGAAAAGGAAACTGGGCGATCTGTGCCGCGTCACGCATCTTCGAGGCGACCGACCGCCTCGGCGGCAAGATTGCCACGCGCAAATTCAATTCGGCGCCCGCGATGTATGAAGCCGGCGTCGCCGAGATCTACGATTACTCGATGACGGGTCCCGATCCGCTGCGCGAGCTGATCCAGCATTTCGGCCTGCAGACCATCCCGATGGACGCCGAGCAGGTGCAGCTCGACGGCGAGTTGCTCAACGACGTGCCGGGCATGCGCCGCAAATACGGCGCGAAGACCGCGGACGCGATCGAGGCGTTTCGCAAGACGTGCGCCGAGATGGTGACGCCGATCGAGTATTACGAAGGCGTCGGCTCGCACGACAACGAGCATCCCTGGGCCTATCTGACCTGCGAGGAAGTGCTCGACAAGGAAGTCGCCGACCCGACCGCAAAACGCTTCTTCAAGGTGATGGCGCGCTCGGACATCGCGACCGAAGCCCACAACACCAACGGGCTCAATGCGCTGAAGAACTTCGTGATGGATATCGACGGCTATATCGGCCTCTATTCCATCCAGAACGGCAACGAGCAGCTGATCGACTGCCTGCGCTCCGAGGTCGACGCCAGCATCCAGCTCAATCATCGTGTGCTCAAGGTCGGCAAGAACGAGTCCGGCCGCTACCGCCTCAAGATGATGAACGGCAAGGGGCCGGAGACGCGCGACTTCGATCTCGTGCTGGTGTGCCTGCCGCATTCCTGGCTCGCGACCATGGGCTGGGAAGGCGAAGAGCTGCGCAAGTCGATGGTCAAGCACGTCGCCTATTTCGACAAGCCCGCACATTATCTGCGCGTTTCGATTCTGTTCGACGCGCCGTTCTGGGGCGAGAAGATTCCCGGCGCCTGGTTCATGTCGGAGGCGTTCGGCGGCTGCTGCGTCTACAACGAGGGCTCGCGCCACGACGTCGGCAAGCACGGCGTGCTGAACTGGCTGATCGCGGGCTCCGATGCGCTGGCCTTCGCCAATCTCGGCGAGCAGGAGCTGATCGACGCCGCACTGAAATCGCTGCCGGCCTCGCTCGGCGATGCCCGCGCGCATTTCGTCGAAGGCAAGATCCATCGCTGGCTGAGCTCGGTGAACGCGCTGCCGGGCGGACTGCCGGCGCGCGACGTCATGACCAATCATCGCCCTGAGCCGAAGCAGCATCCGGGACTGGTCGTGGTCGGCGACTATCTGTTCGACTCCACGCTCAACGGATTGCTCAATTCCTCGGATGCCGCGACCGACATCATCCTGACCGAGATGATGCGGCTGCGCCGCGAGCGGGCGCAGGGCGGCAAGCCGCTCTCCGACAGGATCGACCGCGACTATTTCGCCAATTATCGCGGGCTCGGTCCTTACGGCGACGCCTGGCGACATTTCACCGATCCCGACTATCTGCAAGGAGCTGATCCGGATCGTCTGGGGCAAGAGCAAGGGCTACAAGCTCCTGGTCGCGGGCTCGGCGTCGGGCGAACTCGTCGGCGCGTTGCGCGAACGCGGCATCGATGCCTGGGGCATCGAGAACAACCGCGGCATCCATGCCAGGACGCCGAAGGCGCTGAAGAAATACAACAAGCTCGGCTCGATCGTCGACATGCCCTTCAAGGACGGCGAGTTCGACATCGTGTTCGAGACCAGCCTTTGCCATGTCGCGAAGAAGCAGGCGGCGCGCGCCATTCGCGAGATCAACCGCGTGGTCGCAACCGGCGTGATGTTCGGCTCGATCACCTCGGACATGGCGCCGGCCCTGATCGATCGCTACGACCTGTTGCGCGGGGTGAAGAAGCTCGGCACCTGGTGGGAATGGTCGGAGCTGTTCTTCGGCAACGGTTTCGATCTGGCGATGCATCGCAACGACTGCACGGACGCGATCTGGGCCGCGACGCTCGCCGCCAACAAGGGGCCGGGGCAGTGGTACACCGACGCCGACAGCCTGCGTTACTCCTTCTTCGACAAGGTCGATGAGGACGAGGACTAGTCGCCGCCAAGGTCTTAACTCTTCGTCTGATTTGTTTCCGCTGTGGCGTTAAGGCTCTGACAATCGCGTTCCGGCCCGTTATAACGGGCTGACGTCGGAGGGCCGCAGGATTTCGGCCGCGTAACATCGGTTGGATCAATGGCGCCCAAGCCGCTCATCTCGGAGGACAAGCCTGCCGCTGCCGCGGACGAGGCGGCCGTTTCCGGGAAGCCTGTAGCTGCGAGCGCTGCCGAGAAGCCGGCGCCGCCACCGAGACGACGACGAGCGCGAGGACGACGAGCTCGAGCTCGAGCTCGACGACGAGGAGGACGAGGACCTCGTCGTCTTTACCGCGCAGGAAGCCGCCGGCGCGCTGGCGACGATCTATCGCTTCGTCACGCCGTACCTCGTCAACTACAAGAAGATGCTGGCCTTCGTCAGCCTCGGCGTCGTGGTGGAGACGCTGTTCAACGTCATCATGCCGCTCAGCCTGAAATTCCTGATCGACGACGCGCTCGGCGAGGAAGATTTCCAGGCGCTGTACAAGATCCTCGGCGTGCTCGCGGTCGCCGGCATCTTCACCTCCATCGTCGCGGTCTGGTACGAGAAGTGGAACGCGCGGCTGTCGGCCGGCATCATCGCCGATGTCCGCACGCGGCTGTTCGACCACGTGCAGAACCTGCCGTCGGCGTTCTTCCAGCGCACCAAGCGCGGCGAAATCCTGTCGCGCTTCTCGGTCGACCTGACGGCCTTCGAGGGCTCGGTCAGGACCGCCGTCGGGAGCGCGGCGCTGCCGTTCCTCGAGCTGATCGCCGGCATCATCCTGATGCTGTTCCTGAACTGGCAGCTCGCCGCGGTGGCGCTGCTGGTGTTTCCGATCACGCTGATCGGCCCGCGCATCCTCACGCCCAAGGCGGTGCAGGCCAATTACGAGCAGAAGATCAACGAATCCGGCCTGCTCGGCATGGTGCAGGAGAACGTCGCGGCGCAAGCGGTGATCAAGGCCTTCACGCTGCATCGCCGCACCTTCGGCTGGTTCAAGCTGCGCAACGACCAGGCGCGCGACAAATACGCCTCCGCCATGTTCCTCTCCACCATGGTGGAGCGCACGGTGACCATCGCCGTGCTGCTGCTGCATTTGGTGGTGCTGGCGCTCGGCGCGTATCTCGCGACCAAGGGCCAGATCACCATCGGCACCTTCGTCACCTTCGAGAGCGCGTTCTGGGAAGTCTCCTACAACATCGCCCACGTCATGCATTTCATTCCGGTGTCGATCTCGTCGGCGGCGGCGATCCGGCATATCCAGGAACTGCTGGACGAGCCGACCCGCGGCGCCGACCGGCCGGGCGCGCCCGACCTGCCGCGCATCACCCATGACATCAGCTTCGAGCGCGTCACCTTCCAGTATGAGGGCAGCGCAGCAGCCGGTGCTCGACAATCTCAGCCTCAAGCTCGACGTCGGCAAGACGATCGCGATCGTCGGCCCGAGCGGCTCGGGCAAGAGCACGCTGCTCAATTTGATCCTGCGGCTCTATGTGCCCGACGAAGGGCCGCGTCACCATCGACGGCGTCGACATCCGGAAGGTGACCCGCGAGTCGCTGCGGCAAAGCATGGCGGTCGTGTTCCAGGAGAACATGCTGTTCAACATGTCGATCAAGGAGAACATCCGGCTCGGCAAGGAGGGCGCGACCGACGAGGAGGTGGTGGAAGCCGCGCGCAAGGCCGAGATCCACCGCTACATCATGAGCCTGCCGCAGAAATACGATACGTCGGTCGGCGAGCGCGGCGACACGCTGTCAGGCGGCCAGCGCCAGCGCATCGCGATCGCGCGCGCCATCATCCGCAACCCTTCCGTGCTGCTGCTCGACGAGGCGACTTCGGCGCTCGACCAGACCACGGAAGCCGCGATCAACCGCACGCTGCTCAAGGTCGCCAGGGGCCGCACCATGATCTGGTCGACCCATCGCCTGACCTCGGTGGTCGACATGGACGAGATCATCGTGATTTCGCGGGGCAGGGCGATCGAGCGCGGCTCGCATGCGGAGCTGCTGGCGAAGAACGGCGTCTATCGCAAGCTCTGGGACGACCAGGGCGTGACGACCCACGCCGTCGTTCAGGCCGAGGGCGACAGCGAGGACGATGACGACGAGGAGGAGTGAGCCGGCACTAGTGGAGCGGTGACGCGATTTGACGTTCGCTGCCGCCGTCCGCGCACTCGAGAGGCGAACGTCAAATCCAAAGCTCCGGCTAAAACTAGAATCGAAAATTTTCTAGTGGTCCTTTGATTCCAACATTCGCAAAAGGTGCTCGCTGCGGCGGGATGCGAATGTTGGAATCGGACCACTAGCGCCAGCGCTCGAGCTGACGCGCCAGAGGCCGCGGCCGAACCAGGCGACGAAGCGCGCCCAGCGCGCCAGCGCCCAATAGAAATCCGGATCGATCGAGACCGCGCGGAAGGAATACGCCTTCTCCATCGCCCATTCGTCGCAGGCGCGCTTGAGCGGATCGTCGTAGAAGGCCGCGATCTTGGCTTCATCCATGCCGTCGGTCGCGAGCCAATCTGGAATGTGAACATTGCAGAGCCGCTCGACGTCGGTGAAGACCTTGTCGGTGCCGGTCCCGCTCACGGGGCAGGTGGTTTCGAAGGCATCGCCCACCAGCACGATGCCGGCGCGGCGGTAGCCGGTGTTGGCGCAGAGGTCGACGGGGCGGATCTTGACGTCGCCGGATATGGCGAAAGGTCCGGTGATGCGCTTCAGCCGCGGCAGCGCCGCTGTCAGCGTCTCCACCGGCGCGCGGCGAAACTCGCGCAGCCAGGGATCGTCGAACTCGCGATAGACAAAGAGATTGGCGCGCATGGTCGCGCCGATCGGAAACAGCGTGAGATAGGGAATGCGGTCGCTCGGCCGCTCCGAGAAATAGGTCAGGGCCGGGAAGGGGAAGGCCTTCCGGCCGAGCGGGGCGATATCGAAGCCGATCGAGATGGAGTGGCACGAACTATGGACGTGGCGCTCGATGCCGAGCATGTGCCGCAGGCCGACATTGAGGCCATTGGCGATCACCACCAGCCGCGCCGAGATGGTTTCGTCGTTCGACAGCACGACCTTCTGCCGATCGTTCGAGGTCGCGATCGACATGGCCTTGGCCACGATACGCTCGACGCCTGGCGGAATCTCCGCGCGGATCGTGTTGACCAGCGTGTCGTAGAGGATGCCGATCTGCTGGCGCGGCGCCTTGTCGAGCAAATGGCCAAATCGCGCGATCCAGTTCTCGTCCGCCACGGTGGCCTTGCGCAGCACGGCGTCGAGCAGGCCGGTCTTGCCAAGGCGCTCGATCTGCTCGTCGCCGCTGAGCTTCTCGACCCGGAAATCGGACGGATAGACCGGGTGCGGGTCGACAAGGACGGCCGAAATGCCGGCGCGGCCGAGCATGGCGGCTGCGGTCGAGCCGGCCAACCCTCCGCCGATGATGGCAATGTCGGTGTAGCGCATGGGAAAAGCCCCGCGACGAAGGCGTCACCTTGCGCTTCGATTGGCAAATAAAGGCTTTAGCTCCGGGTTCGATGCAATTAATACCCGGATATAATTAGGGAAGGTTGCCAAACACCGCCTGCCACCCCATCTGCGCTTCACGCATCGACATCGCGAACGCGTCAATTCCCCAAGCGGGAGAGGGCTTTCCTCGCTTTCGTTCGCGTTGCCGTTTCGCCTTGACTTGCATGAGTCGCGCTTATAAAAGGCGCGCACTTCACGACAGGCGGTGAGCTACGCCACGGTCGGAACGGAACACCCGGCACGCCTTCTTTTCGAGGCCGACGGGCACCAACCTCGACCAATGCCGCTCAAACGCTGTCGACTATAGCTAGGCAATGCCAGGACGATTTTAGTTCTCTTGAGCACGTCCTCTTGAGACCGAACTCGGATGCATGACCTCGGTGGCAGACCGAACAGCGAACGCTGATCGGCCTTCAATCGCGGTCCTCTGTGGCGTCGAAGCGCTTTCCGCTCAGCGATGAGTGGTTGGCGCAATTTCGCTTTGCGCAAATGGTTTTGCGCGTGAGGCGAGCCCGGCGGGGAGGCGATCCCCGAAGAGAATTTGCGGAAGAATTTCCGCGCGAACGTAAGGGTGAAGGCCAAGATGCCGACGATCAACCAGCTGATCGCAAGTCCGCGCACGGTGCAGAAGTCGCGCAAGAAGGTGCCGGCGCTGCAGCAGTCGCCGCAGAAGCGCGGCGTTTGCACGCGCGTCTACACCACGACGCCGAAGAAGCCGAACTCGGCGCTGCGCAAGGTCGCCAAGGTGCGCCTGACCAACGGCTTCGAGGTGATCGGTTACATCCCGGGTGAGGGCCATAATTTGCAGGAGCACTCGGTGGTCATGATCCGCGGCGGCCGCGTCAAGGACCTGCCCGGCGTGCGCTACCACATCCTCCGCGGCGTGCTGGATACCCAGGGCGTCAAGAACCGCAAGCAGCGCCGTTCGAAGTACGGCGCCAAGCGTCCGAAATAAGCGGGAAACAACAAGATGTCGCGTCGCCATTCTGCCGAAAAGCGTGAAGTGAACCCGGATCCGAAGTTCGGGAACATCATCATCACCAAGTTCATGAACTCGGTGATGTATGCCGGAAAGAAGTCGGTCGCCGAAGGCATCGTCTACGGCGCGCTCGGCATCATCGAGACCAAGACCAAGCAGAATCCGCTGACCGTGTTCGAGCAGGCGCTCGAGAACGTCATGCCGACCATCGAGGTCCGCTCCCGCCGCGTCGGCGGCGCCACCTACCAGGTTCCGGTCGAAGTCCGCTCGGTGCGCCGGCAGGCGCTCGGCATCCGCTGGCTCATCACGGCCGCGCGCGACCGCAACGAAAAGACAATGACCGAGCGGCTTTCGGCAGAGCTGCTCGATGCGTCGAACAACAGGGGGAATGCCGTCAAGAAGCGTGAAGACGTGCACAAGATGGCGGAAGCCAACCGCGCCTTCTCGCACTATCGCTGGTGAGCTAGCGAACCGAACGGAATTGCAAGGAACAGACCATGCCCCGCCAACATGCCATCGAGGACTACCGTAACTTCGGTATCATGGCGCATATCGACGCCGGCAAGACCACCACGACCGAGCGCATCCTTTATTACACCGGCAAGAGCCACAAGATCGGCGAAGTGCACGAAGGTGCCGCGACGATGGACTGGATGGAGCAGGAGCAGGAGCGCGGCATCACCATCACCTCCGCCGCGACCACCGCGTTCTGGAACGGCAAGCGTCTGAACATCATCGACACGCCCGGCCACGTCGACTTCACCATCGAGGTCGAGCGTTCGCTGCGCGTGCTCGACGGCGCCGTTGCGTGCTCGACTCCAACCAGGGCGTCGAGCCGCAGACCGAGACGGTCTGGCGCCAGGGCGACAAGTATAAAGTGCCGCGCATCGTCTTCGCCAACAAGATGGACAAGACCGGCGCCGACTTCTACAAGTGCCTCGAGGATATCGTCGATCGCCTCGGCGCCAAGCCGATTGCGATCCAGCTTGCCGATCGGTGCCGAGAAGCAACTTCAAGGGCCTGGTCGATCTCGTGATGCATGAAGGGCATCATCTGGAACGACGAGGCGCTCGGCGCCAAGTTCGACGACAGTCGACATTCCGGCCGACCTCGTCGAGAAGGCGAAGGAATACCGCGAGAAGATGATCGAAGCCGCCGTCGAACTCGATGACGACGCGCTCGCCGCTTTCTCGACGGCAAGGAGCCGGACGAGGCGACACTGAAGCGGCTGATCCGCAAGGCTGTGCTGACCGGCGCGTTCTATCCGGTGCTGTGCGGCTCGGCGTTCAAGAACAAGGGCGTGCAGCCGCTGCTCGACGCCGTCGTCGACTATCTGCCGTCGCCGCTCGACGTGCCCGCGATCAAGGGCATCCGGACGAGGAAGGCAACGAGGTCATCCGCCAGCCGAACGACAAGGAGCCGATGGCGCTGCTCGCGTTCAAGATCATGGACGACCCCTTCGTCGGCACCATCACCTTCTGCCGCATCTATTCGGGCACGCTGCCAGTCGGCACCGGCGTCATCAATTCGACCCGCGAACGCAAGGAGCGTATCGGCCGCATGCTGCTGATGCATGCCAACAACCGCGAAGACATCAAGGAAGCCTATGCCGGCGACATCGTCGCGCTTGCCGGCCTGAAGGAAGCGCGCACCGGCGACACGCTGTGCGATGCGAACAAGCCGGTGATTCTGGAAAAGATGGAATTCCCCGAGCCGGTGATCGAGATCGCGATCGAGCCGAAGTCGAAGGCCGACCAGGAGAAGCTCGGCGTCGCGCTGGCGAAGCTCGCGGCGGAAGATCCGTCGTTCCGCGTGTCGACCGATCAGGAGTCCGGCCAGACCATCCTCAAGGGCATGGGCGAACTCCATCTCGACATCAAGGTCGACATCCTCAGGCGCACCTACAAGGTCGACGCCAATATCGGCGCGCCGCAGGTGGCGTTCCGCGAGCGCGTGACCCGTCGGGTCGAGCACAGCTACACCCACAAGAAGCAGACCGGCGGTACCGGTCAGTTCGCGGCGGTGACGATCATCGTCGAGCCGAACGAGCCCGGCAAGGGCTACGAGTTCGAATCGAAGGTCGTCGGCGGCGCGGTGCCGAAGGAATACATCCCCGGCGTCGAAAAGGGCATCGAGAGCGTGCTGAGCTCCGGCGTCGTGGCGGGCTTCCCGGTCGTCGACGTCAAGGTGCAGCTGATCGACGGCAAGTATCACGACGTCGACTCGTCGGCGCTGGCCTTCGAAATCGCGACGCGGGCCTGCTTCCGCGAAGCGCTGCAGATGGGCAAGTCCGTCCTGCTCGAGCCGATCATGAAGGTCGAGGTGGTGACGCCGGAAGACTACACCGGCTCGGTCATCGGCGACCTCAACTCGCGGCGCGGTCAGATCCAGGGTCAAGACATGCGCGGCAACGCCAACGTCATCAACGCGATGGTGCCGCTCATGAACATGTTCGGTTACGTCAATAACCTGCGCTCGATGAGCCAGGGTCGCGCAACCTTCACGATGCAGTTCGACCACTACGCGGAAGCGCCCGCGAACGTGTCGGCAGAAGTTCAGAAGAAATTCGCCTGATTGTTGGCAGCGACAAGCTAGCGATTAAACGGAGAGTCAAATGGCCAAAGCAAAGTTTGAACGTACCAAACCGCACTGCAACATCGGCACCATCGGTCACGTCGACCACGGCAAGACGTCGCTGACGGCGGCGATCACCAAGGTGCTGGCTGAAACCGGCGGTGCGACGTTCACGGCGTACGACCAGATCGACAAGGCGCCGGAAGAGAAGGCGCGCGGCATCACCATTTCGACCGCGCATGTCGAGTACGAGACCTCGAAGCGTCACTACGCTCACGTCGACTGCCCCGGCCACGCCGACTATGTGAAGAACATGATCACGGGCGCGGCGCAGATGGACGGCGCGATCCTCGTGGTGTCCGCCGCCGACGGCCCGATGCCGCAGACCCGCGAGCACATCCTGCTCGCCAAGCAGGTCGGCGTGCCCGCGATGGTGGTGTACCTCAACAAGTGCGACATGGTCGACGATCCCGAACTGCTCGAGCTCGTCGAGCTCGAGGTGCGCGAGCTGCTCTCGAAGTACGACTTCCCCGGCGACAAGATTCCGATCGTCAAGGGTTCGGCGCTCGCCGCCCTCGAGGACAGCGACAAGAAGCTCGGACATGAATCGATCCTCGAGCTGATGAAGCAGGTCGACGCCTACATTCCGCAGCCGGAGCGTCCGATCGACCAGCCGTTCCTGATGCCGGTGGAAGACGTGTTCTCGATCTCCGGCCGCGGCACCGTCGTGACCGGCCGTGTCGAGCGCGGCATCGTCAAGGTCGGCGACGAAATCGAGATCGTCGGCCTGCGCGACACCCAGAAGACCACGGTCACCGGCGTCGAGATGTTCCGCAAGCTGCTCGATCAGGGCCAGGCCGGCGACAACATCGGCGCGCTGCTCCGCGGCACCAAGCGCGAGGAAGTCGAGCGCGGCCAGGTGCTGTGCAAGCCCGGTTCGGTCAAGCCGCACACCAAGTTCAAGGCCGAGGCCTACATCCTCACCAAGGAAGAGGGCGGCCGCCACACCCCGTTCTTCACCAACTACCGTCCGCAGTTCTACTTCCGCACCACCGACGTGACCGGTGTCGTGCACCTGCCGGAAGGCACCGAGATGGTGATGCCGGGCGACAACATCGCGATGGAAGTGCACCTGATCGTGCCGATCGCGATGGAAGAGAAGCTTCGCTTCGCGATCCGCGAGGGTGGCCGCACCGTCGGCGCCGGCGTCGTCGCTTCGATCATCGAGTAAGCGAATGGGGAATGGCGAGTAGGGGAAATCTACTCGCTATTCGCTACTCGCTACTCGCCGGCCACAAACACTGTGTCGGCCGCATTTTGCGGTCGATGACCAGAAAAGAGACAACGGCAATGAACGGCCAAAACATTCGCATCCGTCTCAAGGCGTTCGACCATCGAATCCTCGATACGTCGACCCGTGAGATCGTGAATACGGCGAAACGCACCGGTGCCCAGGTTCGCGGACCCATTCCGCTGCCGACCCGCATCGAGAAGTTCACCGTCAACCGTTCGCCGCATGTCGACAAGAAGAGCCGCGAGCAGTTCGAGATGCGCACCCACAAGCGCCTGCTCGACATCGTCGATCCGACCCCGCAGACCGTGGACGCGCTGATGAAGCTCGACCTCGCCGCCGGTGTCGACGTCGAGATCAAGCTCTAAGTCTTTGGATTTTACGTCGGCTCGCAAGGGCGGACAGAAGGAACAGGAAGCACGAAGATGCGCTCCGGAGTGATCGCACAGAAGGTCGGGATGACGCGGGTCTTTACCGAGACCGGCGAACATATCCCTGTGACCGTGCTGAAGCTGGGCAACTGCCAGGTGCTGGGCCATCGCACGACCGAGACAAACGGTTACGTCGCGCTGCAGCTCGGCTCCGGCACCCGCAAGACCGTCTACATGCCGAAGGCCGAGCGCGGCCAGTTCGCCGTCTCCAAGGTCGAGCCGAAGCGCAAGGTCGCCGAGTTCCGCGTGAGCGAGGACGCGCTGATCCCGGTCGGCGCCGAAATCCAGGCCGACCATTTCGTCGTCGGCCAGTTCGTCGACGTCACCGGCACCTCGATCGGCAAGGGCTTTGCCGGCGGCATGAAGCGCTGGAATTTCGGCGGTCTGCGCGCCACCCACGGCGTCTCGGTCTCGCACCGCTCGATCGGTTCGACCGGCGGCCGTCAGGATCCCGGCAAGACCTGGAAGAACAAGAAGATGGCCGGCCACATGGGCGTCGACCGCATCACCACGCTCAACCTGCGCGTCGTGCAGACCGACGTCGAGCGCGGCCTGATCCTGGTCGAAGGCGCCGTTCCCGGCTCCAAGGGCGGCTGGATCAGGGTGCGTGACGCCGTGAAGAAGCCGCTGCCGAAGGAAGCGCCGAAGCCCGGCAAGTTCAAGGTCGCCGGTGGCGACCAGGCGCCTGCGGAAGCAGAGCCTGCGAAGGAGGGCGCGTGAGATGGAACTGAAAGTCACCACCCTCGAAGGTAAAGCCGCTGGTTCGGTCGAGCTCTCGGACGAGATTTTCGGTCTCGAGCCGCGGGCCGACATCATTGCGCGTTGCGTGCAGTGGCAGCTCAACAAGCGCCAGGCCGGCACCCACAAGGCCAAGGGCCGCGCCGAGATCTGGCGCACCGGCAAGAAGATGTACAAGCAGAAGGGTACCGGCGGCGCCCGTCACGGCTCGGCCCGCGTGCCGCAGTTCCGCGGCGGCGGTCGCGCCTTCGGTCCGGTGGTCCGCTCGCATGCCACCGATCTTCCGAAGAAGGTCCGCGTGCTCGCTCTCAAGCACGCGCTCTCTGCCAAAGCCAAGGATGGCGATCTCGTCGTCATCGAGGCGGCAAAACTCGAAGCCGCCAAGACCAAGGCCCTGACGGGCCACTTCTCCGGCCTCGGTCTCACCAACGCGCTGATCATCGATGGCGCTGAATTGCACAACGGCTTTGCCGCCGCCGCCCGCAACATCCCGAACATGGACGTGCTGCCGATCCAGGGCATCAACGTCTACGACATTCTCCGCCGCCAGAAGCTGGTGCTGACGAAGGCGGCGATCGATGCGTTGGAGGCGCGCTTCAAATGAAGACCATCGATCCGCGCCATTACGACATCATCGTCTCGCCGGTCGTGACCGAAAAGGCGACGCTCGCCTCCGAGCACAACAAGGTGCTGTTCAAGGTCTCGGCTAAGGCCACCAAGCCGCAGATCAAGGAAGCGATCGAGAAGCTGTTCGACGTCAAGGTCAAGAGCGTCAACACGCTGGTGCGCAAGGGCAAGACCAAGGTGTTCCGCGGCAATTTCGGTTCGCAGTCGGACATCAAGCGCGCGATCGTGACCCTCGAAGAGGGCCACCGCATCGACGTGACCACCGGACTTTAAGGCGAAACTGCGATGGCACTGAAGACATATAATCCGACGACCCCCGGCCAGCGCCAGCTGGTCATGGTCGACCGCTCCGCCCTCTACAAGGGCAAGCCGGTCAAGGCCCTGACCGAAGGCAAGCATTCGACCGGCGGCCGCAACAACACCGGTCGCACCACCGTGCGTTTCCGCGGCGGCGGCCACAAGAAGGCGTTGCGCCTGGTCGACTTCAAGCGCGAGAAGGTCGACGTATCAGCGATCGTCGAGCGGCTGGAATACGATCCGAACCGCACCGGCTTCATCGCCCTGATCAAGTATCAGGACGGCGAGCAGGCCTATATCCTCGCGCCGCAGCGGCTGGCGGTCGGCGACACCATCGTCGCGGGCGCCCATGTCGACGTGAAGCCGGGCAATGTCATGCCGCTCGGCAACATGCCGGTCGGCACCATCATCCACAATATCGAGGTCAAGATCGGCAAGGGCGGCCAGCTCGCGCGCTCCGCCGGCACCTACGCCCAGCTCGTCGGCCGCGACCAGGATTACGTCATCCTGCGTCTGAACTCGGGCGAGCAGCGCCTGGTGCACGGCCGCTGCCGCGCCACCATCGGCGCGGTGTCGAACCCCGATCACATGAACATCTCGATCGGCAAGGCCGGGCGCAAGCGCTGGCTGGGCCGCCGTCCGCATAACCGCGGCGTCTCCATGAACCCGATCGATCACCCGCATGGCGGCGGCGAAGGCCGCACCTCGGGCGGCCGCCACCCGGTCACGCCGTGGGGCAAGCCGACCAAGGGCAAGAAGACCCGCACCAACAAGTCGACCGCCAAATTCATTCTCCTAAGCCGCCACAAGCGGAAGAAGTAAGGAACGCCGGAGATGGTTCGTTCAGTCTGGAAAGGCCCGTTCGTCGAAGGCTCGCTGCTGAAGAAGGCAGATGCCGCGCGCGCGTCCGGCCGTCACGACGTGATCAAGATCTGGAGCCGCCGCTCGACCATCCTGCCGCAATTCGTCGGCCTGGTGTTCGGCGTCTACAACGGCCAGAAGCACGTCCCCGTGTCGATCAACGAGGAAATGGTCGGTCACAAGTTCGGCGAGTTCTCGCCGACGCGGACCTTCCACGGCCACTCGGGCGACAAGAAAGCCAAGAAGGCTTGAGGATTAAGTCATGAGCAAGCCAAAGCGCGAACGGAGCCTCGCCGATAACGAGGCCAAGGCGGTCGCCCGGATGCTGCGGGTGAGCCCGCAGAAGCTCAACCTGGTTGCGCAGATGATCCGCGGCCGGAAGGCGTCTGCCGCGCTCGCCGATCTGCAGTTCTCGCGCAAGCGGATCGCGGTCGACGTCAAGAAGTGCCTGGAGTCGGCGATCGCCAATGCCGAGAACAACCATGACCTCGACGTCGACGAGCTCGTCGTTTCCGAGGCCCATGTCGGCAACGGCATCGTGATGAAGCGTTTCGCCCCGCGCGGCCGTGGCCGTTCGGGCCGTGTGTTCAAACCATTTTCGCAGCTGACGATCGTGGTTCGTCAGGTCGAGGCGAGCGCTTAAGGGCGCGGGAGAAAACGATGGGTCAAAAGATCAATCCGATCGGGCTGCGTCTCGGCATCAACCGGACCTGGGACTCGCGCTGGTTCGCCGGCAAGAACGAGTACGGCAAGCTGTTGCACGAGGACGTCAAGATCCGCGAGATCCTGCACAAGGAACTGAAGCAGGCCGCGGTGGCGCGCATCGTGATCGAGCGTCCGCACAAGAAGTGCCGCGTCACCATCCACTCGGCGCGTCCGGGCGTCGTGATCGGCAAGAAGGGCGCCGACATCGACAAGCTGCGCAAGAAGGTCGCCGACATCACCGCTTCCGACGTCGTGCTCAACATCGTCGAAATCCGCAAGCCCGAGCTCGATGCCACCCTGGTCGCCGAATCGATCGCCCAGCAGCTCGAGCGCCGCGTCGCGTTCCGCCGCGCCATGAAGCGCGCCGTGCAGTCGGCGATGCGTCTCGGCGCCGAAGGCATCCGCATCAACTGCTCGGGCCGCCTGGGCGGCGCGGAAATCGCCCGCATGGAGTGGTACCGCGAGGGCCGCGTGCCGCTGCACACGCTGCGCGCCGACATCGACTACGGGGTTGCCACCGCGTTCACGACGTTCGGCACCTGCGGCGTCAAGGTCTGGATCTTCAAGGGCGAAATCCTCGAGCACGATCCGATGGCGCAGGACAAGAGAATGGCCGAAGGCGACAGCGGGCGTCCGCGCCGCGACGCCGCCTGAGGCAAAGAGAGAGTTTGAGGGCTTAACGCCATGATGCAACCCAAGAAAACGAAGTTCCGGAAGGCGCATAAGGGCCGTATCCACGGCACCGCGACTTCGGGCGCGACGTTGTCGTTCGGCCAGTTCGGCCTGAAGGCGATGGAGCCCGATCGTGTCACCGCGCGCCAGATCGAAGCCGCCCGCCGCGCGCTGACCCGTCACATGAAGCGCGCCGGCCGCGTCTGGATCCGCGTGTTCCCCGACGTTCCCGTGTCGAAGAAGCCCGCCGAAGTGCGCATGGGCTCCGGCAAGGGCACGCCCGAATTGTGGGTGGCGCGCGTCAAGCCCGGCCGCGTGATGTTCGAGATCGACGGCGTCACGGTGCAGACCGCCAAGGAAGCGCTGGCGCTGGCCGCGGCCAAGCTGCCGATCAAGACGCGCTTCGTCGAACGCATTGCGGAGTAAGCGTCATGGCCCAGATGAAGATCGAAGACGTCCGCGCGATGAGCGACGACCAGAGGGAGGACGCCGTCCTCAACCTGAAGAAGGAGCGCTTCAACCTGCGCTTCCAGCGCGCCACCGGACAGCTCGAGAACACCTCGCGGATGAAGGAAGCCCGCCGCGATATCGCCCGTATCAAGACCGTGGCCGCGCAATTGCGCGCCAAGAAGAAGTAAGAGGCCACTTATGCCGAAACGTCAGCTTCAGGGTGTCGTCGTCAGCGACAAGCAGGCCAAGACCGTGGTCGTGCGCGTCGATCGCCGCTTCACCCATCCGATCTACAAGAAGACGATCCGCACCTCGAAGAACTATCACGCCCACGACGAGAACAACCAGTTCAAGCCGGGCGACATGGTGTGGATCGAGGAATCCAAGCCGATCTCGAAGTTGAAGCGCTGGACCGTGGTCCGGGGCGAGCAGAAGAAATCCGCCTGACGCTGTCCGGCATCGCCGGACGAAGTCAGGAACAATTTGAGCGCAGCTGAAGCGCAGAAAGAGGACGAGGTGCATCAATGATTCAGATGCAGACCAACCTCGACGTGGCCGACAATTCAGGCGCACGCCGTGTCATGTGTATCAAGGTGCTGGGCGGCTCCAAGCGCCGCTACGCCACCATCGGCGACGTCATCGTCGTGTCGATCAAGGAAGCGATTCCGCGCGGCAAGGTGAAGAAGGGCGACGTCATGAAGGCGGTCGTGGTGCGGGTCCGCAAGGACATCCGCCGGCCCGACGGCTCGATCATCCGCTTCGACCGCAACGCCGCCGTGCTGATCAACAACCAGGCCGAGCCGGTCGGCACCCGCATCTTCGGGCCCGTGCCGCGCGAGCTGCGCGCCAAGAACCACATGAAGATCATTTCGCTCGCGCCGGAGGTGCTGTGATGGCTGCCAAGATCCGGAAAGGCGACAAGGTCGTCGTGCTGACCGGCCGCGACAAGGGCCGCACCGGCGAGGTGTTCGAGGTGCGTCCGGACCAGCACAAGGCGCTGGTGCGCGGCATCAACATGGCCAAGCGTCACCAGAAGCAGACCCAGGCGCAGGAAGGCGGCATCATCTCCAAGGAGCAGCCGATCCACCTGTCCAACCTCGCCTACGTCGGCAAGGACGGCAAGCCGACCCGCGTCGGATTCAAGATTCAGGCTGACGGCACCAAGGTGCGCGTCGCCAAGAGCTCGGGAGCAGAGATCGATGGCTGAGACCGCTTACGTGCCGCGCCTGCGCACGGAATACGACAAGAACATCCGCGGCCAGCTGACCGAAAAGTTCGGCTACGCCAATGTCATGCAGGTGCCGCGGCTCGACAAGGTCGTGCTCAACATGGGCATCGGCGAGGCCGTCAACGACCGCAAGAAGGCCGAGACGGCGGCGGGCGACCTGTCGCTGATCGCCGGCCAGAAGGCGATCGTGACCTATTCGCGGATCGCGATCGCGACCTACAAGCTGCGCGAGAACCAGCCGATCGGCTGCAAGGTCACGCTGCGCAAGGTCAAGATGTACGAGTTCATCGATCGCCTCGTGACCGTCGCGCTGCCGCGCGTGCGCGACTTCCGCGGGCTGAACCCGAAGAGCTTCGACGGCCGCGGCAACTACTCGCTCGGCATCAAGGAGCACATCATTTTCCCCGAGATCGACTTCGACAAGACGTCGGAATCGTGGGGCATGGACATCACGGTTTGCACCACGGCCAAGACCGACGACGAGGCCCGTGCGCTGTTGACCGCTTTCAATTTCCCGTTCCGGCAGTGAGACGCTGAAGCAAAGCCTCTCAAACGCGGATACGCAAGGAGCCAAAGAATGGCAAAGAAGAGTTCAATCGAGAAGAACAACCGGCGCAAGCGGATGGTCAAGAACGCCGCGCCCAAGCGCGCCAAGCTGAAGGCGATCATCGCCGACAAGACCAAGCCGGTGGAGGAGCGCTTCGCGGCGACCTTGAAGCTCGCCGAGATGCCGCGCAACTCGTCGGCGACGCGCGTTCGCCTGCGCTGCGAGCTGACCGGCCGGCCGCGCTCGAACTACCGCAAGAACAAGCTGTCCCGCATTGCATTGCGCGAGCTCGGGTCCAAGGGGTTGATCCCCGGCCTCGTGAAGTCGAGCTGGTAAGGAGGGTCGTCAGATGTCAACGCACGATCCAATCAGCGATCTGATCACCCGCATCCGCAACGCGCAGATGCGCGCGAAGCCGAAGGTGTCCTCGCCGGGCTCGAAGATGCGCGAGAACGTGCTCGAGGTGCTGAAGAGCGAGGGCTATATCCGCGGTTACGCCACCGTGGAGCATTCCTCGGGCCGCAACGAGCTCGAGATCGAGCTGAAATATTTCGACGGCGAGCCCGTCATCCGCGAGATCGAGCGGGTCTCCAAGCCCGGCCGGCGCGTCTACACCTCGGTGAAGAACCTGCCGCGGGTCAACAACGGGCTCGGCATCTCCGTGTTGTCGACGCCGAAGGGAATCATGGCCGACCACGCCGCGCGCGACGCGAATGTGGGCGGCGAGATTCTCTTCACGGTATTCTAGGGAAGGAAGCCATGTCACGTATCGGCAAAAGGCCTGTGACCATCCCGTCCGGTGTGACCGCGACGGTGGACGGCCAGACCGTGAAGATGAAGGGGCCGAAGGGCCAGCTTCAGTTCGTGGTGCAAGACGACGTCGAGGTGAAGCTCGACAAGAACGTGGTGACGGTTTCGCCGCGCGTCGAGACCAACCGCGCGCGGGCGTTGTACGGCACCGCGCGGGCGCAGATCGCCAACCTCGTCGAGGGCGTCACCAAGGGCTACGAGAAGAAGCTCGAGATCAACGGCGTCGGTTACCGCGCCGCGATGGCGGGCAAGAACCTGCAGCTCGCGCTCGGCTACAGCCACGACGTGGTCTACGCAGATCCCGGAAGGCATCCAGATCGCGGTGCCGAAGCCGACCGAAATCACCATCACCGGCACCGACGCCCAGCGCGTCGGCCAGGTCGCCGCTGAAATCCGCGCCTACCGCAAGCCCGAGCCCTACAAGGGCAAGGGCGTGAAGTATGCCGGCGAGTTCATCTTCCGCAAGGAAGGCAAGAAGAAGTAACGGAGCGGGCGATGTCGAGAATCAAGGTTACGAATGCCCGGCGCAAGCAGCGCGTGCGGCTGTCGCTACGCCGGTCCGCGAACGGCCGTCCGCGGCTGATCCGTGTTCCGTTCGTCCAAGCACATCTATGCCCAGGTCATCGACGACCTGAAGGGCGAGACGCTGGCTTCGGCCTCGTCGCTGGAAAAGGACATGCGCGAGAAGACCGGCGCCAACATCGATGCGGCCAAGGCGGTCGGCAAGCTGCTGGCGGAGCGCGCGGTGAAGAACGGCGTCAAGGAAGTCGTGTTCGACCGCGGCAGCTATCTCTATCACGGCCGCGTCAAGGCGCTGGCCGATGCGGCGCGCGAGAGCGGGTTGAGCTTCTAGAGCATGATCCGGAAAAGTGGGTACCGGTTTTCCGACAAGATCATGCTCCAACTAAAGACGAAACTGGATACGAGGACAGAGGCAATCGAGCCTCCGAAAGATTGGAAAACACCATGGCAGGTGAACGGGAACGCGGCGGACGCGATCGGCGGGATCGCGAAGAGCGTGACAGCGAGTTCGTCGACAAGCTGGTCCACATCAATCGCGTGGCGAAGGTCGTCAAGGGCGGCAAGCGCTTCGGCTTTGCGGCGCTGGTCGTGATCGGCGACCAGAAGGGCCGGGCCGGTTTCGGCCATGGCAAGGCGCGCGAAGTGCCGGAGGCGATCCGCAAGGCGACCGAGTCGGCCAAGCGCAATTTGACGCGGGTGGCGCTGCGCGAAGGCCGCACGCTGCATCACGACATCGCCGGCCGTCATGGCGCCGGCCGCGTCTATCTGCGTGCGGCGCCGGCCGGTACCGGCATCATCGCCGGCGGTCCGATGCGCGCGGTGTTCGAGACGCTCGGCGTGCAGGACGTGGTGGCGAAGTCGATCGGCTCGTCGAACCCCTACAACATGGTGCGCGCGACCTTCGACGCGCTGAAGCACCAGGACTCGCCGCGCTCGGTCGCGGCGCGCCGCAACATCAAGGTGTCCGCACTGCAGGCCCGCCGCGTCGGCGGCGACGCCGAGGCGAGCACCGACTAATACGTTCGCGCGATCAGCGCTGATCCGGAGTTGATACGATGGCCAAGGCCGCAAAGACGATCAAGGTGGAGCAGACGGGCAGCCCGATCCGCCGCCACCATTCGCAGCGCTCGACGCTGATCGGGCTCAATCTCAACAAGATCGGCCGCGTCGCCGAATTGCCGGACACCCCGGCGGTGCGCGGCATGATCGAAAAAGTTCACCATCTCGTTCGCGTCGTCGACGGGAAATAAATTCAGGAGATAGGGCGATGAAGCTTCACGAGATCGCCGACAACGCCGGCTCGCGCAAGAAGCGCATGCGCGTCGGCCGCGGCATCGGTTCGGGCAAGGGCAAGCAGGCGGGCCGCGGCGGCAAGGGCCAGACCGCGCGTACCGGCGTGCGCATCAAGGGTTTCGAAGGCGGCCAGATGCCGTTGCATCGCCGCCTGCCCAAGCGCGGCTTCAACAACGTGTTCCGCGTCGAATATGCCGAGATCAATCTCGACCGGCTGCAGGACGCGATCAACGCCAAGACGATCGACGCAAGGACGATCGTGAACGCGGAATCGCTGGTCAAGTCGGGCGTCGTTCGCCGCGCCAAGGGCGGCATTCGGCTGCTCGGCCGCGGCGAGATCAAGGCCAAGATCAATGTCGAGGTGCACGGCGCCTCGAAGTCGGCGGTGGCGGCGGTCGAGAAGGCCGGCGGCACCGTGAAGATCCTGGCGCCCGTCGAGCCCGACGAAGGCAAGGCGGCGTAACATCTGCGTCATCGCAGGGCCCGGGTTCCGCGATTTCGCCCAAGGAATGATGGACTTATCGAAGCCGGGCCCCAAATAATGTCCGGCGTCTGCTGACGGTCCCGCGAAGCTCGCGGGACAAGCGATGCAAAGGCGGCGGGAGAAAGCCAGACATGCCCTCAGCAGCAGAACAACTTGCAGCCAATCTCAACTTCGGCGCCTTCGCCAAGGCCGACGAGCTGAAGAAGCGGATCTGGTTCACGCTCGGTGCGCTGCTGGTCTACCGGCTCGGCACCTACATTCCGCTGCCCGGCATCGATCCCAACATCTGGGAGCAGGTGTTCCGCACCCAGGCCGGCGGCATCCTCGGCATGTTCAACATGTTCGCCGGCGGCGGCATCCACCGCATGGCGATCTTCGCGCTGAACATCATGCCGTACATCTCGGCATCGATCATCATCCAGCTCCTGACCACCGTCTCGCCGCAGCTCGAAGCGCTGAAGAAGGAAGGCGAGGCCGGGCGCAAGATTCTGAACCAGTACACCCGCTATCTCACGGTGCTTCTTGCCGCGTTCCAGTCCTACGGCATCGCCGTCGGCCTCGAGGGCGCCGGCAACGTCGTCTCCGATCCCGGATTTTTCTTCCGCATCTCCACCGCGGTGACGCTGACCGGCGGCACCATGTTCCTGATGTGGCTCGGCGAGCAGATTACCTCGCGCGGCATCGGCAATGGCATCTCGCTGATCATCCTGTCCGGCATCGTGGCCGAGCTGCCGTCGGCGCTCGCCAACATGCTCGAACTCGGCCGCCAGGGCGCGTTGTCGACCGGTTTGATCCTGATCGTGATCGTGATGGTGGTCGTCGTGATCGCCTTCATCGTGTTCATGGAGCGTGCGCAGCGGCGACTGCTGATCCAGTATCCGAAGCGCCAGGTCGGCAACAAGCATGTTCGAGGGCCAGTCCTCGCATCTGCCGCTGAAGCTCAACACCTCGGGCGTGATCCCGCCGATCTTCGCCTCGTCGCTGCTGCTGTTGCCGACCACGGTCGCCAACTTCAACGCCGGCAAGGGGCCGGAATGGTTCCAGTGGCTCACCACCCAGCTCGGCCATGGCCGTCCGCTGTTCCTGTTCCTCTATCTCGCGCTGATCGTGTTCTTCGCCTTCTTCTACACCGCGATCGTGTTCAACCCGACCGAGACCGCGGACAATCTGAAGAAGCATGGCGGCTTCATCCCGGGCTATCCGTCCGGGCGAGCGCACCGCCGAATATATCGACTATGTGCTGTCGCGCATCACCGTGGTCGGCGCGATTTATCTCGCGATCGTCTGCTTGATCCCGGAAATCCTGATCTCCTACGCGTCCGTGCCGTTCTACTTCGGCGGCACCTCGCTCCTGATCGTGGTCAGCGTGACCATGGATACGGTGGCGCAGGTGCAGGGCTATCTGCTCGCCCATCAATATGAGGGGCTGATCAGGAAGTCGAAGCTGCGGGGACGCCGCCGCTAGACCTCAGAACAAGAAACCGGGTGTGCGGAGCTTCGCCCACCAAGCGCCGGGGGGCGAAACGACAATGAGAATCATCCTTCTGGGCCCGCCGGGTTCGGGCAAGGGCACCCAGGCGCAGCGGCTGGTGCAGCGTTACGGCATCGTCCAGCTCTCCACCGGTGAAATGCTGCGCGCAGCGGTCGCCGCCGGCACGCCGGTCGGCTTGCGCGCCAAGGACATCATGGCGAGCGGCGGGCTCGTGCCCGACGACGTCGTGGTCGGCGTCATCGCCGACCGTATCGAGCAGTCCGACGCCAAAAAGGGATTCATCCTCGACGGATTTCCGCGCACCGTGCCGCAGGCCGAGGCGCTCGACGATCTGCTCAAGCAAAAGCACCTCAAGCTCGACGCCGTGATCGAGCTGCGCGTCAACGAGAGCGCGCTGCTGCAGCGGGTCGAGACGCGCGTGGCCGAAATGCGGTCGCGCGGCGAGGACGTCCGCGTCGACGATACGCCGGAGGTGCTGACCAAGCGCCTTGCGGCCTACCGCTCGCTGACCGAGCCGCTGATCCACTACTATTCGGAGCGTCGCAAGCTCCTGACCGTCGACGGCATGATGACCATCGAGCAGGTGACGCGGGAGATCGGCCGAATCCTGGCCGCGATCGAGGCCGCGGATGCCAAGGCGGCCGAGAAGCGGGCCTCGGCCAAGCCGGCGGCCAGGGGAACCGTCCGGAAGCCCGCCCGGAAGCAGGCAAAATCGTCTCCCGCGGGCAGGGCGAGCGCCAAAAAGGCGGCCAAAGCGGCCCGGAAGGCCGCCAAACGCCCCTCCAAGGGGGCCAAAAAGGCCGGTCAAGAAGGCGGCCGGAAGGCCGCCAAAAAGGCTGCGAAAAAGGTCACGAAAAGGCGACGTAAGGCTTAGAATCGGTTGACGAAACCGCATTCGATCCCTTAATAAGCCCCGCATCCAAGTCGGATAGTGATCAGACGATGCCGGGCCCCAAATGGACGAGGGGTTGGGCGTCGTGTTCGCGTTTGCGGACCTGCCCGAGAGAGCAAGAATTCAGAGCCGGAAATCCCTTAGGGGATCGGCGACAGGAGAGACCTACGTGGCCCGTATTGCCGGCGTGAACATTCCGACCAACAAGCGCGTGCTGATCGCGCTGCAGTACATCCATGGCATCGGCGAGAGGAGCGCGGCCGAGATCATGGAGAAGACGAAGATCCCGCTGGATCGCCGCGTCAGCCAGCTCAGCGACGCCGAAGTGCTCCAGATCCGTGAAATGATCGACCGCGACTACGTCGTCGAGGGCGATCTTCGTCGCGAGACCGGCATCAACATCAAGCGGCTGATGGACCTCGGCTGCTATCGCGGCCTGCGTCATCGCCGCGGCCTGCCGGTGCGCGGCCAGCGCACCCACACCAACGCGCGCACGCGCAAGGGTCCGGCGAAAGCGATCGCCGGCAAGAAGAAGTAATTCCGCGAATAGCGAATGGCGAGTGGCGAGCAGGGGACAAGCCCTATTCGCTACTCGCCACTCACCATTCGCTTTGAGGTGTAGCCGCTGGAATTACGGCGGCGTTGAGATCGACAGGAAAGGTTTGAGATGGGCAAGGAAGCCACACCCGCCGGACGCGTTCGCCGTCGCGAACGCAAGAACATCGCCTCCGGCGTCGCGCATGTGAATTCGTCGTTCAACAATACCACCATCACCATCACCGACGCGCAGGGCAACACCATTGCCTGGTCGTCGGCGGGAACGATGGGGTTCAAGGGGTCGCGGAAGTCGACCCCGTATGCCGCGCAGGTCGCGGCGGAGGATGTTTCCAAGAAGGCGCAGGAACACGGCATGCGCACGCTGGAAGTCGAGGTCGCCGGTCCCGGTTCGGGCCGCGAGTCGGCGCTCCGCGCGTTGCAGGCCGCGGGCTTCACCGTCACCTCGATCCGCGACGTGACGACGATCCCGCACAATGGTTGCCGGCCGCGCAAGCGTCGCCGGGTGTGATGCTGCTTTCGCGGGTGGCGCCGGGCTGCCCGCGGAAATCGTTTTTGGAATTTTGCGCGCGGACTGATCCGCGATCTCGAACGCCGGGTGACGATCCGGCCTGAGGTGAAACAGTGACGATCCAGAAAAATTGGCAAGAGCTTATTCGACCGAACAAGTTGCAGGTCTCCGCCGGCCACGACGCCAACCGCCATGCGACGCTGGTCGCCGAGCCGCTCGAGCGCGGCTTCGGCCAGACGCTCGGCAACGCGCTGCGCCGCATCCTGCTGTCCTCGCTGCAGGGCGCCGCGGTGCAGTCGGTGCACATCGACGGCGTGCTGCACGAGTTCTCCTCGATCGCGGGCGTCCGCGAGGACGTGACCGACATCGTGCTCAACATCAAGGACATCTCGATCAAGATGCAGGGCGAAGGCCCCAAGCGCATGGTCGTGAAGAAGCAGGGCCCGGGCGTGGTCACCGCCGGCGACATCCAGACCGTCGGCGACGTCGTCGTGCTCAATCCCGATCTCGTGCTGTGCACGCTCGACGAGGGCGCGGAAATCCGCATGGAGTTCACGGTCGCGACCGGCAAGGGCTATGTCGCCGCCGAGCGTAACCGCCCCGAGGATGCGCCGATCGGCCTGATCCCGGTCGACAGCCTGTTCTCGCCGGTGCGCAAGGTCTCCTACAAGGTCGAGAACACCCGCGAGGGCCAGATCCTCGACTACGACAAGCTGACCATGACGATCGAGACCAACGGCGCGATCTCGCCGGAGGATTCGGTGGCCTATGCCGCGCGCATCCTGCAGGACCAGCTCAACGTGTTCGTCAATTTCGAGGAGCCGCGCAAGGAAGTCGCGCAGGAGATCATCCCCGATCTCGCCTTCAACCCGGCCTTCCTCAAGAAGGTGGACGAGCTCGAGCTGTCGGTGCGTTCGGCCAACTGCCTGAAGAACGACAACATCGTCTATATCGGCGACCTCGTGCAGAAGAGCGAAGCGGAGATGCTGCGCACCCCGAACTTCGGCCGCAAGTCGCTGAACGAGATCAAGGAAGTGCTGGCCCAGATGGGGCTGCATCTCGGCATGGAAGTGCCGGGCTGGCCGCCGGAGAACATCGACGAGCTCGCCAAGCGCTTCGAGGATCACTACTGAGCGAATAGGGAGTGGCGAATAGCGAATAGAATCTACTCGCATTCGCTACTCGCTTTTCAGGGCGAACGCAGGAAGCCCACCTGAGCAACGCGCCGCTTGCGGCGAACTGAAGGAATAAAGTCATGCGTCACGGAAAAGTTCATCGCAAGCTCAATCGCACCGCCGAGCATCGCCGCGCGATGTTCGCCAATATGTGCGCCGCGCTGATCAAGCACGAGCAGATCGTCACCACGCTGCCGAAGGCCAAGGAGCTGCGGCCGATCGTCGAGAAGCTGGTCACGCTGGGCAAGAAGGGCGGGCTGGCGCTGCGCCGCCAGGCGATCTCCGAGATGCGCGACCGCGATCAGGTCAAGAAGCTGTTCGACGTGCTGGCGCCCCGCTACAAGGACCGCAACGGCGGCTACACCCGCATCATCAAGGCCGGCTTCCGCTACGGCGACAACGCCGCGATGGCGGTGATCGAGTTCGTCGACCGCGACGTCGACGCCAAGGGCCAGGATTCCGGCCCCGTGCAGGAAAAGGAAGACGCCGAGGCGGCGTAAGCCTCGCGCGATATCGAAGTTTCAAAAGCGGCGCCTCGAGCGCCGCTTTTTTATTGGGTGGTGACCGCGGCGCGCGCCGCGTGCATAATCGTCGCAAATTTGGGTTGGGGGCTTCGATGAGGATTGTCCTGGGCGTGGCGCTGGCGCTACTGGTGTCACCGGCGCTCGGCGAGACATTGGTCGAGCGCGGCGCCTATCTCGTCAACAGCGTGATGTTTTGCCACAACTGCCACACGCCGCAGGGCCCCCAAGGGTTCGATTTCTCGCGCGCGCTGTCGGGTGGTCCCCAGACTTTCGACGAGCCCGATTACAAGGTCATCGGCTCCAACATCACGCCGGACAAGGAGACCGGCATCGGCAACTGGAGCGACGCCGAGTTGAGGAAATTTCTCATCACCGGCGTCAAGCCGAACGGCACCAAAGCCGCGCCGATCATGCCCTACGAATTCTACACCGTGCTGACGGCGCGCGATCTCGACGCGCTGGTGGCGTATCTCAAAACGGTGCCGCCGGTTCGCCACGAAACGCCGGCGCCGGAATATCGCAAGGCATCGAAGCCGGAGACGCCGACCTATTCGGGCGCGCAGATGACCGACGCCCAAATGACCGACAAGCTCTCGCGCGGCCGCTATCTCCTGAGCATTTCGCATTGCCTGGAATGTCACACGCCGGAAGGCCCATCCACGGTGCACGATTTCGCCTCCGCGACCGGCAAGGGCGGCCGGAAATTCCTGGGACCATGGGGCGAGTCGCAATCCCGCAACATCACCTCGCATCCGGTGTCCGGCCTCGGCCAATGGAGCGACGACGAGATCAAGCGCGCCATCACCAAAGGCATCGGCCGCGACGGCCGTCAGCTGAAACCGCCGATGGCCTATGCGGCCTACGCCACCATGACCGCGCAGGATCTGGATGCCATCGTCGCGTTCGTCCGCACGATACCGCCGCTCCAGTAGGCGGGGCTACCACCCCTCCAGCACGATCTTGCCGCGCGACTTGCCGCACTCCAGCAGCGCGTGCGCGCGCTTGAGATTCGCCGCGTTGATGGTGCCGAACGCCTGGTCCATCGTGGTGCGCAGCACGCCCTTGTCGATGAGGTCGGCGACGTCGTTGAGCAGATGATGCTGCGCGATCATGTCCGGCGTCTGGAACGAGGAGCGGGTGAACATCGATTCCCAGTGCACCGAGATCGCCTTGCCCTTGAAGGCGCTCATGGTGAATTCCTGGGGATCGTCGATCAGGCCGAACTTGCCCTGCGGCGCCATCAGGTCCGCGATCGCCTTGTAGTGCTGCTCGGTGAAGGTGAGGCTCGCCACCAGCGCCGACCGGCGGCAGCTTCAGCTTCTCGATCTGCTCCTTCATCGGCTTGCCATGATCGATCACGGCATGCGCGCCGAGATCGAGGCACCATTTCTGCGACTCCGGCCGCGCGGCGGTCGCAACCACGGTCAAGCCCGTCAGCCGTCGCGCCAGCTGGATCATGATCGAGCCGACGCCGCCGGCGCCGCCCATGATCAGCAGCGTGCGCGGATCGACGCTCTTGCCCGGCACCGCGCCGAGCCGGTCGAACAGCAATTCCCAGGCGGTGATGGAGGTGAGCGGTAGCGCGGCGGCCTGCGCGAACGACAGCGATTTCGGCTTGTTGCCGACGATGCGCTCGTCGACCAGATGGAATTGCGAGTTGGTGCCCTGGCGCAGGATCGAGCCGGCGTAGAACACCTCGTCGCCCGGCTTGAACAGCGAGACATCGGGACCGACGGCGTCGACCACGCCGGCCGCGTCGAAGCCCAGAATCTTGGTCTCGCCCTCGGGCGGCGCGGCGCGCTTGCGCACCTTGTAGTCGACGGGATTGGCGGAGATCGCCTGCACGGCGACGCGGATGTCGCGGCCCTTCGGTTCCGGCTTCGCCGCCTCGAAATCGATCAGCGCATCCTTGTCCTCGATCGGCAGCGACTTCCTGTATCCGACGGCCTTCATGCTGCTCTCCTCTTGGTGTGGCGCGGCATAACTGTCGTGCTGGCGTCAATTTGGCAAGTACTGTAAATTCAGGGAGATAGTCCCCGTTTGGATACTATTGGACGGAAAGCACGCATGAAACGGCGAAATTTCGCGCATCGGCCGGGCTGCGCGGTCGAGGCGACGCTCGATCTGATCGACGGCAAGTGGAAGGGCGTGATCCTGTTTCACCTGCAGTGCGGCACCCAGCGCTTCGGCGAATTGCGGCGGCGGATGCCCGGGATCACCCAGCGCATGCTGACCAAGCAGCTTGCGCGCGCTGGAGGACGACCGGCTCATCATCCGCAAGGTCTATGCCGAGGTGCCGCCGCGGGTGGAGTATTGCCTGTCGGAGATCGGCGAGAGCCTGCGGCCGGTGATCGATACGCTGAAGGCCTGGGGCGAGAGCCATCAGGAACGGCTGTCCTGCGCGCCGGCGCGCCGCGAAGCGCCGCCGCGCGGCCTGACCGTTCGCCATCGATCGTCACCCAATCCAGGATTTCACGATGATGACCTCTGTTCGTCTTCTGCTGCCGTGCTCGTTTCCGCCGCGCTCGCCGTCGCCCGCCACCGCGCAGGATCGCCGCGTGCCGTCGTCGCCGCAGGAGCTGCGGCTGTCCTACGCGCCGATCGTGCAGCGCGTGCAGCCGGCGGTGGTCAACGTCTACGCCGCCAAGGTCGTGCAGAACCGCAATCCCTTCATGGACGATCCGCTGTTCCGCCGCTTCTTCGGCGTGCCGGGCGGGCAGGGCGAGCAGATGCAGCGCTCGCTCGGCTCCGGCGTGATGGTCGATCCGTCCGGGCTCGTCGTCACCAACGTCCACGTCATCGAGGGCGCCGACCAGGTCAAGGTGTCGCTGTCGGACAAGCGCGAGTTCGAGGCCGAGGTCATGCTGAAGGATTCGCGCTCCGACCTCGCGGTGCTGCGGCTGAAGGACGCGCACGAGAAATTCCCGACGCTCGACTTCGCCAATTCCGACGAGCTTCTGGTCGGCGACGTCGTGCTCGCGATCGGCAATCCCTTCGGCGTCGGCCAGACCGTGACGCACGGCATCATCTCGGCGCTGGCGCGCACGCAGGTCGGCATCACCGACTATCAGTTCTTCATCCAGACCGATGCCGCCATCAATCCCGGCAATTCCGGCGGCGCGCTGGTCGACATGACCGGACGGCTCGCCGGCATCAACACCGCGATCTATTCGCGCTCCGGCGGCTCGCAGGGCATCGGCTTTGCCATTCCCGCCAACATGGTGCGCGTGGTGGTGGCCTCCGCCAAGATGGGCGGCAAGGCGGTGAAGCGGCCGTGGCTCGGCGCCAAGCTGCAGGCGGTGACGCCGGAGATCGCCGAGAGCCTCGGCTTGCGCTCGCCGACCGGTGCGCTGGTCGCAAGCGTGGTGTCGGGCAGCCCGGCGGCGCGCGCCGGATTGAAGTCGTCCGACCTGATCACCGCGATCGACGGCCAGACCATCGACGATCCCAACGGCTTCGAATATCGCTTCGCCACCCGTCCGCTCGGCGGCACCGCGCAGATCGACGTGCAGCGCGCCGGCAAGCCGGTGAAGCTGACGATGCCGCTCGAGACCGCGCCCGACGGCGGCCGCGACGAGATCACCGTGAAGGCGCGCTCGCCGTTCCAGGGCGCGAAGGTCGCCAACATCTCGCCGGCGGTCGCCGACGAGCTGCATCTGGATTCCGATACCGCAAGGCGTCGTCGTGACCGAGATCCCCGAGGATTCCGATCGCCGGCAATGTCGGCTTCCAGAAGGGCGACATCATCCTGAATGTGAACGGCCAGCAGATCGCCAAGACCAGCGAGCTGGAGAAGGCCGCCGGCCAGTCGGTGCGGGTGTGGCGCATCGTCATCCAGCGCGGCAACCAGCAGATCAACGTGACCTTGCCGGGATGAGTCCGAAGCGGCCACAGCAGGGAGCGTCGCTGTTCGCCGCGGCGGGCATGGAGCAGGACGCGCCGCGGCCGCTTCCCGATCGCCTGCGTCCGCACAAACTCTCCGACGTCGTCGGCCAGGACCACATCCTCGGTCCCGACGGCGCGCTGACGCGCATGCTGGAGACGCGCACGCTCGGCTCGCTGATCTTCTGGGGACCGCCCGGCACCGGCAAGACCACCGTGGCGCGGCTGCTGGCTGACGCCACCGAGCTGCATTTCGAGCAGCTGTCGGCGGTGTTCTCCGGCGTCGCCGATCTGAAGAAGGCGTTCGACGCCGCGCGCGCCCGCCGCGAGACGGGCAAGGGCACGCTGCTGTTCGTCGACGAGGTGCATCGCTTCAATCGCGCGCAGCAGGATTCGTTTCTGCCGGTCATGGAAGACGGCACGGTGGTGCTGGTCGGCGCCACCACGGAAAATCCGTCGTTCGAGCTCAACGCCGCCTTGCTGTCGCGCGCGCGCGTGCTGGTGTTTCACTCGCTCGATGCGGATGCGATCGAGAAGCTGTTTGCGCATGCCGAGAAGGCCGAGGGCAAGAAGCTGCCGCTCGATGCCGAGGCGCGCGCCGCGCTGGTGCGGATGGCCGATGGCGACGGCCGCGCCGCGCTGACGCTTGGCCGAAGAGGTCTGGCGTTCCGCGCGCGGCGGCGAGGTCTTCGATGCCGTGCAGCTGCAGGACATCCTGCAGCGCCGCGCGCCGATCTACGACAAGTCGGCCGACGGCCATTACAACCTGATCTCGGCGCTGCATAAATCGGTGCGCGGCTCCGATCCCGACGCGGCGCTCTATTATCTCGCGCGCATGCTCGATGCCGGCGAGGACCCGCTGTTCCTGGCGCGGCGCGTGGTGCGCATGGCGGTGGAGGACATCGGGCTTGCCGATCCGCAGGCGCTGGTCGTCGCCAATGCCGCCAAGGACGCCTACGATTTCCTCGGCTCGCCCGAGGGCGAGCTCGCGATCGCGCAGGCCGTGCTCTATGTCGCGACCGCGCCGAAATCGAACGCCGCCTACACGGCCTTCGGCGCGGCGATGCGCACGGCGAAGGAGGCGGGCTCGCTGCTGCCGCCCAAGCACATCCTCAATTCGCCGACCAAGCTGATGCGAGAGGAAGGCTACGGCGCCGGCTACGAATACGATCACGACGCGCCGGAAGGCTTTTCCGGCCAGGACTATTTCCCGGAAGCGCTGGGGCGGAAGACGTTCTACGATCCGCCCGAGCGCGGCTTCGAGCGCGAGATCAGGAAGCGGCTGGATTATTGGGCCAAGCTGCGGCGGGAGAAGGCGGCAGTAGGCACGGCTCATTCAGTGGGATGCCGTGGAGGTATCGATGGCCGACACATCTTCGCGGTCAGACGGGATGCCGTGCGAGGCCGTCGATCGCGACCGTCTGCTGCACGCGTGCTCGCCGCCGCGATCATCGGCGCGATCGCGGCACGGTCGTATGGCGTACAGCTGACCTGACCATTTCGGGACGACTATACCAGTTTGCGTACAGGCGCATAACGTCGTGCGGTCAGACGCAATCGTCGGCTACCGGACGAAGGCGACAGAGCGAATTGCTGGCCGGACGGCACGTCAGAGCCTCTGCGGGCTTGCCCGATGGCTGAGATGCGACTCGACCGGCGTAGGCCGCCAGCCTGCTGATTGCGGCGCTCAGCGCATCAGCTGAAGTCGCTCAAAGGCGACCGCCGCGGCACAGCTTCGCGATGTCGAATACGAACGATCAATGGCTCGGATCTTGCTTTCTTCGTAGGCCGGACGGATCTCCCGGCCCCGTGAATGTCGAGATCGTCGACTATCACTGAAGGATGACTCGATCGTGCCCCGTACACCTATCCATCCCGGCGAACATCTTGCCGAAGAGTTGCGGGAGCTTGGCATCACGGCTGCCGGAGCTTTCGCGCCAGATCGATGTGCCCGTCGAATCGCATTACCGGCATCATTCACGGCCAGCGCGGGATCACGGCCGACACGGCGCTGCGTCTCGGGCACTGGTTCGGCACGACGCCGCAATTCTGGATGAATTTGCAGCAACTCTATGAGCTGCGGCTTGCGGAAAGCGAAGTCGGTGCCGAGATCGCGGCACTGCCGCGTCGATGCAGGCCGGTCAGCGATCACGCAAGCTTGGAAGCGAACGGCATGAGCCGTCGCGTCAAGGAAGCCATTGAGACCCCGGGGCGATCGCCCGAGGGGCGCACCTCCCTACCGGGACAAGCAGCGGGATGAGCATCGACAGGCGCATCGCCCCGGCGGCAAGCCCGCGCGCTTTGCGGCGCCCCGCGCGGCAAAGGCCGCGCCTTTTGTCGCCGAGCCGGAGAAGATCGTCGCCGAGGCGCCGCCGCTGCCGACCAAAGTCCAGACCGTCGTGGTGACGCCGGACGAGGACAACATGCGGGTCGACCGCTTCCTCGAAGCGCGCTTTCCCGGGCTGTCGTTCTCCCACATCCAGCGCATCGTCCGCAAAGGCGAGTTGCGCGTGAACGGCAAGCGCGCCGACAGCAAGGATCGGCTGCAGGCCGGCCAGAGCGTCCGCATTCCGCCGTTGCGGCTGGATACGCCGAAGGTCGCGGGCAAATTGTCGGAGGCCGAAGCGAAGACGCTCGCCGCAGCTGAAGGCGATGACGCTCTACGAGGACGACGACGTGCTGGTGCTGAACAAGCCGGCCGGGCTTGCGGTGCAGGGCGGCTCCGGCACCACGCGCCATGTCGACCAGATGCTGGAAGTGATGCGCGACGCCAAGGGGCAGAAGCCGCGGCTGGTGCACCGGCTCGACAAGGAGACCTCGGGCTGCCTGCTGGTGGCCAAGACGCGCTTTGCCGCCACCGCATCTCACCGGCTCGTTCCGCCATCGCTCGGCGCGCAAGATCTACTGGGCGCTGGTCGCGGGCGTGCCGAAGCCGAAGCAGGGCCGCATCTCGACCTATCTCGCGAAAGAGGAGAGCGAGGAGGACAGCATCATGCGCATCGCCGCCCATGGCGACGAGGGCGCGAGCCACGCGGTGACCTATTACGCGGTGGTGGAGACCTCGGCGACGAAGCTCGCCTGGGTGTCGCTGAAGCCGGTCACCGGGCGGACGCATCAATTGCGCGCGCATATGGCGCATATCGATCACGCCATCGTCGGCGATCCCAAATATTTCAACAAGGAGAACTGGCAGCTGCCGGGCGGCTTGCAGAACCGGCTGCATCTGCTGGCGCGGCGCATCGTCATTCCGCATCCGCGCGGCGGCGTGATCGACGCGTCGGCGCCGCTGCCGCCGCACATGCTGCAATCGTGGAATCTGCTGGGACTGGAGGCCGACCGCTTCGATCCGATCGAGAACGCGCCGGAGGAGTGAGCGGCGCGAATCACAAGCCGAGTGAAAGCCAGACCCGCCCCGTGAAAATGCAGGCAACTTGAGGCGGTCCGGTGATGGGTATGGTTTCGGGAAGGGCAATGCAACGGCGTGAATTCATCGCTGCCCTAGGCGGCGCCCTGGCATGGCCGCGGGCTGCGCGCGCGCAGGATCGAATCCGACGCGTCGGTATCTTGATGAACTTCGCCGCGGGCGATGCGGTCGCGCAAGCGCGCCACTCCAAAATCCTTGAAAGGCTGGAAGCACTCGGCTGGACCGAAGGGCGGAATATTCACGTCGAGACACGCTGGGCTGAAGGCGACCTGACCGGACCCGAAAGGGCATCGCCGAATTGCTCGCCATGTCGCCCGATGTGATCCTCGGCACCACAACTCCTGGCGTGATCGCCTTGAAGCGAGCGAGCAACATCGTGCCGATCGTATTCGTCAGCGTGGTCGATCCCGTCGGCTCGGGACGTGCGGCCAGCATGTCTCGTCCGGCTGGCAACGCGACGGGATTAGTGACGTTTCGAATATGCGCTCGCGACAAAATGGCTCGATCTGCTGAAGGAAATTGCGCCGCAGGTGATCCGAGCGGCCGTGATCCGGGATTCCGCGGTACCTACCGGAATAGGCCTATTTGCGGCGGTCCAGGCCGTCGGCAGGCTCGATGTCGAACTGAGCGTCATCGACGTGGCCGACCCGATCCAGATGGAGCAAGACATCGACGCATTCGCCAAAACCCCAAATGGCGGGATGATCGTGACACCCAGCCAGTTTGCAGGAAACCACTCCGCCGTGATTACGGCTTCCGCGACGCGCAACAAGCTGCCCACGGTTTATCCGTTTCGATATTTCGTCGATGCAGGGGGCCTGATTTCGTATGGGCCAACCCTCTATGACGAGTACGTCGGGGCGGCGACTTATATCGATCGCATCCTGAGAGGAGAACAGCCGGCCGATCTTCCGGTGCAGTCGCCGACCAAATACGAGCTGGCGATCAACACAAAGACCGCGAAGGCGCTCGGCCTTGTCCTGCCACCGACATTGCTGGCCCGGGCCGACGAGGTGATCGAATAGCTTTACGGATCCGTCGTTCAGTTCCTGAACTGCTCGAGAAACTGCCGGAGCGAATCGTGCGGGCTCTCGACATCCGTAATCACCCAGCCGTCGCGGCCCTGCACCAGGATGAAATTCAGCGTCACGCTCCGCCCTTCATTGTCGAAGCTCACGGCGACATAGGTCTTGTCGAATTGCTTGCGCAGGATCGAGACCGCGACCGGCCCGAGCCGCCAGGTCGGGCTCTGCACCATGAAATCATAGGGTTCGGTGCGCGGCGCGAGCCAGGCGCTGCGCAGGTTCGGGTCGAAGAATTTCTGCGCGGTGGCCTCGTCCCGCGGCAGGCCGCGGGAGAGGTCCGGCGCGCCCCTGCCGTAAAAGGCATAGACGTTTCGCACCGCCAATTCCGGCGTGCGGAACCCGGCCTCGGCCGCGACAAGGCCGGCCAACATCACCATCACGATGGTAAAATTCCCTTCACCGCAGGCTCGCTTTACTCGATAGCGCAGACTTATCATAATCGGGGCGCGAGTATGATGCGACGCAGGGAAGCAAATCCGCATGCGTGACTTGTTCGACGAGGTGGCCGGCAAATCGCCGCTCGATCCGCAGGAGGCGGTGCGGCGCGAGGCGCGCGTGCCCAAACGCAAGCGCTTCTACAAGGAGGCCGGCGTCGCCGAGGCGGAAGGCGGATTTGCGATCACCTCGGACGGCAAGCCGATCAAGACGCCGTCGGGCCGGACCGTCACGGTGCCGGTGCGCGCGATCGCCGAGGCCATCGCGGAGGAATGGCGCGCGCAGCAGGAGCACGATCGATCCCCTGACCATGCCGCTGACGCGCTTTGCCAACAGCGTCGTCGAGTCCGTGGTCGACCGCGTCGCAGCTGGTACGCGACGACGTCGCCAAATATCTCCAGTCCGATCTCCTGTTCTATCGCGCCGGTCATCCGCAGGCGCTGGTCGAGAAGGAGGCCGCAGCACTGGGACCCCGTGCTGTTCTGGGCCGCGGACACACTCGGCGCGCACTTCATCCTCGGCGAGGGCATCATGCATGTGCGCCAGCCCGACACTGCGGTCGAAGCCGCGCGCGCGGCGCTGCCTGAGGATCCCTGGTCGTGGCGGCGGTCCATGTGGTGACGACCCTGACCGGATCGGCGCTGCTGGCGCTGGCGCTGACCCATGGCGCGCGCGATCCCGACCAGGTCTGGGACGCCGCCCATGTCGACGAGGACTGGAACCGCGACCAATGGGGCGTGGACGAGGAGGTCGCCGCCCGTCGCGCCGCCCGCGAGGTCGATTTCCGCGCCGCCGTGCGGATTTTGCGGGCGATGAAGCCATCAGGTTAACGAGAGGTTTACGTCGCCGCGCGCTAGCGTTGCGGCCATGGCGCTGACCGTCAATCCAAGTCTTCCCGTCATTGCCGCGCAGGCCACCGGCAGCGCCACGTCCGGCGTCGTGTTGCAGCCCGGCACGGTGGTCGATGCGCAGGTGCTCAAGGTCGCCGAGAACCTGGTGCAGATCGCGATCGCAGGGCTCTCGATCGACGTGATGTCGGAGGTCGCGCTGACGCCGGGGCAGAATTTGCAGCTTGCGGTGTCGCAGACGCCTGACGGGACGGTGCGGCTCGCGATGGTCGGGCAGGGCGCGGTGCGCCGCCGGCGGACACGGCCGGTGTCGCGACGACAGTCAGATGCCGCGACGAACGCGCCGGCAAACACGCCCGCCACCATCAACACGATTGCGAACCCGGCGCAGGCCGCTGCGCCCGCGGCCAGCGATCCCCTGACGCCGCTGGAGCGGATCGCGGTGTCGGTTGCGTCCGAAACCGCGGCCACGCAGCAGCAATCGCTGGCGCCGCTGTTCGCCAATCTCAATGCGGTCGCGACCATCGAGCAGCCTGCCGCCGGTGCTGCAGCAGGCGGTGCTGCAGGTGCTGGCGCAGCAGACGCCGCTGGTCCCGATCTCAGCGGCGAAGATGTTCAGAACGCAGTCCAGACATCCGGCCTGTTCCTGGAGTCCTCGCTGGCGACCGGCTCGCTTCCGCCCACCGGCATCCCCGATCTCAAGGCGGCGCTGATCGTGCTGCGGCAGACGCTCGCGGCGGCGGTGCAGACAACCGAGACGCCGCAGGCGGTTGCGCCGGTTGTTTCAACCGCCGCTGCAGGTGAAGTAAAGCCGGCAACGCCGTCACCATCGTTGGTTCCGGCGCAGCCGGAGCAAACGCAACCCGACCAAATTCCTGACCTGGCCGTCCACGAGATCGTAACGCGCGCAAGCGCGCTTGCAACTTCCCTCGCTCATCGTCAGATGCGACGGCGCAACCGACCAAGCTGGTGCTTGCGGAAGCGTTGCTCAGCGCCGGAGCCGAAGTCGGTGACATCAGGTGCGGCGCTCAATCTCCTGCAGGAAGCCCTGCAGGACACTGCCGCGCGCATCGAGCCACCCGCAGACCGCGACCGTGACCTTGCCGGGCGGACAAAGCGAGGAAGCCATCGTCCACACCAACACGCCGCCGCCGCCGTTCCGCGGCGCGCTGCCGTCGGCGCAGCCGGTGGCCGCGCCCTCGATCGCGCCGGATGCGCCGCTCGCGACCACCGTGCGTCATCTGCTCGACGACACCGACGCGGCGATCGCGCGGCAAACCTTGCTGCAGGTCGCCTCGCTGCCGGATCGGCCTGATGCATCGGGCAGTCGCATCGATCCCACGATGCCGCGCTGGAATTTCGAAATCCCGTTTGCGACGCCGCAGGGCACGGCGATGGCGCAGTTCGAAATCTCGCGCGACGGCGGTGGCACTGAAGTCGAAGCATCGAAACGCGTCTGGCGGGCGCGCTTCTCGCTCGACATCGAGCCGGCCGGTCCCGTGCATGCGCTGATCTCGCTGATCGGCGACCGCACCTCGGTCAGGATGTGGGCCGAGCGGCCGCAGACGGCCTCGCTGCTGCGCGCCGGCGCAAGCGATCTCAGCCAGGCGCTGAGCCAGGCCGAGCTTGCGCCCGGCGACATCGTGATCCGCGAGGGGACGCCGCCGCAGCCTCAGCCGGCCAAGGCCGGGCATTTCCTGGACCGCGCGCTATGAGCGAGACCAGGAACCAGCTTGCCGTCGCGCTGCATTACGACCGCACGGGCGCGCCGCGCGTGGTCGCCAAGGGCAAGGGCGCGATCGGCGCGAAGATCATCGAGGTCGCGAAAGCCCACGACATCCCGATCGAGGAGAACGAGGTGCTGGCCGGCGCGCTCTCCAATGTCGAGCTCGGCGACGAAATCCCGGCCGAGCTTTACAAGGCGGTCGCCGAAGTGCTGGTGTTCGTGCTGAAGCTGACGCGGTCGCCGCGCAAGCCTTAGCGTCATCGTTTCACCACGATGCGGTCAGCACTGTCGCGCGCTCTCAACGTCACAATCCGGATACAACCCTTGATCACTCGCCGCCATACGCTCGGCCTGCTCGCCGCCGCGAGCCTGCTGCCGTCGCGCAGCCTCGCCAACGTCGCCTATCCCAAGACCCAGCTCCGCACGGACCTGGCCAAGCATTTCGCCGATGTCGGCACATCAGGCACCTTCGTCGCCTATGATGTCGACGCCTACACCCTGATCGCCAGCGACCACGACCGCTCGGCCGAAGCGAAGCTGCCGGCCTCGACCTACAAGGTCCCGAACTCGCTGATCGCGCTGGAAACCGGCGTGGTCGAGGATCCCGACAAGGACGTCTTCAAATGGGACGGCGTCAAGCGCTCGATCGAGGCCTGGAACAAGGATCACACGATGCGCTCGGCGATCGCGGTTTCCGCGGTGCCGGTCTATCAGGAGATCGCGCGGCGGATCGGCGAGGCGCGCATGCAGAAATATGTCGATCTGCTCGAATACGGCAATCGCAATATCGGCGGCGGCATCGACCAGTTCTGGCTCACCGGCGATCTGCGCATCGATCCGATCCAGCAGGTCGATTTCCTCGACCGGCTGCGGCGCGGCGTGCTGCCGGTCTCCAAGCGCAGCCAGGATCTGGTGCGCGATATCCTTCCCGTGACGCAGGTCGGCGACGCAATCATCCGCTCCAAGTCGGGACTGCTCGGCCGCGAGCAGGGGTCGCTCGGCTGGATGGTCGGCTGGGCCGAGAAGGGCGAGGCGAGGGTGGTGTTCGCGCTCAACATGGATTGCAAGGAGACGCGCCACATCGCCGACCGCATGAACCTGACGCAGGCCTGCCTGCACGATATCGGCGCGATCTGAGCCGCGTCAGACGTGCTGGCGCGAGCAGTCGCGCTCGCAGCTAGCATCCTTCCGGCATCAATCAAGAAACGCAGGGAGGACACATGTCGCGACGCTTTCCGCAAATCACGCCGGATCAGCTCAACGAGCAGCAGAAGCCGCTCGCCGACAAGATCATGAAGGTGTCGAGCGTCGGCATCGGCGGACCCTATAATCTGCTGCTGCGCAGCCCGGTGCTGGGCCAGCGGATGTTCGACCTGTTCGACTATCTGCGCTGGAACACGTCGGTGGAGACGCGGCTCAACGAGTTCGCGATCCTGATCGTCGGCCGGCAGTGGCGCTCGCAGATGGAATGGTTCGCGCATGCGCCGATCGCGGCCAAGGCGGGCCTGTCGGCCGACATCATCGCGGACTTGAAGGCCAAGAAGCGGCCCTCGAAAATGGCCGAGGACGAGGCTGTCGTTTACGACTTCGTCACGGAGCTGACGACCACGCACAAGGTGTCCGACGCGACCTTTGCGCGGGCGCGCAAAGTGTTCAGCGATCAGCAGATCGTCGACCTCACCGCGGTCGCCGGCAATTACGTGATGGTGGCGATGATCCTCGCGATGGCGGAGCAGAGCGTGCCGCCGGACAAGGAGGAGCCGTTCAAGGCCGGCGAGGAATGGCGCATGATCCGGAAACGTTCGCGTTTCCAGGATCATGCGCTAACGCACCGACGCCAGCAATCCCGCGGCGACGCGCCGGTTTCCCTCGGCCGTCAAATGCAGCCGGTCGCCTTGCAGCAGACCTGCCTTGGCGGCCGATACGATCAGGCCGGTCGCATCGATGACCCTGATGTGACGCGCGGCGAGTTGCTGGCGGATGCTGGCGACATTGGCGCTGTGTTGCGCGGCTGAAACGCCGTGCGTGCTGTCGTTCAGCATGAACATGCTCAGGATGACGATGCGGGTGCCCTCGGGCACCGAGCTGTTGACGCGCGCCAGGATCTGCGCGCTGGTTTCGCCGCTGACGCCGGCGTTGATCACGCGTGTCGACGAAGCCCTTGCCTGCAGCATGGCCTGGAGCTGCGCTGGAAACGAGTCCGACGCCGGAAGGCCATATCCCGCAGTGGCGCTGGCGCCAAGCGCCACGATCTGCGCCGAACACCAGTGCATCGTCGCGAAATAAGCGACAGCCGCAATCAGGATGATCGAGGGGACTTGTCCGATGCGCATGTCGGCCGGTCCCGGTCTAACCCAGCTTGAACAACGCTTGCAGAAACTCGGTCACTGCCTTGCGCGCTTCCAGCGGCGGTCGCCGGATTGCCGCCGACATGCGGGCTGAGCTCGACGCAGGGGTCCTTGTAGGTGAAGGGCACCTGCGTGTCGGCGTTCATCAACAGGCCGCCTTCGCCTTCCCTGATGTGGCAATGACGCACGGTCTGCGCGTTGGTCGACTCCACCACGATGTTGTTGCCGATCAGGCCGGCGTCGAAGCCGTGCGCGGAGTCCGGATATTCGGTCAGCGCGACGTCGCGGCCGGCGTCCTTCAATCGCGCGAGAAAGGCCTTGCAGCTTGCGACGGGATTATAGTCGTCAGGCGCGCCGTGGAAGATGCGGATCGGCCGCGCCACGACATCGGTGTCGTTGTTGTAGGTCGTCGAGCAGTCCGGATAGAAGGGAATGTAGCCGGCGAACTGCAGGCCCGACTTGTTCCAGAGTTTGTGGAAACGTTCGAGGCTCGCGTAGAGCGCCGCCTGTCCACCGCGCGAAAATCCCATCAGCACGATGCGATCGGGGTCGACGCGCGGGTGCTTGGCCAGGATCTCCAGCGAATGATAGATGTCGACGATGAGATTGAGCCGGCCGAGCAACGCCTGGTTGGTGCTGACCGAGGTCAGCCCGCGGCCGGAGAAGCCGTCGATCACGAAGGTCGAGATTCCCATCGTGTTGAACTGATGCGTCCAGGCTTCGGTCGTGCCGTTGACGCCGCTGGAGCCGTGCATCATCACCACGACGGGAAGGCGACCGGTGCCTTGGGCGACGCGGAATTCGCCGGCGACCGTGACCGGCTTGCCGTTGGCGTCGCCGGTCAGGAATTGCTGGTCGGAGATGGTCACCGACGGGATCGCGTAGATCTCGACGCGGGAGGCGATCTCCTTCGGGATGCCCTGCGCGTTGGTCTCGATGCAGGTCAGAAGCACGCCCGAGCACAACAGCGCGGCGGCGACCGCAAAGCGCCAGTCGGTCAACATCGGTTTCCCCCGGAATTATGGTTGATTCGCCGGCGGAAATAGACCAAGCGCCGCGCGGGCTGTCAAACCCGGCGCACCATCGGTCCGACAGCGATTTGAAGGGGTTATTCCTTTGCGCCCGCCAGCGCCTTGTCGAGCGCCTGCGCGCCGATCTCGCACAGCGTCAGCGAGATCACGTCGCCGCTCTGCTCGAAGGCTTTGGCGAGATAGCCGAACTGGGTCCGCGCCAGCCGCAAGCCCTGCACCGAGACCACGGCGACCGACTCGTCGATCGCGCCGATGGCCTGTTCGGTCGCGGCGCTCATGTTGACGAGCCCGTTTTCGCTGTTCTGAATCTGCGTGCGCAGGCGCGCGGCCTCCTCGGTGAACACGCGGCGGTCGATTTCGGCGAGCCGGTCGCGCTGCTCGATCTGCGCCTTCAGCGACGCGATCTCGTCTCTGCCGCATGCGCGCCTCTCTCGGCGAGTTGCGCCCGCAGCGACGCGATCTCCGCTTCGGACTCCTGCTGGTTCTCGATGAGCTGCAGCCGCAGCGAGCCGATCTCGGCCTCGGCGCGCTGCTCGATGGTCGGCAAGCTCGGTCTTCAGCGCGGCGAGCTCGGTTTCGGCCTGACTCTGGCTCTGCGCGAGATGCTCCTTCAGCGCGGTGACCTCGGCCAGCAGATTGTCGGACGCAAGTTCGGCGACCTCGCGCTGCTCGAAGTTCTTGGCCGTGGTCTTCCTGCAGCTCGTTGAAGCTGCGCTTCCGCCGCGCTCGCGCGCCGGCTCAGCGTCTCGATCGCGCTCGCCGCCTCCTGCAGCATCTCCGCATTGCGGCCGCCCGTCATCATGCTGGCAAGCCGCCGCAGGAAATCGACGGTCTCGGTGGTGCTGTCGGTCGGAACTGACAAGGCTGTCGCTGGCATGGGACTCGTTCGATGTGGATCGACTCACCCTGGGGTGTGCGCGGCGGTTGTCAGAGATACGCGAGATGTGGGCCAGATAAGGGCCGGATGTGTCACGGGAACGACGGAACGCGGGCCGCCGGCGCGGGTACCTCGGTAGGTCGAAACCGGCCGCCAAAACCGCAATTAGCACCCAAAACGGGGATGGCGACCGCTTGGGGCGGGGTTTTAAGCCATCTTAGTGATTTTCCACCAGAGTCTGCGCCTCACGCGGCTCCCAGGGGTCAGATGACCGGGAACATCATCACGTCGGAGGCGATCAAATCGGACTCCCAGCGCGCGCTCGCCGACCTCTGGGATCGGCTGGCGGCCGGCCGGCGTTTTCCGGCCTTCACCGAGCTTGATGTCGAGGAGCTGCGCACGATCCGAAGCAGCTCGTGGTCTGGAGCGTCGAGGGCGAGGGGCCGCGCCAGAAATTCCGCGCGCAGTACCAGGGCAACAACGTCGTGCAGGCGTTCAATTCGGACTGGGCCGGCAAGACCATGGACGAGGTCGCGCCGATGTCGCTGCGGCGCGTGGCGCTCGATGCCGCAAAGCAGTGCGCCGCCACCGGCGCCGCCGTCTACATGATCCTCTCGACGATGGACGCCAACGGCCAGAGGGTGGACTGCCATCGGCTGTTGCTGCCGTTCGGCCGGGACGGCGCCGCTGTCGAGCAAATTCTGGCCTCGCTGCAGCTCACCGTGGTCAGCGCGCGAAAGCGGATCGTCAGCGATTTCAGCATGCAGGCCGACGTCACCTTCGCTGGCCTGATCCGGCCGAGTACACTTGCGGCCAACGGCAAGCGCGACAATCGCAAGGCAGCGCGGCGCGCCGTCAGACTTGCCGGCAGGATCAGCTTTGCCGGGAAAAACCTCACCTGCATGGTGCGCGACATCTCCGCGAGCGGCGCCGCGATCGAGGATGCGAACCTCACGCTGGTCCCCGACAATTTCCGGCTCATGATGGAGATGGAATCGGCCGAGCGGCGCTGCACCGTGGTCTGGCGTCAGCCGACGCGCATCGGCGTGCGCTTCAGCTGATTTTGGTCGGCGCCGCTGCGCCCTTCCCGATCCGGCCGAGATGGGTGAAGGCGAAGCCGGCGCTGTATTTCAGGCCGTAGCCCAGCGCGCGATCGATCCCGATATGCGCGAGCCAGATCATGGCGATCTTCGGTGTCTTGGGATCGCCGAACATGAAGCCGAACGCCATCAGCGCGACCGGGACCAGCGATAGGAATGCGCGGCGTTGTAGACGATCGCGCCGATGCGCTTGCCCGCCAGATAGGCCGCGAAGCTGAGATCCGGCGCGAGGAACAGCACGGCAAACAGCCACCATTTGCCGTCCCAGACCGCGTAAAGCGCGACCATCGCCGCAAACAGCGTCAGCCCCTCGAGCCGCAGCAGGGTCCTGACGCCGCCGGTCACAGCCCCCTCGGTTGTCTCGCTCATCGCCATCTCCTTGCGTCGGGTTCGTTTTCGGATGCCTTGTAGCCTTTCCGCCGCCGAAAGGGCCTGTTACAACCCGCTGAAATCCAACGGAATTAGCGGGCGGGAACAGATGAAGGACATCCTGGACACCCTCGAGGAACGGCGCGCCGGCGCCAAGCTCGGCGGCGGCGAGAAGCGCATCGAGGCGCAGCACGCCCGCGGCAAGCTGACCGCGCGCGAGCGCATCGAGCTGCTTGCTCGACAAGGGCTCGTTCGAGGAATTCGACATGTTCGTCGAGCACCGCTCGACCGAGTTCGGCATGGAGAAGACCAAGGTGCCCGGCGACGGCGTCGTCACCGGCTGGGGCACGGTCAACGGCCGCAAGACCTTCGTGTTCGCCAAGGATTTCACCGTGTTCGGCGGCTCGCTGTCGGAGACGCATGCGCACAAGATCGTCAAGATCCAGGACATGGCGATGAAGGCGAGGGCGCCGATCATCGGCCTCTACGATGCCGGCGGCGCGCGCATCCAGGAAGGCGTCGCCGCGCTCGCGGGCTATTCCTATGTGTTCCGCCGCAACGTGATCGCCTCGGGCGTGATCCCGCAGATCTCCGTGATCATGGGGCCCTGCGCCGGCGGCGACGTCTATTCGCCGGCGATGACCGACTTCATCTTCATGGTGAAGAACACCAGCTACATGTTCGTCACCGGCCCCGACGTGGTGAAGACCGTCACCAACGAGGTCGTCACCGCCGAAGAGCTCGGCGGCGCATCGCGTGCATGCGACGCGCTCCTCGATCGCCGACGGCGCCTTCGAGAACGACGTCGATGCGCTGTTGCAGATGCGCCGGCTGATCGACTTCCTGCCCGCCAACAACACCGACGGCGTGCCGGAATGGCCGAGCTTCGACGACATCGAGCGGGTCGACATGTCGCTCGACACGCTGATCCCCGACAATCCGAACAAGCCCTACGACATGAAGGAGCTGATCCTGAAGGTCGTGGACGAGGGCGACTTCTTCGAGATTTCGGAGGCGTTCGCGAAAAACATCGTCACCGGCTTCGGCCGCATCGCCGGCCGCACGGTCGGCTTCGTCGCCAACCAGCCGATGGTGCTGGCGGGCGTGCTCGACACCGACGCCTCACGCAAGGCCGCGCGCTTCGTGCGTTTCTGCGATGCCTTCAACATCCCGATCGTGACCTTCGTCGACGTGCCGGGCTTCCTGCCGGGCACCGCGCAGGAATATGGCGGGCTGATCAAGCACGGCGCGAAACTGCTGTTCGCCTATTCGCAATGCACGGTTCCCCTCGTGACCGTCATCACGCGAAAAGCCTATGGCGGCGCCTTCGACGTCATGGCGTCCAAGGAGATCGGCGCCGACATGAACTACGCCTGGCCGACCGCGCAGATCGCGGTCATGGGCGCCAAGGGCGCGGTCGAGATCATCTTCCGCGCCGACATCGGCGATCCCGACAAGATCGCCGCGCGCACCAAGGAGTACGAGGACCGCTTCCTGTCGCCCTTCATCGCCGCCGAGCGCGGCTATCTCGACGACGTCATCATGCCGCACTCGACGCGCCGGCGCATCGCGCGGGCGCTGGCCATGCTGCAGGGACAAGCATGTCGAGACGCCGGCGAAGAAGCACGACAATTTGCCGTTGTGAGGATAGCCGGAAATCCGTCAATGTCCACGAGACGCAAATATTGGGAGCTCGATCGCCGTTGACACGCATAGCTGTCGCCATTACGAAGCGACTACAGATCGTGCAGCGGAGCCGCATCGGCATGCAGAGGACTTCGGATTGCTTGAGCAGTCGGCAGAGCAATCGACGGACTTTCGTCGGTCACCGGAGATGACGCCGAAGACCGACCCGCTGGCCAGACGCAGATTGATCGAGGCGAGCTCGAGAAGACGCCAAGGCGAGAGCGCTGAGCCGGCGAGGTGCCGCCGATCGTATGCCGCAGACGCTGCGCAAGCTTGACATCTCGTCCGGGATCACGGCTCCAGGGCATGCAAAGAATTCAGGCGGTGCGAGCCGGTCAGCTCGCAGCAACTGGCGCTCCTAGACCGTGCATGCGGCACGGGCGTTCGATCCAACGCAGCTCGAGCTGGGGTCGTGCAGCTTCGCTCGATGATCTACCTGCAAGCGACAAGCGCGGGCATCGAATCATTCCGATCGAATCGCAGGACGCTGCGAGACCGGGCGAAGGTTCTGCATCGAGCGAGCCGGCGCACTCCAGCGAGCGCGGTTCAATTCGCTCGGAGCTGGACAGGATCTGCAACCGACTGCGTCGACGCGTAGTTCGCGACTGCTGGCCGGGCGAATTGCTGAGATCGCCAACATGAACAGGCGAGTTTCAGGCGAGCCGTGCTCGGAAGCTGCGATCGTGACTCGAGGCGAGCAGGGACGAACTCCAGCTTCGCTGGCGCAGCGATGGTTCGGACATACGCGCCGGCTCTGTGCGTGCCGATGGTCGTCGACGACTATCCGAGAAATGGCGGCAGCTCCGATGCGCGGAATCCGAACGGTGCTGGAGCGGCGGCGGCATCTCGAAATGCACAGTCGGCGAGCGGCGCAAGGCGGCGTTCCGAAGGCAACGTTGTCTGAATATGCTGATGGCTTAGCTGCTCGGCGATAGCTCGACGTTGTCAGAAGCTGAATTCGAAGTAGCCCGAGGCGGATCAGCGACTTATCCGCCGACTGAGAGCGAGCCGAAGCGTAATCCGCCATCTTCGTGCCGCCGTCAGCTGGCGGGTTACGGCTTGCGCCTAACCCGCCCTACGAACTCGAATCGCATGACCGAAGACGATCCGACCGACGAGATTTCGGACATCGAAGCGCGGATCGAGGCGCTTGCCGAGATCGCCGAGCGCTGCCGGAAGATCATTCTGGCGTCGAAGGCTCGCGATCGCCGGCGGCTTCGGATTGCTGCTGGTCGCGATGCTCGGCCTGTTCGGGGCAGGCGCGTCCACCGCGCTCGGATCGATTGCCTTGATGCTCGGCGGGATCGTGTCGCTCGGATCGAATGTCAGCACGTTGCGGCAGACCGAGGCCGCGATCGGCTCCGCCGAGGCGCGCCGTTCGGACCTGATCGGCGGGATCGATCTTCGCGTGGTTCGCGATGCGCCGGTGAAATTGATGTGACGCGTAGGGCGGATTAGGCGTAGCCGTAATCCGCCATCTTGCTCGTCGTGCACGCGCGGCGGGTTACGGCTTCGCCTAACCCGCCCTACGAGGAGAGCACACCATGACCACGCTCTTCGCCTTCCTGCATCATCTCTGCGCCTTCACCCTCGTCGCGGCGGTCGCGATCGAGTTCACGCTGATCCGGCGGAGCTGACGCTCGCGTCGGCGCGGCGGCTGCAGGTCACCGACATCGTGCTCGGCATGGCCGCCGGCGCGCTGCTGGTGATCGGGCTCTTGCGCGTGTTCTTCTTCGAGAAGGGCGCGGCGTACTACTGGCACAGCCACGCGTTCCTGGCCAAGTTCGGCCTCTTCATCATCATCGGCCTGCTCTCGATCGTCCCGACCCTGGAATTCCTGTCGTGGCGCGATGCGATCGCGGCCGGTCAGGCGCCGGTCATGGAGGCCGCCACGCGCAAGCGCGTGACCATGATCATCCACATCGAGCTGGCGGCGATCGTCGTGATCCTGCTCTGCGCCGCCATCATGGCGCGGGGAGGGTGGGTGTAGATCCCTTACGGAAACCCCGATCCCTCCGTGTCCACCATCGACGACATCGATCCGCGACGACGACTTGCCTTGTCTGCAGCTCCTCGTAGGACGTCGCGGCGCTCAGGCAGAACAGCGTCTTGCGATCGGGCCCGCCCAGCGCGCAGGCGAGCGCGCGGCGGTCGGGCACGGCGATCCGCTGCAACTCGCTCGCCGTCGCGGCCGATGCGGATGAAGGCGTCCTCGGTGAATGAAGCGACCCAGACGGCGCCGTCGCGATCCAGACAAATGCCGTCGGGAGCCTGCACGCGCCCAATCCGGCCGCGCAGGCGAAGCGCGCCGTCGGCCGCGATGTCGTAGTCGGCGAGCGTGCCGGCGTCCATCTCCGCGACGACGAGTCTTCTGTGATCGGCCGACACGGCAATGCCGTTGGGAAACGCAAGCCTTCGGCGACGACGCGGGCGCTGCCATCGGGCATGACAAGCAGGATGCGGCCAACGGCGCCGCGGTCGGGCGGCGGCGGCATGTTGAAGCCGAGATCGCCGACCCAGGCGCGGCCCCGGCCGTCGATGATCATGTCGTCGATGGCGCCTTTGGCGACAGCGCTGAGATCGGCATAAAGCGAAAGCTGTCCGTCCGCGACGGCGAACAGCTGCTTCTTGTTCATGGTCAGCACGACGATGCGCCCGTCCGGAAGTATGCCGGTGCCGCACGGCGTGTCGTCGAATCTGGCGTGCTCCTGCCGCTCGTCGGCCAGCGTCGCGCTGAGCAGCGTACGCGTCATGCAATCGACGAACCACAGCCGTCCGTCGTGCCAGCGCGGTGCTTCGAAATAGCGTCCGCCATCAAGCATGGTGATCATGTTCGCCGAAGTCGCTCCAACGTCAGAAATTCGTCTTCCGCGCCGGCCGCTCGTCCTCGAGATAGCCGTCGCGCGTCTGCGGCAGCTTGCGCCCGAGGATGCGGCTCGCCACCACCGTGCGCAGGATCTGCGCGGTGCCGCCGCCGATGGTGAACATGCGGGCGTCGCGCACCATGCGCTCCAGCGGCCGGTTGCGCGAATAGCCGGCCGCGCCGAACACCTGCAGCGCGTCGTTGGTCACCTTGATCGCCGCATCGGCGGCGAAGATCTTGGCCTGCGCCGCGAACAGCGGATCGGGAAACGGCGCGGCCGAGCGCGCGGCCTTGTGGATCAGCTCGCGCGCCGCCGCAGATCTGCACCGACATGTCGGCCAGCATCCATTGCAGGCCCTGGAATTCGGCGATCGGGCGGCCGAACTGCTCGCGCGCATTGGCGTAGTCGAGCGCATGCTGGTAGGCGCCGTCGGCGAGGCCGAGCGCCACCGTCGCAGCGCCGACGCGCTGCGAGTTGTAGGCGTTCATGAGATCGGCGAAGCCGCGCCGGAAGCCCGAGGGCGGCATCACCACCATGTCGTCGCCGACTTCCATGTCCTCGAACAGAATCTCGGTCTCGGGAATGCCGCGCAGTCCCATGGTCGGCTCGCGCTTGCCGATCACGAGCCCCTTGGTCTTGTCGCGGATCGCGAGAAAGCCGCCGATGCCTTGTTCCGCGCCTGTCTCGTCGAACACGCGCGCGAACACCAGATGCAGCTTCGAGACGCCGCCGCCGGTGATCCAGTGCTTGCCGCCGTTGATGACGTAGCCGCCTGCCCTTGCGGTCGGCGCGCGTGGTCATCTCGCTCGCGGCCGATCCCGCGCCGGGCTCGGTGATGCAGATCGCGGGCTTGTCGCCGCGAAGCACCAGCTCGGCGGCGAGCTTCTTCTGCGCCTCGGTGCCGTAATGCATCACGGCGGAGATCGCGCCCATATTGGCCTCGACCACGATGCGCCCGGTGACGCCGCAGACCTGCGCCATCTCGTCGACCACGAGCGCGGCTTCGAGAAAGCCGAGGCCGGGGCCGCCATACTGCTTCGGGATGGTCATGCCGAAGAAGCCGGCCTCGGTCAGCGCCTTCACATTGTCCCAGGGATATTGCTCGCGTGCGGTCGACCTCGGCGGCGCGCGGCGCGATGGTCTCGCGCGCCAGCGCGCGCGCACGCTTCTGCAGCTCGAGCTGCGGCATGGCGTCAACGTCATGAGGCATCGGTCTGCTGCGTCACCAGCGGAACGAAGTCGTATTCGCCGACACCCTGCAGGACCAGGAAGGTCAGCGACGTCTGTGCCGCCGTTGGTGACCAGATGCGGCCGGCCCGGGCCTGACCGGAAGACCTCACCGGGCTTCAGCTTCACCTCCTCTTTCGGCTCCTGCAGGAACAGCCGCATCTCGCCTTCCAGCACATAGAAGGTGTCGGAGACGTTGGTGTGGGTGTGCCACGGCACCTTCTGCGTCGGCGAGAGCTGCAGCTCCGAAATGCGAAAGCCGGGGCGGGCGGCATGCTGCGGCGCGGCGCTCGACTTCATAGAGGTGACTGGCGTTCTTGACCGGCTGTCCTTGCTTCATGCTGGCCTCCCTTGTTTGTGGCGCTATGGTAGCCTTGTTCCGCTATCGACGAAACTGCTGGAAGACAGGTCATGGGAAAGCGGATCAATCGCTGCATCGAGCTTCTGGAGCAGGACCAGGCGATCTATTACGACGGGCCGCACAGCGGCCATGTGCTGACCCCGCGCAAGGCCGCACCGATGCCGCCACCTGGGCCGATTACATGAATGTCGGCATGGAGCACGGCAGCTTCGACATGACGGGCCTGGAGGCCTACATGCGCGGCATGGTCGAGGCCACCCCGACGCGGTCGGGACATCGCACGCCGGCCGTCATCGTCGAGGCGCCGGTCAACGGCATCGACGCCGCGCATGTGCGGTACAATGCCTGGCAGTTCCGCCAGATCCTCGGCCGCGGCGTGCATGGCATTTTGCTGTGCCAGGCCGAAACCGCGGATGCGGTGCGCGCCTTCATCGAATCCTGCCGCTATCCGCACAACATCATCGGCGTCGATCCCGACCATCCCGTCGCCGTTGGCGCGGATGGAGGGCGCGAAGCGGCGGCGGATGGCGGCACCGACGCCGACAGGCCGCAAGCTGCTCGGCATCGGCACGCGCGGACGCGGATCGGAGAGCGACGGCCGCGCCGGTCTGGGGGCTGTCGACCGAAGATTATATGGAGCGCTGCGATCCCTGGCCGCTCAATCCGAAAGGCGAGCTGCTGCTCGGCGTGAAGCTGGAAAGCCCCGAAGGCGTCGCCAATTGCGAGGAGATTCTGGCCGTGCCCGGCCTCGGCTTTGCCGAGATCGGGCCGGGCGATCTCAGTCTCGCGCTCGGTTACCGCACCATGCCGCGCGAGTTTCCGCCGGAGATGCAGCGCGCGCGGGACCGCATTCTCGCGGCCTGCCGCAAGAATGGCGTCGCCTTCCTGCAGGGCTGCACGCCGGACAACATCGTCGCGCGGATCGATGAGGGCGTGCGCGTGGTCGCCGGCCACAGCGAAGCGACGGCGACCAAGGGCAGGGCGCATCAGAAGCGGACGATGGCGGTGTAGCTGAGCCGTCATTGCGAGCGAAGCGAAGCAATCCAGACTATTCGCGATGCGAACTGGATTGCTTCGTGCTTCGCTCCTCGCAATGACGAATGTTTACGTCTTCATCTGCGCGGTCGGCGTGGAGCGCGAGATCTTCAGCTCCTCCTCGTTCATGTCGGTGCCGACATCGGCAAACAAGCGGCGTCGAGAGATAGCGCTCGCCGGTGTCGGGCAGCATGCAGAGGATGTTGGAGCCGGGGGCGGCTTCGGCGGCGATCTTCAGCGCGCCCGCGAATGTCGCGCCCGAGGTGATGCCGACAAAGATGCCTTCCTTGGCCGCCAGCTCCTTGGCGCAGCGGATCGCCTCCGGTCCCGGAATCGGCAGCAGGCGATCGATCAGCTTCATCGCCACCGCGTCGCCGGTGATCTTCGGAATGAAGTCGGGCGTCCAGCCCTGCATCGGATGCGGCTTGAAGCTCGGATGCGGTGCGGCCGGCGTGCCGTCGGCGTTGCGCTTCTGCTCGACGCCGCTGCCGAGCAGCTGCGCGTCCTCCGGCTCGCAGGCGATGATCTTGGTGTCCGGACGCTCCTTCCTCAGCACGCGCGCGACGCCCTTCAGCGTGCCGCCGGTGCCGTAGCCGGTCACCCAATAGTCCAGCTTCGTGTCGGCGAAATCGTCGATGATTTCGCGCGCGGTGGTCTTCGAATGATAGTCGGGGTTGGCCTCGTTCTCGAACTGCCGCGACATCCACCAGCCATGGGTCTTGGCGAGCTCGACGGTCTTGTTGATCATGCCGACCGCGCGATCGGCCGCGGGCGTGACCACGACCTTGGCGCCGAGGAAGCGCATCAGCCTGCGCCGCTCGACGCTGAAGGTCTCCGCCATGGTCACGACCAGCGGATAGCCCTTGGCGGCGCACACCATGGCAAGCCCAATGCCGGTGTTGCCGCTGGTCGCCTCGACCACGGTCTGGCCGGGCTTCAGCTCGCCGGATTTTTCGGCGGCCTCGATCACGCCGAGCGCGAGGCGGTCCTTCACCGAGCCGAGCGGATTGAAGGCTTCCACCTTCACGTACAGGTTCACGCCTTTGGGCGCGAGCCGGTTGATCCGCACCACGGGCGTGTTGCCGACGGTTTCCAGGATGCTCTGGTATCTCTTGCCCATGGTGCTTACTCCAAGTTGTGATTCAAACCGTATTTTTCAAATGCAATTCGCGCCGGACTATATCCGAACTGAATTGCCCGGCAATGTGAACTGAGCCATATGCGCCTCATTACGCGTGGCGAAAAAGCGACGGAACGTGCTTTAATAGGTCCCCATTCAGGAGGATTTTTTGTCCAGCGAGCGCGTGGATCGGCGATTGGCGGCGGTGCTGGCGGCTGACATCGCCGGCTATAGCCGGCTGATGGGCCGTGACGAGGAGCGCACGCTGGCCCAGTTGAAGGTGTTCCGGAAGACCCTGGTCGATCCCGGCATCGCCTCGCATCACGGCCGCATCGTCAAGACCACCGGCGACGGCATGCTGGTCGAGTTCGCCAGCGCCGTCGATGCGGCGCGCTGTGCGGTGGAAGTGCAGCGCGCGATGGCGGAGCGGAATGTCGACGTGCCGCCCGAGCTCAGGATCGAGTTTCGCATCGGCATCCATGTCGGCGACATCATCTTCGACGACGACGATATTTTCGGCGACGGCGTCAATATCGCGGCGCGGCTCGAGGGGATCGCCGAGCCGGGCGGCGTCTGCATCTCCGACGACGCCCATCGGCAGGTCCGCGGCAAGGTGGATATCGCATTCGACGACATCGGCGAGCAGACCTTGAAGAACATCACCGAGCCGATGCGCGCATGGCACATGAAGCTCGCCGTTGGCAGCGCGCCGTCAGGCCATCGGTCGGCCCGGCGCGGCCGCGTGAGCTGGCGCTGCCCGACAAGCCCTCCATCGTCGTGCTGCCGTTCGACAACATGTCGGCGGAGCCGGGTCAGGACTTTCTCGCCGACGGCATCGTCGAGGCGATCACCGCGGCGCTGTCCTGTATCAAATCCTTTTTCGTGATCGCGCGCAGCTCGGCCTTCACCTACAAGGGCCGCGCCACCGATGCGCGCGCCATCGGCAAGGAGCTCGGCGTCGCCTATCTGCTCGAAGGCAGCGTGCAGAAGGTCGGCAACCGGCTGCGCATCACCGTCCAGCTGATCGAGACCGAGGGCGGCACGCATGTCTGGAGTTCGCGCTACGACGGCACGGTCGACGAGTTCTTCGACCTGCAGGACCGCATCACCGAGCAGATCGCCGGCGCCCTGCAGCCCTCGATCCGTCTTGCCGAGATCGAACGCTCCCGGCGCAGGCGGCCGCAGGATCTCGGCAGCTACGACTACACCATGCGGGCGATGCCTCACGTCTGGGCGCTGGAAAAGGAGGAAAGCGCCAAGGCGCTCGAGCTGCTCGAGAAGGCGTTCGCGATCGATCCCGAATATCCGTTGGCGCTCTCGCTTGCCGGCTGGTGCCACGCCCAGCGCTCCGTCTACAATTGGGCCGACGATATCGCCGACAGCCAGGCCAAGGCGCGATCGCTCGCGGAGCGGGCCGCGGCGCTCAGCGGCGACGATCCGCTGATTCTTGCCGTGCTCGGCGCGGTGCACACCTTCGTGCGCAACTATGGCACAGCGCGCATCCTGCTGGAGCGGGCGCTGGTGCTCGATCCCAATTGCGCCTGGGCCTGGAGCCGGCTCGGATGGATCGAGGCCTACGCGGATCAAACGGACAAGGCGATCGAGAATTTCGAGCGCGCCATTCGTCTCAGCCCGATCGATCCGATGAATTTCAACAACTATGCCGGCATTGGCTCGGCCCATGAGGTGGCCGAGGAGTACGACCAGGCCGTGATGTTTTGTCGGCGTGCCCTGCAGGAGCGGCCGCATGCGACATGGATCTATCGGAATCTGGCATCGGCTCTCGTAGGCGCGGGCCGGATCGAGGAAGCAAAACAGGCGTTCGCGGAAATGTTGCGGCATTATCCCGATCTGACGGTTTCGAAATTCAAGCAGGCCATGGTGTTTTCCGCGCCCGCTCTGGAGCGGATGGGGCAGAATCTTCGCAGTCTTGGGCTGCCGGAGTAGCGTTCGGAACTGCACGACATTATCGCCGCCTTGCGCTATCCTCACGCCAAAACAAACGGAGGAAACCATGTCCGCTGCCTTTTTCGTCGTCCGCGCCACCGTCAAGGATCCCGCCAGACGCAAGGCGTTCGACACCTGGTATCAGAACGAGCATCTGCCCGACGCCGCGAAATCGTTCGGCGTGGTCAAGGCGTGGCGGTTCTGGAGCCTGACCGATCCGTCGCTGCATCAGGCGACCTATCAGTTCGCCGACGAGGCCTCGCTCGATCGCGCGATGAATGGCGCGGATCTGAAGCGCCTCGTCGCCGATTTCAATCGCGACTGGCCGGACGTCACGCGCACGCGCGAGACCTTTGTGCTGGCGGAGGAGTTCGCGGCGTAGCTCGCGTAAGTTCGATTGTAGGGTGGGCAAAGCGCTAGCGTGCCCACCATCGCGAGCACGGCGTTTGAAGGTGGGCGCGGCGCAAGGCGCCTTTGCCCACCCAACGGACGAGAACGATTGCGCTTCATTTCCCGAGAAACCCGAGCAGCAGCTCGTCATATTTCGCGCGCGCTTCGAGAAACACCAGATGTCCGGTGTTCGGGATCACCTCGGCGCGCGCATTGGCCATCAGCGCAGCGAGCGCCTGCGCCAGCTCGGCGTTGTGACCCATTTTCGCGCGCAACGCTTCCGGCGCGGAAGCGCGGCCCGGCGCGTTGTGATCGTCGGCGCCCATCACGAACAGCGTCGGCTGCGAGATCAAGGGGATTTCGTGCACCACCGGCTCGCGATAGATCATCTGGTAGGACGAGGCGAAGGCGCGCAGCCAGCGCGGATAGTCGGCGCTGCCCTTGATGCCGAAGCGGGAGTCGATGAACGGCGTCACCTGGTCGCGCCGGCAGTTTCAGCGCATAGTTGGTCTCGAGCTGCTTGCGATAAGCCTCGGCGGTGAGCTTGCTCTCGTTCTCGATGATCCGCTCGGTCGGCACCGGCGGCACATAGAGCCGGTAGTCCTCGAGCCCGATCGGCGCGGTCAGCACCAGATGGGCGACGCGGTCGGGATAGGCGCGCGCGATCCGCACCGCGAGCATGCCGCCCATGGAATGGGCGACGATGTCGGCCTTGGCGATCTGCAGATGATCGAGCAGCGCCATGGTGTTGCGCGCGAGATTGTCGAAATGCAGTTCGCCCGACGGTTTGGACGATTTGCCGAAGCCGATTTGGTCCGGCACCACCACGCGGTAACCGGCATCGCGCAGCGTCGTGATGACGGGCGCCCAGTAGCTTGCCGGAAAATTGCGGCCGTGCAGCAGCACCACCGCGCGGCCGTTGGGTTGGCCGGAGGCACCGACGTCCATATAGGCCATCTTGAGATGCTCGCCCTCATTGGTCACGTCGAACAGGCTGACGGGCCAGGGATAGGCAAAACCTTCGAGATTGATGCCATAGGGTTCGCGCGGTGCGTCGGCGGCGAGGGCGGGGGTGGCGAGGAAGACCAGGGAAGCACAGAGGACTGCAAGGACGCGATTCATCGGAAACATTCTCCGCTCGTCATGCCTGCGCCAAGCGCGAAGCGCCTCTTACCGGCAAAAATGCGGAGCGCGTCTTCAACCGGAACTCGTCGGCATCCGCGTGTTGGTTACGAGCGGAGCGAGTAGAGGGATGGACGGCCGGGTCAAGCCCGGCCGTCCAGCTTTTGCCGCTCACACGCAAATGTGTTTTGTCTTGCTTTCTCAACAGAATTTGCGCGGGGCGTTTTCGCCAGATGTCCGCGAGCCGCTATTTCCTGGACTTCCTCCTGGGTTTTGCAGGCCGTGAACCGATGCTCTTCTTGCTTCCGCTCAGGAAGGGCAATCCCACCAATTGCGCCGGCCCGTGGAGCTGCGGCTCCTGATCATAGCCGTTGTGCTTGAGAGCCGACACGACTTTCGGAACAACGTTGGTCAGAGGTTGTTTGAGATAACCTCCGGATCCAAGCGTGCCCAGAAGGTAATAGGTGAGAGCACCGTTCGGGCGGCCGTTGAACGTTGCGTCGGCCAATTCCTGGTCCGACCGGCAACCTGAGATGAAGGCGCAATTGTTCTGAACCGCCGATCGTACCGTTTTCAGGCCAATTTTTTTCTTGTCGGCGGTTTCGACGCGCCAAGCCATGTCGGCCGGCGGCACCAGGAATTTCGGGCTGAAATGTTGGAATTGTTTGGAAAGATCGCCCGAATTGCAGGAGTCCGAAACAAAGACGAAGTCGACGCCTGCTGGTACCGTAGTGAACAGCTTCTGCATATCAGTTGCCAGTATTGCGTGTTCACGCGACCAGTCAAAATCGACCGGACATATCGAGTCCTGCTTGTCGATCACTTGGCCCTGAGCGTTTCGCCGCGAAAACAGTGTGCCGTGTCCGCTGTAGTGCAGCAGCACGCGATCGCCGGGATCGAGTCCGGTCAAGAGCCAGCCCAATCGGTCGTAGATTCCCTGTGTGGTTGCTCGAGCATCGACCAGGAGCCGTATGTCGTCCTCGGCGAAGCTACAGTTCTTCACGAGAAAATCGGCCATATCCGTGACGTCGTTCACGCAACCGCGAAGCGGCTGTCCAGGATAGGCGTTGATACCAATCAATAATGCACGATCTGCCATAGTGCTTCTCCCCTCATCAATGAATCCGGGAAGGCTAGCAGGAGCAGGTTCGATGGACAACCATAGGATGCCCTAGTGGTCTTTTTGCCGCGCCGGTTTCAGCTGCTCTCGGTGCCGCCGAACAGCGCGGCAAACCGCTTCTCGCCGGTGCGGGTGAAATTCACCACGCGGCTGCCGGGTGCGGAATCGCGCGCCGCCCATTTCAGCTCGGTGAAGCGGTTCATCATGGCCGCACCCAGCGTGCCCGCCAGATGATGCCGCCGCTCGCTCCAGTCGAGGCAGGCCTTGCACACCGGACGGCGCGGATGGGCGAGCGCCTCGGGCGCGATCTGCAAATTCTTCTCCAGGAAGCGCGCGCCTTCGGCGGTCAGCTCGATGTCCTGTTTCTTCTGCCGCACCAGCTTCTGGTCGCGCATGCTGTCGAGCATCTGCACGCCGAGATCGCCGGCGAGATGGTCGTAGCAGATGCGCGCGCGCCGCAGCGCCGGATCCTTCGGTCCCGTGCGCACGCGCATGTGGCCGACGCGGGCGGCCAGACCGTCCAGCATCTCCAGCAGGCCGGCGATGTCGTCGCCGGTGAGGCGGTAGTAGCGGTGGCGGCCCTGTTTCTCGGGTTCGACGAGACCGCCGGCCTCGAGCTTCGCCAAATGCGAGCTCGCGGTCTGCGGCGTGATGCCGGCTTCCTGCGCCAGCTCGCTCGCGGTCAGCGCGCGGCCGCTCATCAGCGCGGTCAGCATGTTGGCGCGGGCGGGATCGCCGACCAGCGAGGCGATGATGGTGATGTCGGGTCCTGCTTTCATGCTTCGACGATAGCCGAAGCATCGTTGTCGGTCAAGCGGCTATGTTCGCGGTCGCCATCACGATGCATCGAGGTTCCCATGACGGTCACCGTGTTCATCCGCTATCAGCTCGATCCGTTCAAGCGCGCGCAGTTCGAGGAGTATTCGAAGCGCTGGCTGTCGATCATTCCGCGCTGCGGCGGCGACCTGATCGGCTACTGGATGCCGCATGAGGGCACCAACAACATCGCCTTTGCGCTGATCTCGTTCGAGAGCCTTGCGGCCTACGAGGCCTATCGCGCAGGGCTGCGTAACGACAAGGAAGGCATGGCGAATTTCAACTTCGCCGAGGAGAACAAGTTCATCCTCGCGGAGGAGCGCACCTTCCTGCGCAAGGTGGTCGCCTGACTGGCAGGAGATGGCAGCACTGGCGGCCGGTCGCGCTCGCGCCGCTATCTAGATCGCAAGCAAATCGAGAACAAAGGGAGAGATCATGCCGGTTTCGACAGCGGACAAGCGCGCCACATTCAAGAAGATGCACGAGAGCGGCTGCTTCATCATTCCCAATCCCTTCGATGTCGGCAGCGCCGATCGCGCTGCAGAAGCTCGGCTTCAAGGCGCTGGCCTCGACCAGCGCGGGCTTCGCCTGGACCATCGCCAAGGCCGACAACCGCGTCACCGTCGATGACGTCTGCGATCATCTCACCGCGATCTGCGCGGCGGTCGATATTCCCGTCAACGCCGACTACGAGGATGGCTTTGCCCACGAGCCGGACAAGGTCGCCGTCAATGTCGGCCGCGCCGTGAAGACCGGCGTCGCCGGCCTCTCGATCGAGGATTTCACCGGCGATGCCGCAAAGCCGCTGTTCGACCGCACGCTCGCGGTCGAGCGCATCAAGGCGGCGCGCCAGGCGATCGATGCCGACAAGAGTGGCGTGCTGCTCACCGGCCGCTGCGAAGCGTTCCTGCGCGGCGTAAAGGACATGGACCTGGTGATCGACCGTCTGAACGCCTACGCCGAAGCCGGCGCCGAATGCCTCTACGCGCCGGGCATCTCGACCAAGGAAGAGATTTCCACCGTCGTGAAAGCGGTCGCGCCAAGACCCGTCAATCTGCTGATCGGCGCGTCCGGATTGTCGCTGAAGGAGGCCGAGGCGCTCGGCGTGCGCCGCATCTCGGTCGGCGGCTCGCTGGCGCGCACGGCCTGGACCGGCTTCATGAAGACGGCAAAGGAAATGGCGGAGAAGGGGACCTTCACCGAACTCGCCAACGGCTATCCCGGCGGCGAGCTGAACAAGATGTTCGGGTAGCGCAAGGCTGATGCCGCATTACTCGGTTCACCTCTCCCCGGCGGGGAGAGGTGAACTTCGCTGCTGAGAGCCGCAAATCGCCAAGCAAAAAAACGCAGCGGGCGAACCCGCTGCGTTTTCGTTTCGATCGGCTCAAGCCGCTACTGCTTGTCCATGCCCTGCGGCGAGGACTGCGGCGGCGATCGGATTGCTCGGCGCCGCGCCCGTGGTCGTGCCCGGCTGAGGTGTTCGGCCGCGGCGTCACGTCGCGCATGCCCGGAGGCGGCTGGGCCGCCGGCTGGGTCTGCGCGACGGTCTCGCGGCGGCGCGGTCTGCGCCTCGTGCACGCTGGTGTTGTTCAGGCCGTAGAACACGGCGCCCAGCACCAGCGCGATGCCGAGCGCGAACAGCGCGATCTTCCCACTGGAGGCCGGACCTTCGTCCAGCTCGGGATCGGCCTGCAGCTCGGTGTCGAAACGGGACGGGCGGCCGACTTCATCACTCAGGCCGGAACGATAGGGATCATAGGGATCGTTCGGGATATTTTGGTTGGCCATGACGAAATTCCTCCTTTAGTCGCAAGACAACCTTCATCCGGCGCGTCGGGTTCCGGCTTACCGGCTTGTTCCACAGGGAACTCGGGCCTTAAGATTTCGACAACCGCGACTTGAAGGAGGCCCGCATGTGGAACCTGCCGCCCGCCGACAGCGTGCTGCATTTCCTCCAATATGTTGCGCTGGCGGCGCAGGCGATGACGGCGGCACTGGCCGCGGGCCGGCGCAGCATGGATTGGGCCGGCGTCTGCATGCTCGGCGCCATCACCGCGCTTGGCGGCGGCACCATCCGCGACGTGCTGCTCGGGCATTATCCGCTGGTGTGGGTCGAGCAGCCGTCCTTCCTTGCGATCGCGGGGATCGCGGCCTTCATCACCATCCTGATCGCGCGCGTGGTGCACCGGCTCAATGTCGCGTTCCTGGTGCTGGATGCGATCGGCCTCGTCGTCTTCACCATGGCCGGCTGCGATGTCGCCTGGCAGATGGACGCCTCGCTGCCGATCGTGATCGTCGTCGGGCATGATCACCGGCTGCGCCGGCGGCGTGCTGCGCGACATCCTCTGCAACGACGTGCCGCTGCTGTTTCGCTCCGAGCTCTACGCCAGCGTCTCCGTCGTCACCGGGCTGTTCTATGCGACGGCGTTCGGATTGAAGCTGAACAACGAGGTCTGGACCGCGCTCACCTTCGCGCTCGGCGTTACGTTCCGTCTGCTTGCGATCCGCTTCAAATGGGAAATGCCGAAATTCGTGTTCAACAGCGGCGAGCGTTAGCTATTGCCGCCGCGCCTTCTTGACCTGCTCCGCGGTCACCGCCGGCGCGCTGTTGCCGAAGGTGTTGCGGATGTAGGTTGTGACGTCGGCGACCTGCGTCATCATTGAACTGCCGCGCATAGGCCGGCATCTGCCCGGTGTTCGGCGCGCGCGGCGTGGTCACGGTCTGCGCGCCGTCGAGGATGAGGCGCAAGGTCGAGGAGGGATCGGCCGATTGCAAGCAGCGCGTTGCCGTCGAGCGGCGGATAGACGCCGGGCGAGCTCGATCCGTCGGCCTCGTGGCAGGCGATGCAGTAGTGATCGTAGACCTCCTTGCCCGCAGCCATCGTCGCCTCCGAGGGCGGCGCGACCAACGGCTCCGAGTTTCCAGGCGGCAGCGATTTCAGATAGACCGCGATCGCGCGCACATCGGCGTCGCTCATCTTCGAGGTCGAGTTGACCACGACCTCGGCCATCGGGCCGCCGGCATGGCTCTTCTGGTTGCGGCCGCTCGAGAGATATTCGACGATGTCCTCGACCTTCCATGACGCAAGCCCGCTGCGCTCGGCGGCATCGAGCCGCGGCGCGAACCAGCCGTCGACGAGGCCGCCGGCATAGGCGCGGTTGCGGCGGTCGGCGCCGAACAGGTTTTTCGGCGTATGGCAGGCGCCGCAATGGCCGAGCGCCTCGACCAGATAGCGGCCGCGGTTCCACTCGGTGCCCTTGCGCTGGTCGGGCTCGAGGATGCCGGGCCGGAAGAACAGGTAATCCCACACCCGCATCACCACGCGGAAGTTGAGCGGGAAGCGCAGCTCCGGTGGCGGCGCCTTGTTGGCGTAGGGCGTCAGCGTTCCGAGGTAGGCGCGGATCGCGAAGAATGTCGTCGCGCGTCAGCTTCGTGAAATAAGGGTAGGGGAAGGCCGGGTAGTAGCGCGATCCGTCGGGCGCGATGCCGGAGCGCAGCGCGCGGTAGAAATCCTGCTCGCTCCAGGCGCCGATGCCGGTCTCGCGGTCGGGCGTCAGGTTCGGCGACGTGATCGCGCCGAACGGCGTCTCGATCCGCAACGCCGCCGGCAAACGGCTTGGCCGGATCCGAGGTGTGGCAGCTATAGCAATCGCCGGCATCGACCAGCGCCTTGCCGCGCGCGATCGTCTCCGGCGACGGCTCGGCGGCCTGCGCGGCTGGCCAACGCAGTGCACAAAAACAGAGCTGCGAGAATTGCCCGCATGAGACTCACCCGGCTAGAAGCCCCCGCGCGCATTATAGAGCCGTCATCTCGTTTCGCGAGCATGCGTCCACGCGACACAAGCACAATAGCCATGCGCGATTTCCGGCACGATATTGCGATTTGGCAGCGGCATGGCTTCATTGCCCAGAATTATGCTGCAGCGCGCGGAAAAACCGACATAGACTGGCGTTAATCAACGGCATGATTAGCTGCAAAAGCGCAGGGGCAGCCAAGGGCTTACGAGGGCGTCGATGGGAATCAACCAGGGTCCGATCAGTCTCGACCAGAAATACACCCAAGGGACGGGACACGTCTTCCTGACCGGCATCCAGGCGCTGGTCCGTCTGCCGATGGCGCAGATCCGGCGCGACCGCGCCGCGGGGCTGAACACCACGGCCTTCATCTCCGGCTATCGCGGCTCGCCGCTCGGCGGCTACGACCAGCAGCTCTTCGCCGCGCGAAAACATCTCGAACAGTACAACATCAAGTTCCAGCCCGGCGTGAACGAGGACCTCGCCGCGACCGCGGTCTGGGGCTCGCAGCAGCTCAACCTGTCGCCCGGCGCCAATTACGACGGCGTGGTCGGCATCTGGTACGGCAAGGGCCCCGGCGTCGACCGCTGCGGCGACGTGTTCCGGCATGGCAATACGGCGGGCTCGGCCAAGAACGGCGGCGTGCTGTGCCTTGCCGGCGACGACCATGGCGCGAAATCCTCCACCGTGCCGCATCAGTCGGACCACGCCTTCATCTCCGCGCTGATGCCGTATCTCTATCCCTCCAGCATCCACGAGATGATCGAGATGGGCCTGCTCGGCATTGCGATGTCGCGCTACTAGCGGCTGCTGGGTCGGCATGAAGGTGATCACCGAGACGGTGGAGACCACCGCCGAGATCGATCTCACCGACGAGATGACGCCGTTCGTCATTCCCCCCGATTTCGAGATGCCGCCGGGCGGGCTCAATCTGCGCTGGCCCGACGACCGCTTCGAGCAGGACCGGCGCCTGCAGGACTACAAGGGTTTTGCCGCGGTCGCCTTTGCCCGCGCCAACAAGGTCAACCGCATCACCATGGATTCGCCGAACGCGCGCTACGGCATCATGGCCTCCGGCAAGAGCTATGAGGACATCCGCCAGGCGCTGCGCGAGCTGGGGATCACCGAGGAGGTCGCGGCCAAGATCGGCCTTCGGCTCTACAAGATCGGCATGCCCTGGCCGCTGGAGCCGGAAGGCGTGCACCAGTTCGCGGTCGGGCTCGAAGAGATCTTCATCGTCGAGGAACGGCGCGAGATCGTCGAGAACCAGGTCAAGCAGGTGCTGTTCAACTGGCGCGACGACGTCCGCCCGCGCATCGTCGGCAAGATGGACGACCACGACAAGCGCTTCCTCACCTTCGCCGCCGAGCTCAGCGTCTCCTCGCTTGCAAGCTCGCTGACCGAACGACTTCTTCGCCTCGACCTCAATCCCGAAATCAAGAGCATGCTTCGCGCCAAGGCCGACTGGTTCAACGGCCGCGAGGCGACGCAGGTGCAGGCGGTCGCTCCCATCACCCGCACGCCGTATTTCTGCTCGGGCTGTCCGCACAACACCTCGACCAAAGTGCCGGAAGGCAGCCGCGCCTTTGCCGGCATCGGCTGCCACTTCATGGCGCTGTGGATGGACCGCTCGACCGAGACCTTCACGCATATGGGCGGCGAGGGCGTGCCGTGGGTCGGTGTCGCGCCCTTCACGAAGGAGCAGCACGTCTTCGCCAATCTCGGCGACGGCACCTATTTCCACTCCGGCAGTCTCGCGATCCGGCAGGCGGTCGCCTCCGGCGCCAACATCACCTACAAGCTGCTCTATAACGACGCGACCGCGATGACCGGCGGCCAGCATGTCGACGGCGAGCTGTCGCCGCAGCAGATCACCTTCCAGATGCACGCCGAAGGCATCCGCCACATCTATCTGGTCTCCGAGAAACCGGAGCTTTATCCCGCCTCCGACATCGCGCCCGGCGTGATCACGCGGCATCGCGACGAGCTCGACGCCGTGATGAAGGAATGCCGCGAGCTGAAGGGCACGTCGGCGATCGTGTTCGTGCAGACCTGCGCCGCCGAGAAGCGCCGCCGCCGCAAGCGCGGCCTGATGGAAGATCCGGCGCGCCGCGTCATGATCAATCCGGCCGTCTGCGAAGGCTGCGGCGACTGCTCGGTGCAGTCGAACTGCATCTCGGTCGAGCCGCTGGAGACCGAGATGGGGCGCAAGCGCACCATCAACCAGTCGTCCTGCAACAAGGACTATTCCTGCCTGAAGGGCTTCTGCCCGTCCTTCGTCACCATCGACGGCGGCAAGCCGCGCCGCCGCGCGCCCGCCGAGCTCGGCGACATCGGCGACGTTGCCGGAGCCGGCCTCGCTGCCGTCGCTCGACAAACCCTACAACATCGCGGTCGCCGGCGTCGGCGGCACCGGCGTGCTGACCATCGGCGCGCTGCTCGGCATGGCCGCCCATATCGAGGGCAAGGCCAGCATGATCCTCGACATGTCCGGCCTTGCGCAAAAGGGCGGGGCGGTGCTGAGCCATGTCCGGCTCTCCGAGCACACGCGCGACGTCACCTGCTCGCGCATCGTCACCGGCACCGCCGATCTCGTGATGGCCGCCGACGAGGTGGTGGCGGTCTCGAAGGACACGATCACGCTTTGCGAGTCCGGCCGCACCACCGGCATCATCAACAGCCACATCATCCCGACCGCCGATTTCATCCTCAACCGCGACTTCAATTTCCAGAACCGCAAGGTCGCGAGCGTGCTGGAGACCTCGCTGCGCAAGGACTCGGCTTTCGTCGATTTCACCAAGCCGGCCGAAGTGCTGCTCGGCGACTCCATCGCCACCAACATCATGATGATGGGCTATGCCTATCAGCAAGGGCCTGCTGCCGCTGTCGGCGCGAGGCGATCGAGCAGGCGATCGAGGTCAACGGCGTCTCGATCAAGATGAACACGCAGGCGTTCCGGCTCGGCCGTCTCGCCGCCGCCGACCCGGCGCGGCTGGACGCGATGATGCAGGGCCAGGACGAGGCGCATGCGCCGAAGTCGCTGGATGCGATGACGCTGGACGAGATCATCGCGCATCGCTGCGAGTTCCTCACCGCCTATCAGAGCAAGCGGCTCGCCAAGCGCTATCGCAAGCTGGTCGATCAGGTGCGCGATGCCGCGACCAAGGGCGGCTATGGCGATGCGCTGCCGCGCGCGGTCGCGATCAACTACGCAAAACTGCTCGCCTACAAGGACGAGTACGAGGTCGCGCGGCTCTTCACCGACGGCAAGTTCGAGCAGCAGCTGCGCGACCAGTTCGAGGGCGATTTCAAGTTCTCTTTCAATCTCGCGCCGCCGATCCTCGGCGGCGGCAAGGATGCGCTCGGCCGGCCGAAGAAGCGCGCCTTCGGTCGCCTGGATGCTGCCGGTGTTCAAGCGTGCTGGCGAAGCTGCGCTTCCTGCGCGGCACCGCGCTCGACATTTTCGCGCGCAGCCCCGACCGCAAGCTCGAGCGCGATCTGATCGCGGGCTACGAGAAGGACGTCGCGACCGTGCTGTCGCTGCTGTCGCCGGTCAATGTCGACACCGCGGTGGAATTGCTGTCGCTGCCCGACCGCATCCGCGGCTACGGCCCGGTGAAGGAGAAGGCGGTCAAGGACGCCAAGGCGCGCTACGAGCAGCTCGCCGCCGATCTCGTCAATCCGCCGCCCGCGCCGCGGCAGATCGCGGCGGAGTAGGGCCATCCCGTCATGGTGCAGGAGGCGCGTCAGCGCTGCATCGAACCATCGTTGCAAGGGGCTCGTCATGCGCTGCGCGATCGCGCTGCACTCGGCGACAGAGCCGTGTGTCTTTTTCTGCACGTCGTGTTGATTTCAGCACGTCGCGTTAATCTGTCGCAGCAAGACGCCTTTCCGAAAATCATAAGCAGTGTGTATATCTCCATCCGTCCCGCGCTCACTACGGAGGGCGTTTCGCGATCGTCACGACACGTGGCGCGGGATGCGATGGACGCGATCGATCCGCAGGACGATGCGGTGTCGACGCGTACGGTCAAGCCGTGTGGTCCTGATCCCCCGACGCTGGGGTCAAGTTGTGTCGAGATGATCGGCGCAGCGACGGGGGCTAACAAGCCCGGTACCCCGGGGAGAGCGCGGAGTAAGCCGTAAAGCCATTGCGCAGGGAGTGCCGGAGTGATTTCGGCGTACCTGTGCTGGCCTGCGTGCGTCTTTTCTGTTTTGCACACAAGGCAGTGGGTGCGGCGAGCACCCGGCATTCCCTGCGCCCTCTGTTTTCAGAGGGACACCGATATGCATCAGCTCGGACGCGAAATCGCGCCGCGGGAATGCGAACGCGCCTCAACTCCGTCGTCATCCCGGGCGCGCGAGCGCGAGCCGGAATCCATACCAGCGATGGTGGTTATCGATCCCGGGCTCCGCCGCATTCGCGCGCTCACGGACTGACGTGTCGCGGCGAGCGCAGCAGGCCACCTTGCGTCCACCCGCTATGCTCTCACAGCCTAGACCCTCTCGCCCCGCGGAATATTTCACCGCTTGCCAAGCCTGCCCCGACAGGCCAAGAAATTGTCCGGAAATAGCCAAAAAGAAACGCCAGCGGAGAAACATTTGACCATCAAGGGCAAGGCCTACATCGCCGGGATTTACGAGCATCCGACCCGGCACGCACCCGACAAATCCACCAGCCAGCTCCACGCCGAGGTCGCCAAGGGCGCGCTCGAGGACGCCGGGCTCACCAAGGCACGACATCGACGGCTATTTCTGCGCCGGCGACGCGCCGGGCGGCGTGATGAACATGGCCGATTATCTCGGCCTCGACATGAAGAAGCTCCGCCACATCGACTCCACCGATACCGGCGGCTGCTCCTATCTGATCCATCTCGGCCATGCCGCCGAGGCGATCGCCGCCGGCAAATGCTCGATCGCGCTGATCACGCTCGCCGGCAAGCCGCGCACCGGGGCGATGCCGCCGCGCGCGGCCGGCGCCGAGGCCGATTTCGAGAACGCCTACGGCCAGACCACGCACAACGTCTACGGCATGTGTGCCATGCGGCACATGCACGACTTCGGCACCACCTCCGAGCAGCTCGCCTGGGTCAAGGTCGCGGCCTCGCATCACGCGCAATACAATCCGCATGCGATGCTGCAGAGACGTCGTCACCGTCGAGGACGTCCTGAACTCGCCGATGATCTCCGATCCGCTGCATCGCCTGGACTGCTGCGTCGTCACCGACGGCGGCGGCGCGCTGATCGTCACCTCGCCCGAGATCGCCAAGAGCCTGAAGAAGCCGCCGGTGCGGCTGATCGGCCATGGCGAGGCGACCAAGGGCCCGCGCGGCGGCAAGCATCACGACCTGACTTATTCCGCCGGCGTCTGGTCCGGCCCGCGCGCCTTCGAGGAAGCGGGCGTCACGCCCAAGGACATCAAATACGCCTCGATCTATGACAGCTTCACCATCACGGTGGTGATGCAGCTCGAGGACCTCGGCTTCTGCAAGAAGGGCGAGGGCGGCAAGTTCGTCGCCGACGGCAATCTGATCTCCGGCGTCGGCAAGCTGCCGTTCAACACCGACGGCGGCGGGCTCTGCAGCAATCATCCCGTCAACCGCGGCGGCCAGACCAAGATCATCGAGGCCGTGCGCCAGCTGCGCGGCGAAGCGCATCCCAAGGTGCAGGTGAAGAACTGCGACCTCGCGGTGGCGCACGGCACCGGCGGACTGCTCGGCAATCGCCACGCCGCCTCAACCTGCATTCTGGAGCGTGCGTGATGGCTGAAGCGAAGAAACTCCGGGCGCCGGAGACCAATCCCGAGACCGCGCCGTTCTGGGAAGCGGCCAAGGCGGGCAAGTTCATGATCAAGCGCTGCACCGCCTGCGGCGAGCCGCATTATTTCCCGCGCTCGATCTGTCCGTTCTGCTTCTCCGACAAGACGGTGTGGGAGGAGAGTTCGGGCGAGGCGACGATCTACACCTTCAGCCTGATGCGGAAATCGCCGACCGGTCCGTTCGCGATCGCCTATGTCACGCTGAAGGAAGGCCCGACCTTGCAGACCAATATCGTCGATTGCGACATCGACAAGCTGAAGATCGGCCAGAAGGTGAAGGTGGTGTTCAAGCCGACCGACGGCGCGCCGCTGCCGTTCTTCACGCCGGTGTAGATCTTCCCTCTCCCCTTGTGGGAGAAGGTGGCGCGCGAAGCGCCGGATGAGGGGTCCATCCGCAGGCGCGATAGCGGGCGACCTCACCCAAGCGAGACTGCGGTTGGCCGCGGTGATGCCCTCTCCCACAAGGGGAGAGGGCGCATCGATGAGCACCGCGCAAGAAGAATTCGGGAGGACACATGCCGATCAACTACGAACAACTGATGGCGCTGAAAAATCTCGGCCAGAAATACGCCTATGGCGATCGCGAGGTGATGCTCTACGCCTACGGCATCGGCATGGGCAACGATCCCATGGACGAGAAGGAGCTCGCCTTCGTCAACGAGACCGCCGCCGATCCGCGGCCGCTGAGGGTGGTGCCGACCTTTGCCTCCGTCGCCGCCTGGGGCGCGGGGCCGGGCGAGATGAACCTCAACCGCGTGATGGTGGTCGACGGCGAGCGCGACATCACCTTCCACAAGCCGCTCGCGACCTCGGCGAACATCATCGCCGACTCCACCGTGCTTGCGGCCTGGGACAAGGGCAAGGACAAGGGCGCGGTGATCCGCCACCAGACCGTGCTGAAGGATGCCGCCAGCGGCGAGAAGCTGGCGACGCTGGTGGCCTCGCGTTTCGCGCGCGGCGATGGCGGCTTCGGCGGTCCGTCCGAAGGCCAGCCCGAGCCGCATGCGATGCCGAACCGCGCGCCCGATCGCAGTCCGTCGACATCGTGACGCGTCCGGACCAGGCGCTGGTCTATCGGCTCTGCGGCGATCGCAATCCGCTGCACTCCGATCCCGGCTTCGCCAAGAAGGCCGGCTTCCCCAAGCCGATCCTGCACGGCATGTGCACCTACGGCATCACCTGCCGCGGCGTGTTGCAGACCTATGCCGATTACGATCCGTCCGCCTTCAGGCAGCATGCGGCGCGGTTTTCCTCGCCGGTCTATCCCGGCGACACCGTGACCATGGAGATGTGGAAGGACGGCAACGTCATTTCCTTCGAGGCAAAAGTGAAGGCGCGCAACGTCACCGTGATCAAGAGCGGCAAGACGGTGCTGGGCTAGATCTCGTGCCCCGGATGCAGCGCAGCGTGCTTGACGATGCGCTGCTGATCCGGGGCCCATTTGGCCGGGAATGGGTCCCGGCTCTGCGAAGCAGCGTTTCACGCGACCTGCATCGCGTCCGGGACACGATAGAGAGACAGGGAGCGAAACAATGGGACTACTCGACAAGAAGGTGGCCATCATCACCGGCGCGGGCGGCGGGCTCGGTGAGGCCTACGCCAAACTGTTCGCACGCGAGGGCGCGGCGGTCGTGGTCAACGACCTCGGCGGTCCGCGTGACGGTTCCGGCGCCGACAAGTCGATGGCGCAGAAGGTCGTCGATGCGATCAAGGCCGAGGGCGGCCGCGCGGTCGCCAACGGTTCCGACATCTCGACGCTCGCGGGCGGCGAGGCCGTGTTCAACGACGCCATCACGAATTTCGGCCGCGCCGACATCCTGGTCAACAATGCCGGCATCCTGCTCGACGAGACCTTCGCCAAGGCCAAGGAAGCGAACTGGGACAAGGTCATCAGGGTGCACCTGAAGGGAACCTTCTGCGCCACCCTGCCGGTGTTCAAATGGATGCGCGAGAACGGCGGCGGCGTGATCGTCAACACGTCCTCGACCTCGGGCCTGATCGGCAATTTCGGCCAGACCAATTACGGCGCCGCCAAGGGCGGTATCTGGGGCCTCTCCAACGTGCTGGCGATCGAGGGCCGCAAGTACAACATCCGGATCTGGACCCTGGCGCCGGGCGCGCTGACCCGCATGACCTCGGACCTGCCGCGCTACAAGGAGAACCCCGGCGCGGCGCTCGGGCCGGACGGAATCGCGCCGGCCGTGCTATACATGGTCAGCGAATTGTCGGGCGACCAGACCGGCAAGGTGCTCGGCGTCTCCGGCCCGCGCGGCGTGCGCGAATTGCGCATGATGGAAATGGAAGGCTGGACGCCGCCGTTCACGGGATGGAAGGCCGAGGATATCGTCACCCACGCCAGGGACATCTTCTTCTCGGACGAGGAGATCAAGAAGTCGGCGCGGAGATTTAAATGATCGTCATTCCGGGAGCGAAGCGCGAGCGAATCCATAGACCGCAATGGATATGGATTGCTTCGCTTCGCTCGGAATGACGAAGAAGAAGGAGACAGATGACAAAACTCACCGCAAAAGCCGCAGGCACCTTCGCCATCGCGCCGACGCCGTTCCATGACGACGGCCGCATCGACGAGCGCTCGATCGACCGCCTGACCGACTTCTATGCCGAGGTCGGCTGCGACGGCGTCACGGTGCTCGGCATTCTCGGTGAGGCGCCGAAGCTCGATGCCGCCGAGGCCGAGCAGGTCGCGATCCGCTTCGTCAAGCGCGCCAAGAACATGCAGATCATCGTCGGCGTCTCCGCGCCGGGCTTTGCCGCGATGCGCTCGCTGGCGAAAGCGTCGATGGATGCGGGCGCGGCCGGCGTCATGATCGCGCCGCCGCCGAGCCTTCGCACCGACGACCAGATCACAGGCTACTTCAAGCAGGCGCAGGAAGCGATCGGCGACGACATTCCCTGGGTGCTGCAGGATTATCCGCTGACGCTGTCGGTGGTGTTCACGCCCGCCGTGATCCGCAAGATCGTCATGGACAGCCCGTCCTGCGTGATGCTCAAGCACGAGGACTGGCCGGGGCTGGAGAAGATTTCGACGCTGCGCGGATTCCAGAAGGACGGTTCGCTGCGGCCGCTGTCGATCCTGACCGGCAATGGCGGGCTGTTCCTCGATTTCGAGATGGAGCGCGGCGCCGACGGCGCGATGACCGGCTACGCCTTCCCGGAACTGCTGATCGACGTGGTCAGGCTGTGGAAGGAAGGCAAGCGCGACGCCATGCACGATATCTTCGACGCGCATCTGCCGCTGATCCGCTACGAGCAGCAGCCGGGCGCGGGGCTCGCCGTGCGCAAATACGTGCTGCAGAAGCGCGGCATCATCGCCTCCAGCGCGCAGCGCAAGCCGGGCGCCGGCATCACCGCGGCGGCGAAGGCCGAGGTCGATTATCTCCTGTCGCGCGTGGCGCGGGTCGATCGCCGCGCCAATCTGCAGCCGCAATCGAGCGCGGCGGGCTAGAGCTGATGGCTGAAGTCGTCAAGCCGCGTGACGCTCTCCACGATCCTGCTGTTGCGCGACAGCAAGCAGCCGCGAAGGAAATCGAAGTCTTCATGATGGTCCGCCATTATGAGATCGACTTCAATTCCGGCGCGCTGGTGTTTCCCGGCGGCAGCGTCGACAAGAACGACAAGGAGATCATCGCGCATCCCGAGCTTTATTCGGGCGGCGAGGGGCTGGACGAAGCCGGCCTTGAGCTTCCGGATCGCGGCGATCCGCGAGACCTTTGAGGAAAGCGGCATCCTGCTGGCGCGGCCGAAGGGCTCGAAGGCGCTGGTCGACGCGAAGCGCGCCGGCGAGATCGAGGCGGCGCATCGCAGCCGATCTGAACGAAGCGCAAGACCACCTTCCTGAAGGTGCTCACCGACAACGGCATGATGCTCGCGCTCGACGAGCTCGTGCCTTACGCGCACTGGATCACGCCGGAGGGCATGCCGAAGCGCTTCGACACCTGGTTCTTCCTCGCCGCCGCGCCGCCGGACCAGCTCGGCGCCCATGACGGCAAGGAATCCACCGACTCGATCTGGGTGTCGCCGCGCGAGGCGCTGGCGGGCGGCGAGACCGGCCGCTTCAAGCTGCCGTTTCCGACCACGCGCAACCTGATCAAGCTCGGCAAGCAGGGACACGTGAAAGCCGCGCTCGACGACTAGCAGGGGCAAGAACGTCGTCACCGTGATGCCCGTGATGACGCGGCTCAATGGCGGCCGCCAGCTCCGGATTCCGAAGGAAGCCGGCTACGACGGCGAGTTGTTCGAGGTCGGGGCGCTGGGATGAGGCACCGCGGCGTCGATCTGATTGCAGGCTCTGTTGCTCGCGGCCTGTCGCTTCAACGGCGGCACTTGCCGAGGACAATTTCCCTGTTCGTTCGATCCGCGTCGTCATTCCCTACGGACCCGGCACGGTCGCCGACGTGTTCGGCCGCATCGTCGCGCAGAACATGTCGGTGCAGTGGAACAACGCCACCATCGTGTTCGAATCCAAATCCGGCGCCAACGGCTCGATCGCGGCCGAAGACGTCGCGCGCTCGGCGCCTGACGGCTACACGTGGCTGCTCGCCACGACCTATTTCGTCGCGAGCCCCGCGCTCTACAACAATCTGCGCTGGGATCCGCAGCGCGACTTCACCGCGGTCGGCGAGATCTGCAAGGCGCCGAACGTCTTCATCGTGCCGTCGAGCCTGCCGGTGAAGAACGTTGCCGAGTTCGTGGCGCTCGCCAAGTCGAAGCCGGGCACGCTGACCTATGGCCATCCGGGCAAGGGCTCGACCGGCCATCTCGGCTTCGAGCTGTTCAAGAAGCTGGCCGGCATCGACGTGACCGGCGTCGGCTATCGCGGCTATCCGCAGATGGTGCCCGACATCGCCCAGGGCCTCGTCACCTCGAGCTTCTTCTCGGTGAACCAGGCGCTGGGCCAGGTGCAGACCGGCGCGATCCGCATCATCGGCACCATCAATGCGACCCGCACCAAATATTTCCCGGATGCCCCGACCCTGGCCGAGCAGGGCTATGCCGAGGCGCAGGTGACGCCGTGGTTCGGGATCGTGGTGCCGAAGGCGACGCCGCCGGCGATCGTCGAGCGCATCGACAAGGCGCTGGAGGCGGCGCTGGCCACGGAGGACGTGCGCCAGAAGCTCGATATCGCCGGCTGCGAGGCCCAGAGCGCGCCGCTCGGCAAGTTCGGCGACATGATCAATTCGGACGTGGCGCTGTGGGCCAAGGTGGTCAAGGAGGCCGGAATTACCGCCGACTGACTGGCCCTGGACTGCCATAGCCGGGCCCCAAATCGCAGGCAGGATGGTTAACCGGCGCAGGCTCCGCATGAGGCCTGCCGCGCCTCAGCCTTTTCAGCATATTCCAGCGCTAAATACCTCGTATATATTGCACTTTGTCATCCCGGGCTGAGCCAGCCATGTCATCTGCCTTCGCGGCACTTTCCACAGCGCATCCGATCGTTCTCGCTGTCGATCGGGCAGATGACCTTTGGCAGTTTTCTTCTGCTGCTTGCCGTCATCACCGCGACCGGCATGGCCAGCGTCATCGCCATCCGCCATATCGATACGACCTTTGCCGAGCTGCGGCGGCTGCAGGACGTCGGCGACCTCGCCGAGGAGATCGACCGCCGCATGAACGAGCTGCGGCTTGCGGCGCGCGATTTCGTCACCGATCCCGGCGCGCAGTCCGATCGGGTGGTGCAGGTCGCGACCGAGCTCGGCGACCTCCTGAAGAAGACCCGGCTCGAGCTCGCGCCCGAGCAGCAGGACATGATCGACGGCGTGTCGCAAGCGCCTCGCCAACTATCTCGACGGCATCGAGCAGATCTCCGCGCTGATATCTCGCCGCGCCCGGCTGCTGTCGGCCCTGCCGCCGGTCCGCACCCGCTTCGAGTCCGCGGTTACGGCGGCGAACGCGCAGGGCAAGGCGACGGAGCTGTTGCGCGCGCAGAACGGCGTCGCCGCGGCGCTGCTGGGCAACGACCCCGCCAGCGCCGGCGAGGCGGCCGTGCGGATGCGCGCGCTCACCATCGACGATCCCGAGTTGCGCGCCGCGACCGATGCCTATGCCGACGCCGTCATTTCGATTGCCGGCACCGAAAGCGAGATCGCCAAGCTCGACAAGGACGTGCTCGGCGCCGAGGGCCGGCTGATCGGGCGGGCCACCGAGATCCTGCGCGAAGTCAGCGCACGGCGCGGGCGCGTGCTGGCGCGCGACTTCGCGCGGACGCTGACCGAGGCGAAGTGGCAGAGCATCATGCTCTCGACGCTCGGCGTGCTGGTCGGCACCTTCGCGGCGTCCTTCGTGGTCCGCCGCACGGTGCGGCCGCTGACCTCGATCGCCAGCGCAATCCGCGCACTGGCCGCGGGCAGGAAAGAGACCTCGATTCCCGGCACCGCCGTCAACAACGAGATCGGCGACATCGCGCGCGCCGCCGAAGTGTTCCGCCGCACGCTGGTCGATGCCGACAACGCGCGCGAGGCGGCGGTGCGGGCGCTGGCCGAGCAGCGGCTCGCGGAAGAGAGTTACCGGAAACTGTTCGAGGCGTCGGTCGACGGCATCTATGTGACGACGCCGGCCGGCGCGCTGCTCAACGCCAATCCGGCGCTGGCGCGCATCATGGGCTATGAGACGCCGGAGCAGCTGATCGGCAGCATCAACGACGTCACCGAAAGCGTCTATGTGAACCCGGCGGCGCGCGAGGAATTCCAGCGGCTGATGCAGCGCGACGGCGTGGTGCGCGATTTCGAGTACCAGGTGAAGCAGCGCGGCGGCGAGATCCTGTGGCTCTCCGACAGCGCGACCGTGGTGCGCGACGACAACGGCGTCATCACCCGCTACGAGGGCACGGTGCGCGACATCACCGTTCAGAAGCGCGCTGAAGACGCCATCGCCGAAGGCCGCAGGCTGCTGCAACAGGTCATCGACACCGTGCCGGCCGTGATCAACGTCAAGGACAAGGACCTGCGCTACGTCCTGATGAACCGCTACATGGCCGGCATCTTCGGCATCGAGCCGCAGCATGCGATCGGCAAGACCACCAGCGACCTGATGTCGCGCTACGGCGCGCAGAAGACCGACGAGAACGACCAGCGCGTGCTGAAGCGGAAGACGAGAGCTCGGCTTCTACGAGGAGGAGTATCTGGATTCGGCCGGCAATCTGCGGCACTGGCTGGTCAACAAGCTGCCGCTGCTCGATGCCGAGGGCGAGATCGACAACATCGTCACCGTCGCGCTCGATATCGGCGAGCGCAAGCGCGGCGAGCAGGAGATGCGCAAGGCGCGCGACGCCGCCGAGACCGCGCTGCGCAATCTGCGCGAGACCCAGGCTTCGCTGATCGAGGCGGAGAAGCTCGCAGCACTCGGACGGCTGGTCGCCGGCGTCGCGCACGAGGTCAACAATCCCGTCGGCATCAGCCTGACGGTCGCTTCCGCGCTGGAGCGCAAGACCTCGAACTTCACCGCCGAGGTCGAGCGCGGCGACGTTCGCCGCTCCAGCCTGAACGATTATCTCGCGACCAGCCGCGACGCGTCCTCGCAGCTCGTCGCCAATCTCAATCGCGCCGCCGAGCTGATCCAGTCGTTCAAGCAGGTCGCCGCCGACCGCAACTATTCGGACCAGCGCAGCTTCGATCTCGCCGACCTGACCGAGCAGGTGGTGATGAGTCTGCGCCCCGGCTTGCGCAAGCACAATCTGACGCTGACGGTCGATTGCCAGCCGAACCTGACCATGAACAGCTATCCCGGGCCGTACGGCCAGGTGCTGACCAATCTGTTCCTCAATGCGGTGGCGCATGCGTTTCCGAACGGCGGACCGGGCGAAATCAACATCCAGGCGCGCGAGTCCGGCCGGGACAATGTCGAGATCATCTTCTCCGACAATGGTTGCGGCATGTCGCTCGACGTGCGGCGCCGCGCCTTCGATCCGTTCTTCACCACGCGCCGGGATCAGGGCGGCACCGGGCTCGGCCTGCACATCGTCTACAGCATCGTCACCAACCGGCTCGGCGGCCGGCTCGAGCTCGAACTCGGTGCCGGGCGGCGGCACGCGCATCCAGATGATCCTGCCGCGCACGGCGCCGCTGGAGCTGGCCGCGGAGTAGGGAAGGGAGCAGATTAGTCGACGTCGGCGAGCTTGTGCAGCGTCGCGCCAAAAATCTGGCTGGCCTTGCCGACCAGCGCGGTGCCGTTCATCGTCCCGCGGGTGTCGGTGAACGTGCCGGACACGCCGATGCCGACCGGGTTCGGGCCGCCGAACAGCGGATTGTCGTTGTCGCGCGGCGTGGTGTGGCGCTGGACCAGCACCTCGCCCTTGAAGGTGTTGTCCTTCACGGTGTAGCTGCCGGTGTAGAACAGATAGGCGTCGCCGCCGACGATCTTGCCGTCGCGGAACACAATGACGCCGCTGCCCTTGCCGACGCGCCCGTCCTGCAAGCTGACGTGAATCGAATACAGCCCGTTCTTCATAACGTCCCGTGCCGGCAGCCGTCGCCCAACGGCCACCGGTCACCTCTTTATGCCAAACGGCGGTTGCCGCGCAACGCGGCAGGTTGGCCGAAATGGCCTGCCGGCGGGCAGCTCCGGACAGGGGTCGCCACCAGCTGTCGCGAAGGGTTCACGTCAGGCGTATTTCTTGTCGCGCTCGAGCAGCTCGATCGAGATGCCCTGCGGCCCGCGGATGAAGCAGATGCGCACGCCCGGACGGATGGTGGTCGGCTCGCGGGTGAACTCGACGCCCTTGGCCCTGATCTCGGCGGCGACCGCGTCGATGTCCTTCACGGTCAGCCCGAAATGGTCGAGCCCCTGATAGGGCGTGGTCGGCGGCGAGTTGACACCGTCGCCCGGCGCGACCGGGGCGATGAAGACGTTGGCGCCGCCGAGCTTGACGTCGATCCGGTTCGGCCCGCGGATGATGACGCCGCCGAGGATGTCCTGCAGCCAGGTCGCGGTCGCCTCCGGATCGGGGCTGCGCAGATGGACGTGATCCCAGGTGACGACCGGCATGGCTTGCTCTCCCATCGATGTGCGCTGCCGTTGGCCGGCACCGCTTGGCCGCGCCTCGCGCGGCGGGCCGATGTTAGCGGCGGCGTTGCGGCAGTGCCATCCCCTCCGGCTCGCGGCGGTCGCCTCTCGACCCCGAAAATCGCCGGCTTCCGGTGCAACCAATCCAGCATTGGCGGAGTTGATGTGGCGCCCCGTCGCGGCAGAGTGTCAGTAGCCGTACGGTGCAGGCCGTGCGGCTTTTGCTTGCGGTGAGCGCGTCGAGGGCTTGGCTATGGCTGAGGAAGGCAAGTCGTGGTGGCGTAAATTCGGTCCATTCGGCCGCGGCGATCTGGCAACGCAGGCCGCGGTGCTGCTTCCGGTGATGGCGATCGCGGTCCTGAGCGCCTGGACCATGGGCGCCCGGGGCCAGTCGGTCGAGCCGGCTGTCCAAGCGGCAGCTGCGGTGCAGAGCACACCGTCGCCCGATCCGCAGCTCAGCCTCCCGCCAAGCCGGATGCTGCGGCGCCGGCTCCCGCAGCACCGGCGGTCAATGGCTTGAAAATCGCCTCGCAATCCTGGCGGCGGGGCGGGCTCGGCTCGAACGCCCTGTTCAATTTCACCCTGCGTAACACCAACGACTACGCGGTCGGCGACATCCAGGTCGCCTGCACCTTTACCCGGCGCGACGGCAGCGCCCTGACCGAGCGGAAGCGCGTCATTCCCGACGCCGTGGTCAACACCAAGAGCCGGAAGACCTTTGCCCGCGTCCACATCGGCTTCGTCAACGTCAATGCCGATAAAGCTAAATGTGCACTGGTTGCGGCCAGCCGGCTTTAACCCTGCGGTCGCAAAAATGTGACCGGCGGCTTTGAACCGAGCCAAACCCTTCACGGACCTACCGCTAGATGCCCGCGTTTTCGGCGGGACAACGCGCGGGCTCAAGCGCGGGTGGAGCGGTAGAACACCATGCCATTGCTGCGATATTTCCTTTATGTCGGCGGAGCGCTGCTGTCGCTGATCCTCATTGCCAACCTCGTGCTGCCGCAGGAGGCCCTTCCGGGCACCCTGACCTCGGCCGACCCAATTGCCGCCTGTCCGCATCCAGTCCGACCGCAAACTGCCCGAGCGCATCGTGTTCGACACCAGCTCCACGGTCGCACCCGCGCCGGTGCCGGTCCTGGCGCCGCGCAAGGTCGCGGCGGTCGTCACTCCCGCGCCGGCCCCGGCCGTGACCGCCGAAATGTCGGCCAAGGCGCGCGTGCGCGAGGCGTTCGCCCAGCTTCCTGCCGACGAAGAGGTCGCCGCGCCGAAGATGGACCAGATGGCCAGCGTCGTGGTGCCCGCGCCGCAGATGTACAAGGTCAAGCAGGCGCCGAAGCGCGTCGCGGCTCCGCGGCCCTATGCGCCGCGCCCGCTGGCGATGGTCGCCCAGCAGCCGCATTTCGGCTCGTTCCAGACCTGGTAAGCCGGCCTGCATCCGGCCGGCGTTCACCCGCCATTCAGCCCGCCCATCCCAAGGTCCGCCCGATCCAAGAGGGCGGCCCATGCGATTTCTCCTTGGCGCGATCACGGCCATCGTCACGCTCGGCGTCGCGCTCGCAGCGCTGGCGCAGTCTTCAGCCGCCAAACCCGATACCGCCGCCAAGCGTGCAGACCAACGATGCGCCCGCGGCTCCCGTCGCCGAGAGCAAGCTGTTTGCCTGTCAGACCGCGGTGAAGGGATTGCAGGGTCAGGAGCGGCAGGACCAGATGCAGCTGTGCCGCGCGCAGGCGCGTCTCGACTGCCTGAAGCAGGCGATCGATCAGAAGATCGTCGGCCCGCAGCGGCGGGATTTCATGCGGAGCTGCTTGCAGCAGTAGCGGTAGAGCGATTGGAAATCCGCGATAGAAGTGAGCCTACCAACTCTGATATCGGGTCAGCCCAAGCGCTCGTAGCTCAGCTGGATAGAGCATCGGATTTCGATTCCGAGGGTCGGGAGTTCGAAATCTCTCCGAGCGCGCCAGCAAAGCTAGAAGCAGGGATGGCGCTGGCGGTCCTGCCCGAGATAGGCGGCCGCGCCCTGATAGCAGTGGTTGGTCGCCGGCCCGTCGTAATAGGCAAACGTGCCCGGCACGTAGCCGGGGCCGTAATTGTGCCTGTAGCTGATGTGGTAGGGCAGCGGGTACCACTGCACAAAGCCGTAATAGCTGACATAGCGGGCATAGTGCCATCGGTGATGGTGGTAGCGCGCGTTCGCGACGCTCGGCGCCAGCACGGCCGCTGACAGCACCAATGCGGCCAAAAGCTTCGACATCCTCATCTCGATTCTCCGGATTTCCCGCTAAAGCGACCCTATCCAAGCCAATTTTGCTGTCAATTGGACCCGAAGGCGCGGTGAATTCGCGTCCCTGCGGCCCCGCAGCGCCCCATTTTCGGCCTTTTCCAAATGCTTAACGGTTTGCCAAGACAGTCCGGCGAAAGTTCGGTCGGCATCACAGGGTTTGGGGCTCCCGTTTTCCATGCGCATCGCGCCGCTCACTTTGCTGGTCCTCGGCATTTTTGCCGCGACGGCGGCGCGCGCCGAGGTGCTGCACATCACCCGCGACCATGGCGGCTATGTCGACGAGTACAAGGCCAAGTACAAGCGCATCCGCGACAAGGGCGAGCGCGTGGTGATCGACGGCATCTGCAATTCGGCCTGCACGCTGGTGTTCGGCATCGTGCCGATGAACAAGATCTGCGTGACGCCGAAGGCGAGCATCGGCGTGCACCAGGCCTATTACGACAAGGCCTTCACCTTCGGCATCAAGGTGACCAGCGCGGACGGGACCTCCGACCTGATGTCCTATTATCCCGACCCGTTGAGGGACTGGATCCGCAGGAACGGCGGGCTCACCACCGAGATGAAGAAGATCAAGAACGGCGAAGAGCTCTGGAAGATCGTCGATCCCTGTCCGGACGAGTGGTAGTCAACTCTTCGCCGACGGCTCTCCATCCGCAATCAAAAGCACCGACGCGTTGGACTTGCTGAGTACGGCATGCGCCACGCTGCCGAAATCGAGCTTGTCGCCCGCGATGCGATCGACGCCGAGCACCACCAGATCGGCCTCGCTCGAGCGGATTTCCTGCAGGATCGCCTGTTCCGGCGCGGTGTGGGCGCGCAGCACGGTGCTGACGTCGACCTTGTAACGCGCAGCGGCCGCCGCGGTGTCCTTCAGCACGGCTTCTTCTCGTCCGAGCGAAAGGCTGGCGCGCCCGCGTTGTGCGCCCTTGTCCCGCGTGGTCGAGACATAGACGACCTTCAGCGGGTCCGGGCAGACGTGCGCCAGCGCGATGGCGACTTCGGCGCCGCGGCGTGAGACCGCACTGCCTGTCACCGGCACCAGGATCTTGAAGCAAGGCGCCGCGGGCTGCTTGAGGTGAGGGCCCTTCGCCACAACGATGGCCATCGAATTGTGAAAGCCTGCCGCGATGTCTTCGATCTTGCGATCGAAGCCGCCCTTGCCATTCAGCGTCTTGTCCATACCGACGACGAGAAGGTCAAAGCCCTTCTTGGCTTCATCTTCAATCGCCTCGGCCGGCTTTTCCTTCGGGATGCGTGTCGTGATGTCGACATTGCCCGGACTTTCCTCGTCGGCTTCGCCGATCGCTTTGGCCGCGTTCTTGACGACGGCCTCGAGGCTCTCCTGATCGTCCTTCCTGTCGCGACGATGAGCCTTCGGGTCGACATGAAGCACGGTGATCGGCAAGCCCCGCCAGCCGGCCAGCAATCCGGCAATCTGCGAGGCGAATTTGGCATTGGCGCTTTCGTCGGCCGCGAGCAGCAGCCGTTCCAGATTGGCGACAAAGCCGTTCTGCTCGAATTCCTCCCGTTCCAGTCTTTCCTTCTCGGCCTTGTTCGAGTGGAAGCCGCGCCAGCGCGGCGCGCAGCATCGGCGGCATCGCCATCGTGGTCAGGATCGCCATGGTGACGATCATCGAAAACAGGTTCTGGCTCAGCACACCCATGGACAGGCCGATGGTGGCGATGATGACCTCGGTCGAGCCGCGCGCATTCATGCCGCTGGCGAGCGCGTAGGACTCTCGCCGTGTCAGTCCACCAAGCTTGCCGCCTGTGAACGCGCCGCCGAATTTTCCGATGCTGGCGATCAGCACCAGCGCACCGGTCAGCATCAACAGATTGGGATCTTTCAGGACAGTCAGGTCAGCGCTGAGCCCGGCGAGCCCGAAGAAGACAGGCATGAACAGGCTGGAGATCAGGCCGCGCAGGCGTTCGTCGATTTGCCGGGTCAGGATCGGCGATTCCCCGACCAGCACGCCGGCGATGAAGGCGCCGAGCACGGTGTGCACGCCGATCAGATGCGTGATCATCGCCATCACGCTCATCAGAAGCAGGATCACGGTGATGACGGCGGCCGAGCTGACGAGGTGATCGTTGGCCCAGCGGATCAGGCGAAAGACCAGCCGCCGGCCGATGGTGAAGCTGACGGCAAGGAAGATCAGGGTGCCGAACAGCGCCTGGGCTACTGAATAGATGTCGAGCGTGCCGTGCGCGGCGAGGCTGAAGATCATGGCGATGATGATCCAGCCGATGGTGTCGTCGATGATGGCGGTGGCGACGATGATCTGGCCGACATTGCGCCGCATGAAGTTCATCTCGCGCACCACCACCGCCACGATCTTCACCGAGGAGATCGACAGCGCGGTGCCGAGGAACAGCGACGCGACCAGGCGCGCTTCGGGATGCGGCAGCAGGCTTTGCGGCAGGAATTCGCCGAGCGCAAAACCGCAGATGAAGGGGACGACGATCCCGGTGACGGAAATCGCGACCGCGGCCTTGCCGACCTTGCGCACCAGGCCGAGGTCGGTCTCCATCCCCGTCAGCAGCAACAGCAGGAGAATGCCGAACTGCGCGATGCCGTCGAGCAGCGCTTTCTGCTCCGGCGAGGACGGGAAGATGGCGTGTTGCGCCTCCGGCCAGACCCAGCCGAACAGGGAAGGGCCGAGGATCAGGCCGCACAGCAGCTCGCCGATCACGGAGGGTTGGCCGATGCGTTGCATCAACTCGCCCAATCCGCGGCCGATGCCGATCAGCAGCGCGATCTGGACCAGCAGCAGGAATTCGGACGGACGCGTGGCCTTGCCGCCTTCAGCGGCGACCGCGATCGTGACCATCAATGGAAATGCGAACCCTGCCCAAACCAGCGACTGGAGGCGTCTCCATCGCATGCGTTGTTTCCCCGTGAAGGGGCATAACGGACGGGCGGGCCGGAAGGTTCCGGAGTATCCAGCGGCCGGATGCCGCAAGCACAGGATGAGGCGATCAATGCCGAAACGGCTGAGCGGTTTCGATTTGCACCCTTAGCGTGCCGAACCTTCTGTGATAATCTGACCGTTGATTTTCACACCTGCACCTTTCCGGACGGAGATATTAATGCGCGAGAAAGCCCGTATCGCACGCACCATGCGTATCAACCAGGTGTCGATCGCCTGCGTCAATAAAGCCAAGACCAGTCTCGGACCCTCGCTGTCCGAACTCACGGCAGCTCTGCAGAAATGTTACGACGAATGCTTCCTTCCGGTCTGGGGCTATCCGGTCAAGCTGTACAACCGTCGGCCGAGGCCGGGCGATTGGCAGTTCGTCTACTTTGACGACGCGGACACGGCAGGCGCCGAGGGCTACCACGATCTCACGCATCGGGGGCAGCCGGTTTCGAAAGTCTTCGTCAAGACGTCGCTTGATGACGACGTGCTCGTCAGTGTAGCGTCACGCTGGTGATCGATCCGATCGCCAATCTCGGGGAAGACGACGGCCGTCGGCTATGAAACCTGCGATGTCGAGGAAGACACGTTCATGGTGAACGGGCTGGCGAGGTCGAATTCCGTCGGCATGACAAACGCAGCGGCCATGATCATAGACGATCACGTCGTCGCCTTCGCGCGGCCACTTCGAGGAGGACCGGCGAGATCACGCAGCGAGCAAGCCGACGGCGCCAATCAAGACGAGGGCGGCAATAAGACTTGTACCCTGGCATCCAATGCGCGTCTGAGGAAGTTCGGCGAAACCTCCGGCGGAGGTTTGCCGAGATGACGACGGCGTGACCGGTCAGCGTCGGGACTTTTCGCGAGCGCGAACTCAACTCTTTCGCAGCCTTGCGTAGGCAGCGAGCGCGCGTTCGCGCCCCACGGCATGATCGACGATGGGTTCGGGGTAGGTGCGGCCGAGTTCTATGCCGGCGCTCTTCAGCTCGATCGGCGTGGCGCGCCAAGGCTGATGGATCAGCTTCGCCGGCAGGCGCGACAGCTCCGGTACCCAGCGCCGCACATAGGCGCCGTCGGGGTCGAACTTCTCGCCTTGCAGTACCGGGTTGAACACGCGGAAATAGGGCGCAGCATCCGCGCCGCAGCCGGCGACCCATTGCCAGTTGGCGGGATTGCTGCCGGCATCGGCGTCGACCAGCGTGTCCCAGAACCATTGCTCGCCTTCGCGCCAGTCGATCAGGAGATGCTTGACCAGGAAGGAGGCGACGACCATGCGTACCCGATTATGCATCACGCCGGTGTGCCAGAGCTGGCGCATGCCGGCATCGACGATGGGGTAGCCGGTTCGGCCGCGCTGCCAGGCGGCGAGCGCCCTGGCGTCGTGCTTCCAGGGGAAGGCATCGAAGGCCGGCTGCAGGTTGGCGGTGGCGAGATCGGGGTTGTCGTAGAGCAGGTGCCGGCAGAACTCGCGCCAGCCGAGTTCGCTCAGGAATTTGTCGGCATCGGCCGACAGAGCAGGGCGCTCGGCCGCGGCAAAGCGCGCCGCGTGCCAGATCTGCCGGGGACTGATCTCGCCAAAGCGCAGATGCGGCGAGAGCGCCGAAGTGCCGTCGCGGTCGGGCCGGTCGCGGTCGCCGGCGTATCCCTCGAGGCCGTCGGCGAGGAAGCTCTTCAGACGTTGCTGGGCAGCGGCTTCACCTGGCGTCCAGGTCGCGCGCAGGCCACCGGCCCAATCGGGATGACGAGGCTCGAGCTCCCAGTCCTCAAGCTTCTCGCTTGCGATGCCGGCAATGGTCGTCAGCCGCTTCGGCGCGGCGAGCGGCGCGGGCGGCTCGCCGAGCGCCTGCAGCCTGCGCCAGAACGGCGTGAAGACCCGCAAGCCGCGGCCGTCCTTGTTCCTGATGTCGCGCGGTGAGGCGAGCAGGTCGCCGGCAAGACTTTGCGAGTCGATGCCGGTCTTTGCGAGCTCGGCCTCGACCGTTTTGGCAATTGCCAGATGCGGCACTTGGCGATCTCGTTCCAGACCACCGCGCTTGCCTTCGCCGTGCGCGCAACATCCGGAACGATCTTCGCCGCCGCTCCCCGCCGCAGCACCAGGTCGCCGCCCGCGGCTTTCAGGCTTGCCTGGAGCCGGCGCAACGACTGCGCCAGCCACCAGCGCGCCGCGCCGCCGAGCGGGCGCACACCGCGGCTCGCCTCGTCGAGCACGTAGAGGCCGATAACCGGCGCGCCAATCTTTGCCGCAGCCGCGAGTGCCGGATGATCGGACAGCCGCAGATCGTCGCGAAACCAGACGATGACGGGAGGCCGGTCCACCATGCTTAGGAGTGCACTTTCAATGTCTTGGCGCGCCTTGTTCGTACGCCGGGAGAATTGCGACCAACCTTACCGTTAATGCGATCGTAAGCAAAAACCCTCAAACCTACTGCTTTCGGGGGTCCAAGACTGATGCGCGCGATCGGGAAATTCCTGCCATCCCTAAAGCTCCGGCTCGGCACCAAGGCGGTGATCTCAGCGGTGCTGCTGATCGGCGTCAATACCGCGCTGGTGGTCGGCGCGGCCTATTGGTCGCTGACCAACGAGTTCGGGGAGCGGGCGTTCCGCGACATCGAGGTCAATCTCCGCGCGCTCACGCTGGCGTTCGGCGAAAACTACAAGGACGCAAAGATCACCTTGAAGGACGGCGTCGTCAGCAAGGTCGAAATCCCTGCGATGCCCGAGTTCAGGGATCATGCGATCGTCGATCGCGCGGTCGGCTATGTCGGCGGCAACGCGACCCTGTTCGTCTATGACGACGCCAGCAACCAGTTCGTGCGCCGCACCACCAATGTGAAAAAGGAAAACGGCGATCGCGCCGTCGGCACCCACTTGGCCGCCGACCATCCGGGGCAGGCCATGCTGCGCCGGGGCGAGGCCTATAAGGGACCGGCCACCCTGTTCGGCAAGAAGTTCATGACCGCGTATTTCCCGGTCACCAATCCGGCCGGAAAAGTCGTCGGCATCATCTATGTCGGTATTGCCATGGAGCAGCTGGACGCGATGCTCGCGCATGCGATCCAGACCATGGCGATTGCAGCGGCGGTTGCGGCGTTGCTCGTGCTGGTGCTGACCATGTTGATCGTTCGCCGTGTCACCAGGCCGCTGTCGTCGGTGACGGAGACGTTGACCGCTCTCGCAGATGGAAGGCTTGATGTCGAGATCGATTGCGGCAATCGGGCCGACGAGATCGGTGAGATCGCGCGCACAGTCGCCGTGTTCAAGAGCAACGCCACCGAGCGCAAACGGCTGCGCGACCAGCAGACGGCAGATAACGCGGCGGCGGCGGAGCGGCGCAAGGCCGAATTGAGGAGCTTCGTCGACGAGTTCCAGACCAGCGTCGGAGGCATGATCGAGAAGGTCATGAACTCCTCCGGCGATCTCGAACGCGTCGCGCATCAGCTGACCGAAACCGCGCGCGCTACCGCCGATCTCTCGGGCCTGTCGGCCGGGGCATCGGAAAAGGCCTCCGAGCATGTCCGCAGCGCCGCCGCGGCATCCGACGAGCTTTCCAGCTCGATTTCGGAAATCAGCCGCCGCGTCCAGGAATCCAACGGCATTGCAGCCGAGGCCGTCAAGCAGGCCGCCGCCACCGATCAGCGCATCACCGAGCTCTCGGAAGCCGGCGCGCGGATCGGCGACGTGGTCAAGCTGATCACCACGATTGCCGAGCAGACCAATTTGCTGGCGCTCAACGCCACCATCGAGGCGGCGCGCGCCGGAGACGCCGGGCGCGGCTTTGCCGTGGTGGCGCAGGAGGTCAAGAGCCTCGCGGGTCAGACCGCGAAGGCGACGGAGGAAATTTCCAGCCAGATCGCCAACATGCAGCTCGCGACCCAGGAATCGGTCGGCGCCATCAAGGCGATCGGCCAAACCATCGAGCGGATCAGCGGCATTGCCAATTCGATTTCGGCCGCGGTCGAGCAGCAGCGCGGCGCGACGCAAAACATTGCCCAGAGCGTGCGTGCGGCGGCGAGCGGCACCGACGATGTCGCGGTCAATACGCGCGATGCGGCCGAGGGCGCCGGAGAGACGGGGGAAACCTCCAGGCGGATGCTCGCCTCGGCAAAGGCGCTTTCGGGAGAAAGCCTGCACTTGAAGGCCGAGGTCCAGAAGTTCCTCGATGGGGTGCGCGCCGCCTGAGGTCTGTGCGCTGAAACCGGGAAGGGCGGCCGGCCGTAATTCCTGCGGGAGATGATTTGACGCGGGAGAGCGCGATGAGCCGGTATCTGGCTCTCTATCTGACGACCCTGATCGTGCTGATGGTCCTGGACTACCTGTTCCTCGGAGTCGTGGCCAAGGGCTTCATCGTCTCCGAGGTCGGCGACATGCTCGCCGAGGTGAAGCCGGTCCCCGCCGTGCTGTTCTACCTGATCTATGTCGTCGGCGTGCTGATCTTCGTCAGCGGTGGCACGGCGGCAAATTGGCAGACCACGCTGCTCTATGGCGCGCTGTTCGGCCTGTTCTGCTACGCGACCTTCGATCTCACCTGCCTCGCGCTGCTCAAGCACTGGAGCTGGTCGGTCGCGGCCCTCGACATATCCTGGGGCGCGGTGGTGACGGCGGTCTCGTCGACCGCCGGTCTGTTGGTGGCCAATTGGCTGGTGCCGCGAGCTTGACTATCGCGGCTGCGGCACGATCCGGATGTACGGCTTCGGCGACTTCCAGCCTTGCGGATATTTTTGCTTCGCCTGCTCATCCGAGACCGAGCCGGCGATGATCACATCCTCGCCCTGCTTCCAGTCGGCCGGCGTCGACACGCTGTGCTTGGCGGTCAGTTGCAGCGAGTCGATCGCGCGCAGGATTTCCTGGAAATTGCGCCCGGTGGTCATCGGATAGACCAGCACCAGCTTGATCTTCTTGTCGGGCCCGATGACGAACACGTTGCGGACGGTCAGGTTGTCGGCGGGCGTACGCTTCAAGGGATCGCCCGATGTCGACGCCGGCAGCATGTCGTAGAGCTTGGAGACGTTGTAGTCGGTGTCGCCGATCATCGGATAGTTCGGCGCAGCACCCTGCGTCTCCTTGATGTCCTCGGCCCATTTGGAATGGCGGTCGACGGGATCGACCGAAAGCCCCATCAGCTTGACGCCGCGCTTGTCGAATTCCGGCTTCAGCCTGGCGAGCGCCCCGAGCTCGGTGGTGCAGACCGGGGTGAAATCCTTCGGGATGCGAGAACAGCATCGCCCAGGAGTTACCGATCCAGTCGTGGAACTTGATTTTCCCTTCGGTGGTTTCGGCCTCGAAATCCGGGGCCACAGCGCCAATCGGAAGTGCCATGTGACAGCCTCATCTCATTCTAGTTACAAGGGAATTTGCCTTTTCCTGCATAACAGGCGAGGGCGGGGAAGTGAACGGTCGACGGCCAAAAGGGTAGATCATTCTCCCTTGGAGGGAACCCTTAGCACCGTCCTTTGATCCTAGTCGCTGCGGCGAAAAAACCACAATGCCGACAAAAGGCGGGATTGCCCCGATGTCGCCTTTTATGGCCGCCACACCGCCGGCCCCGCCGCCGCCCCGAACCCGTTCGGGAATAACTGCGACCAATCGGCAACCATTTCGAAATTGAGAGATCACGGTTTCGAATCGTTAACCACTCGTTTACTGGCCCTCGACCAGAACAAGAAACTGAACTCGGAAGTGTGACTGTGACTATGTCTGCTAGTCCAAGAGCGTTCAAGAGCGCGTTGAAAAGACCGTTGAAGCGATCGGCGTTCCCGAACCCACCTGCCGCAACACCGCCGCCCATGCGCTGACCATCGTGCGCGACGGCGTGCTGACCGGCGAGGGCCCCACGACCAAAGGCCGTGTGCACTTTTCCCGCGCGCTCGATGCCGATGACGCCGCCTGGTGCGCGCGCATCCTCACCGCAGGCGCCGTCGAGCATCAGCCGGTCAGCCGCGCCGAAGCCGAGGCGCTGTTTGCGATCAACGACGCCGCCTCCGAGCGCAGCGACGGCGGACGTTTCGACGATTTGCTGGCGAAGGCGGTCGCCCATCACGCGGCGGCCGAAGCCGGCTTGTCGGTGCCGCCGCGCACGGTCGCGCTGGCGCCGGACACCGAGATTGCGAGCTGGGCGCCTAATCACGCCACCCAGAACGCGGAAGTGCTGGAGTGGATCGCGAGCCAGATGCGCGGCAAGCCGCGGCGCAACCGCGCGCTGATGACCATGGTTGCGACGTTCCTCGGCGTCACGGCGCTTCCGATCGCGCAGCAGCTGCCGAACGTGTTCGACATCGGGATGTAGGCGCGCCCGTTAAGCGCGCGGCTCGGATGACGGCGGCGGGTTATTTCCTCGCCGTTTTTTGTTTGTCGGTCGCGCCCTCGAGTCCGACGGTGCGGCCGGGGAAGCCGGCGGCATCGAAATAGCGCTGTGCACCGACGCGCTGGAAGTTCAACACGGTGCGCAGGCCGTTTGCCGAGGCTTCCGACTTGAGCACGTCCGAGATCGCTTTCGGCGTGGCGCCATTCGGCATCGCTTCGGTCATCACGCGGCCGATCAGCTTGCCGTTGGCCTTCTGGGTCAGGCCGAGGATTTTGGCCGCGGTCGCGCCGACATCGGCATTGCTGACGGGCAGGGCGTCGACATAGCCCGATTTGAAATCCGGTCCGATCGCCGCCATGAAATTCATGGTGTCGCCGCGGCCGAAGCTGCCATGCATGCCCTGACCCTGCCGCAGCACCGTGTCGGCGACCTGGACCTGGCAATTGGTCGGCACGTCGCAGCCTTCGACATAGGTGCGGAAGTTGACGACGATCGAGGGCGTCGGCGTCACTGCCGTACCCTTCATGTTGATCGCCGACATCGGCAGGGTGCCCGCGAACTTGCCGAGCCTGTCGTCGACGAAGATCCCGCTGACATAATCCTGTTCGAGCAGCGCCTTGATGGTGCGCCCGGCAAGCTTCTTGTCATTGTTCGGCAGGTAGATCAGGTCGGAGCCGCCATTGGTCGCGACTACCAGATCGGGCTTTGCGGGATCCTTGCCGAGCACGCCGTTGCCGGCCTTGGGATGCTTGCCTTCGCCGATCGCGGCATTCTTGTCGTTGGGATCGAACAGCGGCAGGTCGAGCGCCTTCGCAAGGTCGATGGCGAGGAAGCCCATCGGCAAAAAGTCCTTTGGCGTGTCGTCATAGCTGACCTTGGCCGAAGGGCTGGTCTTGCTCTGCTTGGAGATGGTCGAGAAGCCGTGATCGGCCGACGACGATGATATCGGTGGTCGCAGCGAGGCCGAGATCGTCGAGCGCTTTGCGCAGCTGCGCGAGATTGTCGTCGGCGTTCTTGATGCCGGCCATCGAGGTCGGCCCGTTGATGCCCGGCGTCACCGTGTTGAGGCTGTCGCCTTGATTGTGCTGGCTGCCGTCGGGATCGCGCGACCAGTACACCAGCACGAACGGTTTTGCGCGCGACTTGAACATCGGCAGCACGACCTTGGAAGCGACGTCGGCCATGTAGGACTGCTGTGCGACGTTGGCGACGGTCGTACCCGGCGTCTTGGCGTCGCCGGCCTTGCCGTTGTCGCCGCGACCCGGTGTCTGCCAATGGCAGGCCTGCCTTGGTCAGCGCGTCCTTCATCTCGTCGGAGAGCGGCACGCCGTTTTTGCCGCCAGTGGAGTCGTCGATCACGATGGTGTTCTTGCCACGATCGGTATGGTCGAAAATCAAGGTCGGGCCGACTTTGCCGATCGCCGCCGTCGAAAACCCTTTCGCGCGCGCCATCTTCAGGATGGTCTCCTCGTTCAGATAGTCGCCCTTGAAGTGCTCATCGATGTCGCCGAGCACGGCGTCGTTCTCGATGAAGGGCACGACGGTGTCGCCGGCGGGCGCCGACGGAGTAGCCGGTGTAGATCGTGTTGGAGAAGGTGCCGGTGTCGCCGAGGTAATGCCCGGTCGACAGCGCCGACGCGTTCGCCATGGTGAAGGTCGGGAACAGCGAATGCGAGTTCCTGAAGTTCACGCCGTTGTCGCGGACCGCGGCCATCGCCGGCGCCGACTGCGGCGTCACGTTCAGTAGCGCGCAGACCGTCGGGCACGAACAGGATCAGATTGTGCGGCGTGGCATTTTGCGCCGACGCGCCGGTCGCGGCCAATGTGAACAGGCTTGCGAATAGCAACAGGGCGCGGCACATGACAGTCTCCTTGGGAGGGGCGGATTTTCGCGGTGCATGGCCGCGGCCCTTGTGTAGTTTCGCTATACGACAGTTTTGTTACGGCAGGCACCCACCGTTTGGAGGGGTGCTGATGCGCCGTTAGCGTGTCACAGATCGCTGTTCGGAAATGGCCTTGCGCAAGATCCGAGACAGCAACTCCACGGAGTAGGGCTTCTGGATCAGCTCGAAGCCGTGATGGGCATTCTCGGCCAGCACGTCGCTGTAGCCGCTGGTCAGGACCACCGGCAGGCCGGGAAAGCGTTGGCGGATGATACCGGCGAGCTCGACGCCGTTCATGCCGGGCATGATCACGTCCGAGAAGACGAGATCGGCGGCGAACTCGTCTTCCGCGAGTATCGCGAGCGCGGCGTTGGCATTTGCGACCCGCCGGACCGAATAGCCGAGGTCTTCGAGCAGTTCGGTGGAGAACTGTCCGACCTCGTCATTGTCTTCCACGACCAGCACCCGATAGCCGCGCCCGGTGGCCGCCGGCTCGCTGCCGAGCACCGAGGTTTCGCCGGCTGGCGGCAGGCGCCGGCGCTTGCGGCAGATAGATGGTGAAGGTCGCTCCCTTCCGGGGCGTGCTCTTGACCGCGATGTCGCCGCCGGATTGCCTGGCAAAGCCAAACGCCTGACTGAGCCCGAGCCCGGTGCCCTTGCCCACCTCCTTGGTGGTGAAGAATGGTTCGAAGATCTTGTCGAGATTTTCCGGAGCGATGCCAGCACCGGTGTCCGCAACGGCGATCGCGACGAATTCACCGCTGCGCGCCGGCTGGCCGCGCAAGGACGGCAACCTGTCGGTCTGCATCACCGCCATCGTCAGCCGGCCTTCGTCGTTCATGGCGTCGCGCGCGTTGATGGCGAGGTTGATCAATGCCGTCTCGAACTGCGCGACGTCGGCGATGGTGAAGCAACCGGGCGCCTCGATTGTCGACCGAGATCTCGATGCGGCCTCCGACCAGCGGCCGGATCAGCTGCACGACATTGTCGACCTGCGCGCCGACGTCGAACACCTCCGGCTTCAGCGGCTGGCGGCGGGCAAAGGCCAGCAGCTGCGCGGTCAGCTTCGAGGCGCGCTCCACCGTCTCCGAAATCGCATCGACATAGCGGCGCCGCCGCTCCTCGGGCAACTCGCGCCGGCGCAGGAAGTCGGTGGCCGAGCGGATGATGGTCAGGAGATTGTTGAAGTCGTGCGCGACACCGCCGGTCAATTGACCCACGGCTTCCATCTTTTGCGCCTGCCGCAACACCTCTTCGCCCTGACGGCGCTCGGTGATGTCGACAGCCTCGGGGACGGCGCCTGCGACCTTGCCGTGCTGGTCGAGCACCGGCCGCATCGCGAAATCGAAATAGCGCTCGCCGATCGGCAGATGCAGCAGCATCTCCAGCCGCGCTTCCTCGCCTCCGAGAACGGTTTCGAACGCCTTGCGGACGGCCTCCGGCATGCCCTCGGTCGCGGTGAACCACGGCGTTTCCCAGAACGGCCTGCCGATCGCGTCGCTGCCGTCGGACCGGATGCCCGATAGCGCGGTCTTGTTGGCGTAGGTCAGCTTGCCGTCGAGATCGAGCAGGCCCTGATAGAGATGGCTGGTTTCGAAGATCGCGCGCATCCGCGCTTCGTTGGACTGCAGCTGCGCGGTGCGCTCGCGGATGCGCTGCTCCAGCGTCTCGTTCAGCTCGCGAAGCTCGATTTCCGCCTGCTTGGCCACGGTGACGTCATGGGCGACGCCGATGAAGCCGATATGCTTGCCGGTCGGGTCCCAGCGCGGCTGCGATTCCGAACGCAGCCAGTGCCACTCGTTGTCGGCGCCCTTGTAGCGCGCCTCCAGCACGAACGGTTTCAGCGAGGCTTCGCCGGCGATCTGCGCCTGCAGGATGCGGGGCAGGTCGTCGGGATGCAGCGCCTTGCGCCAGTCGAACACGATGGCTTCCTCGAAGGGAAGGCCGAGGAAGTCGAGATAGGCCTGGTTGGCGAACGAGCGCGTGCGGTCGAGCTTGGTCACCCAGATCGGCACCGGCGCGCTGTCGGCGATCAGGCGGAAGCGCTCCTCGCTTTCCCGCAGCGTTTCCCGCGCCAGCATCTGGTCGGTGACGTCGATGTGCGCGCCTTCGAGCCGAAGCGCGCGACCGGACGCATCGCGCTCGAACTTGGCGATCACCCTTATCCAACGGATTTGACCATCGCTCGGCCTGATGATCCGGTATTCGGCGGCATAATCCTGATCTCTGCCTTTGATGGCGTCGAGAAAATTCCGGACGGTCGTCTCGCGATCCTCGGGATGGATGCGGTTGACCCAATCCTCGTGCGACTCATGGGCCGCGTCCGGCGGCAAGCCATGAATCACAAGATATTCGGGCGAGCGTCGGTTCTTGAAGCCCTCGCGAAAGTCGACCTCGACGCCGCCGACGCGCCCGATCCGCTGAACGCGAGCAAGTTCGGCCTCGCGTTCCTGCAAGGCGTGATGCGCGCGGTCGCGCTCGCGCGCGATGTCTTCCAGATGCTCGCGGAGCCGTTCGGCCGCCTCGGCTTCCGGAAGCCTTTCGTTCGGGGTGATTGGGTCCGTCATTGACGCAGAACTCTCTGCATTCGATCCTTCCACAGGCGAGACGCATGACTATTGGCCGCGTGTTCAAGGCTGAACACGATCCGGTTCCACGGGCGCTGGCGGCGCGGACCGGGCGTTACGTCCCCGCGAGGCGGCAACTGAAAGCCGGAACGGAAAAAGAACATTGGCGCAGCCGCATTTTGCTGGCAATGCAATTGTGACGCCCGGCCCCGCATGCCAGATTGCGGGGGAGGAACCCGCCCAAGGCCAACCAAGAAGAACATGTTCAAACGGATACTGATCGCAAACCGCGGCGAGATCGCCTGTCGCGTCATCAAGACCGCCCGCAAGATGGGAATTGCGACGGTCGCCGTCTATTCCGAGGCCGACCGCGACGCGCTGCATGTCGAGATGGCCGATGACGCCGTCTTCATCGGACCGCCGGCCGCGGCCGAAAGCTATCTCGTCATCGAGAAGATCGTCGAGGCCTGCAAGACGACCGGCGCCGAGGCCGTCCATCCCGGTTACGGCTTCCTGTCCGAACGCGAAGCGTTTCCGCGCGCGCTTGCAGAAGGCCGGCGTCGTCTTCATCGGGCCCAATCCGGGCGCGATCGCCGCCATGGGCGACAAGATCGAATCGAAGAAAGCGGCCGCGAAGGCCAAGGTCTCGACCGTGCCGGGCCATCTCGGCGTCATCGACGACGACAAGCACGCGGTGAAGATCGCCGACGAGATCGGCTATCCCGTGATGATCAAGGCTTCCGCGCGGCGGCGGCGGCAAGGGCATGCGCATCGCGCATTCGAAGGCGGAGGTCGCCGAAGGCTTCAAGCTGGCCAAGGCGGAAGCGAAGTCGTCCTTCGGCGACGACCGCGTCTTCATCGAGAAATTCATCACCGATCCCCGACACATCGAGATCCAGGTGCTCGGCGACAAGCATGGCAACGTGATCTATCTCGGCGAGCGCGAATGCTCGATCCAGCGCCGCAACCAAAAAGTCATCGAGGAAGCGCCGTCGCCGTTGCTCGATGAAAACACTCGTCGCAAGATGGGCGAGCAGGCCGTCGCGCTGGCGAAGGCCGTGAATTACAATTCCGCCGGCACGGTCGAGTTCGTCGCGGGGCAAGACAAGAGCTTCTATTTCCTGGAGATGAATACCCGCCTGCAGGTCGAGCATCCCGTGACCGAGCTCGTCACCGGCATCGATCTGGTCGAGCAGATGATCCGCGTCGCCGCCGGCGAGAAGCTTTCGATCGCGCAAAAGGACGTCGCGCTGACGGGCTGGGCGGTGGAGTCGCGCGTCTACGCCGAGGATCCCTTCCGCAACTTCCTGCCCTCGATCGGGCGGCTGGTGAAATACCGCCCGCCGGCCGAGAGCAGCGCCAACGGCATCACGGTGCGCAACGACACCGGCGTGCAGGAGGGCGGGGAGATTTCGATCTTCTACGATCCGATGATCGCCAAGCTCGTGACCCACGGACCGTCGCGGGCGGCGGCGGTCGAGGCGCAGTCGACCGCGCTCGACGCCTTCTATGTCGACGGCATCCGCCACAACATCCCGTTCCTGTCGGCGCTGATGAACCATCCGCGCTGGCGCGAGGGGAAGCTCTCGACCGGCTTCATCGCCGAAGAATTCCCGAAGGGTTTTTCGGCGCAAGCCCCGCAAGGCGAAATCGCGCGGCGGATCGCCGCCGTCGGTGCTGCGATCGACCATGTGCTGGGCGAACGCAAGCGGCAGATTTCCGGCCAGATGAACGGGCGTGCCGTGAGGCGCGAAGGCCGCCGCGCGGTATGGCTCGGCCGCGACGAGATCCTCCTCGATGTCGCGCGCGAGAATGACGGCATCGCCGTGCGTTTTGTCGGCGCCGATGGTGCGGTCGGCAATCCCCATCATCTGGCCTCGCACTGGAAGCCCGGCGACCCCGTCTGGCAGGGCACCATCGACGGCCTCGTGGCCGCTGTGCAGGTTCGCGCGATTCCGAACGGTATCAGGCTCGCGCATCAGGGCGTCGAAGTGCCGGTCTATGTCTTCACCGAGGCGGAAGCGACATCCGCGCGGCTGATGCCGGTCGTGACCGCGACCGACACCGGCAAGAAGCTGCTCTGTCCGATGCCCGGGCTCGTGGTCTCGATCGCGGTCACCGAAGGGCAGGAGGTCAAGGCCGGCGAGACGCTCGCCGTGGTCGAGGCCATGAAGATGCAGAACGTGCTGCGCGCCGAGCGCGACGGCACCGTGAAGAAAATCCATGCGGCTGCCGGCGCGACGCTCGCAGTCGATGCCCTCATCCTCGAATTTGCTTGAGAGAAGCTCATGGCCTACCGCAAGCGGCGCGAAGCGTTGCGTTCCATCCTGTCGGGGCCTCGATGCATCCGGCCCGGCTCGGTCTATGACGCGATCTCGATCCGGATCGCCGAGGACCTCGGCTTCGAGGTCGGCATGTTCGGCGGCTCGGTGGCCTCGCTTGCCGTGCTCGGCGATCCCGACATTGCGCTGATCACGCTGACCGAGCTTGCCGAGCAGATGCGGCGGATGTCGCGCGCCGCTCACCTGCCGGTGCTGGTCGATGCCGATCACGGCTATGGCAATGCGCTCAATGTCCGCCGCACCGTGCAGGAGCTGGATGCGGCCGGCGCCGGCGGCCTCACCATCGAGGACACGCTGCTGCCGCAGACCTTCGGTGAAAAGAAGACGCAATTGATTTCGCTCGAGGAGGGCGTCGGCAAGATGAAGGCGGCGGTCGACGGCCGCGGCGATCCCACGCTCGTCATCCTGGCGCGCACGGGTGCAGCCTCCATCACCTCGCTCGGCGATGCCATCGAGCGGGCGCGGGCCTATGAAGCGACCGGCGTGGATGGGCTGTTCTTCACGGGCATCAAGAACCGCGCCGAGCTCGATGCGATCGCGCAAGCCACGCGGTTGCCGATCGTGCTCGGCGGCGCGCCGGAAGACATGAACGATCTCGACTATCTCCGGGAGCGGCGCGTGAGAATCGCCCTTCAAGGCCACGCACCGATCGCCGCTGCAACCCAGGCCGTCTATGAGACGCTGAAAGCGCTGCGCGAGGGCACGCCGCCGAAAGACCTGAAAGGGCTCGCGTCGTCGGAGCTGACGGCCCGCGTCACGCGCGATGCCGAGACCAAGAAGCGGATGAGCGAGTTCCTCGGATTGAAGACGTGAGCAACGCGATCCTGCATGTGACGATCCGCGGCCAGGTGCAGGGCGTCGGCTATCGCGCCTGGGTCGAGGACCGGGCGAGGGCGAGCCGGCTGGAGGGCTGGGTGCGCAACCGGCGCGACGGCAGCGTCGAGGCGGTGTTCGCCGGTCCCGCATCCGTCGTGGCCGAGATGATCGCGCATTGCCGCCACGGCCCGCCATCGTCGCGCGTCGAGGCCGTGCTGAACCAGCCGACCGGTCCGGATCTGCTCAAGATGCGGCCGGCAGGCGAGGGGTTCTCGGTGCTGCCGACGGTGTTGAACTTGCTAGCCGTGGCAGCTTCGCGATCGCCTGGCTCAGCTGATGGATCTCGTAGGGCTTGCGCAGGATCGGAAAATCGCCGCGCACGTCGGCCGCCGCGTCGCTGTAGCCGGTCGCAAGCAGGATCGGCAGGTCGGGCCGGATTTCACGCAACCGCCGGGCAAGGCTGAGGCCGTCGATCTTGCCGGGCATCACGATGTCGGAGAACACCAGATCGACATTGTTGCGCTCGATCTCGCGAAGTGCTGCTTCCGCGTCGGCGACACGCCGCACGGTATAGCCGAGTTGCTCCAGAAGATTCGAGCTGACCGAGGCGACGTCCGGATTGTCTTCGACCAGCAACACCGTGCCGCTGCCGGCCATTTCGGAGACGGGGTGCTTGTCGGCGAGCGCGCCGCCTCGTTCGCGCGGCAGCAGGATCGTCACCGTGGTGCCCTTGCCGAGCTCGCTTTCGACCTTCACCGAGCCGCCGGCCTGGTGCGCGAAGCCGTGCACCTGCGACAGCCCGAGGCCGGTGCCCTTGCCGACCGGTTTCGTCGTGAAGAACGGGTCGAAGATCTTGGCGAGCACGTCGGGCGCGATGCCGACGCCGGCATCGGCCACGCTGATCGCCACGAAGTCGCCGGCCTGATCGTGGCCGTTGGGCTGGCTGTCGGCGCAATTGCGCGCCGCGACGGTGATCGTGCCGCCGGAGGGCATGGCGTCGCGCGCATTGATCACGAGATTGACCAGGGCGGTCTCGAACTCGGACACGTCGACCGTCACCGGCCACAGGCCGGGACCATAATCGTAGGCGAGCCTCACGCGAGCTGCCGACACCGGTGTCGAGCACCTCGCGGATGGCGTCGATCCGTTCGGCGACAGCGATCGCCTGCGGGTTGACGCTTTGCCTGCCGCGCGAAGGTCAGGAGCTGGCTGGTCAGCGCCGCGCCGCGCTTGGTCGCGGCTTCGATCGCCGACGAGCGCGCGCTGCACCTTGGGATCGTCGGCCGCGCTCTTCCGCAGCATGTGCAGGCTGCCGCTGATCACCATCAGCAGATTGTTGAAGTCGTGCGCCACGCCGCCGGTGAGCTGGCCGAGCGCGTCGAGCTTCTGCGCCTCGGCGAGATGCTTCTGCATCTGCTCGAGCTTGAGCTGGGCTTCGCGCCGCTCGGTCATGTCGCGGGTGATCTTGGCAAAGCCGACCAGCTGGTCGTCCTCAAAGATCGGATCGATGACGACGCTGGCCCAGAAGAACGTGCCGTCCTTGCGGACCCGCCAGCCGTCTTCCTCGTAGCGTCCGGTTTGGCGGGCGGTCGCCAGCGCGCGCGCCGGCTTGCCGTTGGCGCGGTCGGTCTCGGTGTAGAAGCGGGAGAAATGCTGGCCGAGGATTTCTTCGGGCGTGTAACCCTTGATGCGCTGGGCGCCGATGTTCCAGCTGCGTCACGATCCCCGTGGGATCGAGCATGAACAGCGCGTAGTCGGCGACGCCCTCGACAAGAAGCCGGAAACTGCGTTCGCTCTCGAACAAATCCCGCTGTTGCCGGTTTTGCTGAACCATCAGGATAGACCCCGCCACGAACTCGAAAACGCTACGAACTGCAATTGGTTCCTCATTCTTTTGGCTATGCACAAGCCTCGTCAGGCCACGGCCTTCGGCAGGCTGGCCGTGGCCGGGCCGAAAATCTCCTCAAACGCGCCCCGCAGCGCGATATCGACATCAGTCAGTCCAATCGGGTGGCCGAGATCGACCAGGCTGGTGACGCCGTAGCGGGGATCGGCGACGCCGCAAGGCACGATCGCCGAGAAATGCGACAGGTCCGGCTCCACATTGATCGATATGCCGTGGAACGAGACCCAGCGCTTCAGCCGCACGCCGATCGCCGCGATCTTGTCCTCATGGCCTGCGCCCTTGTCCGGCCGCTTGACCCAGACGCCGACCCGGTCTTCGCGCCGCTCGCCACGGACATTGAACGCGGCCAGCGTGCGGATGATCCATTCCTCCAGCGCCGCGACAAAGGCGCGGACGTCGGGCTGCCGCCGCTTCAGGTCCAGCATCACATAGGCCACGCGCTGGCCGGGGCCGTGATAGGTGAGCTGGCCGCCGCGGCCGGTGGCGAACAGGGGAAAGCGGGGGTCGAGCAGGTCGCTCTGCTTGCCCGAGGTGCCCGAGGTGTAGAGCGGGGGATGTTCCAGCAGCCAGACCAGCTCGCTTGCCTCGCCGGCCGCGATCGCGGCTGCGCGAGCCTCCATGGCGGCGACCGCCTCGGCGTAGTCGACCGGCCGGTCCGAAATGCGCCATTCGACCGGGCCGCGGGCGCGGCCTTGAAGGTCGTCAGATCGAGGTTTTGCCGGAAGTTAACCATTGGATAACCATAACGTGGTGATCTCACAGGAAGATTTTTAGTCCAGTTCGGCGGTTCTGACAGTGCCAACGCTCGATAAAGTTGCCGTCGATCTCATGGTGGTGCTGGGCACCACCACGATGCCCATCCATCAGGTGCTGCGGCTGTCCCGCGGCGCCATCATCGAATTGGACGCCACCGAGGCCGACGAGGTCAAGGTGCTCGCCAACAACCTGCCGATCGCCAGCGGGGTGGTGCTGGTCGACCGCAACCGCATCGCGGTCGAGGTCAAGCAGATGCTGCCGAAATTGCCCGGCGCGCGGTAGAGCCAAACAGCGATCGTCATTGCGAGCCAACGGGTCGCGCGAATGCGCGCCCGATGACAGGCTCCGCGAAGCAATCCACCTATCCGCTTGCGGCGCCATGGATTGCTTCGTCGCGGCTGTCGCGGGTCGGCTCGCAATGACGAGAGGGCACGTGCCTCCGCATTCTCGCGACGTGGATTCGCCCGAGCTTTGCGAAAACCTAGTCCCTCGAATAAGTCGGAGGGCGCAGGGAATGCCGGGCGCACGATGCACCCGCGAGCCTCATGCGCAGGAAAAACAACACGCGCACAAGGGTAGTCAGGGCACCGAAACATCCGGCATTCCCTGCGCAATGGTTTTACGGCTGCTCCGTGCTCTTCCTGGTGTGCCGGGCTTTTTAGCCACCATCGCTTGCGGAAATCTTCCGCAAACTTGACTCCAGCATCGGGGAGCCAGAACCACACGGCTTGACCGTCCGCTCGTCCCTCGCACGCCTTGCGAGGAGACCCGCGGCCACCGCAGCCTGTCCCGCGTTCGTGGCGATCATGATCCGCCCCTCCTGATGGACAGGATGCGCGGAAATTTGCAGGTGTTTTGCCCGACGCCCAAAGCGAATTATTTTTTGCGTGATGGCTGGACAGGTAGAAACAGCTTGAGATCGCAGGAGAAACCGGTTTTCAGGCGCAGACCCCGGATCGCAGCAAAATCAGTCGCAAAACCGGGGATTTGAGGGGCGTGCGGGCCTTGTCCCCCCATGGTCGATTTGTTACATCGGCGCCGTTGATCCGGCCCGGTCCTGCCGGCCGGTCGATATCTTCGCGCTCGTGGCGGAATTGGTAGACGCGCTGCCTTGAGGTGGCAGTGGGTAACACCGTGGGGGTTCGAGTCCCTCCGAGCGCACCACCTCGCAAAATCAACTCTGATAACAGACGCGCGATCCTGCCTCGCGCTCGGTCTCGCTGGTCCTAGCTAACTGGAACGCAACCGCTGAGAATCAGGGACCGAGCGATGAGAGGCAGGAGGCTCACGACAATAGCGCTGGCCTCCGTGTTCACGCTCGCCAGCACCATCGCGTTCGCGGGCACCGTTCGTCACAAGCCGAACGCCAGGAGCCATGACTTGCATCGCCCGCAGGTCGGATCAACTGTCGTGCATCCGGGTTACGGCAATCCCGACGGCACCGTCTCCGCAGGCGGATACATGTGGAATGGAAGGAGCGCCTCCGAGGAGGGCGGCGGCTAGTTTTCAGCGCATCAAAACTCTACGTCTCAACGCGTCCGCAGCAGCGATGGGTCGAGGGGCCGAAGGCGGGCCGGATCGAACGGCGTCGAGATCAGTCTCGCGAGCCGCGCCGTCCGCGATCAACTCGGCCAGGGCTTCGCCGGTTGCCGGCGCGTTGAGGATTCCCCAGACATTGTGCCCGGTGGCGACGTAGGCGCGATCGAGGTTTGGCACTTTGCCGATGAGGGGCAGTCCGTCCTCCGTCACGGGACGGAAGCAAGCCTGGCGCGCGATGATCCTGTCCGCGCGGAAAGCCTGCGACAGGCGCTCGCAGATCGCCTGCAGGCGTTCGAGAGCGTCCTTGTCGGGTGCGACCTCGGCCGGATCGAGCGGAAGCGGCGCGATGTCGGAGAAAGCCGTTATGTGCGTGCTCCCGTCCGCGCGCGGGAAGACTTCCACAGTGACTATCGAGCCGTCATCGTTGTGGTAGTCGAGGAACAGCGCCTCGGCCGGCACGTCGCTGCCGGTGTCGTAGACGAGGCTCGGGCTACGTTGGCCGTAGACGGCCGGCAAATTCATCCAACCGGCGGCCAAAAGCGACCAGGGGCCCAAGGCGATCACGACGGCATCCGCATCGACACGATGGCCATCGACTTCGACACCTGTCGCCGCTGACCCGTCCGGGCTCCGGGTTATGCCGGTGACTCGTCCTATCCGGACCTTGGCACCCGTTGCTTGCGCGGCGTTCATGATGGCTGACGTGAACTTGCGCGGGTGAACGATCGCCAGAGTATCCGGCGTGCCGAGCCGCCCATTGATATCAACTGCGTCTGTGAGCCATCGAAGGGTCGACCAGCCGGCGCGAGCGGTGGCACGAGCCGAGGCGACGCTCCCGGCATATGCGCTCATGCGCTGGTATGCCCAATCGCCGGCAAGCTCGTCCACCAGAGCGGCATGCAGATCAAAGCTGCGCCGTGCCAGCGCATCGAGCGGAGTTCCGGCGCACCAGTCGCGAGCCAGAAAGCCGCCGGCCTTGCCGGAGGCCGCAGCAGCCACTTCGGCCCGCTCGACGACGGTGACTTCGACACCTCGGCGGCTCAGAAACAGTGCCGTACAGGCCCCGATCACGCCGCCGCCGCAAACCACGACCCGCATCATTCCTCCCGCGCTCTAGAACCCTATAACGCGGGAAGCCCTGTTGCGTCTCTTGCGCCGTGTTCCCCGGCTTGCAGGCAAATGAACCTTGACGGAAACAGGTGCAACTAATCCCTCATGGCGAAGCTGTTGGGAGAATTGCTGTTCGACTTGCTCAGGGTCCTGGTTGGCGACCTGCTCAAAGGGGTGGCGCTGAGGGTGTGCGCCTGGCTCGACCAGAACATCGGGGGACGTCGTGTGAAAATTATTGTCGGATTGCTCCTCGGCGTCGCGGCCTATTTTCTCTTTCCGATCATTCTCGGGATTCTCGGTCTCTAGTTCATTGAAGAACCTTGTCCCTCGATCTCTGACGTCGTGCTCACGCAAAATCGGAATCGATCAGCTGGAACCGGTCGAAACGCACGTCGTGCGCCTCGCTCGAGGTGTCGCGGAGCTGGACCAGGATCGGCCGCCGCAGTTTTGCGGGCAGCGCAATCCCCGGCAGCCTCGGCAGCCGGCTGTTGGTGCCGGCATAGACGAACAGCGGCTTGTGCCAGAAACGGCAGGCGGCGCGGACAAGTTGGCGGACATCAGTGTCGGTCACCTCGACCTGCGGTTTCGCGAAGAAAGCGCACAAGGCGACATAGGGGATGCCGGCGGTCTTCCGGACTGCCGAGATCAGCAGCAATTTCTCGGTCGCGTGCACCGCGTAGTCGCGGGTGGGATCGTTGAGACGATCGAACAGGCGAGTCGGCATCCCAGCGCAGGCCGTTTTCGGTTGCAGGACAGGCGAAGGCGGACAACAGGCCAATGGCGTCTTGCCGCGTCATCGATTTCAACAGACCGGAGTGGACCAGTTTCACGGCCGGCCACAACAGCGACAAGCCAACGCGGATCGGCATCGACAAGACAGGCGCGAGTTTCAGGTAGCGCGCGTTCAGCAGCACCGATTTGTCGTTCGGCAATGCCAGGAGATAGCGGATGCCGCGCGCCGCGCAGATCTGCTCGACCTCTGTGTAGAGCTTGCGCACGAGCTGCGCCGAGCGGTAGGCCTGCAAAATGAAGAGATCGACGAGCTGGATCGCAGGCAGAAGCTCGCCATTGATGCAGACGGTCTGTCCGACCATCGCGACCTGTCCGATCTTGCGGCCGTCGTCGATTGCTGCAAGCACCGTGGTGCCGCGGCCGAAACCCCGCTCATAAAGCCATTTGATCCGGTCGGCCGAGAAGTGGACGTTCTCCGCCGCGAAGGCCTCGGTCGCGATCCGGGCCGTCAGTTCATAGTCGACAGTTTGTTCTTCCAAAACCGTGACCATTGCGCGCCTCGCCGTAGAGCGCGCAGGACAATGGAACCTTGCTGCGGCAAACGCAACGTCAAACGCGGCTCAACCTTAATGCGGCGGTCAAGGTTAATGACCGTAGTCGCCGGCGACGCCGTATTCCTGATAGATCTCGAGCGAATCGCGCTCCGGAAACAGCCGGCACTTGGCCTGCGCCAGATGCAGGCTGACGGCATCGCCCTCGCGGCCGTTGGCGAGCAGTTTCTTGATGTCGTCCATATGCGCCCGCGGCTGGTGCTTTTCGGGAAGCTGCTCGAGGGCGACGTAGGCCGTCGCCAGCGCTTCGACGACGACCCACTCGTCGTGACCGGTCACTCCCTTTCGCGGCATCGGCTCACCCCAATTCGTGGCGACGCAAGTCTAGCGCGATCCGACTCTAACCGCCATTGAGCCTTTTTGTGGCCGGCTAATCTATTTTGATGCCGGCGAACTTCACCACCTTTGCCCACTTCTCGGTCTCGTCGGCGATCAGCTTGCCGAACTGCTCCGGCGTGCCGCCGATCGGCTCGCCCGAAATCGCGGCAAAGCGCGACGTCATCGTGGGGTCGGCAAAGGCGGCGTTGATCTCCTTGTTGAGACGCCCGACGATGTCGGCTGGCGTATTTTTGGGCGCGGCAATTCCGTACCATTGGCTTGCCTCATAGCCGGGAACCGAACGTTCCGATCGTCGGCAGGTCCTTCAGCACCTCGGCGCCGGTCGCCGAGGTCACGGCCAGCGCGCGCAGCTTGCCGGACCTGATGTAGTCGACCGTGCCGGGCGCGGCGGCGAACAGGATCTGCACCTGGCCGCCGATCAGATCCGATAGTGCCGGGCCTTGGCCGCGATAGGGCACGTGCACCATGCTGACGCCGGCCATGAAGTTGAACAGCTCGGCCGCCATGTGCGGCGCGCTGCCGGTTCCGGCAGAGGCGAGATTGAGCTTGCCGGGATTGGCTTTGGCATAGGCGATCAGCTCGGGAATGCTGCCCACCGGCACCGACGGATTGACCAGCACCACCAGGGGCACGCGGATCACGCCGGCGACCGGCGCGATGTCGCGGAGAAAATCGAATTTCAGATGCGGGTAGAGCGAGGCGTTGACCGCATTGGGCAAGGTCGCGAGCAGCAGCGTGTAGCCGTCGGGAGCGGCGTTCACCACCGCTTCGGTCGCGATGTTGCCGTCGGCGCCGGTGCGGTTCTCGGTCACGAAGGGCTGTCCCAGCCGCTCGCCGAGCCATTGCCCGATCAACCGCGCCGAGATGTCGACCCCGCCGCCGGCCGCAAAGCCCGCAATGATGCGCACGGGCCGGCTCGGATAGCTGTCCGCGAAGGCCGAAGGCGGGAGAACGGGCAGGGCGGCCGCGCCGCCGGCAACTTTGAGAAAATCGCGCCGCTTCATGGTCATCCTGCGTCTGCTCCCGGCATGCCGGCGTAAGGGCTCTGGTGGCGAAAGCAATGGCGCGACCAGACAGCGGGACTTGAAGCACACGAGACGAGTTGCGTAAATGAGGACGGCGATTCGCGAGATGCCATTGTAGTCGTCCCGTAACGACCGGGTCCTACAATGCAGGTGGGTCTCGCCTCGGCGCTTCGGCAACCGCCCGAGAAGCCCGCAAATTCCGCAAATGACAATCCTGGCTACGCTTCGACCACGGGCACCCGCATGAGACTCCTCGGCTTCGTCTACCGCTTCGTCACCAATTTCGTGTTCCTGGCGACCGTCTATCTCAGCCTGAACTACATCGAGAAGTACAACAACCGCGCCATCCTCGCGATCGCGATCCTGATCTATGCCGGCATGCGCGCGGCGATCGCGTTGCGCTCGTTCTATTTCTTCCAGCGTATCGAGCAGCTCGAGATCGAGGCGCGGCGGGTGATGGCGCTGTTCGCGGAGCAGGGCGCGCAGCCGCCGCTGAAGAAGCAGACCGTTGCCGATGTGACCCTGCTGCGCCGCGACGGCGAGGTCAAATCCTACATCGACCTGTTCTTCCTTGCCGCCGTCGTGCTGCTCTGCGTCACCAAGATCGTGGCGAGTAATTAGGGCGGGACCATAGCGCGCGCCATAACGCGACTTGATGCGAGCTGGACGAAGGCCAGATAGTTGGCCGCAGGCTCGTCGTACGCGTTGATACGTCCAAGCCGATGTGCTTGATCGGCAGAGAATCGGACTTCCAGCTGACCGCGAGCGGCATGCCTGGACATGCCTATTCGGTTCGGATGCCAAACCCGAAGAGCCGCGTCGAGCGACGTGCCTGTATGCTGAGTGCGACCGTAGCATGCGGGATACGACGACGTCGTTCATCGATCGGGTAGCCTGGACGTTACCAGTCACTCTAGCCATTGGTTCGCGGGTGACTATGATCCGACGTGGCGCCAAGATACTTCGAGAGACGGCTGTGCGGTGACAGATCTCCGTCGACTATCCGCTGACGAAACGTGCGGTGCAAAACTCGCGCAATCATCGCACCGTCTGTTCGGCCTTTTGGCGTCGCCTGAACTTCACCGCTTTGCGCTGCGCAACCAGTCGCCGAGCGCTCGGTCGAGTGCTCGTATCGCTGCCGGCTGTAGCGCGTGCAAAGCGACTCACCGGCTGGCGCTGTGCCATGCTCTATGCCGAGCCCTCGAGCGGCAGCTGGCTGCTATCGTGCAAGCAGATCGCGAGCGATCCGGATCGAGCGAGGGGCGATCAGCTCTACATTCGCCGGAATCATCCTGCCAAAGTCGCGATATCCACGCTCTGCATAGCCTCGCCGTCGAAGGAATGACGCTTGTGATTGGTCGGCTCGACGTCCGGATGAAGCTCTTCGCGTCATTTCGCAGCCGTGCGGCAATACCGCATTACATTAGGAACAGAGCCGCTATATTCTGTTTCAGGAAATGTTGATGCGTCGAACAGGTTGTGATACATATTCGCGAATTAGTTCAACAGCCGCTTCGCCAGCTCCTCGAACATCATCCGGTTGCCCTGCGCCGAGAAATGATCGTCGCCGACGATATAGAGATGCTCGTACCAGTCCTTGTCGGCATCAGCGGCGGCAAAGAAGGGCGGGAACAGGTCGATGAAGGCCTTGCAGTGTCCGGGGCAGAAATCGCGCCATAGCCTGACCTGCTTGCTGTCGCGATCGTTCTGCGCGATCTGCTGCGCCCAGGGGTAGACCACGATGGTGAGCGGAATGTTGCGGCTCGCCAAGCAGGTCGGAGAGCTTCGTCATGTTCTCGAGCGAGCGCGCGATGCCGCCGTCGACGCCGAGCGGGCGATATTTCGCCGGATCGGGATTGGCGGTGGTCCAGCCGATCCGGTTGTGATCGTCGTTGATGGCGTGGCGCTTGTTGCCGAGCCGCGTCTGGAGCCATCGCTTGACGATGACGCGGACGCGGTTGGTGACGGCGAAATGGTCGATGAAGAAATCGCGCTTGATCGCGGGCTGCGGCACCGCACCCGGCGGCGTGTTGCAGTACGTCCGGTATTTCGGATCCTCGTCGATGCAGAAATAGGAGCTCGCTTCGTCCTCGACGTCGGAACTGTCCGACAGCAGCACGACCTCGTCGAACTGCAGGCCCTTGTCCAGGAGATATTTGATCTTCGCGTAGTAGATCGTGGGCGAATAGGACGCGACGCCGGCATTGAGGAATTCGACCTTGTCGGACCGCTTCGCGCCTTCCTGCGCGAGCAAGCCGGCAAAGGTGTTCTCGAAGGGCTGGCCAATTCCTTCCGTGAAGGAATCGCCGATCAGGAGGATGCGGCGCGATGCCGATTTCAGCGGCACCTCGCGCGTCGAGGCATCCTTGAAGCCGAGGCTGTCGGTGATCAGCCGGTAGCGCGCTTCGCCCCAGACGTCGTAGCCGTCGAAATTGGCGGCGAAGCCGTGGTCGTAGACGGGATCGTAGATGCGCGCGGCGCGCGCCTGCTCCTGTCCCTGGGTGAAGCTGGACCAGGCAAAATCGAAGATCAGAAACAGCGCGACGCAGTAGACGACCATCGCCGTGTTCATCAGGACCCGTCTCGGCGCGAAGGCGCGGCTGAGCAAGCCGCCTTCGGGGCGAGAGAGCGGTTTGTCGGGCGTCGTTTCCTGCATGTCCAAAACGCTTCGCAATCGCGCCGTTCGGGCCGGAATCGGCCCAAAAAACCCGCGACCTTCTCCGTTTGCACCTGATAAAGCACGCGGACCTAAACGGGGTCTTGTCGACAGTTGTGATGGCGCAGTCAACCCACGAGAATTTCAGCCGGGATGAGGCGGTCTCACCCGGTTCCGACCGCAATTTCGGTCTGGTCATGGCGGGCGCGCTGGCGCTGCTCAGCGTGCTCAACGGCTGGCACCATGGGCGCCTGTGGCCGTGGACGGCTGCCGTCGCCATCGCCTTTCCTGGCCGCGGCCTGGCTGAAGCCATCAGCGCTTCGTCCGCTGAACATCGTCTGGATGAAGTTCGGGCTTCTCCTGCACAAGATCGTCAATCCGATCGTGATGGGCTTGCTGTTCTTCGGCACGATCTGGCCGACCGGCCTCGTGATGCGGCTGCGGGGCAGGGACCTGTTGCGGCTCAAGCGCGAACCGGCCTCGACCAGCTACTGGATCGCGCGGCCCCCGGGGCCGCAGCCCGAAACCATGAAAGACCAGTTCTGATGACGGATTTCCTCGCCGAGCTCTGGCGCTTCATGCGCGTGCGCAAGAAATTCTGGCTGCTGCCGATCCTGATCATGATGGTGGTGTTCGGCGGCCTGGTCGTGCTGACCAAGGGCACCGCGCTCGCGCCGTTCATCTACACGCTGTTCTGAAGCCATGCGCATTCTCGGCATCTCCGCCTTCTATCACGACAGCGCCGCCGCGCTGGTCGAGGACGGCCGCATCGTCGCGGCCGCGCAGGAGGAGCGCTTCACCCGCAAGAAGCACGACGCGTCGTTTCCCGCACAACGCGATCGGCTATTGCCTGGACGCGGCCGGCGCAAAGCTCGTCCGAGATCGATCACGTCGCCTTCTACGACAAGCCGTTCCTGAAATTCGAGCGGCTGCTGGAAACCTATCTCGCGTTCGCGCCGCGCGGCTTCACGCTCGTTCAAGATGGCGATCCCGCTCTGGCTGAAGGAGAAGCTGTTCCAGAAGAGCCTGCTGCGGAACGAGCTCAAGAAGTTCGACGAGGAGATATCGGTCGAGCAAGCTGCTGTTCACCGAGCATCATCTGAGCCACGCGGCATCCGCGTTCTTTCCCTCGCCGTTCGAGAAGGCGGTGGTGCTGACCATGGACGGCGTCGGCGAATGGGCGACGACGTCGGCCGCGCTCGGCGACGGCAACAAGCTCGAGATCTTCCAGGAGATTCACTTTCCCCATTCGCTCGGGCTGCTCTATTCGGCGTTGACCTACTACACCGGCTTCAAGGTCAATTCCGGCGAGTACAAGGTGATGGGGCTCGCGCCCTATGGCGAGCCGAAATACGCGCAGACTGCATCCTCGACAATCTGATCGACCTGAAGCCGGACGGCTCGTTCCGGCTCGACATGTCCTATTTCGACTATTGCACCGGGCTCACCATGACCAACGAGCGGTTCGCCAAGCTGTTCGGCGAGCCCGTGCGCACGCCCGACAAGCTGCTGACGCCGTTCCACATGGACATCGCGGCCTCGATCCAGGCGGTGCTGGATGAGGTGGTGCTGCGGCTGACGCGCAGCCTCGCGAAAGAGACCGGCGCGCGCAATCTGTGTCTCGCCGGCGGCGTCGCGCTGAACTGCGTCGCCAACGGCAAGGTGCTGCGCGACGGCAAGTTCGACAACATCTGGATCCAGCCGGCGGCGGGCGATGCCGGCGGCGCGGTCGGCGCGGCGCTCGCCGCCTACCACCAGTTCAAGGGCCAGCCGCGCAAGGCAGCCGCCAATGACGGCATGTCCGGCGCCTTCCTCGGCCCGCAATTCGCGCAAGCCGACATCGAGCAGCGGCTGACGGCGGCGGGCGCGCGCTTCACCGTGCTGGGCGAAGCCGCGATGGTCGAGACCACGGCGCAAGGCGCTGGCCGACCAGCTCGCGGTCGGCTGGTTTCAGGGCCGCATGGAATTCGGCCCGCGCTCGCTCGGCGCGCGCTCGATCCTCGGCGATCCCCGCTCGCCGACCATGCAGAAGAACCTCAATCTCAAGGTCAAATATCGCGAGAGTTTCCGGCCCTTCGCGCCGGCGGTGCTGCGCGAGGACGTCGCCGACTGGTTCGAGCTCGACTCCGACAGCCCCTACATGCTGCTCGTCGCCGACGTCCGCAAAGACCGGCGGCGCGCGATGACGCGCGGCCGAGCAGGCGCTGTTCGGCATCGACAAGCTCAACGTCTCGCGCTCGGAGATTCCGGCGGTGACGCATGTCGATTATTCCGCGCGCATCCAGACCGTGCAGCGCGACGACCAATCCGCTGTTCCATCGCCTGCTGACCGAGTTCAAGCGGCTGACCGGCTGCCCGGTGCTGGTCAACACCAGCTTCAACGTGCGCGGCGAGCCGATCGTCTGCACGCCCGAGGATGCCTTCCGCTGCTTCATGGGCAACGAGCTCGACCTGCTGGTGGTCGGCAATTGCGTGCTGCGGAAGGCCGAGCAGGACCCCGCGCTGAAGCAGGATTACAGCTCGGCCTTTGAACTGGATTAGGGTCTCCAGAGACACATGCAGTGATCTCAGGTCCGGCTGTGGTGGTAGCCGGCCCGATTGTCTTTGGAGACGGCCATGAAAACCACCTGCTTTGCCCTGTTCTTGCTGTTTGCGACCGCGGCAGGCGCCGCCGCGGCGCCATCCGGCCCGCCGGCCGGCTTCACGATCGAAGCCGATTACAGCGAGAAATCGCCTGACGGCGCGACGACCGTCGAGCAATACAAGAAGGCCGCGCCCGACGAGAGCTACAACTGGCAGTTCTGGGCGCGCCGCGCCGACAGCTTCTCCTTCCTCGCGCCGGAGCAGGAGAACTATCCCGCGGATTTCCGCTTCACCAATGACGGGCGCTGGCTGGTGCGCATGCAGAAGACCGGTTCGGGCGAACTCACCTCGTATCTCTACAAGCTCGGCCCGAATGGCTTCGTAGTCTGCGACCAAAAAACCGATCGGCGATCTCGCCTGGGATTTCTTCTACAGCCGTCCGGAATCCCGCAAGATCATGAAGCCGGATTTTCACATGGGCGCCGGCCTCCTGAAAGGCACCCCGGAGAACTATCGCAATCTCGGCGTGAATTGGCCGGAGAACCGCTACATCGTCATCTCGCTGTGGGGCGAGGTCGAGCCCACCAAAAAGCATCACCAGCTTGTCCACCGTGCGCGGCTGGCGCATGCGCTACGATCTGCAGCAGGGCAAGTTCGATGTGCCGGAGGATATTCCTCAAGAACAATGCGGACGCGCTGAAGCCGCCGAGCGCGATGGACGCGCTCTAACGCTTCTTCAGCGCCGCGACCCGCACCGGACGCTTGGGCGCCGGCGCGGCATGCGCCGCAGGCTTCGCGCTCGGCGCGGCGGCATGCGCTCCGCGCCGCGCCGGCGCGACATGGGCGATGCGGGCCCGGCCGCGTCCGCGCTCGGCGTACTTTTGAGAGCCACGGCCACGCGAGGCGCGTTTCGGCCTGTCGTCATCATCGGCAGCGGCGACGGCAACGCGCGGCGGAGGCGCGACCCGGAACGCGGCGTGCGCGTCCTCGGGCACCGTGAACAGGGCTTCCGCCGGCACCGGCAAGGCGTCGGCGGCGGTCTGGACGGTGATGTCGGGCGCGCGCGGCCATGGCGGCTCCTGCGGCAGCGGCACGGCGCCGCGATTCCTCGCGCGCGCGAGCGGCTCGGACGACAGCAGCAGCTTGCCGTCCGGCGAGTTGAAATCCGACAGCGCGGGGGCGGCGAGCGTGTCGGTCTCGGCAAAGACGAAATTCGGGAACCTTCGGCCAACGCGCGATCGGCACGGATTCGGACGGCGGATTGAACTTCCAGTCCTGCGGATCGGTCGGCGTCGCCGGCTGCTGCAGGGTCGCGGGCACGACGTGCACGATCTTGTAGCCGCGCGCCTTCATCGTCATGCAGGATCTTCGGCAAGGCGGCCGCGGTGCGGGCCTGGATGTCGTGCAGCAGCAGGATGCCCTTGCCGCGCGCCTCCAGCCGCTTCATCGCGAGATCGTAGACCCGCGCCGACGAAATGCGGTGCCAGTCGTCGGCAAGGAAATCCGTGCTCCAGACCTGGATGCCCTGACCGGCCAGATATTCCTCGACGCCTTCGGCGCGCAGCAGGCCGGGAATCCGGAAGAACGGCGCGATCGCGGTCGGATCGCTCAGCGCCGCCGTCGCCGAGGCGATGCCGTCGTTGATCTGCTTCTCCGCTTGCCTCGACCGACATCTTGTGGAAGGTCAGCGGATGGGTCTGGCTGTGCGTGCCGATGGTGTGGCCGGCGGCCGCGAGCTTGCGGACGCCTTCCGGATTGGCGCGGGCCTGCTCGCCGATCAGGAAGAACGTCGCCTTCACGCAATTGTCGGCGAGCGTCTGCAGCACCTGGTCGCTGTTGCGCGGCAGCGGACCGTCATCGAAGGTCAGCACCACCTCGTGATCCCTGAGCGGCAGGGTTTCCGGATATTGCATGGTGCCGATGCGCGGATGCTCGCGCGGATCGACCACGATGGTGCGCTCGGTGCCGATCGCGTCGGGATGGCCGGGGCAATCCGCGGCCAGCGCGCTCTGGCCAGCGAGGCCCGCGAAAAGCCCGAGGCAGAGGACCGTCGATGATCGCGTCCGGAAGCCAACCTTACCGATCATGACGCACCGTCTTCATTCCCAACTCACGCCCTGGGCCCTGATCCAACGTCCGAGTGTGTCGAAATATGTCTCGGACGCTGTTCGAAGGGTTCACAATTAGACGATCATCGCATGCCGCATCGTGAACGCAGGCCCTAATTGTCGATTTTCACAGCTGTTTTGAGCCCACTGTCCCCGAAACGCCACACCACCATTTGATGAGGGTTAATGGGGCTCGCTCAGGCTCGCCCGCGGCGTTCGCCGGGACCAGATGAACCACGCGATAGTGGTGTTCCCTCAGGTAATGCAGGAACGCCGGCAACATGCCGGCGGTGGTGGCTTGCGGATCGTGCAGCAGGATGATGCCGCGGTTGACGAGTTTCAGCCGCTTGACCAGCAGGTGCAGTTCCTGTCTCGGCGTCATCCTGACCCAGTCGTTCGCCAACAGATCGGTCGAGAACACGCTGATGCCGCGCGACTGCAGCAGATCGAGCGTGGCTGGCGTCGATTCGAAGCCGGGAAAGCGGAAGAACGGCGTCGACGGCGTCGTGGTCTCGATGCCGTGTTCCGCCATCTCGACCGCCGAAATCCCGTGGTCGATTTCCTCGACGGCGTCCGCATGGGCATTCGCCGCAGGCTGAAATGCATCCAGGTGTGATGCCCGATCGAGTGTCCCTCGGCGGCGGTCGCCCGCACGATCCATGGGAATTCCGAGGCCGGCTTGCCGATCAGGAAGAACGTCGCGCGCACGCATTCCTTCGCCAGCGTCCGCAGCACGCGAGGCGTCGTCGCCGGCCACGGGCCGTCGTCGAAGGTCAGCACCACCTCGTGATCCCCAAGCGGCAGCGTCTGCGCAAAATCCCTGCGGCCGATCCGCGGCCAGATCGCGGGATCGACCGTCATGACGCGCGAGGTGCCGAGCGTTCCCTTGCGCGGACAATCGGCGGCCTGCGCGGCCGCGGTCCAAACCAGACATGGCAAGCGCCACGGCCGATGCACGGCCAGGCCTGCGAGCCATTTTCTGCCGGCGCACATTTGGCATTGCGCTTGCTGTTGCCCATTGGGTATTGCGTGCGGGCATAGCTCAGACGAGTTGAACCCATCTGTCAAACGGCGAGGGCACCATGGTCGAACAGACGGACATTGCCCCGCCGGCCGAAGCCTCCATCCTCGAGCGCCTGCCGATGCGCGACGAGGACGGCGACATTCGTCCCGAATTCATCGAAGAGATCACGCGCTGCATCAAGGCCGACGATGCGACGTTCCTGCGCGAGGTCGTGGCCGAGCTGCACGAGGCCGATCTCGGCGACCTGATCGAGGCGCTCGAGCCGGACGACCGCGTCAGCCTGGTGGAACTGACCGGCGCCGATTTCGACTTCTCCGCGCTGAACGAGGTCGACGACACCGTCCGCGAGGAGATCCTCGAAGAGCTCGAGCCGGAGACGGTCGCGGAAGGCGTTCGCGAGCTCGAATCCGACGACGCCGTCGAACTGCTCGAAGACCTCGACGAAGAGGACCAGGAGGAAATCCTCGAAAAGCTGCCGCCGCCCGAGCGCGACGCGCTCGAGCGCAGCCTGGACTATCCCGAAGACTCCGCCGGCCGGCGGATGCAGACCGAGTTCATCACGGTGCCGCCGGATTGGACGGTCGGGCAGGCCATCGACTACATGCGCGAGACGCCCGATCTGCCGGACCGGTTCTATGAAATCTACGCGGTCGACGCCGCCAGGCGCTGGCAGGGCGCGATCCCGCTCGACGTGCTGTTGCGCTCGCGCCGGCCGGTGCCGCTCGCCGATCTCATCGACGAGGATCGCCGCCGCGTCGCCGTCGACCGATGACCTGGAAGAGGTGGCGCGGCTGTTCGGCAAGTACAATCTGGTCGCGGCCCCCGTGGTCGATGCCGAAGACCGCCTGGTCGGCGTCATCACGGTCGACGACGTCGTCGACGTGATCGAGGAAGAGGCGGACGAGGATATCAAGGCGCTCGGCGGCGTCACCAGCGACGAAGAATTGTCCGACAATGTCTGGACCATCGCCAAGGGCCGCTTCAACTGGCTGCTGGTCAATCTCGCCACCGCGTTCCTCGCGTCCTCCGTGCTCGGCCTGTTCGAGGGGCAACTGGAAAAGATGGTGGCGCTCGCGGTGCTGGCGCCGATCGTGGCGAGCCAGGGCGGCAATGCCGCGACCCAGACCATGACGGTCGCGGTGCGCGCGCTGGCGACCCGCGAGCTCGGTTCGAACAATGCGGTGCGCGTCGTCATCCGCGAAGCCCTGGTCGGCCTCGTCAACGGTCTCGCCTTTGCCGTCATCACCGGCGTCGCCGCGGTGGCCTGGTTCAAGATTCCCGGGCTCGGCATCGTGATCGGGCTTGCGATCATCTGCAATCTGGTCGCCGGCGCGCTCGGCGGCATCCTGATCCCGATGGTGCTGGAGCGGGTGAGGGCGGATCCTGCGGTGGCCTCGGGAACATTCGTCACGACGGTCACCGACGTGGTCGGCTTCTTCTCCTTCCTCGGCATCGCCACGCTGTGGTTCGGGCTGAAATAGGCTCAGCTCGAACAGTCACTTATATCGTTAATCGGACCTTAACGGGCTTCGCCGCATGATGCTCGCGCTGATTCGGGGTGACAGATCATGCGCTTGCGGCTGAAGGCGGACGGACGGATTGTCGAATTGCGGGACGGGCAGGAGTTCCCGCTGCAGCCGGCAATGCCGGCGGGCGAGGCCGGACCGGTCGAGGTGCGCGATCTGCGCCGCCGCGCCCAGCTGACGCAGCAGGAGTTCGCGGCGCGGCTCGGCGTTCCCGTCGAGACCATCCGGAACTGGGAACAGGGCAAGCGCGCGCCACGCGGGCCGGCGCGCGCGTTGCTCGCCGTGATCGCGCATTCGCCCGAGACGGTGTTTGCCGCACTCGCCAAGGCCTGACAAGGCCATCAAATGCGGCAGGCCGATCGGACACGCGTTGGCAGTGCGAGTCCGGCGGGACATAATGCGTCAAATCGATCACGAGGCCCGCTCATGCAGTTCGTCGAAGCCAACGGCGCCAAGATTCCCTCCATCGGGCTCGGCACCTGGGAACTGCGCGGGCGCACCTGCGCGCGCATCGTCGAGCAGGCGGTGAAACTCGGCTATCGCCACTTCGACACCGCCCAGGTCTATGAGAACGAGCGCGAGGTCGGCGACGGCGTGCGCGCCTCCGGCGTCAGGCGCGACGACGTGTTCGTGACCACCAAGGTCTGGACCACGCATTTCGCGCCGAACGAGCTCGAGCGCTCCGCCAAGGAGAGCCTCGTCAAGCTGCGCATGCCGGATGTCGATCTGTTGCTGCTGCATTGGCCCAATCCGCATGTGCCGCTGGCGGAGACGCTGGGCGCGCTGGCGCATGCCAAGCAGATGGGACTGGCGCGCCATATCGGCGTCTCGAATTTCACGGTGGCGCTGATCGAGGAGGCGGTGAAGGCCTGTCCGGAGCCGCTGGTGTGCGATCAGGTCGAGTACCATCCCTATCTCGACCAGGCGAAGGTGAGGGAAGCCTGCGCGCAGCATCGGCTGGCGCTGGTCGCCTATAGCCCGGTCGCCAAGGGCAGGATCAAGAACGACCGCACGCTGACGCGGATCGGCCGCGCACTACCGCAAGAGCCCGGCGCAGGTCTGCCTGCGCTGGCTGGTGCAGCAGAATGTTTCCGCGATCCCGCGCACCTCGCGCATCGAACGGCTGTCGGAGAACATCGATATCTTCGATTTCTCGCTTTCTGACGACGAGATGGAGAAGATTTCCGGCCTCGCCAACGCCAAGGGCCGGCTCACCGATTTCGGATTTGCGCCGAAATGGGATTGAGGCGGCGACGCGAGCCGCTATGCTAGCGCTTGGGAGGGACGTCTTCGACCATCGGTCGGCTGCGATGGAAATTCGAGCAGTACATACGAGCGGATGTCGCGGCGTCGGCGATCGCGCATCTGTCGCTGGTGGCGCTCGTTGTCATCTACACCGAAGCGCAGCCGTTCGGCACCGTGCCGAGCCCAGTCGGTCCCTGTCGACGTCGTCACGCCTGACGAGCTCGAGAAGAAGCCCGATCCGCAGCCGTACGCCGTCGCCTGCGACTTCGCCCGATTTCTCGCGTCTGACGAAGCCGGCGGAAACGCCGGCGCCGCCGCCGCCGCGCCGCCGCCGGCGAGCCCGCCGCCGCAGGCCGCGCGCCAATCGCCAGAGCGGCCGCCGCGAGCCGCAGCCGGCGCCATCGCGCCGCAGCCCCAGCCGCAGGCACCAGCCGCGCCGCAGCCGAGCCGGCCCAGCAGCGCCATCGCCGTCCTCGGGCTACACCCCGCCCCAGCCGGATCTGACCGTCAAATATCACGTGATGCTCGGCCTGCCCGGAGGCGCTGCCGGCACCGGCGTCGGCGGATGCCGGCGACAAGCAGGGCGAGGGTGGCGATGCCCGCCGGCCAAGGCCAATCTCTCGTCGACCTGGTCGAGCCGCTGCGGCCTCATCTGAAGACCTGCTCGAAATTGCCGACCGCGCTGTCGCCTTCCGACAATGTCGCGGTCAAGCTGCGGGTGCAGATGACGCCGGACGGCAGGCTTGCCGCCGAGCCCATCTTGATCGAGGGCACCGCCTCGATCAAAGGGCGTGGAACTGATGCGGAGCGCGGTCGCGGCGCTGTCTTCGCTGCCAGCCCTATGCGGATGCTGCCGACGGATCGTTACGGCGAATGGAAGGTGCTCGACCTTTCCTTCACGCCGCATGATTTCAATTCGTAAGGCCTGTTCCGCCTCACGCGCCCATCGCGCGCCAGGCGTTGGAGGCAAACTGCCGGCGCCAGATCACGACCACGACCAGCGCGGTCGTGACGAACAGCACCCAGGGGCTGACGAACCAGCCGAGATAGCCGAGCGCAAAGAAGAAGGCGCGCTGGCCGCGGTTGAAATGGCGGCCGCCGGACTCGAACATCCGGGTGGTGCGGATCACATGCGCTTCCGCTTCCGCCGTGTCGCGCTCGCTGGAGGGCGGCATCGCGCCGAGCAGGATGCAGACATAGTTGAACAGCCGGTAGGACCAGGCGAATTTGAAGAACGTGTAGACGAAGATCAGGATCAGCCCGACGCATTTCATCTCCCACAGCGCGGGCGTGGGGCTGATGTCGACCGGCAGCTTGGAAAGCACCGGCAGCGCGTCGTTGGTCGAGCGCAACAGCGCAAGCCCGCCGCCGATCGCAAGCAGGCTGGTGGAAGCGAAGAACGCGGTGCCGTTCTGCAAGCTGATCATGATCTGCATGTCGACCATTCGCGCGTCACGGTCGAGCACGCGGCGGATCCAGCGCTCGCGATAGGCATGCATCCTCGCCGACAGGCTGTCGCGTCCGTAGGTCGTGCGCTCCAGCGTGAAGGCGTAGACGCTCCATTCGAGCACGAAGAAAGCGACCGCCAGAATATCGACCGCATATTCACCCATGCTGCATTCCGTAACCGCGCTAAGCGCTACACGACGGCATGCCCAAGGGCCTGTTAAGGGCTGTTCTGGCAAATCATCGGGGATTTTCGCGATGACCTTGAAGCTCGTGATCGGCAACAAGAACTATTCGTCCTGGTCGATGCGGCCGTGGCTGGCGCTGCGCGCAAGCCACATCCCGTTCGAGGAAATCTTCATTCCGCTCTATACCGGCCAGACCGACAAGGACCGCATCCTGAGCTTTACGCGTCGGGCAAGGTGCCGGCGCTGATCGACGGCGACATCACGGTGTGGGATTCGCTTTCGATCATCGAATATCTCGCCGAGCGCTTTCCCGAGGCAAAACTCTGGCCGCAGGATCGCGCCGCACGCGCGCATGCCCGCTCGGTCTCGGCCGAGATGCATTCGGGATTCGTGCCGCTGCGCAATGAATGCGGCATGAATCTGCACCGCCCGGTCGGCGCATCGCGCTGTCGGCGGACGCGCGCGCCAATATCGCGCGCGTCGAGGAGATCTGGAGCGACTGCCGCGAGCGCTACGGCAAGCAGCGGGCCGTTCCTGTTCGGCGCCTTCAGCGCGGCCGATGCGATGTACGCACCCGTCGTGCATCGCTTCCGCACCTATGCGATCAAGGTGGGCCGGTGGCGCAGACCTATATGGAAACCATGATGGCGCTGCCGGCCTTCGCGGAATGGACCAAAGCCGGGCTTGCCGGAAACGCTCGTCATCGAGAAGTTCGAGACGGTGTGAGCGTGCGACTGCCTGCTGCACGCGGCTCGACGAACCGGCTTCGCACGTCAACCGACGTGCGGCGCAGAAACAGGAGAGGAAATTGGCCATGGGTATTCTCGATTCACTGGAAAGTTCGGGCATCCTCGGTCAGCTCGGCGCGGCCGTGCTTCCGGCCGTGCTGGGCGAGGTGATGGGCACCGGCGCCAGGGCGGGTCTGAACGCGATCGTCGCCAAGCTGCAGCAGGCGGGCTTCGGCGATCAGGTCAAATCGTGGATCGGCAACGGCCAGAACCTGCCGATCACCGCCGATCAGCTGAAGCAGGTGCTCGGCAGCGACGTCGTCCGGCAGCTCGCCGCCAAGTACAACATCCCGATCGACCAGGTCGCCGAGGTACTGGCGCATCAGCTGCCGCTGGCTGTCGACAAGGCCAGCCCGGACGGCAAACTGCCGCACACGGCCTGAGCATCTGCCGCAAAAAACCACGGTTCGGACGCCCGGCAATGGCCCCGAACCCTCGAATCGGCCTATCCCCTGAAATGCCTGCAAGAAACGCGCATTTGCCATGTCCTGATGTGACTGGCCAATCCGCGCCGGCGCATGCTATAGACACTACCGGGTTTCCAGCCGGCGTCGCAGCGGGACTGAGCGCGACCGGCTTTTTGTGTGATGGAGAGGGCGTTGAAGCACAAATTCCTGTTGGAGCGACCGTCTACTTTACTGCCAGCAACGTCTCGCGCCCGGCCGCGACCGGCACCTATGAGGTGATCCGCCAGCTTCCCTCCGAAGGCGACGACTGCCAGTACCGGATCAAGAGCTCGACCGAGGCTTTCGAGCGGGTGGCCAAGGAAAGCCAGCTCGCCGTCTCCTGAAGCGCCGGTGCCGCGGACCTGACGCGAGCGCGCCGAGCAACGGCTTGACGAAGTGGAACCTTCGCGCCGTCAAATGGCCCCGTTCGCAGAACCAGTTTGCGAAGCGGATGCATGACGCTTATCCGCTTTCTATTGCTGCGTGAAGGGACTTCGCGCATGAATTGGGAATGGTTCGGCGCCGTTTCGATCACATCTGGCGTTCGCCGGACTTTCCGATGTGGCGACGCTGGCGGCCGCCGTTCTTCGGACTGATCGTGCTGATCACGCTGCTGCGCGCCGAGAAATCGGTCGCCAACGGCGCGCTGACGGTCATCACGCTGCTGGCGGTCGGGATCGCGGTCGCCGCTACCGTTCGCGGCTATGGTCCGCCGGCGCACAGCGGCCGCGCCGCCGACGGGCGGCCCGCCAGCTGCGGCACGACGGCTCCTTGCCGGCCTTGTCCTGCATCGACGACATCGCCGGCGACGCGGTGCAGCGGCCTGCGAGAAGGTCGTGTTCGGGTCCGCAGAATCGACTGCCGCCGCCGTCAATCCACATGGCGCCAATGATCACGCGCCTGACCTCGCTCGGCGATGCAACCGCGGCTGCGGACGACAACATGACCCCGGAATTGCAGGCGCTGCGCCGGGCGGTCGAGCGCGACCGCTATGGCCTGGTCGCGCAGGTGCTGCTGGCGCGGGACCGCTGCACGCCGACGCAATGCCCGGCCTACCGCTCGCTGACCGATCAACCACCAGATCATCACCAACATGGACGAGCACACCTATGACGTGCTGGTTGCGCGGTATCGCCGCGTCCTGGAACGCGCCGCCGCGTCCGCCGCCGGGCCGGTTGCCATGCTGCCGCCGCATCGGTGCCGACCGGCCGGCCCACCAATGCCGAATTTCCGACGCGCCGCATCACCCCGCCGGTCAGCATCATGACGCCCGAGCCGGGCACTCCGGCTGCGGGGCGCGGCAGCGCCCGCCGCCGGTGCGCCGAAGGCTGTGGCTCCGCCTCCGGCTGGCGGCCGAGCCGAGACCGCCGGCGGCGCCGAAGAAGCAGGCGGCCGAGACGCCGGCGGCACCGACCTCGCTCGCGCCGGCCGCCGCGCCTGCAGCAGGTGCTTCCAACGACGATCGATGACGGGCTCGCGGCTGGCGCCGAAGAGTGCGTGCAATTATCCCTACTTCCAGATCGTCGGTTTGACTGCGATCGAAGCCCGTCGCCGCGATGACTTGCAGATGTCAGCTACACCATCGGATGCCAAAACTCATGCCGCTTCACCTCATCAAGCTTGCCGTCGGCTGCGATTCCGTCAAGGAATTCAAGGACTGGGTCGCCGAGCGCATGAAGACCGCGAAGAAGAAGGGTCTTCCGCAGCGCCATGTCCACTTACCCGCATGACGCCGAAGCGGGTCGACGAGATCCTCGCCGGCGGCTCGCTCTATTGGGTCATCCGCGGCGAGATCGCGCGCGGGAAAAGATCGTCGCGATCGAGCCGTTCCGCGACAAGGACGGGATCGGGCGTTGCCGCCTCGCGATGCAGCCCAAGGTGATCGCGGTGTCGCCGCGGCCGATGCGGCCGTTCCAGGGCTGGCGCTATTTCACCGATGATTCGGCGCCCGCCCGATCTCGGCAAGGCGCGCGCCGGCGCGATCGCGACCATGCCCGAGCCGATGCGCCGCGAGCTGCGCGATCTCGGACTGCTCTAGACCGCGATGTTGTCGATCAGCCGGGTGGTTCCGAGCTTGGCGGCGACCAGGATGCGCAGCGGTCCGTCCTTCGCGGCGTCACCGGCGCCAGCGTCTCGGCGTGGCGGACCTCGAAATAATCCAGCGCAAAACCCGCGGCCGGATGATTTCGGCGCCGCCGGCAAGTCACGGCGGCGATGCCGTCGCCGGCACGCAGCCGCGCCGCGGCTTGCTTCATGGCGCGGAACAGGGTTGGCGCCACGCGCCGCTGTTCCGGCGCAGGTAGACGTTGCGCGAGGACATCGCGAGCCGTCGCGCTCGCGCACGGTCTTCGAGCCGATCACCTTGACGCCGAGGTCGAGATCGCGGGCCATCTGCGTCACCACGCGCAGTTGCTGAAAATCCTTTTCGCCGAAGATCGCGAAATCCGGGCGGAATTGCGTGAAAAGTCTTGCCGACGACGGTGGCGACGCCGCCGAAGAAATGCGGCCGGAAGCGGTCTTCCAGACCGGCCGTCGCCGGACCTTCCGGCACGATCCGCGTCGCAAAGCCGTCCGGATACATCGTCTTGACGTCGGGATTCCAGATCAGTCGACTCTCTCGGCAGCGAGTTTGGCGACATCGGCCTTCCAGGTGCGCGGATAGGAGCCGAAATCTTCCGTTGGCGCGAACTGGGTCGGGTTGACGAAGATCGACACGATCACCTTGTTTGCACGCCGCTTCGCCAGCCGAACCAGCGACACATGCCCGTCATGGAGTGCACCCATGGTTGGCACCAGCGCGATGGTGGCCTTTCTCGCGCGAAGGCTGTCGACGGCGCGACGCAACGCGGGAACCGTGCGGACGATCATCGGGTTTCGTGACATCTGGGCTCGATCGTTGGGGAGGGCGGTGGGAAGCCGCGTCGCCGGGCACGATGAGAGGAAGCCGACATTATCAAGGCCGCCGCTTGGCCGCCAAGCGCGGGGCTGAGCCCGTCGCCGGTGGCGGAGCGCACGAGTGCGCCTTGCAGAAATTGCAGCATTGTGGGATCGACCACGGAAGCGCCGCGCTTGGAGCATTCATGATTAGAACGCTCGGCGATGCCTTGAGTTGTGTAGCGCGCATTTCACTTGACCGCGGACGCGCGTGATTTGAAGATATCTGCAGGGGTCGAAAATGCTGGTGCAGGCTAGCCAAGGACAATCGGGCTCGGCGCACGTCGTGGTGCTGGGCAACGAGAAGGGCGGATCGGGCAAATCGACCACCGCACTGCACATTGCCGTTGCCCTGTTGAAGGCCGGCCAGCGCGTGGCCACCATCGATCTCGATTGCCGCCAGCAGAGCTTCACCCGCTACATCAACAACCGCGGCGCCTGGGCGCGGCGGACCGGCCTCGACTCGAGCTGCCGGTGCACCGCTGCATCAAGCTCGGCGAGACCATGCAGATCGCCGACAACGAGAACTCCGAGTTCCAGCAGTTCATGGATGCCGTCAGCGCGGTCGAGCGCACCTTCGATTTCATCGTGATCGATACGCCGGGCACCGACAGCTATCTGATGCGGCTGGCGCATTCGATGGCGGACACGCTGGTCACGCCGATCAACGACAGCTTCCTCGATTTCGACGTGCTCGGCACCGTCGATCCGCAGACCTACGCCGTTACCGGCGAGAGCCATTACGCCGAGATGGTGCGCGATACCCGCCGCAAGCGCCGCCAGCTCGACGGCGCCACCACCGACTGGATCGTGGTGCGCAATCGCCTGTCGATGATCGGCTCGCGCAACAAGCAACTGGTCGCCGACGGCCTCAAGGAACTGTCGTTCCGGCTCGGTTTCCGCTCGATCGACGGTTTTGCCGAACGCGTGGTCTACCGCGAGTTCTTTCCGCGCGGCCTGACCGCGCTCGACGATATCGACGAGGCGACGCTCGGCACCCGGCCGAATCTCGGCCATGTCACGGCACGGGAAGAGGTGACGAGCCTGCTGCGCCAGCTCAAGCTGCCGCTCGACGAACGCGGCCGCCGGCGCGCCGCGAACCGGGCCGAATGGTTCAGCCAGGTCGACAAGCCGCTCGAAGTCCACGACATCCTCGGCGCCTGACGCTCGCAGGCGTGCCGCCTCGCGGCGACGTCCGCGGAATATGCGCTTCAGCCGACGGTTCTTGCCCGCGCTTTTACCCGCGAAATTGAACCCGCTTTTCAGGGACGCGTCTCAAGGTGGCGAGCCGCCGCATGCCCGTGGATTTCGCGGGAGTTGCGCAAGAGCTAGGTGCAGCGCACAACGATCAGGCGGTCGAATTCACAACTTTTAGTCTTCCTGTCACGTCGGCGTGACGTATATTAAGGACGAAGTGTGCAACACTCCGAAGTCCCGCGAAAGTCGGACCTCCGAGGACGAACATGAAGCGTGGAATTACGGTTCTGCTTTCGGTCAGCGCGCTGCTCGTCGTCGGCTATTTCACGGCGAGCAAGTGGGCGATCCATCATCAGACGATCACGTTCAATGACCCCGAGCGCGACAATCGTCCGGTCGCGGTCGATATCGCCGTTCGCCGCGACAGGGAGATGCAGGCCGATGCCGGCATGCTGAAGCTGCCGGTCGCGGTCCTCAATCACGGCAACACCGTCAAGTTCACCGAATATTCGTTCCTCGCCAACGTCATCGCCGCGCGCGGCTACATCGTGATCAGCATCCAGCACGATCTGCCGACGGATGCGCCGATGGTGACCAAGGTCGGCGAGATCTATGTCGGCCGCCTGACGCAGATCCAGCGCGGCGTCGCCAACATCAAGTTCGCCGTCGAGCAGATGCGGGAGGTCCAGCCCAACGCGGACTACGACCATCTCACCGTGGTCGGGCATTCGATGGGCGGCGACATCACGATGTATTTCGCCAAGCAGTATCCCGACGTCGTCAGGAAGGTCGTGACGCTCGACAATCTGCGCGTGCCCTTCGTCACCTCGGGCAAGTTCAAGATTCTCTCGTTCCGCTCCAAGGATCCGCAGTTCAAGACCGATCCCGGCGTCATTCCGAGCGCGGATGAATGCGAGAAGGACGGCATCACCGTGGTCAACACCGACTTCCAGCACAACGACATGCGCGACACCGGGTCGGAAGAGGCCAAGACCTCGATCCAGGGCATGCTGGACAAGTTCCTCGACACCACCGACACCGGCGACGTTGCGCCGGTCGAAGTGAAGACGCAGAACGTATCGTCGATCCCGGTCCCGTTCCGGTTTATGTGCCGACCGGCAAGGACGCAGGGCGAAAAGAAGCCCTGACGCACTAGGCGTCAGTGTCGTCGGCGTGCTAGGCTGCTCGGCGAGCGCCAATGTCCGGCGAACCCACCAAACCCGCATCTGGCGAGGTCGCTGCTTCGAAGAATGCAGCGAAGTCGCGCTCGCTGCCGGAAACCAAATCCTCGACGTCCGACGACATCGCCGCCTTCGTCGCCAAGGCGCGCGCGATGTCGCCGCATGCGCAAGGCGGACGCGGCCGGCTGATCTTCGCGCTCGATGCCACCATGAGCCGGCAGCCGACCTGGGACATGGCCTGCGCGCTGCAGGCCGACATGTTCCGCGAGGCCGCCTCGCTCGGCAGTCTCGATATCCGGCTGGTCTATTACCGCGGCTTCAACGAATGCCGCGCCAGCGCCTGGATTTCCGACAGCGCCCAGCTCGCAAAGCTGATGGGCAAGATCGATTGCCGCGGCGGCAATACCCAGATCGGCAAGGTGCTGTCGGAAGCGCGGCGCGAGGCGACGTCATCCGGCGTGCGCGCGATCGTGTTCGTCGGCGACGCCATGGAAGAGAACGTCGACGAGCTCTGCGCCAAGGCCGGCGAACTCGGCATGCTCAAGGTGCCGGTCTTCATGTTCCAGGAGGGCCATGATGCCGACGCCGAGCAGGCGTTCCGCGAGATCGCGCGCCTGACCGGCGGCGCCTGGTGCAGGTTCGATCCGGGCGCCGCCGCGCAGCTGCGCGAGCTGTTGCGGGCGGCCGCGGCCTATGCCGCGGGCGGACGCGAAGCGCTGAAGCGGCTGTCGTCGCGCGAAAGCGGGGCGGCCAAATTGCTCGGCCAGCTGAAGTGATCCCTGCCTTTTGAGCGCGCCTGCCATTATATTGAGACCATGCCGACCCTGATCGCGGGCGCCGTCGCCGTCCTGGTGCTGTATTTGCTGCTGCAGATGTTTCGCGCGGCCAATCCGGCCGTGCTCGCGCGCGCCATCAGGATCACCGGCGGCGTGCTGGCGCTGGCGGTGGCGGCCTTCACCGGCGCCAAGGGCGAACTCGCGGTCGCCATTCCGGTCGGCCTGTTCGGGGCAGGGCTGCTCGGCTGGTCGCCGCTGCAATCGACCGGCTTCGGCAATATCGGCGGGATATTTTCCGGCCTCGGCTCGCAGCGCTCGGCGGGGCAGACCTCGCAGGTCCGCTCGCCTTATCTCGACATGACGCTCGATCACGACAGCGGCGCGCTGACCGGCCGCATCCTCGCCGGACCCAATGCCGGTCGTTCGCTGGACGAGTTCGACCTCGGCGCAGCTCATCGCGATGATCCCGGCCTTCGATGCCGAAAGCGTCGCCTTACTTGAAAGCTATCTGGACCGCCGGTTTCCCGCCTGGCGTGAGGACGCGCAAGCGAAATGCGGCAGGGGGGCAGCGCCGCGCGGCGTCGAGCGGCAAAATGACGGCGGAGGAGGCCTATCAGATCCTTGGCCTGCAGCCGGGCGCGGGGCGCGACGAAATCGGACGCGCCCACCGTGCGCTCATGAAGAAACTGCATCCCGACCAGGGGGGGTCGACGTACCTCGCCGCCCGGGTAAACGAGGCCAAGGATACTCTGCTTCGAACGCATAACGGCTAACTCCGGCAACGCTACAAACGCCACAGACCGAAACTCGCTCCAAACTCCGCACGACGCCGTCTTCGCCCGCCGTTGTCCGGCGTGGTCGATCCTTCCTGTCGAAAAGTTTTAACCGTAAATTCTTGACGAGAGGTTTGCGGGACCGAGGCAAAAGCCGTCGCCGGATTACGAAAAGATAAAGCCCGCGCCTGGACGGCGCGGGCTTCGTTGGTCTCGAACAGACCTGGAACGTCAGTTGCGGACCGCCATGCAGGCGATGTCGGAGCGGCGCAGCGCCCGGCAGACCGCTTCGGCCTGATCGCGCTCGAGACCGGCGAAGCGGGCCCGGAACAGTTTGCGGTTGTCCTTGGCGATGACCGGCTCGGTGAAGGAGTCGGCCTTGGTGAGCAGGCCGCGCGACGAGTTGCGCGCCGCTTCGATCCGCTGCTGCGCTTCGGCTTCGCTTTCGAGCGCGCCGACCTGGACGATCCAGCCGGTGTGGACCTTCGCAGGCGCGCTCGCCGGCATGGCCTGCGGCGCTTGCGCGACCGGCTGGGCGACGGGCGCGGGCAGGGGCTGCGGCGCGACGCCACGGCAACGGGCTGCGGCGCGGGCGCTTGCGGAGCGGTTGCCGCCGGCAGGACACCGAGAACGCCATTGCCGGTGCCGTGACCGGCAGGCTGCGGCGGCATTTCGGCGCGCGCTGCCTCGATGCGCGAAGGCTCGGATTTGACCGGCTCGGGTCGCGCGACTTCGGCGGCCTTCGCCACCACCGCGTTCGAGGTCTCCGGAACGATCGGCTGCGGCGCGCTGGCGATGATCGCAGGCGTCGGCTGGGACGGTCCGGCAGAGGCGAGCTTCATCGCGCCCGCCTTGACATGCACGGTCTTGACCTTGACCGGCTTCATCGGCTCCGACGAGCCGGGAACGGTGCCGATCGGCTGGGTCTGGATCACGCCCGCGGTCAGCGGCGCCGGCTCGATCTTCGGCTCGGCCTTTTGTTCAACCTGGGCTGGGCCGGCGGCACCGCGGCGGTGGCCTCGGCGAGCGCGGCCGTCACCTTCGAGGCCGGCGGCGTGCGCATGGCGGGCGGCGTCCAGCTGTCCGGCGATACCGCGGCTTCCTGCTGCACGACCGGCGCTGGCCGGCCGGCTGCGGCGCGGCTTCGGCGACCTCGATCGGAGCATCGGCGCCATTGCGCTCGGTGATCGCGGCGACCGTGCGGGTGGTCGCGGCCTTGGAAAGGTTTTCGGCGAGCAGGCCGCGCATGATGGCATCGCGCGAGCCGCCGCTGCGGCCGCCCATGACGACGCCGACCAGGAAGCGGTTGCCGCGATGCATCGAGGTCACGAGGTTGAAGCCGGAAGCGCGGGTGTAGCCGGTCTTGATGCCGTCGACGCCGTCGACGCTGCCGAGCAGGTGATTGTGGTTGGTGATGGTCTGGCCGCGGAAGCGTGAAGGCCGTGGTCGAGAAGTAGCGATAGTAGCGCGGGAAGCGGTCCTGGATGGCGCGGCCGAGCGTGGCCTGGTCGCGCGCGCGTCGTCACCTGCTCGTCGTTGGGAAGGCCGGAGGCGTTGCGATAGACGGTGCGGCTCATGCCGAGCGCGCGCGCCTTGCGCGTCATCATCTTGGCGAACTCGTCTTCGCTGCCGCCGATCGCTTCGGCGATCACGACGGCGGCGTCGTTGGCCGAACGCGTGACCAGTCCCTTGATGGCGTCTTCGACCCTGATGGTCTGCCCGGGCTTGAGGTCGAGCTTGGTCGGATCCTGGTCGGCGGCGTGCTCGGACACCGGCATTTCGGTGTCGAGCTTCATCTTGCCGGACTCCAGACGCTCGAACAGCAGATAGAGCGTCATGATCTTGGTCAGCGACGCCGGATGCCGGATGCCGTCCGGGTCGGTGGCAGTCAGCGTGGTGCCGGAATTGCCGTCGACGATGATGGCGGAGTATCGCGGGCTGTAGCTGTCGCCGGAATCGTGATGGCGGGCGTGGCTGACGTGATGCCGGTAGTAGCGGCGCGCCTGCGCGCTATCGGTGGTGATGGCTGCGGCGGTCAGTGCGACCAGGCCAAGAACGCCAACCCGCACCAGGCGCGACGAATTTTCACGAAGCATGAGATCCCCGTCCCAGTTTCTGACTTGATCACCGGTTCGTGAGGCAAAATTGTGCCCAAGCCCGGTGATCGTTCCCTGCACGACCCCGCCAAATCCCGGCTTTCGCGGGCATTCGGGGTCAGGCTGCTGTTCTAGCTAAGGTGTTGTTCGTAAACGGCTTTCGGCCGCATACGGGAAGGCGAAACAAGTCCGGGAATCACGTTAGGCGGCCCGAGTTTCCAAAAGATTAAGGAACCATTGCGCAGATCCTCGGTATTCACTTGAAATCGCTCGACTTTGTGCGTCGCACAAGATTCTTGACTTTTATTGTGCGGTGCACTATAAACAATGCGAGCCACGGAGCCGGGCTTTCCCGGCTGGCAAACAGTCAGGGAAAGGATATCCACAATGTTCAAGGTTGAAGACATTCAGAGCTACGGCAAGGAGCAGTACGAGCAGACGATGGCCTGCGCGACGCGGCTTCCAGAGCGGCTTCAGCGCGATCGCGGCCGCCTATGGCGACTACACCAAGAAGTCCTACGAGGACACCAAGTCCTTCGTCGAGAAGCTCTCCGGCGTGAAGTCGCTGGACAAGGCGATCGAGGCGCAGAGCGAGTTTGCCAAGACCGCCTACGAGACCTTCGTGGCGGACTCGCAGAAGATCGCCGGCCTCTATGGCGACCTCGCCAAGCAGGCGTTCAAGCCGCTGGAAGGCATCGTCGCGAAGTTCACGCCGACGTCGCGCTGATCGCAGCATCGCTGCACGAATAAAAGCCCGGCTCAGCCGGGCTTTTTCTTGTCCGAATCGCGAAGGTTTACCGCGCGACGCGCAGCTTCGCGATCTCGGTGCCGATCTGCGAGAATGCGGTGGCGATCTGGCTCGGTTGCGTCAGCATGAAGAAGTTGTTCGCATTGCTGGCGCAGGCCGGCAGCACCGCCGACTGGCCGGCGCCGTCGGTGTCGATCTGCACGGTGTAGATCGTCACGCCGCTGGCCTTGATGTTGGTGCACAGCGCGGTCATGCGCGCATCGACCTGCGAGCTCTGGCTGGAATAGTCGCCGTACCAGCGGTCGCCGGTGTTCAAGCCGTCGGTGAAGAGGATGATGATGTGCTGGTACGCTTGGTCGAATCCTCGGCCGGCGCATTCAGCGGCGACTGCTGCAGCAGCGACAGCCAGCCCCACTGCAGACCGATGGTCTGGTTGGTGGCGCCGCCCGGCGACATCGCGTTGATGGTGTTGTTGATCGTGGTCCAGTTGTAGGTCAGCGGCGTGACCTGCGCGGCCGGACAGTTCTGATCCTGGTCGGCGGGAAGTTGGTGGTCGTCGAGAGGCACCGTCGAGGTGTGTCGTAACTCTGGTCGCGATCGGTGACGCAGCCGTTCCACTGCGAATGGCTCGGCGAGCCCGTGCGTGTGGCCCCAGTTATAGCCGTGACCGAGACACTGCGCCTTGGTGTTCCAGTAGCCCTGGTCGCAATAGGTGTTGTAGGGCGTGAATCGAGTTCGAATAGTTGTTGGGATCCCAGAGGTCCCAGCGCAGCCAGCTCGCGCCGACGTTCGACGTGCCGACATTGACGTCGATCTCGAACGGAACCACGGAGATGTAGACGTCGCCGGTGTTGACGACGAGATTGGAGAGCTGGGTGACGAGATTCTTGGCCGCCGTCTGCAGGTTGCCGATCTTGTTGAAGTCGGCCATCGATCCCGTGGTGTCGAGCACCAGCGCGACGCGCAGCAGGCTCGTTCCCCAGGTGGAGGTCGAGTTCGCGCCGAAGCCCATGGTCGGGAATCCCGCGATCTTCATGAAGTCGGTGGTGATCGAGCCGGAGCCGTTGACCGCAACGGTGTTGCCGGTGGTGCCGCTGCCGGGCGTGTAGGTGGCGCGTGATCGAGACGCCCTGCGCGTCCTTGTTGGTGTAGAGCGCGGTGAAATAGCTGACGCCTTGGTGGAGATCTGCGACTGCGTGATGGTGCCGGTCGACAGAGTCTTTCGACAACATCAGCGAGGTCGAATCGAGCGCGGCCTGCATCGCGCTGCGGGCGTTGGCGGCGCGGCTGTAGTCGATTGCGGCGCCGACGAAGCCGAGCAGCGGCAACACCGCGATGGCGAACGTCAGCGCGACATTTCCTTCGCGAGCCGCGGCGAAGCGATGCGCGGCGAGGTTGAAACGACGGATAATCGACAGGCCGGCACATGGCGGTCACCGAACGGAAGAGGGCACTACCTCGCCATTTCGGGCAATCTGGCTGAACAGCTGGTAAATCCGGCCGCGGAAAACTGGTTCAATAGCCCGATAAATCGCCGTATCCCCGGTCAAATCCCCACCACCCTCAACAAGTGCTGAACGACCCTCCCGCCTGCTTTGTCAAAACCGTCGGAATTGATTAACCTTGGCCCGATCGCCGGGCTCGGGAATCGGACCGTTTCGGGCGCGTCGGGACCTTGCTCGGCGCGCTTGCGCAGGTCCGGGGCCTGACCCATATCTGTGCGGGACGGCCGCTTGACGCGGCCGGACTGACCGGAAGAGGCGATCTGGACGATGGGAAGCCGCGACGGCTCCGGGTAATGGATCCCAGGGCCGCCATCCGGCTTCACATGGGGATATTGAGCGCCTGTGCCATGTCGCAACTAATTCCGAATCGCGATCCGTCAGCGACGAATGCATCCTTCCGCCCACTGATGGGCAATGACGAGAACCGGTCGACCGGCCCCAGCGGTCCCGCCACCTCCGTCATCACCAAGGTCAAGCCGAAGACCAAGCGGCCGAACCTCTATCGCGTGCTGATTCTGAACGACGACTACACGCCGATGGAGTTCGTGGTTCACGTGCTGGAGAAATTCTTCCAGAAGGACGTGGAGGCGGCGACCAAGATCATGCTCCACGTCCACCATCATGGAATCGGCGAGTGCGGCGTGTTTACCTATGAGATCGCCGAGACCAAGGTCACGCAGGTGATGGATTTTGCGCGCAAGAACCAGCATCCCCTGCAATGCGTGATGGAAAAGAAATAGCCTCGTGTGCGGTTCAGCCACACTGGCCGCAAAAACACGGGGACGCCCGAAATCAACCCAAAAGGGAACGGGTTTTGCATCGAAAATCGCGGTGCCGCGGCGCCTTGAGTCGAGGAACCCTTTTGTCGCGACCGGGTATAACTATATGTGAAAAAGGTTATTGTTGCACCACGGCGCAACGACGATCATGATGGCTTGGGGGCCATAGAGGACGCGAATGCCGACTTTTTCTCAGAGCCTTGAACAATCCCTGCATCGCGCGCTGGCGATTGCGAACGAGCGTCATCATCAATATGCGACGCTCGAGCATCTGCTGCTGTCGCTGATCGATGACTCGGATGCGGCGGCCGTCATGCGCGCCTGCAGCGTCGACCTCGACAAGCTGCGCACCAGCCTCGTCAACTATCTCGAGACCGAATTCGAAAACCTGGTCACCGACGGCGCCGACGACGCCAAGCCGACCGCGGGTTTCCAGCGCGTGATCCAGCGCGCGGTGATCCACGTGCAGTCGTCCGGCCGCGAGGAGGTGACCGGCGCCAACGTGCTGATCGCGATCTTCGCCGAGCGCGAGAGCCATGCCGCCTACTTCCTGCAGGAGCAGGACATGACCCGCTACGACGCGGTCAACTATATCAGCCACGGCATCGCCAAGCGGCCGGGCGTCTCCGAGGCGCGGCCCGTGCGCGGCGTCGACGAGGAAACCGAGACCAAGGGCAACGAGGACACCAAGAAGAAGGGCGAGGCGCTCGAGACCTATTGCGTCAACCTCAACAAGAAGGCGCGCGACGGCAAGATCGATCCGGTCATCGGCCGCAACTCCGAGATCAACCGCGCGATCCAGGTGCTGTGCCGCCGCCAGAAGAACAATCCGCTGTTCGTCGGCGATGCCGGCGTCGGCAAGACCGCGATCGCGGAGGGCCTCGCCAAGCGCATCGTCGATTCCGAGGTGCCGGAAGTGCTGTCGGCCGCCACCGTGTTCTCGCTCGACATGGGCACGCTGCTCGCGGGCACCCGCTATCGCGGCGATTTCGAGGAGCGGCTGAAGCAGGTGCTGAAGGAGCTGGAGGCGCATCCGAACGCCATCCTGTTCATCGACGAGATCCATACGGTGATCGGCGCAGGCGCCACCTCCGGCGGCGCCATGGACGCCTCCAATCTGCTCAAGCCGGCGCTCGCCTCGGGCACCATCCGTTGCATGGGCTCGACCACCTACAAGGAATATCGCCAGCATTTCGAGAAGGACCGCGCGCTGGTGCGGCGCTTCCAGAAGATCGACATCAACGAGCCGACCGTCGACGACGCGATCGCGATCCTCAAGGGCCTGAAGCCGTATTTCGAGGACTACCATCGCCTGAAATACACCAATGAGGCGATCGAGGCCGCGGTGCAGCTCTCCTCGCGCTACATCCACGACCGCAAGCTGCCCGACAAGGCGATCGACGTGATCGACGAGTCCGGCGCGGCGCAGATGCTGGTCGCCGAGAACAAGCGCAAGAAGACCATCGGCATCAAGGAGATCGAGACCACGATCGCGACCATGGCGCGGATTCCGCCCAAGAGCGTGTCGAAGGACGATGCCGAGGTGCTGAAGCATCTCGAGCAGACCCTGAAGCGCGTGGTGTTCGGCCAGGACAAGGCGATCGAGTCGCTGTCCGCCTCGATCAAGCTGGCGCGCGCCGGCCTGCGCGAACCGGAGAAGCCGATCGGCTGCTACCTGTTCTCGGGTCCGACCGGCGTCGGCAAGACCGAAGTCGCCAAACAGCTCGCGGCCTCGCTCGGCGTCGAGCTGTTGCGCTTCGACATGTCCGAATACATGGAGCGGCACACGGTGTCGCGCCTGATCGGCGCGCCTCCCGGCTATGTCGGCTTCGACCAGGGCGGCCTGCTCACCGACGGCGTCGACCAGCATCCGCATTGCGTGGTGCTGCTCGACGAGATCGAGAAGGCGCATCCCGATCTCTACAACGTGCTGCTGCAGATCATGGATCACGGCCGGCTCACCGACCACAACGGCAAGCAGGTCAACTTCCGCAACGTGATCCTGATCATGACCACCAATGCCGGCGCGTCCGATCTGGCGCGAAGCAGGCGTTCGGCTTCACCCGCAGCAAGCGGGAAGGCGACGATCACGAGGCGATCACCCGGCAGTTCGCGCCGGAATTCCGCAACCGTCTCGATGCCATCGTCTCGTTCGCGCATCTCAATGCCGACGTGATCGGCATGGTCGTCGAGAAGTTCGTGCTGCAGCTCGAGGCGCAGCTCGACGACCGCGACGTCACCATCGAGCTGTCGGATCCGGCCAAGGCCTGGCTGATCCAGCACGGCTATGACGAGCAGATGGGCGCGCGGCCGATGGCGCGCGTGATCCAGGAGCACATCAAGAAGCCGCTCGCCGACGAGGTGCTGTTCGGCAAGCTCAAGGGCGGCGGCCATGTCCGCGTCGTCGTGGTCAAGGACGAGGGCACGGGTCTGGACAAGATCGGCTTCGAGTTCGTCGAGGGCCCGGTCACGCCGAAGCCCGAGAAGCTTCCGGGCGCGCGCAAGCGCAAGCCGCCGAAGCCGGGCGGTCCGAACGGGGCGGCGGCCCCGGTGGCGGCTCGAAAGCCCCGCCTTCGAAGGGACCGCTGGTCAAGGTTTGATCGACCGCCAGAACGAGATGCAAAGGCCGGCTGTTGAGCCGGCCTTTTTGTTTGTCAGCTCGATGTCGCCTTAGCCTTTCGCTAGGCCGCAACATTGCGACGCCCGCATCGCACGCTGACGCGCGGTCGAATGGTGACTGATCGGGCGAGCCCAGCCTGAGCCGCTACGACTGCCGATCGACCTCTGCGAAGGGACGTGAACTGCTGGTCAGAGATCGAGCCGATCATTGCACGAAAGCTTCGGCACCTCGCGAATCTGCTCGCGCGCCGCGCTGTCAGTCGGAACGCGTTCACGACGCTCGTTCGCATCTCGACGCGAAGCGGCTTACAGGCATGCGCAAGCGAGCTGATCAATCGCCCTTCATGCGCTGGTGGTCATGCACGGCCACCCGCTCGGCGCCGCGGCGGCCGGCCTCCGACAGGCGCAGCATGCTGAGCACGGCGCCGGACAGCGCGAAGCCGACCGCGACCCACAGCGAGACCTGCGTGCCTTCGGTTGGATAGCGGCCGAGAAACAGCGCGACCAGCGCAGCACCGGTGGTCTGGCCGAGCAGCCGCGCGGTGCCGAGCATGCCGCTGGCGCCGCCCGAGCGCTCGCGCGGGGCCGCTGCGATCATGGTGCGGTTGTTCGGCGTCTGGAACAGGCCGAAGCCGAGGCCGGACAGCGCCATGCGCCAGGCCACGTCGAAATGCGATGGGTTCGCCGGAAGGCCGGCGAGGCTGCCGAGCCCGGCTGCGAACAGCACCAGGCCGATGCCGCCGAGAAGGCCTGCGGGATAGCGCTCGACCAGACGGCCGGCGAGCGGCGCGGCAATGGCGACCGTGATCGGCCATGGCGTGATCAGGAGCCCCATCTCGACGGCCGAGTAGCCGTAGCGGCTCTGCAGATAGAACGGGATCGACACGCCGGCGAGCATCTGCGCGCAGAACGAGCAGATCGAGGTTGCGATCGACAGTGCGAATACGGGAATGCGCAGCAGGTCGACCGGCAGCAGCGGCGAGGCCATGTGCGTCTGCCGATAGACCAGCCACACGCCGGCAACAACCGCGACGCCAAACTCGGCGATACAAGCCAGCAGCGTCTCGCCATGGCCGAGGCTGTCGATCGCGGCGATGCCGGAGCCGAAGGTGACGGCGCTCAGCGCCGCGCTTTGCCAGTCGAAGGTATGGCTGGCGCGCGGCGCATGCGGCAGGAAGCGCAAGCCGAGCGCCAACGCCGCAAGCCCGATCGGCAGATTGACGGCGAACAGATACGGCCAGGTCGCAACCGCCAGGATCGCCGCCGCCACGCTGGGGCCGACGGCGGCGGAAATCGCCACCACCATGGCATTGATCCCGATGCCGCGGCCGAGCTGCGCGCGCGGATAGATGAAGCGCACCAGCGCGGTGTTGACGCTCATGATGCCGGCGGCGCCAAATCCCTGCACGATGCGCGACGACCGTCAGCGTCAGCAGTCCGTTCGACAGCGTGCAGGCCAGCGAGGCGACGGTGAACAGCAGCAGGCCCGCCAGATAGACACGGCGATAGCCGATGATCTCGCCGAGCGAGGCCAGCGGCAACAGCGAGATGGTGATCGCGAGCTGATAGCCGTTGACGATCCAGATCGAGAAGGCCGGGCTGGCATCGAGATCCTTGGCGATGGTCGGCAGCGCGATATTGGCGATGGCGCCGTCCATCACGGCCAGCACGAGGCCGAGCGCGATCGTCAGGATCGCCCAATAGCGCCGCGGGACGGGCAGGCCATCGGCATGTTCGATTGCAGTGGAGACGACATCGGCTGAACCGGCTCTGGGATACCTGCTGCAGGACTAGCCGGTATTGTAGCCAATTCGGCGAGGCTTGTCAGGAGTTCCAGTCGCGCAAGGCGCTCAGCCTTCGCCGAGCAGCTCCTTGATGCGGCGCTGAAGCTTGCGCTTCTTGGCCTCGCTACGGCGCAGCCGCACGTCGAGATCGTCCACGGGCGCGTCCGTCACCATGGTCCTGAAAGCCAGCCCGACGCGGTTGGCCTGCCGCCAGATCATCTGCGCGAGATAGGAGCGGCCCTTGCGGGCGATCGTCACCCGCATCTGGTCGGGAAGTTTTGCCGCGGATTCGAGCTCGACGCAGGCGCCGCGATCGCTGAAATTGCGCACCACGCAGTCCATGGTCGAGCCGGTGTCGTTGATCTCGGCGACCCCGCCCAAAAACACCTTGTCGCGCACGCCGTGACGCCGATCCTGCATCGCTTCCTCCGCCATATCAGGAGGACTCTACGCGGCCGGCGCGGGATCAGAAGGCCACCGGCGAGGCGATGTGGCGTTAACCTAAACCGTTTCAGTTGCGGTCTGGGACGGCGGGCAGTCCCTGCACCTGCAATTTGGATCGTCCGGCGGGCATTTGCGTTCCCATACGCGCGCCATCATTATTTGCCACCAGAAGGCAGGAGTCCTGCGTTCACCTTGTTTGAGCCGAAGTCCATATGCGAACGCTTCTGCTGGCGACGGCCTTGTTGATTGCGGTGATGGTCCCGGCCGCTGCCGAGGACGCGCCACCGGACCGTCGCGTCATTCCGAGCGTCGAAGAGCTCGCCATCCCGCAGCCCCCGCTGCAGCCCGCCGCCGACGTCGGCACCGCCGAGGCGATCTGCCTGATGATCGAATCGGCGGCGCGGGCGAACGGCCTGCCGCTGGAATTCTTTGCCCGCCTGATCTGGCAGGAGAGCCGGTTCCAGCCCGATGCGGTCGGACCGATGACGCGCTACGGCCAGCGCGCGCAGGGAATCGCGCAGTTCATGCCGGGCACCGCCGGCGAGCGCGGCCTGCTTGATCCCCTCAATCCCGTGCAGGCGCTGCCGAAGTCGGCCGAATTCCTGGCCGAGCTGCGCAGCCAGTTCGGCAATCTCGGGCTTGCCGCGGCGGCCTACAATGCCGGCCCGCGCCGGGTGCAGGAATGGCTCGCCGGCACCGGGGCGATGCCGTACGAGACCCGTCACTATGTTTACGTCATCACCGGCTCCAGCGTCGACGATTGGGCCAAGGCCGGAAAGGGCGGCAAGATGCCGGAGAGCGCGCCGCCGACCACCTGCGGCCAATTGATGGCGCTGCTCAAGCGCGCACCGAATCCGTTCATCACCGGGCTCGAGGAGCGCGTGAAGTTGTCGGCCGCCAAGGTCTGGGGCGTGCAGCTTGCCGCCGGCTTCGATCGCAACAAGGCGCTTGCGATGTATGCGCGTGCCGTCACGCATCTGAGCGCCGTGATCGGCGGCCGCGATCCGAGCATTCTCAGCTCGGTGCAGCGCAGCCGCGGCAATCACGCCTTCTATCAGGTGCGCATCGGCGCCGACACGCGGCCCGAGGCCGACGATCTCTGCAACCGCATCCGCAAGGCCGGCGGCGCGTGCTTCGTGCTGAAGAATATTTTCGTGCGGGGCTAGGCGCGCATGCAGGGCTCGCCGCTCGCCAATGAGCGGTTGACGCAGGCAACCGCGTTCATCCGCGTTATGCGGCCCATGCCGCTGCCGCCGCTCGATTCACCGCAATGGAATAGCTCGTTCCGCGCTTTCTTGCAGGGGGTGAAGTCGGTCTCGGCCACGATCCTCGCCGCCGTGCTGTTTGCGACCTATCTCGGCATCGGCGCGCTCGCCCATGACTCGCATTTCAGCCTGCTCTGGACGCTGCTGAGCACCATCTTTGTCTGGGCCGGGCCGGCGCAGATCATCGTCATCACCACGCTCGGCTCCGGCGCCACCGTCATCCAGTCCGCGCTGGCGGTGACCGTCAGCGCGGTCCGGCTGTTTCCGATGGTGGTGTCGGTGCTGCCGCTGATGCGCACGCCGACGACAAAGCGCTGGCATCTCATCCTGGTCGCGCATTTCACCGCGGTGACGCTCTGGGTCGAGTGCCATCGCTTCCTGCCGCAGGTGCCGCGCGACCGCCGCATCGCCTTCGTCCATGGCCTCGGTTTCGGACTGCTGTGTGTCACGCTGGTTGCCAACACCATCGGGTATTTGCTGGCGGCGAACCTTGTCGCAAACGCTCGATGCCGCGATCCTGTTGCTGACGCCGCTCGCCTTCCTGTTCTCGACCGCGCGCAACTCGAGGGAGCTCGCCGATGTCGCGGCGCTCGTGCTCGGGGTGCTGCTCTATCCGCTGTTTGCGCTGATGAACAGCGGCCTCGACGTTCTCCTCAGCGGCGTGGTGGCCGGCACCGTCGCCTATGGCATCCATCGCGTGAGGGCGCGGGTATGAGCGACTTCATCGGCGACTGGCATGCGCTGCTGATCCTGCTGGTGGCGGGCGTCATTCCCAACCAGATCTGGCGCATGCTCGGGCTGTGGCTCGGTGGCGGCATCGACGAGGGCTCCGAGCTGCTGATCTGGGTGAGGGCGGTGGCGACCGCGATCCTGGCCGGCGTCATCGCGCAAATCCTGGTGCAGCCGCCGGGCGCGCTCGCGAGCGTGCCGGCCGTCTTGCGTTATGGCGCGCTCGCCGCGGGATTTGTCGCCTTCATGCTGACGCGGCGGTCGATCTTTGCCGGCGTGGTCTGCGGCGAAATCGTCATGCTCGCCGGAAAGTGGTGGCTTCGCTAGCCGATTTGCCCCCGGCGCGGGTTGCGATACTCTCGCCCCGGGCAATCCCGGGGAGAGGCACATGCGCGCAAGAGCGGCCCTGATCTGCTGTCTGGCATTTGCCGTTCTCGCGGCCGCGGTCGGCGTCGCGCCGTGCTGCCGACTACCCGTCGCGGCCGATCAAGCTGATCGTCCCCTACGCCGCAGGCGGCCCGATCCGACGTGCAGGCCCGGTTGATCGCCGAGTATCTCGGGCGCGACCTGAAGCAGACGGTGTTCGTCGAGAACAAGGCCGGCGCGCAGGGCGCGATCGGCGCCGAGGCCGTCGCCCATGGCGAGCCTGACGGTTACACCCTGCTGTTCACGGCGGGCTCGGTCATCGTGATGAATCCGATGCTCTACAAGAAGCTCTCCTACGATCCCGACCGCGAACTGCGCGTGCTCGCCGTCGTCACCGATCTGCCGATCGTCGTCATCGTTCATCCGTCGGTCCCCGCGAAGACGCTCGCCGAGTTCGTCGCCTATGCGAAGCAGAATCCCGGCAAGCTCAATTTCGGTTCGGCCGGCACCGGCGGCGTCGGGCATCTCTCGGGCGAACTGTTCAAGGGGACGACCGGGGTCGAGATGACCCATGTGCCCTACAAGGGCGCTGGCCCCGCGCTGCAGGATCTGATCTCGGGCAACATCCAGGCGCTGTTCGAGACGATCGGCACCGCGTTGCCGCCGATCAAATCGGGGCTGGTGCGGCCGCTCGGCGTCAGTTCGGCGGAGCGCGTTGCCGATCTGCCCGATCTGCCCACGGTCGCCGAGAGCGGCTATCCCGACTACCGCGTCAGTGTCTGGTATGGTATCGCGGCGCCGGCCAAGGTGCCGGAGGAGATCGCGCAGGCGATCAGCGCCAGCATGAATCGAGCGCTGAATGACGAGGCGTTCCGGGCTTCGCTGACCAGGATCGGCTTCTGGCCGCTCCGCGCGCGCAGACGAGGCTGCCATCAAGGCGTTCATCGATGCCGACAAGGCGCGCTGGTCGGGTGTCATCAGGAAGCTGAATATCTCGCTGGATTGAGAAGAATGGTACGAGAGAACGAAGTCCGCGACGGCGAGCTCGCCATCGATCTGCCGCCGGCAAACGATGCCGGCCTTGTCTTCATCGGCCGCATCCGCACGCCCTGGACCTCGCGGCTGGCAACGCCGCGGCAGGGACGTCATGACGGACCGGTCTGCCGGCTCGAAATCTTCGAGCCCTTCGTGCCGGCGATCAAGGGCGTCGATTTCTATTCCAACCTCGAAGTGCATCTACTGGCTGCACCAGTCGCGCCGCGACCTCGTGCTGCAGAGCCCGAAGAACAACAAGAACACGCGCGGCACGTTTTCGCTGCGCTCGCCGGTGCGGCCGAACCCGATCGCGACCTCGATCGTCAAATTCGTCGGCATCGAGGGCAACACCGTGCTGGTGCGCGGGCTCGATTGCCTCGACGAGACGCCGCTGCTCGACATCAAGCCCGACCGCTGCGAGTTCACGCCGCTGGCGCCGCCGCAGGCCGGCGATTTCGAGACGGAGTAGGGCATGAAGCGGCGGACGTTTGTTGCCGGCCTCGCTGCAACGCGTCGGCGTTTCGCGACTCTCGTTTGCGCAGACCGGCCAGGTTCCCGAGGTCGTTCTCTTCTATGCGCGGCCCGGTCGCCTCGGCCGAGGCGCGCGCCAAGCTGATCAGGGAGGCGCTGACCGCCGACGGCCTTGTCGAGGGAAGGAATTATGCCCTGTCGATCAGCGTCGCCACCGACAACGGTCAACTGCCCGCGCTCGCGAAGGAGCTGGTGCGGCCGGCGTGAGCGCCGTGCTGGCGGTCGGCCCCGTCGCGTTGCGCGCCGCGCGAGCGGCGACCGCGACGATTCCGATCGTGGCGCTCGACCTCGAAACCGATCCGATCAAGGCCGGCTTCGCCGAAAGCCTCTCGCATCCCGGCGGCAATGTGACCGGGATTTTTTTCGACTTTCCGGAGTACAGCGGCAAACTGCTCGAGCTTCTCAACGAGGCGAGACCGGGCATCACCCGGATCGCCGCGCTCTGGGACCCCACCAGCGGCGCCATCCAGGTGGAAGCCGCCGAGGCGGCGGCGTCCGCGCGCGGCATGCATCTGCAGGTGCTGAAGGTCGACGATCTCTCGAAACTTCCCGAGGCGTTCGCCGCCGCGGACGCGCAGCAGGCGCAAGGGCTGCTGGTGCTGTCCTCGCCGCTGTTCAGCGCGATCAGCGGCATCAAGCAGGTCGCGGAACAGGCGGCTTCTCACCATCTCGCCGGCATCACCGTGTTCCCCGAATTTGCAAAGGCCGGCGGACTGATGGGGTATGGCCCGAGCCTGGACGATCTCTATCTGCGGCCGGCGGGGATGATCGCCAAGATCTTGCGGGGCGACAAGCCGGCCGATATTCCGCTGGAACGGCCGGCGCGGTTTCGCCTGATCATCAACCTCAAGGCCGCGAAGGCGCTCGGTCTGGAGATTTCGCCGTCGCTGGTGGCGCGCGCCGACGACGTCGTCGAATAGATCACTGCTTCAACGCCGCGGCGAGCTTGGTCGGCGTTGCTCTCCAGCACCTTGACGTCTTCCTTGCGGCTCGCCGGCGGCAGCAGCGCAACGCCGTCGTGGCGCGGCATCACATGCACATGCAGGTGAAACACCACCTGTCCGCCCGCGGGCTCGTTGAATTGCTGGACCGTGATGCCGTCGGCGTTGAACGCCTTCTTCGCGGCGGCGGCGATCTTGTGGGTCGCGCGCGCGACATGGAGATAGTCCTCGACCTTGATGTCGAGGATGTTGCGGGCAGGCGCCTTCGGAATCACCAGCGTATGGCCGGGCACGCGCGGCATGATGTCGAGGAAGGCCAGCACGTGGTCGTCCTCATAGACCTTGAAGCAGGGAAATTCGCCGCGCAGGATTTTTGCGAAGGGATTGTTGGGATCGTAGGCGGTCATGACGCGGCTCCCTGAAATTTGCGGGCAAGTTTCGCTCATCGCGTCTCGCGCGGTCAAGGCGCCTCGTCCGCGACCTTGCGGAACGGGCCGAGCCCGGCCAGCTCGCGGCCGGCCTCGGCGACATAGGCGCGCTCGCGGCGCAGATAGTCCGATATGGCGTGGCGAAAATCGGGATCGACGATGTAGTGCGCGGAGTAGGTCGTGTGCGGCAGATATCCGCGCGCGAGCTTGTGCTCGCCCTGCGCGCCGGCCTCGACGATCTTGAGGCGACGCTTGATCGCGAATTCGATCGCCTGATAGTAGCAGACCTCGAAATGCAGGAACGGATGATGCTCGATCGCGCCCCAGTTGCGGCCGAACAGCGTGTCCGAGCCGATGAAGTTGATCGCGCCGGCGATCCAGCGATCGTTGCGTTTCGCCATCACCAGCAGCACGTCGTCGCGCATGCTCTCGCCGACCAGCGAGAAGAACGCGCGCGTCAGATACGGCCGGCCCCATTTGCGCGAGCCGGTCTCCATGTAGAAGGCGAAGAACGCGTCCCATGCCTCTTCGGTGATGTCCTTGCCGGTGAGCCAGTGGATGGTGACGCCGGCGCTGACGGCCTCGCGGCGCTCGCGCTTGATCGCCTTGCGATGGCGCGAATTGAGGCTCGCGAGGAAATCGTCGAAGGTCGCAAAATCCTGGTTGTGCCAGTGAAACTGCTGGTCGGTGCGCTGCAGGAAGCCGTGCTCGGCCAGAAATTTCCATTCGCCTTCGCGCGCGAACGTCACATGCGCCGATGAGGCCTTGCTGACGTCGCACAGCGCCACCAGGCCGCTCGCGAGCGCCGAGCCGATCTGCTCGCGATCGACGTCGTTGCGGATCAGGAGGCGAGGGCCGGTTGCCGGCGTGAACGGAACCGAGCATTGCAGCTTCGGATAATAGCGCCCGCCGGCGCGCTCATAGGCGTCGGCCCAGCCGCGGTCGAACACGTATTCGCCTTGCGAATGCGACTTGAGATAGCAGGGCACGATGCCGGCGATCCTGCCGTCGACTTTCGCCAGGAGATGCCGCGGTCCCCAGCCGGTGCGGGCGATGGCCGAGCCGGAGTTCTCGGCTGCCGCGAAAAAGGCGTGCGAGACAAAGGGGTTGTAGTAGGGTTTTGAATCCGCGCACGAAGCGCCTGCCGAACCCGGTGAAGCCAGCGCCTCAAGTCCGTTGAAACCGTTGGACGCAGGCGGATTGGCGCAGGCATTCCACTCGTCCGCCGGCACGTCGCCGGCGGAGGGCACCGCTTCGAGAGTGATTTCGGATGAGTCCATCGAGGCTCTTTGCTGGTCCGCTCCAAAGATCGTGCATTGAACTAGCGAGTTCAAGTGCGTGCAGCGACGCATCAGGTTCCCGGCACAAAACCCTCGAAAATCATCTGATCGGCATGGCGCGCGGCGCGTGCGCGCTGTTCCGGCGTACGCACCGTCCACGTCAGCAGCGGACAGCCGAACAGATTGCGCGCCAGCCACGGCGCGGCGGAAGGGAGCTCATCGACCCAGTAGGCGACGAAGTCGGGCCGGGTGCGGAAGAAGTGGCGCAGATGCGTCATCTCCTGCCGCTGCGCGGGCGAGGCCTCCGGCCAATCCTGCGCGGTGTAGTCGCGCTCGGCGACGATGCCGCGCGGCCGCGAGGCGAGCAGCTCGCGCAGCGCCATCACCTGATCGGGATCGAAGGACATGCCGACCGCCGGCCCCGCATAGGACGACAGCACTTCGGCCATCCGCTTCACCAGCTTGCGGTCGCCGTCGAAATGGCTCTTGACCTCGATCACCAGCGGCACACGGCCGGCGACCAGCGTGCAGAGATCGGCGAGCGTCATCATGCGCTCGTCCGTGTCCTTGAAGCGCACGGCCTGCAGCTCGGCCGCGGTCTTCGTGAGCAGCGCGCCGCTGCCTTCGGTCAGGCGGTCGAGCTCGTCGTCGTGAAACACCATCGCTTCGCCATCCGCTCGTGAGCTGGATGTCGCATTCGATGGCGAAATTGCCCGCGATCGCGGCCTTCGCCGCGCCCGGCATGTTCTCGATGATGCCGCGCGAGGTATCATGCAGGCCGCGATGCGCGACCGGACGCGCCGTCAGCCAATCGAGTGACGCTCAACTCAGGTCACCTCGAACAGGCCTTCGACCTCGACCGCGGCATCGGCCGGCAGCGAGGCGACGCCGACGGTGGTGCGGGCGTGCCGGCCCTTGTCGCCGAACACCTGCACCATCAGATCGGAAGCGCCGTTCATCACCTTCGGTCCGTCGACGAAATCCGGCGCCGAATTGATGAAGCCGCCGAGCCGCACCACGCGCACCACCTTGTCGAGATCGCCGAGCGCGGCCTTGATCTGCGCCAGCAGATTGATGGCGCAGCCGCGCGCCGCGGCAGCACCTTGCTCGATCGAGACGCCGGCGCCGAGCTTGCCCTTGGCGATCAGCTTGCCCGAGGGGTCGAAGCAGACCTGGCCGGATACGAACAGCAGGTTTCCGCTGCGGACGAAGCCGACATAGTTCGCGACGGGAGCAGGGGCCTCGTGCAGGGTGATGCCAAGGGAAGCCAGTTTCTGTTCGATCGCGCCTGCCATGTCTCGTCCCAATCCGTTTGATCAACTTCGTTCATTTTTCGCCCATCGCGTCCGCCCGCGCAAGCGAACATGAACAAACCTTGAGCAGAGGCGCGATATCCGGGCGATTTTCCCACATTTCCGTGATGCAGGTCGCAGTTGCGATGCTATGGGCCTCTCATTAATGTGGCCGAATCTCCGGCTCTTCCCAAGGACGCACCATGGTTCAACTTTCGCGGACTTCGCTCGCTTTGCTTGCGGTTGCCGTACTCATCGGCAGTCCGGGCAAGGCTGCTGCCGGCGTACCGTTCCTGCCGCATCAGGCGCTCTACGACCTCAGCCTCGTGAAGTCGCGCGGATCGAGCTCGATCAACAGCGCGCGCGGGCGCATCCTCTACAATTTCTCCGGCAATGCCTGCGAAGGCTATACGAGCGAGTTCCGCCAGGTCTCCGAGCTCGAGGTCGGCGAGGGCAAGACGACCCTGAGCGATCTGCGCTCGACCTCGTGGGAGGACGGCGCGGGAAAAAGCTATCGCTTCAAGATCGACAGCCGCATGAATGACGGCGCTTCCAGCCCCGTCGACGGCATGGCCGAGCGGACCGGCGACCAGATCACGGTGAAGCTGAAGCAGCCCGAAGCCAAGACCTTCACGCTCGACGGCTCGACGGTGTTTCCGACCGAGCAGATCCAGCGCATCATCGCCGCGGCAAAAGAAGGCAAGTCGATCCTCGAGCTGACGGTCTATGACGGCTCCGACAACGGGCAGAAGGTCTACAACACGCTGTCGGTGATCGGACACGCCGTCACCGGCGACAAGCAGAACGCAGCGTCCGATCCCTCGACGACCAACGACCAGATGAAGGCGATGACGCGCTGGCCGGTCACGGTCAGCTATTACGACCACGACGCCAAAAAGAAGGACGGCGAGGAGACGCCGGTTTATTCGATGTCGTTCGAGCTGTTCGAGAACGGCGTCTCGCGCGCGCTGGTGCTCGACTACAACGATTTCGTCATCTCCGGCGCGCTCGGCAAGTTCGACGTCAAGGACGCGAAGGACGTCAAGGCGTGTAAGTGATGGCGGCGGGCCGTCTGCCCTCGATCGTCATGCGCGGGCTTGACCCGCGCATCCATCGTCCAAGACACATTTTCGCGAAGAGCGATGGATTGCCGGGTCAAGCCCGGCAATGACACCTGAAGATTGGCGCTCATTCCTCTTCCTCATCCGCCTTCTCCGGCCCGTCATAGGCAATGCCGCGGATCACCGCGGCATTCCCGAACTTCTTGCGCAAATCGTCCATCGCGCGCTCGGCATGCGCGGCGCGGCGGTCCAGCATGTCGGTATCGTCGGCCCGCGATCCCTTGCGGAGCGCGCTGACGCCGGTGCCCATCAGGCGGAAGGCGGTGCCGTCGATCTCCTTGGCCAGCATTTCGCGCGAGACCGCGAAAATCTTGGCGGCGAGCTGCGTCGGCGCGTGAATCGATTGCGAACGGGTGCGCTGGCGGAAATCCGCGGTCTTCAGCTTCAGCGTGATGGTCAGCCCCGCGAGATCGGCGTTCTTCAGCCGCGCCGAGACTTTTTCCGACAGCCGCCACAGCAATTTCTCCAACGTCGCGAAATCGCGGATGTCGCTCTCGAACGTGGTCTCGCTCGAAATCGTCTTGGCGCCGCGATCCGGCACCACGCTGCGGTCGTCGATGCCGCGCGCCAGCCGCCACAGCCGCCGGCCGTCGGTCGCAAACTGCTTCATCAGCTCGGTCTCGTCGGCGCGCTGCAGATCGGCGATGGTGCGGAAGCCGCGCTGCGCCAGCCGCTCCTGCGTCGCCGGCCCGACGCCGAAGATGAAACCGACCGGCTTGTCCGCGAGCATCGCGCGCGCCTCGTCCTGGTCGAGCGCGGCAAAGCCGCGGGGCTTGTCGAGGTCGGAGGCGATCTTGGCCAGGAACTTGTTCACGGACAGCCCGACCGACACCGTGATGCCGATGTCGCGCTCGACGTCGCGGGCAAAGCGCGCCAGCACCTTCGCCGGGATCATGCCGTGGACGCGCTGCGTGCCGGAGAGATCGAGGAAGGCTTCGTCGATCGACAGCGGCTCGACCAGCGGCGTCAGCGCCTGCATGGCCTGGCGCACCTCGCGGCCGACCCGGACATATTTCGCCATGTCCGGCCGAACGACCGTCGCATGCGGGCACAGATCAAGCGCCTTGAACATCGGCATCGCCGAGCGCACGCCATAGGTGCGCGCGATGTAGCAGGCCGCCGAGACGACGCCGCGCTTGCCGCCGCCGATGATCACAGGCTTGTCGGCGATCTCGGGATTGTCGCGCTTCTCCACGGTGGCGTAGAACGCGTCGCAATCGATATGCGCCAGCGAGAGCGAAGCCAGCGCGTGATGACGCACCAGGCGAGGGGAACCGCAGGACGCGCAGCGCCGCGCCTTGACCTCGAAAGCCTTGGCTTCGCAATCGGCAAGGCAGTCCCGGCAAAAGCAGGTCGGCGACGTCACTTCTGCCGGCGCGGCACTCACGGCACGTCGCGCTCCCATTTGGGATCGCCGAGCACTTCGCGGGCGGCAGCGATGTTGGTCGGGTGCAACTCGCTTTGCCTGGCGAACGCCTTCACGCTGGCATCGTCGCGCAGCACGAAATCGAGCACGCTCACGAGGAATTGCGGATCGGACGCGGCCGCGCGCAGGCTTTGCGGGCCAATTCCGGTCTCGGCCAGGAACGCCGCCCAGCCGCTCGGGATCGCCGGCAATGAAGCCCAAAGCCTGAACGGCAACGATTTCAGCGACTTCCCGGGGGTTTTGAACAGGCTTTTTCAAGCGCGTGTTTGCCTTTCCGTTAACTTATGCTTTCTAATTCTTGAAGCCACCATGCCCGAGTCTCTCGCATCTGCTCAAGCAAGCGGAAACCAATTAGCGGGAATAACAAATTCGCTTAACGGGTTAGAGCGAATCTGGCGCTAGTTTGAATTGAGATTTTGGCACGTTGCGGCGTGACCCCTTTTGGCGTGGTTGAGACAGGAAACGGGAGGGACGGGATGGCAAAGACCGTCCTGATCGTGGAGGACAACGAGCTCAACATGAAGCTCTTTCGCGATCTGTTGGAAGCGCACGGCTACCAGACCTCGGGCACCAGCAACGGCCACGAGGCGCTCGATCTCGTCCGCAAGATGCGCCCCGATCTGATCCTGATGGACATCCAGCTGCCGCAGGTCTCCGGCCTCGAGGTCACCAAGTGGATCAAGGACGATCCGGAGCTGCGCGCCATTCCCGTCGTCGCCGTCACCGCCTTTGCCATGAAGGGCGACGAGGAGCGCATCCGCGAAGGCGGCTGCGAGGCCTATCTCTCCAAGCCGATCTCGGTCGGCAAGTTCATCGAGACGGTGCGTCGATTCATCGGGTAGGGAGTTCATTTCAGTGACCGCGCGTATCCTGGTTGTCGACGACGTTCCCGCCAATGTGAAGCTGCTCGAAGCCCGGCTGTCGGCCGAATATTTCGACGTGGTCACGGCGTCCAACGGCGCCGAGGCGCTTGCGATTGCCGAGCGCGCCGAATGCGACATCATCCTGCTCGACGTCATGATGCCCGACATGGACGGCTTCGAGGTCTGCCGCCGCCTGAAGTCGAATCCGGCGACCCATTTCATTCCGGTCGTCATGATCACCGCGCTCGACAGCCCCGCCGACCGCGTGCGCGGGCTCGATGCCGGCGCCGACGATTTCCTGACCAAGCCGGTGTCCGACATCGTGCTGATCGCGCGGGTGCGCTCGCTGACGCGGCTGAAGATGATGACCGACGAGCTGCGCATGCGCGCCATCACCTCGCTCGAGATCGGCATGCAGGCGCCCGAGCGCGAAGCGGTCGCCGATACCGGCAAGGGCGGACGCATCCTGCTGGTCGACGACCGGGCGTCGTCCTACGAGCGGCTGGCGCAGATGCTGAGCGCCGAGCACACCGTCGACGTCGAGCCCAATCCGGCGGAGGCGCTGTTCCACGCCGCCGAGGGCAATTACGACCTGCTGATCGTCTCGCTCAGTCTCGAGAATTTCGACGGGCTTGCGGCTGTGCAGCCAGGCGCGCTCGCTGGAGCGCACGCGGCAGCTGCCGATCCTCGCGATCTCCGACGCCGACAACAATTCGCGGCTGCTGCGCGGGCTCGAGATCGGCGTCAACGACTATCTGACGCGCCCGGTCGACCGCAACGAGCTGCTGGCGCGCGCCCGCACCCAGATCCGCAAGCGCCGCTACACCGATCATCTGCGCGACAACGTGCAGAACTCGATCGAGATGGCGATCACCGACGCGCTGACCGGGCTGCACAATCGCCGCTACATGGAAAGCCATCTGGCGACGCTGGCCGAGCAGGCCTCGCTGCGCGGCAAGCCGCTCGCCATGATGATCCTCGACATCGACTTCTTCAAATCGATCAACGACAATTACGGCCACGATGCCGGCGACGACGTGCTGCGCGAGTTCGCCGTGCGCATCCGCAAGTCGATCCGCGGCATCGATCTGGCCTGCCGCTATGGCGGCGAGGAGTTCGTGATCGTGATGCCGGAGACCGACATGCATGTCGCCGGCATGGTCGCCGAGCGGCTGCGCCGCTCGATCGCGGGCGAGCCGTTCGCGATCCACAAGGCGACCAAGCGCATCGAGGTCACGATCTCGATCGGGCTGTCGACGCTGGAGAAGAAGGGCGAGGCGGTCGCCGACGTCCTCAAGCGCGCCGACACCGCGCTCTACCGCGCCAAGCATGACGGCCGCAACCGCGTGGTCTCCGCCGCGGCGTGAGTTAATTTCAGCTGTCGTCGCTGCCCGGTCCGGTACCGGTTCACTGCCCGCTGCCGTGGCAATGCTTGTAGCGCTGTCCCGAGCCGCACGGACATGACGTGTTGCGCGTGATCGGAAAGCTGATCGCTCTCAGGTCGACCAGGTTCTTGTTCACGAACAGCGCGTCCAGCGGGAATTTCCGGTAGAGCACCAGCCCGAGATCGAACAGCGCGCCGCAGAGATCATCGAGCGAAACCTGCCCCTCGTAATATTCGATGACGCCGTATTCGATGAAGAGGAATCGCGCGTTGCGGATGACCGACGCGCCGCCGGCGATCAGATCGCTCTCCGCTCCTTGGGTGTCGGCCCAGATCAGATCGATGTCGCCGAGATTCTTGTCCAGCGCCCAGTCGTCGAGCCGCACGATCGGCACCTCGATCTGCTTGTCGAATTTGACCGTGGGCCAGGTCTCGCAGATGCCGCTTCGGCTTGCGGATCGAGCCGGATTGATCCCAGTCCTTGGCCGCGCCTTCGCCGTCCGACTGATTGAAGGTGACGATGCCGTTCTGATCGCCGACGGCGCATTCGAACAGCGTGACGTTGGGACTCGAAATCCTGCTCCTTGAATTTCCGATCGCGCGCGGCTCCGGCTCGAAGCAGAAGATCCGCGACCGCGGCATCTCGCGCAGGAATTCCTCGGTGGTCTGCCCGACATTGGCGCCGATCTCGAGGATGACGGGATCGTCCTTGCCGATCAGCGGCTTCAATTGGGGAACGGCGAGGGGATTTCGCTCCAGCGGGATATGTTGGGAACGGAGATACATGCGAGGTGTGCTTGTCCGTGCGAACTGTCAGTTCGAATGTATACGCGTTGATCGCGGCCGATCAATCCGCTCGCGACGGCCGAATTCGCCTTGTCGGGCCAGGCGTTATGGCCTCTAATCGCACGAAATAAACTGTGCGGGAGGGACGAATGAACGGGCGAGTGCTGATGCGGGTTGCCGCGGCCGCGGGCGGCTTGATGTTGTCCGCGACGGTCGGTCACGCGGCTGAGCTGAAAGTGTTCACGTCGGTCGCGCTGACGCAGGCGCTCAACGAGCTCACGCCGATCTTCGAGCAGAAGACAGGCCACAAGGTGGTCGTCGATTTCAACCTGGCCGCGGTCCAGAAGAAACGCATCCTCGACGGCGAGCGCGCCGATGTGATCATCCTGACGCGCGCGATGATGGAGGACCTGGCGAAGCAGAACAAGCTGGCGCCCGGCAACATCGTGAACGTCGCGGGCACGCCGGTCGCGCTCGCGGCGCGCGCCGGCGCGCCGAAGCCGGATATCTCGACACCGGATGCGTTCAAGCAGACATTGCTGTCGGCGAAATCGATCTCCTACGCCGATCCGGCCAAGGGCGGCCTCAGCGGCGTGGTCGCCGGCAAAGCCATCGAGCGGCTCGGCATTGCCGAGCAGATGAAGGCAAAGACCACGCTGGTGCCCGGCGCGCAGTCGCCGGAGCTGGTGGCGAAAGGCGAGGTCGAACTCGGCATCGCGCAGGCCTCGGAGATCGTGCCGATTGCCGGCGTGCAACTGGTCGGCCCGCTGCCGGGAGAGCTTGGCAGCCTGACCTTGTTCACCGGCGGCGTCGGCGCGGAGAGCGGCTCGGCCGATGCGGCGAAGGCGCTGATCGAATTTCTCGTCCGGGCCCGAGGCCGCGCCGCACTTCAAGTCAAAGGGATTCGAGCAGGCGCCCTGAGGGCTAGAGTTTGGCGGTTAGCTCGTAGCCCGGGCGGAGTCGCAGCGCCGCTCCAGCCCGAAACGACCGCGTACGCGATTGGCCTCATTCCTCATTCCACCGCGATGTGCGTGCGGGATTGTTTCCGGAAGACTGGCAGGCGACTGTGGCCTGAGCGGCGATTTTGGCGAACGGGGATGACGAACCCTCGCTATTGCCCCTGATCGCGGATATCGCTGCGCTCATGCGCGCTACGATGCTATCACCATCGTCACCTAACTCCCATACACCGCGTGCGGCAGCCACAGCGTCAGCGCCGGCACATAGGTGATGATCATCAGCACGATCAGCAGCAGGATCAGGAACGGCAGCACGCCGCGGATGACCTCGCCGATCGGCGCGCGCGAGATCGTCGACAGCACGAACAGGTTCAGTCCGACCGGCGGATGCACCAGCGCGATCTCCATGTTGTGGGTGAAGATGATGGAGAAGTGCACGGGATCGACGCCGAGCGCCGGCAGCACGGGGGCGAGGATCGGCAGCACCAGCAGCAGCGTGGCGATCACCTCGAGGAAGCAGCCGAGCACCAGCAGCAGCACGTTGATGGTGAGCAGGAACTGCCAGGGCGCCATGTTGCGCGCCAGCACCCATTTGACGAGCTCGGCCGGCACGCCCGAGGCCGTCATCCAGTGACCGAAGGCGAGCGCGGTCGCGACGATCAGCATGATCGCGCCGGCGCTTTTCAGCGCGTCCGCAATCACCCACAGCGTTTCCGTCCAGTGAAAGCCGCGGTAGTAGACGAGGCTGACCGCGAGCGACACGACGGCGGCGATCGCCGCGGCTTCGGTGACGGTGACGACGCCGCCATAGATGCCGACCAGCACGATCACGGGCACGCATGAGCGCAGGGATCGCCCGCGCCGTGACGCGAAAGCGCTCGGCCCATGGCAGCGACGGCTCGACGGGAAAATTGCGCCGCCGCGCGTCGTACCAGACCCAGGCGAAGAAGGCCGCGGCCTGCAACAGGCCGGGCAGCACGCCGGCGAGGAACAGCCGCGGCACCGATTGTTCGGCGACGATGCCGTAGAGGATCAGCGCCAGCGACGGCGGAATGACGATGCCGATGGTGCCGGAGGCGCCGACCACGCCGAGCGCAAAGCTGCGCGGGTAGCCTCTCTCGATCATGGCCGGGCAGCAGGATGGTGCCCATCGCCAGCGCAGTTGCGACCGACGAGCCCGAGATGGCGGCAAACAGCGTGCAGGCCACGACCGTGACGAGCCCGAGCGATCCCCTGACGCCGCCGAGCCAGGCGGCGGAGACGTCGACCAGCGCTTTGGCGACGCCGCCATAGCGCATGAAGGTCGCGGCCATCACGAACAGCGGCAGCGACATCAAGGTCGGCGAATTGAGATGGTCGATCACGACCTGCGTGACGCCGATCAGCGGCTCGCCGGAGACGAGATAGAGCACCGCGGCGCACAGCCCGAGCACCAGGAAGATCGGCATGCCGACCGCGAGCAGGCCGAAGAACAGCAGCAGGAAAAGGATGATGAACATTTCCTGTGCCCCGCCGCTGCGATCAGTCGTTCGCCGGCGGCAGGGCGGTCAATCCGCCGCCCTGCTCATGCCCGGGAATGTGGCCGACGGTCATCGTGTCGGGATCGAAGGCGAAGAGATAGCGATAGAGCCGGTTGATGTAGCGCCCCGTCATCAGCACGGCGCCGGTCGGGACCGCCGCCGAATACAGCCAGATCGGAAACTGCAGATCGGATGAGGAGCGTTCGTCGAGCTGCCATGACGTGCCGACGATGCTCCATCCATACCAGGCAAGCCCGGCGCAGAACGCGATCGCCGCGACGCAGTTGGTCACCTCCATCCAGCGCTGCACCCGCGGGGAGGTGGCGCGCAGCACCAGATCGGGCCGGACATGACCGTCGGTGCGCACCAGCTGGGACGCCGCCAGCATGATGCCCCAGACCACGAGATAGACGATGACCTCTTCGGCCCAGGAGATGGCGTAGCGCGGCGCGATATAGCGGCCGACCACCTGCACCAGCCCGACCAGCATGGCCGCAGCACCGAGCAGGCCGATCAGGAACCGTTCGGCCTTGTCCCACACCGTGTCGCGCAAGAGCAATTCTCCGAGCGGGCTGCGCGTGTCAGCCGTTGCTGCCGACGGCCTCGGTGACGAGCTTGACGATGTCGGGCGAGAGTTTGGCGTCGCGGATCAGATCGGCCTGCGCGTCGATCATCCGCTTGCGGTCGGCGGCAAACTGCGCCGCCGGCGGATCGACGAAGGCTACACCGTGCGACTTCATGGTCTCGCGGGCGTCGGCCTGCGACTTCGCCGACATCGCGCGGTAGCGATCGACATTGGCGGCCCAGAGGTCGCGCATCAGCTTGCGGTCGGCGTCGTCAAGCTTCGACCAGAAGGCGTCGCTCAGCATCGGGATGTAGTTGGCGAAGAACTGATGATCGGCGTAGGAATATTTGACGCCGGCTTCCCACAATTTGGCCGAGGTGCAGCTCTCGTCCGAAGAGACGAAGCCGTCGAAGGTGCCCTGCGACAGCGCCAGCGGCACGTTGGGCCAGGGCGTGACATTGGGAATGGCGTGCACGAAGGCGATGCGCCAGGAGATGCCGGCCCCGCCGGGGCTGCGGATCTTCAGCCCGTTGAAATCGTCGAGCGACTGCACCGACTTTTTCGTCAGGTACCAGTTCTCGTGGCCGAGTTCGAGCCAGTGGCCGAGGATGTGCGAGCGCACCTTGGCCTCGATCTGCTTTTCGACGAGCGCGCCCGGCGCGCCGTCAACGCAGCGGCGGATGAACTCAGTCGGCTGACCGTAGAGAATTGGCAGCTGCGAGAAGTCGCCGTCGGGCACGAGGCCCGTCATGGTCCAGGTGCCCGGTGCGGCCATGTCGACCTGGCCCTGGATCAGCGCCTTGGTCACGTTGAGATCGGCGAACAGCTGGCCGGAATGAAAGATTTCCGACTTGATCCGGCCCTGGCTCGCCTCGTCGAGCTTGGCGAGATAGTCGTGATCGCCTGGTTGCGCGGATGCGAGGGCGCGGTGTCGAGCGAGCAGCGCAGTTTGATGGCGTCCTCGGCTCGGGCCTTGCTGGAAAGATAGGGCGTTGCAAGCACGCCGGCCGTAGCTGCGAGGAAGCTGCGCCGATCCAATTTCGATGTCATCTGGACCTCCCTGAAAATTGCGCCACGATTGCGCCCGCAGCCCCGATTTGCAATCCAAATAAGAGCGAACAAATCGAGACGTTCGGCCAATGCCGGGCGAGGCGGCCATGCAGACGCAGCAAGGCAGCGAGGGACAATCGTTAGACTCGACGCCCGCGTTCCGCAGCAGCGCCTTCGCGGCTTCCTTGGCGGCGCGCGCCATCGCGGGATCGTCGCGCACCAGATCGAGCGCGATCGAGCCGTCGACCAGAAGCTGGAGCTGGGTGGCGAGCGCATCGGCCTCCGCCACGCCGATCTCCTCCAGCCGCGCGCGAAACCATTGCCTGCCGGCTTTCCTTGAAGGCGATCGCGATCTTCTTCACCGCGCGGTCTTTCGGGCCGAGCTCGGCGACCGCGTTGACGAAGGGACAACCGCGAAAATCCTTGGCCGAGAAACGCCGCTCCAGCGAATCGAACGTCGCGAGAATTTGTTCGACCGGCGATTTGTCCGACGGACGCGCCTGCACGAAACGCCGCTCGAGATAGGCCTTGATCAGCGCATCCTTGGACGGGAAGTGGTTGTAGAGCGTGCGCTTGGAGATGCCGATCTCGGCCGCGATGGTGTCGACGCCGATGGCGCGAATGCCCTGCAGGTAGAACAGCCGGTCGGCCGTCTCCAGAATCCGCTCTTTCATGTCGGGTTTGGCTTGCAGGGATGCCATGCGCCGCGCGGGACCCTCATAACTTGACAGTGCGTCCCATCTATAGCCTAGTTACACAGGTCTGTGTACTCCAAAACAGACGCGAGTCGCAGCCGTTCCGTGTTGCGGAATTGCCTCTGCGAGGGAAGAACAAGGAACTTGAAATGCCCCTGCTGAAAATCCTGCGGCCCACGCTTCCGATCCTGATCGGCGCCTCCATCATGCTCACGCTGAGCATGGGCCTGCGGCAGTCGCTCGGCATCTTCATGCAGCCGCTGACGCATGGCATCGGCATTTCCGTCTCTGACTTCACGCTGGCGCTCGCCGTGCAAAACCTCGCCTGGGGTTTCCTGCAGCCGCTCGCGGGCGCCATGACCGTGCGCTACGGTTTTCGACCGATCATGCTGGGCGGCTCGGTGTTCTACATCGCCGGCCTCGCGATGATGGCGAGCGCGAATGGCCTCGTCTGCGTGCTGATCGGCGGCGGCATATTGATCGGCATCTCGCTGGCCTGCACCGCGGCGGCGATCGCGATGTCGGTCGCGGCGCGCTCGGTGCCGGAGACGGTGCGCTCCACCGTGATGGGCATGGTCTCGGCCGCGGGCTCGCTCGGCGCGCTGCTGTCGGCGCCGATCGGGCAGCTGCTCAATGAAAGCTATGGCTGGCGCATCGGGCTTGCCGGCTTCGTGGTGCTCGCGATCTTCATGCTGCCGGCGGCCTGGTATGCCGGCAAGGTCGACAATATCCCGCTGCCGAAGCCCGCTGCCGACGACATCAGCGACGCCAGCGCGTCTGCGGCGGTGAAGACCGCGTTCAGCAACGCGCCGTTCGTGGTGATGACCTGCGCCTACATGGTGTGCGGCATGCAGCTGGTGTTCCTCACCACGCATCTGCCGTCGTATCTCGCGATCTGCGGCATGGACCCGATGCTATCAGCGCAGACGCTCGGCATGATCGGCGGCTTCAACGTGCTCGGCAGCCTCTTTTTCGGCTGGGCCGGCGGGCGCTGGAACAAGATGGCGCTGCTCGGCATGATCTACGTCACGCGCTCGCTGGCGCTCGCCTGGTATTTCACGCTGCCGCCGACGCCGGCATCGACGCTGCTGTTCGGCGCGATCATGGGCTTCCTCTGGATGGGCGTCGGTCCGCTGGTGGCGGGCGCGGTCGCCGAGATGTTCGGGCTGCGCTGGCAGGCGATGATCCAGGGGCTCGCCTTCATGAGCCATCAGCTCGGCAGCTTCCTCGGCGCCTACGGCGGCGGGCTGCTCTATGATCAGCTCGGCTCCTACACCATGGCCTGGCGCATCGGCGTCGCGCTTGGGACTATGCGGCGGCATCATCCAGATCGCGTTCGCGCTGATCCGGCCGTCATCGCCGCCGCCGGTGCTGCGCACGGCGTAGCATTTCCGCAAAATAAAAACGGGGCCGCGAGGCCCCGTCGAAGTCAGTAACGTCCCGCGATGTTACTTGATCTTGGATTCGCGGAATTCGACATGCTTGCGCGCGACCGGGTCGTACTTCTTCTTGACCAGCTTGTCGGTCATGGTGCGCGAGTTCTTCTTGGCGACGTAGTAGAAGCCGGTGTCGGCCGAGGACACGAGCTTGACCTTGATGGTGACCGCTTTGGCCATGTTCGAAACCTCTGAAAAGGGATTGGACGCCGGCCGAAACCGGGGGCGTCGTTAGGCCGGCAACCTAGCCGCAAACGCCCCAAAGTCAAGGTTTTGGACGCGAATAGGCCTATGAATTGTCTTGGATTTGCGCGTATTCTGATCGCAAAACCGGTGCCCACTTTTGCGGAATACGCGCGTTTTAACCCTCAAAGAAGCGATTTTTCGGCCGCGGCAGGCCCAGATTCTCGCGCAAGGTCGCGCCTTCATATTCCCGGCGGAAAATCCCGCGCTTCTGCAGTTCCGGCACCACCCGGTCGACGAAATCGTCGAGGCCGGCGGGAAGGAACGGGAACATGATGTTGAAGCCGTCGCAGCCGCGGCTCGTCAGCCATTCCTCCATCGCGTCGGCAATGGTTTTGGGCGTGCCGACGAACGACAGCCCGCCATAGCCGCCGACGCGCTGCGCCAGCTGCCGCACTGTGAGGTGGTCGCGCGCGGCGGCATCGACCAGCCGCTGGCGGCCGCTCTTCGAGGCATTGGTTTCGGGAATCGGCGGCAGCTGTCCATCCGGATCGAAGCCGCTCGCATCGGTGCCGAGCTGCACCGAGAGCGAGGCGATCGCGCTGTCGTAATGCACCTTGCTGTCGAGCAGCGCGCGCTTCTCCTTGGCCTCATCGACGCTGTCGCCGACCACGACGAACGCGCCGGGCAGGATCTTGATATGATCGGGGTCGCGGCCGGCCTTCTCGGCGCGGCCCTTGATGTCGGCATAGAGCTGCCTGCGCGCCGGGCAGGGGGCCGCCGCCGGTGAACACGGCCTCCGCGGTCTCGGCCGCGAGCTGCTTGCCGTCGTCGGAGGCGCCGGCCTGCACGATCACGGGCCAGCCCTGCCGGGGCCGCGCGATGTTCAGCGGCCCGCGCACTTTCAGATATTTGCCCTTGTGATCGAGCACGTGCATTTTCGCGGGATCGAAATACAGGCCCTGCTCGACGTCGCGCACGAAGGCGTCGTCGGCGAAGGAGTCCCAGAGACCGGTGACGACGTCGTAGAACTCGCGTGCGCGCTTGTAGCGCTCGGCATGCTCCATGTGATCGTCGAGGCCGAAATTGAGCGCCGCGTCCGGGTTCGAGGTGGTGACGATGTTCCAGCCCGCGCGCCCGCCGCGAGATGTGATCGAGCGAGGCGAAGCGGCGCGCGACGTGATAGGGCGCATCGAACGTCGTCGACCCCGTCGCGATCAGCCCGATGCGCTCGGTCGCGCCGGCCAAGGCCGACAGCAGCGTGAACGGCTCGAACGAGGTCACGGTGTGGCTGCGCTTGAGCGCGTTGACCGGCATGTTCAGCACGGCGAGGTGATCGGCCATGAAGAAGGCGTCGAACTTGCCGGCCTCGAGCTTGCGGATCAGCTGGCGCAGATGCGGGAAGTTGAAATTGGCGTCCGGCCAGGCGCCGGGATAGCGCCACGCGCCGGTGTGGATCGACACCGGCCGCATGAAGGCGCCGAGCTTGAGTTGACGTGTTGCCATCGCCCCGTTTCCGCTTTTGATCTCGCTGCCGTCGAGATAGGGATGTCGTGGCACAAAGACACCACGCGATCACCAGAAGATTATTGCAATTTGCGTCACGACATTAGCTGCTTATTCCCGGCGGGAATTGAGCTTCGGGTCGCGTGCAAAACGCTGTTCGAGAAAGTCGATCATGACGCGGGTCCGCTGCGGCACAAAGCGCCGGGACGGGTAAACCGCCTGGATCGGCTCGGGCTTGGGTTCAAAGCCGTCCAGCAGCCCCACGAGACGGCCGCTCTCGATTTCGTCGGTCAGATGCCAGATCGGCAAATAGCCGATGCCGATACCGGACAGCAAGGCCTCGCGTATGCCTTCCGAATTGCGTGTTCGTATCCGACCGGTGACCTCGACGCTGACGGGTCCCTCGGGGCCTCCAAAGTGCCAGCGCACACTGGCGGAGACTCCGGTAAAGGTGAGGCAATCATGAGCTGCGAGATCGGCCGGGTGCTTCGGCAAGGTCTTGCCGCGCAGATAGGATGGCGCCGCGACCACGACCCGTCGGGTCACGCCGATTTTTCTGGCGATCAGCGAGTTGTCGGTGACCTCGCCGCTGCGAATGGCAAGATCGATCCCTTCCTCGACCAGGTCGGCGTTGGCGTCGTTCATCACGAGGTCGATGGTGACGTCGGGATAGCGGGTCAGAAATTCCTTCAGATGTGGGATGACGCGCAAGCGGCCGAACACCACGGGCATCGCCAGCCGCAACGAGCCTGAGGGGCGCGAGCGCCGCCGTCCCACGGCATCCTCGGCTTCGCTCACCGCCTCGATCGCGAGCTTGGCGCGTTCGTAGAAGCCGCGGCCGTCATCGGTCAGCGTCAGTTTCCGCGTGGTGCGGGTGAACAGCCTCGCGCCAAGATGTTCTTCGAGTGCGGCCACTTGCCGGCTGATGGTTGGCTGGCTCGAGTTCTGCTCGTGCGCGACACGGGTAAAGGAGCCGGCTTCGACGACACGGACAAAGGCGCGAAACAGCGAGATCGTATCGGTCATTGATACAGATTACGTATCAATCATATTTAATCAAGGCCATAACCACCATGGGATGGATGGATCATGTTCTCCGGGCGGCGGTTGCCGCTCATTCAAAGGAGAGTGTCATGGCCAGGAAGCTTGAAGGAAAAGTCGCAGTTGTTACCGGCGGCAGCGCGGGCATCGGACTGGCAACCGCCAAGCGGTTCGCCGAGGAAGGGGCCTATGTGTTCATCACCGGCCGTCGCCAGGCGGAACTGGATGCCGCAGTGAAAGAGATCGGTCCCAAGGCCGTGGCGGTACGTGCGGATGCCTCAAGCATTGCCGACCTCGCCCATCTCTTCGATACGGTGAAGGCTGCGAAGGGGCGGATCGACGTGTTGTTCGCCAATGCCGGGATTTACGAGTTCACGCCGTTCGGGACGATCACCGAAGACGCCTACGACAAGATGTTCGATATCAACGTCAAGGGCGTGTTGTTCACGGTGCAGCAGGCGGTGCCGCTGATGAGCGACGGCGGTTCGATCATCCTCACGGGATCGGTTGCGGGTTCGAAAGGTTTCGAAGCCGGCACCATCTACAGTGCCACCAAAGCCGCGATCCGTTCGTTTGCGCGAAGCTGGACCGCAGATCTGAAGGCGCAAAATATCCGCGTCAACGTCCTCAGTCCCGGACCGATCCAGACGCCGGGATTCGACGTGTTCGCCAATGACGATGTGAGATCGCAGATGACGTCGATGGTTCCGCTGGGACGGATCGGCACCTCGGACGAGATCGCCAAGGCGGCACTTTTCCTCGCCTCCGACGATTCGAGTTTCGTCGCCGGTGTCGAACTATTCGTGGACGGCGGGTCCATGGCCATCTGACGATTACTGCCCCCGCGCCCGCTGGTCGAAGGCGCTGAGCACCGCCAGCGTCATCGCGGTGACGCCGGTGCGTGATCGTCGGCTTCGGCACCGGCGCGAACTGCGGCGAGTGGTTGGACGGCAGCGGCGGGCCCGGTGCCGTCCTCCAGGCACGCACGCGCTCGGGCTCGTAGACGCCGATGTTGAAGAACATCGACGGGCACGCCGGCGTCGATGAACTCCGAATAGTCCTCGCTGGGCGTGCCCGGCGGCGTCTGCCTGATCTTGTCGCCGAACGCCGCCTTCAGCACCTTCTCGGCAGTCGCGACCACGCCCGCGTCGTTGATCACGGCCTTGGCGCCCTCGGCGATCTGGACTTCGGGCTCGGGCGCGCCGGCCATGGCGGCGACGGCCTTCGCGGTCCGCTCGATGCCCTCGTGCATCTTGGCGCGGACGTTCGGCTTGAAGGTCCGGATCGTGCCGTACATCACGGCTTCGTCGGGAATGATGTTGCCGGCCGTGCCGGCATGGATCGAGCCGATGCTGACGACGCCGAACTCGGTCGGATCCTTTTCCCTGCGAGATCACGCTCTGCACGTCGACGATGAAGCGCGCGGCCATCATCACGGGATCGATGGTGGCTTGCGGCACCGCGCCGTGGCCGCCGCGCCCCTTGAACTTGACGGTGAGACCATCGGAGGTCAGAGGAGCCGATGCCGACGCGATAGGCGAGGGTGCCGTAGGCGCCGGCGCCATCATGCAGGGCGAAGCCGACATCGGGCTTGGGAAAGCGCGTGAACAGGCCGTCGGCGAGCATCGCCCTGGCGCCTGACGACGATCTCCTCGGCCGGCTGGGCGATGAACATCAGCGTGCCCTGCCACTTGTCCTTCATGCCGACCAGCGTCTTCGCCGTGCCGACCCAGCTCGCCATGTGGATGTCGTGGCCGCAGCTATGCGCGACGAAGGTCTCGCGCCCGTCCCAGGTCGGTCTTGTCGTGGCTGGCATAGGGCAGGCCGGTCTTCTCCTCCATCGGCAGCGCGTCGAGCTCGGTGCGCACCATGACGGTCGGGCCGGTGCCGTTCTTGTAGATCGCGACGAGCCCGGTCTTGCCGACCTGCTCGGTGACCTCGAAGCCGAGCGCGCGCATCTCGGCGGCGAGCTTGGCCGCGGTCTTCACCTCCTGGAAGGCGATCTCGGGATGGGCGTGGATGTCCTTGTAGAGCGCGTCGAGATGGTCGTAATTGCTCTCGACGGAGGCTTCGATCGCGCTCTTCAGCGCGGGCACATCGAGCTCGGCATGCGCGGGAAGCGCAAGGCAGAGCGCGGCGGAAGCGAGGAGGGGAGCGAGGAAACGTTTCATGGAGTCCTTCGATCTCCGCTCATGCGGGCTACGGTTCGACGGCGGGAGCATTACCCGCCTTGGCCTGGCCCAGAACATCCCGGTGCATCTTGCCGCCATAGAAATGAAAGAACGGCACCTCCGCGTCATGGCGTAGCGGACCGGTGGCAAGCCGGCGATGCAGCTCGCCCAGCACATTCTTGGTCATGTTGTGCAGGTCGGCAAGCGGCTTCGAGCCGATCTCGACCCAGACGAGTTCAACAAGTTCGGCATCGGGATGGATCACGCCCTCGACGCGATGGGTGATGGCCGAGGCATCGGCGGTGAAGAAGCGGGTATCGAAACGCCGCACGCGGCCGGGCGGCGTGATCGCGCGCGCGATCAGATAAAGGCCGGACGGATCGGGCAGCAGCCCGGCGTCGGCGAACGGCTTCCATGGGCCTTCGAGCTTCGGAGCCTTGCCGTCAGCTTTGCGCCCGAGACAAAGCCCGGTCTCCTCGCAGGCCTCGCGGATCGCGGCATTGGCGAGCGAGCGCGCGCGCGCCGCCGAAATCTTCGGGCTGCCCTTGAGCAGGTTCCGCTCGAGCTCCTTTGGTAATCGGCGCCGCGACCGGCACGCGATTATCGGCCTTGTCGACGCGCCCGCCCGGAAAGACGAACTTGCCGGGCATGAACACCACCTTGTCGTGGCGCTTGCCGACCAGCACTTTCGGAATGGGACCTGCGCGGTCGACCAGGATCAGCGTCGCGGCGTCCCGCGGCCGGTAATAGGGATGGTGATCGGCTTCCTTCTCTTCCGGCTTCTCAATCGCGGCCGCGGCGTCGCTCATTTCATCCCCACTGCGTTACTTACTAGACCGGCGGAATACCATCCGGCGGGTTCTCGTCAAAGCCGTGCATGCGCAGAGCCCATTGCAATCCGACCACGGCGCCCTTGACCGGCTGCAGCAACAGCAGCGACAGCACCAGCGTGAGCGGCAGGTAGATCGACAGCTGCAGCCAGACCGGCGGCGAGAAATCGGTTTCGATCAATAGCGCGGTCGGCACCACGATGTGGCCGACGATGACGATGACGAGATAGGCCGGCAGATCGTCGGCGCGGTGCGGCGTGAAGTCGAGGCCGCAGACCGAACAGTTGTTGGCGACCTTGAGATAGGCGCGGAACAGTTTTCCCTCGCCGCAGCGCGGGCAGCGGCCGCGAAAGCCGCGCTTCAGCGCGGTCCAGACGTCGCGCTTCTCGACCAGTCCGGTCTCGCGCGTCCAGGTTTTCGTCACCGTCTCCACGATTTGCCTCGTTTGCCGCCTTTGCTCTTGCCGGATTTCTTCTCCGGCTTGCGCTTTGCCTCGTTCGGGCTGTGGCCGGGCCTGCTCCCTGCACGGCGATTGCCTTGCTTGAAACGCCCGCTGCGCGGAACCGTTTGTCCCTCGGACAACAGCTCGAAGCGCAGCGCGCCCGCGATCGGCTGAGCTTCTACCAGACGGACATCGACCACATCCCCCAACCGGTGCATGGCACCGCTGCGCGAGCCGACCAGCGCGTGACGGGTCTCGTCATAGTTGAAATATTCTGCCCCGATGGTGCGGATCGGCACCAGGCCATCGGCGCCGGTGTCGCTGAGCTTGACGAACAACCCGGCGCGGGTGACGCCGGAGATGCGGCCCTGAAATGTTGCGCCGACGCGGTCGGCGAGGTGATGCGCGATCAGCCGGTCGGCGGTCTCGCGCTCGGCTTTCATGGCGCGCCGCTCGGTCAGCGAAATCTGGGCTGCGACTTCGGACAGATGTTCCGCGGTCTCGCCGTCCGGCAGCGCGCCGTCGCCGAGACCCAGCGCGCGGATCAGCGCGCGGTGCACGACGAGGTCGGCGTAGCGGCGGATCGGCGAGGTGAAATGCGCATAGCGGCGCAGGTTCAGGCCGAAATGTCCGTAATTCTCCGATGAATATTCCGCCTGCGCCTGCGAGCGCAGCACCACCTCGTTGACCATGTGCTCGTAGTCTTGGCCCGCAGACCTGCGTCAGCACGCGGTTGAACAGCGAGGGGCGCAGCGCGCCCTGCTTGGCGAAGGGGATGTCGAGCGTCTTCAGAAATTCCTGCAGCGCGTGCACCTTCTCCAGGCTCGGCTCGTCATGCACGCGATAGATCAGCGGCAGCGCCTTCTTCTCCAGCGTCTCGGCGGCGGCGACGTTGGCGAGAATCATGAACTCCTCGATCAGCCGGTGCGCGTCGAGTCTCTCGGGCACGACGACGCGGTCGACGGTGCCGTCCGGCTTGAGCAGGATCTTTCGCTCGGGCAGGTCGAGGTCGAGCGGATTGCGCTCGTCGCGGGCGCGCTTCACCGCGTGATAGGCGGCGTAAAGCGGTTTGAGGATCGGATCGAGCAGGGGACCCGTGGTGTCGTCAGGCTTGCCGTCGATCGCGGCCTGCGCCTGCGCGTAATTGAGTTTTGCCGCCGAGCGCATCAGCACGCGGTGAAATGTGTGCGACTTCTTGCGGCCGTCGGCCGCGATCACGAGCCGCACCGCCAGCGCGCCGCGCGGTTCGCCCGGCACCAGCGAGCACAGATTGTTGGAGATGCGCTCGGGCAGCATCGGCACCACGCGGTCGGGGAAGTAGACCGAGTTGCCGCGGATCAGCGCGTCGCGATCGAGCGCGGAGTTGGGGCGCACATAGAAGGCGACGTCGGCGATCGCGACATGGACGATGAAGCCGCCCTTGTTGTTGGGATCGGAGTCGGCTTCCGCATGCACCGCGTCGTCGTGATCCTTGGCGTCGGGCGGATCGATCGTGACCAGCGGCACGCTACGCCAGTCCTCGCGGCCTTTCAGCGTGGCGGGCTCGGCCGCCTCGGCTTCGGCCATCGCGTCGCGCGAAAACGCCTGCGGGATGTCGTGAGCGTGGATCGCGATCTGGCTGATCGCCTTTTCGCTCGCTGATCGAGCCGAGCCGCTCCTTGACCTTGCCGGAGGCGAGCCCGAAGCCGCGGCTCCTCACGAGGTCGACGCTGACGAGATCGCCGTCCTTTGCGCCGCCGGTATCTGGCGCGCGCGATATTGAGCTCCTTGCCGGCCTGCTTCTTGTCGACGGGGATCAGCCGGCCGCCGCCATCGGGTAGCAGCGCGAAACACGCCAAGCACGCGCGTCTTGGCGTGATCGATGACCTTGATGATGCGGCCGCGATAGGCGACGTCGTCGCCGCTGACGCGCTCGATGCGCAGCAGCGCGCGGTCGCCGACCCCTGCCATGGTGCCGGGCCGGGCGTGGCGGGGAATATGGATACGGATCCTGGGCGGCTCGCCGCCCTCGGCCTCGTCCCATTCGGCCGGCGTGGCGATCAATTCGCCGTCGGCGTCCCGCGTCGTGATGTCGGCAAGCAGCGTCGCCGGCAGCTGCGCGCGCTCGGTGACCTTCTTGCCGTGCTTCTTGATGGTGCCGCTGTCGGCGAGCTCGCGCAGGATGCGCTTGAGCTCGGCGCGGTCGGCATTCTTCAGGCCGAACTCGCGCGCGATCTCCTTTGGTGCCGACTTTGCCGGGATTGGCGCGGATGAAGGCGACGATGGCGTCCCGGTCCGGAAAGCCATTGTCGTGTTTTCGCTTCACTTAGCCACGTGCCTTTCCGGCGCTCTTCTTGGGCGGCGCTTTCGCAGCCGCCGGCGGTTTCGCCGCCGATGTCTTGGCTGACGATGCGACCGGCGCGCGCGCCTTGCTGACGGCGTCCGATTTCGGCTTGCTCGCGGCCTTCTTCACCGCGGCCTTCTTCGCGGGCTTCGGTGCAGCGCGTCGGCCTCGGCCTTCGCAGGCTTTGCAGCCTTGGCCTTCTTCGCTTTCTTGCCGCCACCCTTGGCCGCGCGCTCGTCGATCAGCGCAATGGCTTCCGGCAGCGTGATGGTGTCCTTGTCCTTGTCGCTCGGAATGGTGGCATTGACGCCGCCGGCGGTGACGTAGGCGCCATAGCGGCCGTTCTTCACCGTGACCGCGCCAAGCGAGGGGTGATCGCCAAGCGCCTTGCCGGGATCGGCGCCGAAGCGGCCGCGGCCGGGACCCTTGGCGACCTTCTCCGCGATCAACGTCACTGCGCGGTTCAGGCCAATGTCGAACACCTCGTCGCCGGCCTCCAGGCTGGCATAGGTCTTGTCATGTTTGACGAAGGGACCGAAGCGCCCGATGCCGGCCGTGATCGGCAATCCCGATCTCCGGATGGCGGCCGATCTCGCGCGGCAGCGACAGCAGTTTCAGCGCGCGCTCGAGTTCGAGATCGCCGGGCGACGTTCCCTTCGGAATGCCCGCGCGCTTCGGCTTTTCGTCCTCGCCATAATCCTTCTGATCGCCGAGCTGGATATAAGGACCAAAGCGCCCGGCCTTGACGGTGACGTCGAGACCGGTCTCGGGATCCTTGCCGAGCACGCGATCGGCGGCGCCTTCCGAGGAGTCGGCGGCGAGCGGGCGGGTGTGGCGGCATTCCGGATAGTTCGAGCAGCCGACGAAGGCGCCGAACTTGCCGGCCTTGAGATTGAGCTTTCCCGTGCCGCAGGTCGGACACTGCCTGACATCGCCTCCGTCAGCGCGCGGCGGATAGATATGCGGGCCCAACATCGTGTCGAGCACGTCGAGCACCTCGGCGACGCGCAGATCCTTGATCTCGTCGACCGCGCCGATGAAACCCTGCCAGAAATCCTTCAGCACCTGCTGCCAGGAAATCTCGTTGTTGGAGACGCGGTCGAGCTGCTCCTCGAGATCGGCGGTGAAATCGTATTCGACATAGCGCTTGAAGAAGTTTTCCAGGAACGCGACCACGACGCGGCCCTTGTCCTCGCCATGCAGGCGCCTCTTCTCCAGCTTCACATAGCCGCGGTCCTTCAAGCACCTGCAGGATCGAGGCATAGGTCGAGGGACGGCCGATGCCGAGCTCCTCCATGCGCTTGACCAGCGAGGCCTCCGAGAAGCGCGGCGGCGGCTCGGTGAAGTGTTGCGTGACGGCGAGGTCCTGACGCTTCAGCGGCTCGCCTTCGCTCATGGCGGGAAGGCGGCGCGAATCCTCGTCCTCCTCGTCGTCATGGCTTTCCTGGTAGAGCGCAAGGAAGCCGTCGAACTTGATGACCTGGCCGGTGGCGCGCAATTCCAGCACGCGAGAACCCGCCTTCGCCGTGATGTCGACGGTGGTGCGCTCGAGCTCGGCGGATTCCATCTGGCTTGCGATGGTGCGCTTCCAGATCAGCTCGTAAAGCCGCGCCTGATCGTTATCGAGCCGGCGGCGCATGGTGTCGGGACGGCGCGAGAGATCGGTCGGGCGGATCGCTTCGTGGGCTTCCTGCGCGTTCTTCTGCTTGGTCTGGTACTGGCGCGGGCTATCCGGCACATAGGCGTTGCCATAATCCTCGCCGATCACCTTGCGCGCCTGGGTGATCGCGGAGCCGTCGATCGAGACGCCGTCGGTTCGCATATAGGTAATGAGGCCGGTGGTCTCGCCGCCGATGTCGATGCCCTCATAGAGCCGCTGCGCGATGCGCATGGTGTGCGCCGGCGCGAAGCCGAGCTTGCGGCTCGCTTCCTGCTGCAGGGTCGAGGTGGTGAAGGGCGCTTGCGGATTGCGCCGCGCCGGCTTGGCGTCGACGGTGGTGACGGTGAAGTTGGCGGCCTCGATCGCCTTTTTGAAATCCTCGGCTTCCGCGCCGGAGCCGATGTCGAGCCGTTGAATCTTCTTGCCGTCGGCGCCGACCAGCCGCGCCTCGAACGCGTCGCCGCGCGGCGTCAGCAACGTCGCGACCAGCGACCAGTATTCGCGCGCGACGAACTTCTCGATTTCGAGCTCGCGGTCGCAGACCAGCCGCAGCGCGACCGATTGCACGCGGCCCGCGGAGCGCGCGCCCGGCAGCTTGCGCCAGAGCACGGGGGAGAGGGTGAAGCCGACGAGATAGTCGAGCGCGCGGCGCGCCATGTAGGCGTCGACCAGCGCGCCATCGATCTGGCGCGGGTTCTTCATCGCGTCGGTGACCGCCTGCTTGGTGATGGCGTTGAACACCACCCGCTCGATCTTGTGGTCCTTCAGCGCGCGCTTCTCTTTCAGCACCTCCAGCACGTGCCAGGAGATGGCTTCGCCCTCGCGATCGGGGTCGGTGGCGAGGATCAGGCGGTCGGCGCCCTTCAGCGACCTCGCGATATCGTTGAGCCGGCCATTGGCCTTGGGATCGATCTCCCAGATCATCCGGAAATTGTGGTCGGGATCGACCGATCCGTTCTTGGCTGGCAGGTCCCGGACATGGCCGAACGAGGCCAGAACCTCGTAGGACGAGCCCAAATACTTATTGATCGTCTTGGCTTTCGCCGGCGACTCAACAATGACGATATTCATGTAATTCCAGTGACTTACGGGAAATTTCGGGGCTGATTTCGCGGGATTCGCGGCATCCCCTTCGCGGCGAACATGGGTTCTGGGGGGCCCGCTGTCAAATCGACAGATGTTGAAATGCCGCCTTTCGGCCGCGACTCCCTATCCAATAAGTTGTAAAATACCAGTTATAGTTGTATTTATTGAGGTACTTGGATACTCTCAGCTTGAGGCGGAGGCGCATGTGCGCTTGTGCAGCCGGCGGAGCTCGTCGTGAGATGAGGGCGGGCCGCTGATCCCGGGATCGCGGCCCATCCTCCTTGCTCTATCGCATGCGCCCCGAGGTGCAGCAGTTGTTCGGCTTTCTTCTCCGGTACGGTGCTCTTGAAGTAGCACACGGGATTTGCACCCTGGACGCCCGCCTTGACGTAAGTCCAGGTCGAGCGGCAGGCGTCGTCATCGGCCGGCCGGCAATGGACGTGCCACAGGAGGCGAGGACCCGGACGAGGCGGTCGCCTTCATCGCCGAGCATACTGGCGGATCTCGGCGGATGGCGCGACGGCACCGGCTCGACGTGCTCGCTCATTTATTGTCGATGGCGCAGCTCGAGGCGGAGGAGCAGTGCGCGAGCTGCGGAGCAGTGAGAGTCGCTGTCGGAGGCCTTGCACGAAGCTCGTTGCCGCCGATCGGTGCATGAGAGATGGGACGATGTGGGGAGGCACGTTGCAGCCAGGCATCGGGGGCTTGAAAGCTTCAGACTACCTTTGCGGTCATGGGATCACAACCACATCCGCGCCGACGTCAGCGCCGCCATGCGCAACTGCGATGATCGCGGCCGTCTATGAAGCGCGCCGCTTTGCCCTGGTGGGTGTCTTCGGCTTCAGAACCGTGTCGCCGGCGCCGAGCAGCCGGCCATCGCGGGCGTGCAGCTCGAGCTTCCTGACCGGCCGGCCGCTTTCGCGATCGACCAGGATGGTCGCGATCTCCTCGGGCGTCTCGTCGAATTCTTCGCTCCATTGCCGCAAAGCGACCAGCACCGGAAACAACCCGCGGCCCTTCGGCGTCAGCAGATACTCCTGATAGGCGCTGCCGTCGGAGGCGGGCGCCATCGCGAGGATGCCGCGGTCGACCAGCGCGCGCAGCCGCACGGTGAGGATGTTCTTCGCGAGCCCGAGGCTCTTCTGGAATTCGCCGAAGCGGCGGCGCCCGAGCAGCGCGTCGCGGATGATCAGCAGCGACCACCAGTCGCCGATCGCATCCAGCGCGCGCGCGATCGGGCAGTCCGCATGTTCCAGGCTGGTGCGTTTCACCATGGCGCGTCTCCTTGATCCCTACGAAGGCTGCGGGATCACGGCTTTGTGTGGTTGCAATATTAAACCGTATGCCCTAGTTAGTCCATCAAGTTTAATAATGCAACCACCATGGGAGTGCTGTCATGAGGCTCGCCAACAAGACGGCGTTGATTACCGGCGGCAACAGCGGCATCGGGCTGGCGACCGCAAAACTGTTCGTGGCCGAGGGCGCGCGCGTCATCATCACCGGGCGCAATCAGGCGACGCTGGACGCCGCCGCAAAAGAGCTTGGGCCGAACGCGTTCGCGGTCGTCGCCGATGCGAACGACATTGCGGCGACCGAAGCCGCCATCAAGAAGGGCGTCGACAAATTCGGCAAGCTCGACATCGTGTTCGCCAATGCCGGCATTCCCGGCGCGACGCCGGTCGGCGGCACCAAGCTCGAAGCCTTCGAGCAGGTGATCCGCACCAATCTGACCGCGGTGTTCTTCACCGTGCAGGCCGCGGTCGCGCACATGAATGACGGCGGCGCGATCGTCCTCAACGGCTCGGTGATCTCGGTGCTCGGCAATCCCGGCTACGCCGCCTACGCCGCGACGAAAGCAGGCGTGCGCGCGATGGCGCGGGTGATGGCTTCGGAACTGTCGCCGCGCAACATCCGCGTCAATGTCGTGGCGCCCGGCGCGGTCGCGCACGCCGATCTGGGGTGCTGCGACCGCGACACCGGAAGCCGAGAAAGTGTTCGAAGCGCGGATCGGCCGCACCACGCCGCTCGGGCGTATCGGCGAGCCCGATCACATCGCCAAGACCGTGCTGTTCCTCGCCTCCGACGATGCCGCGCACATCCAGGGCCAGGAGCTGTTCGTCGATGGCGGCGCCACGGCGTCACCTGCGGGCGCACCGATCTATCGCGGCTAGCGCAATATCCGGAAAGTGTTTGGCGGTTCTCCCTCGCGACAAACGCGGAACGCGCATTGCGGGGAGATCATGCGCAAACAATAAGTTGATGATGGAACCCGCGGTGTGAGCGCAAAGTGTGAAGCGGCTTCACTGGCATAACAGGTTCCATTTCCGCCAAACTCGAATCAGGTCAGCGCATTATCGCGAAGAATGCAAAGTGCGGTTGCGCTGGCCGCGTCGTTACCTCGTGAGCTGAATTTGTCATCTTCTCGTCTGCCGCGTTGAACCTTTGCTGCACTTGCAAAGACATCTTCATCGGGCGGGGAATTTTTAAACTCAAATGTTTTGGAGCCCGACATGCCAACTGCCATTCGTGTCTCAACACCGATTTCCAAGTCTGACGACGTTTCCAAAAAGTCCAATTCGCACCAATTCGTTTCAATTGCCCTGTTTTGCGGAATAGGCCTTTTGATTTCGCTTGCCGCGGTTCTCTCGGCTCGGGCGTCCAGAGGCGCCTGGTTCTAGATCAGCGACACCAAACCGCCGCCGTGCCGTTCGAGCCGTCCGGCCAGCTCGAGTTCGAGCAGCACGGTGCGCACGACCGCGGCCGACGTATCGGCGAGCCGGATCAGATCGTCGATCGAGGTCGGCGTCGGTCCAAGCAGGCCGACGATGCGCGCGCGCTCGTTGTCTTCGGGCTCGCCCGCGAAGGGATCGCCATCGGGCTCCTCCAGCGGCAGCGAGAGCGGCCGCTCCATGATCGGCGTGACCATCCCGATCACGTCGGACGCTTCCGTCACCAAGGTCGCGCCCTGCTTGATCAGGTCGTTGGTGCCGGCCGCGCGCGGATCGAGCGGCGAGCCGGGCACGGCGAACACCTCGCGGCCCTGCTCATTGGCCAGCCGCGCCGTGATCAGCGAGCCCGAGCGTTGCGCGGCCTCGACCACGACCACGCCGAGTGCTGCGCCCGAGATCAGCCGGTTGCGCCGTGGAAAGTCGTGCGCGCGCGGCTCGTGACCTGGCGGCATTTCCGAGATCGCAGCACCGTTCGCATCGAGGATTTTTGCGAGCAGGTCCACATGCTCCGGCGGATAGATGCGGTCATGGCCGCCGGCGAGCACCGCGACCGTGCCGCTTCCGACACTGGCGCGATGCGCCGCTCCGATCGATGCCGCGCGCCAGCCCGGAGATGACGACAAAGCCGGCCTCGCCGAGATCGTGCGCGAGCTGGCCCGCGAATTTCAGTCCGGCGGCCGAGGCATTGCGCGAGCCGACGATGGCGATCATCGGCCGCATCAAGGTGTCGCGCGACCCGCGCACGCCGAGCAGAGGCGGGGCGTCGTCGATCGTGGCGAGCCGCGGCGGATAGCCGGTCTCCTCCGGGCGCAAGCAGGCTGACGCCGAGGTTTTTGCAGGCGTCGATCTCGGCGCGGGCCTCGTCCTCGCCGGCGATGCGGATCTGGCGCGCGCCGCCGCGCCTGGCGAGCTCGGGCAGCCGCTCCAGCGCGGCGCGCGCGCTGCCGCAATGCGCGACCAGCGAGCGGAAGGTGCGCGGCCCGACATTGTCCGAGCGGATCAGCCGCAGCCGGTCGATGCGGTCGGAGTCGGTGATGGTGGTGTTGATGGCGTCCACGCTGGTCTCCTTGCGCGGACAGCATGGATCAACCTGAGGGCGTGGGGAAGGGGTCATTGAACGCGCGTAGGCGCGTGCCGTTCAAAGGCCTCGGAGTATTGTCCCGGCCATCGCACGTCTTGCTAGGCCGTAGAATGTCGAAAGACGTGCATGAACGCGCAAGCCGGCTAGAGGAAACGCCATGATCTCGCTCGCCGACCAGAAGCGCCGCATCGACAAGGGCGAGCTGTCGCCCGACGCCGCGCTGAACGGAGTCGCTCGCCGCCATCGACGCCCAGGAGCCGGCCATCGGCGCCTTCGCCCATCGCGCCAAAAATCCGCGCGCGCAAAACGAAGGTCCGCTGCGCGGCATCGCGGTCGGCATCAAGGACATCATCGACACCGCCGATATGCCGACCGAGATGGGCTCGGTGATCTATCGCGGCCATCAGCCGCGCGCGGACGCGCCCGTGGTGATGCTGTTGAAGCAGGCCGGCGCCACCATCGTCGGCAAGACCACGACCACGGCGTTCGCCGCCAACGATCCGACGCCGACGCGCAATCCGCACAATCATGCGCACACGCCGGGCGGCTCGTCGTCGGGCTCGGCGGCATCCGTCGGCGGCGGCATGATCCCGCTCGCGCTGGGCACGCAGACCGGCGGCTCGGTGATCCGGCCGGCCTCGTTCTGCGGCGCCGCCGCGATCAAGCCGTCGTACCGGTTGCTGCCGACCGTCGGCGTCAAATGCTTTTCCTGGACGCTCGATACCGTCGGCCTGTTCGCGGCCGACGTCGAGAGCGTCGCGCTTGGGCTGTCGGCGATGACCAACCGCCCCGAACTGCTGGCGCCCGCGCTCGAGCGCCCGCGCATCGGCGTGGTGACGCAGGAGTTCGCCGGTCAGCCGGAAGCAGCCGGCGCCGCCGCGCTGCAGGCGGCCGCGCGCGCCGCGGCGAAGGCGGGCGCATCGGTGCGCGAATTGAAAATGCCCGACATCGTCGCGGAAGCCTGGCGCATCCATCCGACCCTGCAGCAATATGAGGCGCATCAGGCCTTCGCCTGGGAGTACGGCGAGAACTACGATGCGATGGCGCCGCTGCTGCGCGGCCGGATGGACGAGAGCCGCAACATTCCCGCCGGCGATTACGACGCGGCCCGGAAGATCGCGGCAAAGGCGCGCGCGGCGCTGACCGAAATCCTGAAGGAGGTCGACGTGCTGCTGGCGCTGTCGGCGCCGGGCGCGCCGCCGAAAGGGCTCAACTCGACCGGCGATCCCACCTTCAACCGGCTGTGGACCTTGATGGGCACGCCTTGCGTCAATGTGCCGGCTATCGTCGTCGACGGCAACCTGCCGATCGGCGTGCAAATCATCGCCGACTATGGCGACGACGCCAAGGCGCTGGCCGGCGCGCGCTTCCTGGAGCGTGCGCTCAAATCATAGCGCAAGGGCTGGTTCGGCCTGCACGGCATGCTCGCTGGTTTGCCGCAGCCAGCGCTCGGCCGCCTCGCGTCCGCGCGCATGCAGCAGCATCACCGACCCCCGACCGAGATCGGCGGCGCTGCGCTGCGCCAACTCGTCGAACTCGTCCTCCGCGGCAATCCGGAACAGCCGCGTGTCGGCGTGACCGGACAATGCCGCGATCTCGGCATTGAGCACGGCATTCGCCGCGATCTGGTCGAGGCGGCGGTCGATCGCGGCCCTGGTGATAGGCACGAAGGAGTCGCGGCTCGGCGTCACCTGCACCAGCAGCACGTCGGCTTGCTTCCTGCATCAGGCCTGCGAGCGGCGGGTTGGCGGCGAAAGCCGCCGTCCCAATAGGAGCCGCCCTCGATCTCGACCGCGCAATGCACCAGCGGCGGGCAGGTCGAGGCCAGCAGCACGTCGGCGGTGAGCTCGCGATTTTGGAAGATACGCAGAGCGCCGTCGCGCACCCGCGTGGTCGCGATCAGCAGTTTCGGGCAGGCCGGCTTGCGCAGCGCCACGAAGTCGATGTGGTCGAACAGGATCTCGCGCAAGGGGTCGAGATCGCTGGGATCGAACTGCAGGGCAGGGCTGAAGGCCACCGAACTGCCGGCCGGCGAGAACGCGCCGATCAGCATCAGCGCGCGGAACGAGGCTTCCTCGATCAGGTGGTTCCAGAATTTCGCAAGCGTCTTGCGTGCGCCTTCGCGGCCGCCCTCGACCAGACCCGAGGCCAGCAACGCGGCATTGATCGCGCCGGCGCTGGCGCCGCTGATCGCGCCGATGTCGAAATCCGGCGTTTCCAGCAGCCGATCCAGCACGCCCCAGGTGAAGGCGGAGAGCGAGCCGCCGCCCTGCAGCGCCAGCGACAGTTTTCGCGCGCGTGCGGCCGGTGTTGCCGGAACCAGCGTTGGCTCGCTTGCGCGGCGGTCGCTGGAGCTTGCCGACTTGAACGCGGCCATGATTTCCGACGCGCGCGGGCGTACGCGACCGGGCGCAGGCGGCCCCGCAGGAAGCGGTTCAGGCGCGCGCGTCTCGGACGTTGCAGAGCGGAAGAAGGTGGAGGCGGTGCTTCCGTCGACCAGATATCCGCGGCGGCCAGCAATCTGCTTGCTGCCGTTGCACGGACACGGTCCGTGCGTCACTCGACTCGACCATTCCAGTTAGCCTAACTTCGCGCTAACTACCCCATGGTCAACATGACAGGCGGCCAGACTGCTTCGCCAGCTTTGTGAAGGAGTTGCGAACAGGAAATGCATGCACGTGTCGCACGCGCGACACGACCTTCGCCGCTCAGCCCTTCTGGCCGATTCGACTCTCGGTTCCCGCCTGCAACCGCTTGATGTTCTCGCGATGCGCATAGAACACGAGAAGCGTCAGCACGACGAACAGCGATGACAGCGCGGGGTGGCCGAACCACCACAGGAACAGCGGCGTGACGAAGCTCGCCACCAGCGCCGACAGCGAGGAGTAGCGGAACGAGAACGCCATCGCGAGCCAGATCAGGCAGAACACGATCGCCGCCGGCCAGAACAGGCCGAGCAGGATGCCGATATAGACCGCGACGCCCTTGCCGCCCTTGAATTTGAGCCAGACCGGGAAGAGGTGACCGAGGAAGGCGCCGAGACCGGCGAGCATCGCCGCATTCGGCCCGCCGAAATAGCCGCCGATGACAACGGCGGCCGTGCCCTTCAGCGCATCGAACAGCAGCGTCGCCGCGGCGAGTCCCTTGTGGCCGGTGCGCAGCACATTGGTGGCGCCGATGCTGCCGGAGCCGATCGAGCGAATGTCGGTCGTGCCCGCAAGTTTGGTGAGCACGAGGCCAAAGGGAATCGAACCGAGCAGATAGCCGATGATGAAGGCGACGGGCAGGAAGGCGTCAGGTCCCATTTGCAATGCTCCTTCCGCGACCTTGCCGCGCATTACACGTGCTCGTAAACGGTCCGGCCGCCGACGATGGTGCGCATGACGCGGCCGGAGAAGCGCGCCTCGTCGAACGGCGTGTTCTTGCACAGCGATTTCAGGTCGGCGGGATCGAGCACCCAGGGCGTATCGGGATCGATCACGACGATGTCGGCCGGCGCGCCCGAACGCAAGCTACCGCCGGGCAGGCCGAGCAGCTCGGCGGGGCGGGTCGACATGGCGCGGATCAGCGTCTTCCAGTCCATCTCGCCATTGTGGATCAGCCGCAGCGCCGCCGGCAGCATGGTTTGCAGCCCGATCGCGCCGGCGGCGGCTTCCGCGAACGGCAGCCGCTTGACCTCGACGTCCTGCGGATTGTGGTCGGACATGATGACGTCGATCAGCCCGGAGGCGAGCGCCTCGACCAGCGCGCGGCGGTCGTCCTCGGTGCGCAGCGGCGGCGACAGTTTCAGGAAGGTGCGGTACGGGCCGATGTCGTTCTCGTTCAGGGTGACGTGGTTGATCGAGACCGAGGCGGAGACGGCGTGGCCGGCCTCGCGGGCGCGCTTCAAAATTTCCAGCGAGGCGACGCAGCTCACCGAGGCTGCGTGATAGCGGCCGCCGGTCAGCGCGACCAGGCGGACGTCGCGCTCCAGCATCACGGCTTCGGAGGCGTCGGGAATGCCGACAAGGCCGAGACGCGCGGCGAACTCGCCCTCGTTCATGACGCCTTCGCCGATCAGATCGGGATCCTCGGTGTGGTGCACGATCAGCGCGTCGAAATCCCGGGCGTAAGTCAGCGCGCGGCGCATCACCTGCGCATTGATCAACGCTTTTGTTGCCATCGGAGAACGCGACCGCGCCGGCGGCCTTGAGCAGGCCGATCTCGGTCATCTCCTCGCCACGTAAACCCTTGGTCAGCGCCGCCATCGGATGGATGTTGACGATCGCGGTGTCGCGGGCGCGCCGCAGGATGAAGTCGACGGTGGCGGAATTGTCGATCACCGGCTGGGTGTCGGGCTGACAGATGACGGTGGTGATGCCGCCGCTGGCGGCGGCCTGACTTGCCGATGCCAACGTCTCGCGATGGCCGTAGCCGGGCTCGCCGATGAAGGCGCGCATGTCGATCAGGCCGGGCGCCACGATCTTGCCGGCGCAGCTGACGATGTCGGTGCCCTCGGGCACGCCGGCGGCACCGATGCCGCGCCGCGCTTCGCGGATCACACCATCGACGATGAGCACGTCGCCCGGGCCGTCGAAATCCCTGGAGGGATCGATGACGCGCGCATTGGCGAGCAGGATCGGGCGGCGGTCGGTCAGCATGTTTTACTAGTGTCCCGGCTCTAGCGTTCGCATGCCCCTTGCGGCGAGCGCTCTTGCGAACGCTAGAGCCAAAGGGACACTAGCAAACTTAATTTGGCCTAGTGCGCTTTCGAATGCGAAGTTCCTGTGAGAACTCGCGGAGCCCCTGTAGGAACTTCGCATTCGGCGCACTAGGCGTTCGGCAGGTTGCGGGCGAGCGCTTCCAGCACCGCCATCCGCACCGCCACTCCCATTTCCACCTGTTCCCGGATCAGCGACTGCGCGCCGTCGGCGACACTGGATTCGATCTCGACGCCGCGGTTCATCGGACCGGGATGCATCACCAGCGCGTCCGGCTTGGCATAAGCGAGCTTCTTCTGGTCGAGCCCGTAATAGTGGAAGTACTCGCTGGAAGACGGCACGAACGAGCCGTTCATGCGCTCGCGCTGCAGCCGCAGCATCATCACGATATCAGCGCCTTCCAGTCCCTCGCGCATGTCGCGCGCGACCTCGACGCCCATCCGCTCGATGCCCGGCGGCAGCAAGGTCGAGGGCGCGACCACGCGGACCCGCGCGCCCATGGTGTTGAGCAGGATGATGTTGGAGCGCGCCACGCGCGAATGCAGCACGTCGCCGCAGATCGCCACCAGCAGCCCTTCGAGCTGGCCCTTGTTGCGGCGGATGGTGAGCGCGTCCAGCAGCGCCTGGGTCGGATGCTCATGGCTGCCGTCGCCGGCATTGATCACGGAACCGTCGACCTTGCGCGCCAGCAGTTCCACCGCGCCGGAGGCGTGGTGGCGCACCACCAGGATGTCCGGGTGCATGGCGTTCAAGGTGACGGCGGTGTCGATCAGCGTCTCGCCCTTGCGCATCGAGGACGAGGACACCGACATGTTCATGACGTCGGCGCCGAGCCGTTTGCCCGCGATCTCGAAGGAGGACTGGGTGCGGGTCGAGGCCTCGAAGAACAGGTTGATCTGGGTGCGGCCGCGCAAGCGAGGTGCGCTTCTTGTCGATCTGGCGGTTGAGCTCGACATATTCCTCGGAGAGGTCGAGCAGGCCGGTAATGTCGGCAGCCGAAAGCCCCTCGATTCCCAGCAGATGCCGGTGACCGAGGACGAAGCTCGATTTCGATGCGGATGTCATTAAAGCGAGAGCTATAGGCGCGGATTTCGGGCAGGGCAAGGGTGAAAGACCCTCGAAAAAGTTATCCCCCGGCGGTTCGCCGGCAAGGTAAATGGGGTAGCGAAAAAGCGCGCCAAATTCTCGGTCGGCGGCGCATCCCCTCATCCTGAGGAGCCGCGCGAGCGGCGTCTCGAAGGATGAGGCCCGGGCCTCATGGTTCGAGACGCGCCTGCGGCGCTCCTCACCATGAGGGTTAGACAGGAAGCGGATTTCGAAATGAAGTCCGGGACGAAGCTGATTCGTGCTCTGCGTCGCGGCCGCTCATCTCGCCCGCCCACGCCCAGACCTTGCCCGGCGGCTTCGTCTATCTGCGCGATGTCGACCCCACCATCATCCAGGACATCCGCTACGCCACGTCGAACAATTTCGTCGGTCACCCGATGGCCGGCTATCGGGCCGGCGAATGCGTGGTCAAGCGCGAGGTCGCCTTCCGCCTGAAGGCGATCCAGCAGGAACTCGCCAAGCGAAAACTGTCGCTGAAAATGTTCGACTGCTATCGCCCGGCACGCGCAACCGCGGACATGCTGGCCTGGTCGCGCGACGGCAAGGACACCGGGCACCGCTTCAATCCGGCGATCGGCAAGCGCGACCTGTTCGCCCTCGGCTACATCTCGCCATATTCGCAGCATTCGACCGGCGCCGCGCTCGATCTGACGCTGGTGGACCTCACCGCCGATAATTCCGCCACCTTCGATCCCGCCAGGACCTACGCCGATTGCACCGCGCCGGTCGAGAAACGCGCGCCCGAAGGCAGCATCGACATGGGCACCGGCTACGACTGCACGGACCTCAAGGGCCATACCAATTCGAACGCGATCACGCCGGAACAGCGGAAGTGGCGGCGCGAGCTGGTCGCCGTCATGGCCAGTCAAGGCTTTGTCAACTATTGGCGGGAATGGTGGCACTTCTCCCTGCCGGGCGCGGGCGGAGCGGCCTATGATTTCCCGATTGAACCGCGCCGCTGAAAGCTGATTGATGGACGCAATCGATGCTGCCAACCCGCCGGTGACAATCGCGCCGGCACCCCGCACCCCGCATGTCTGGGGTTTCTGGGGCACCGTGTTCTGGGGACTGATCGTGTTTGCCGCGATGTTCGTCGGCCAGATCGGCGTCATCGTGCTTTTCGCGCTGGCGCGGGGAGGCGGGCTTGACTCGGCTGCGGTGATCCGGACCGCCGCCAGCGGATCGGTGATCTCGCTGTCGGTCATTGCCGGACTGCCGGCTGTTCTGCTGGCGCTGTGGATTGCGATCCGCTTTACGCGCGTCTCCTTTGCCGATTACCTTGCGCTGCGCTGGACCTCCTGGCGCAATGTCGCGGTTGGCGTGGTCGGCCTCGCCGTGCTGGTCGCGGGCTGGGACCTGCTGTCGCGCGCGATCGGCAAGGAGGTATCGCCGGATTTCATGATCGATGTGTTCAAGTCGGCGCGATCAGACGATGCGCTGTGGCTGCTGGTGCTCGCCTTCTGCGCCGCGGCGCCGATCACCGAGGAGCTGTTCGCACGCGGCTTCCTCTATCGCGGCCTGGTCGGAGTCGTTCCTCGGCGTGCCCGGCGCGATCCTGGTCTCGTCGATCGTCTGGACCAGCCTGCACCTGCAATATGACTGGTTCTTCTTCGGCGAGGTGTTCTGCATCGGACTGTGGTTCGGCTACATCCGCTATCGCAGCCAGTCGACCTGGCTCACCATCGTGCTGCATGCGCTCAACAATCTTGCCGCGGTGGTGCAGAGCTATGTGCTGGCGGGCTAGTTTCCTGCGGCGAATGCAATCGCGATCGGCATGGTGATCGCGGCAAGTATCGTCTGCAACGTGATGATCTGCGCCAGCAGCGGCGCGTCGCCGCCCATCTGGCGCGCCAGCACATAGGCGCTGGGCGCGGTCGGCACGCGCCGAGCAGACCGCGACGATCACAAGCCCGGTGCCGGACACGCCGAACCACAGGCCAAACGCAATCGCGAGCGCGGGCATCAGGGCGAGCTTGAGGATCACGCCGGTTGCGGCGGCAAGGCTCGGCCGCAGCAGCCCCTGCAGATGCAGCCCGGCGCCGTTGACGAGCAGGCCGATGGCGAGCGAGGAGGCGCCCAGCGCGTCCGCCACCTCGTGCCAGATTTTCGGCAACGGCAGATGGGCCACATTGACGCCGAGCCCGATGACGCAGGCCCAGATCAGCGGGTTCTTCACCACGGTCATCGACGATCGCGCGCGCCGATTGCTTCTCGGGCGAGGCGTAATGCGCCAGCACCAGGACGCTGAGCACGTTGCCGAGCGGGATCAGCGCGACCATGGCGACGGAGGCGAGCGCCAGGCCGTCGGCGCCATAGAGATTACGGGCGACCGAGAGCGCGACATAGGTCTGCCAGCGGATCGCGCCCTGGAAGATCGAGGTGAAGGCCGGACCGTCGACGCCCTGCCGCGCCAGCAGCGGCCGCAGTGCAAGGCAAAGCAGCGACACGATCGCGACCGCGATCATGAGCGCGCCGCCGACACCGGCGATCGGCACCTTGCCGAGGTCGGCCTTGATCAGCGTCTGGATCAACAGCATCGGGAACAGCACGTAATAGGTCAGTTGCTCCAGCCCGTGCCATTGCGTCTCCAGCCGCATCAAGGTGCGCTTCAGCACCACGCCGAGCACGATCAGGATGAACACCGGCGCGAGCGCCGCAATCACGATCGCCATGCGCTAGCTCTGCGAGATTAGCGAGGCGGTCGAGCGCGCCCTGCAGGATGAAGATCGCCGCGTGCTGGTCGATCACCTCGGCGCGGCGGGCGCGGCTGACGTCGTTGGCGATCAGCTCGCGCTCGACGGCCGACGGTCGAGAGCCGCTCGTCCCACAGCGCGATCGCAAGATCGGTGAGGGCCGAAAGATTGCGGGCGAAGGCGCGGGTCGATTGCGCGCGCGGGCCTTCGCTGCCGTCCATGTTGATGGGAAGGCCCAGCACGAAGCCGACCGCCTTGCGCTCGCCCGCGATCGCGAACAGCCGCGCCGCGTCCGCCTTGAAGGCCTTGCGCTGGATGGTCTCGACGCGCGGTCGCGAGCTTGCGATCCGGATCGGAGACGGCGACGCCGATGGTCTTGGTGCCGAGATCAAGGCCGACCAACGCGCCGCGCGCCGGCCAATGCGCGACGGCTTCGATCAGGGGGAGGATGGGGGCGGGCATGCCTTGCGATAACATCGCAACGCCATGCCCGCAAACCGGCGCCTCACGCCGCGATGACGCGCTCCGCACCGGTCAGGCACGACACAAATCCGCTCAACGCGCTGTACTGATGGGCGCCGCGGCGCTGGATGAAGAGCGTGTCGACGCGCGCCCAGGAGGTGTCGAGCGTGTGGATGTTGATCTCCTTGCGCTGGTCGCTGCGCTCGACCACCGCGCGAGGCAGCAGCGTGACGCCCATGCCGGCGGCGACGCAGCCGATCATGCCGTCGAGCGTGCCGAGCTCGAAGCGCGCGGCCGACGGCCAGCCGAAATCGGAAAACACCTGCTCCAGCCGCTGGCGATAGGTGCAGCCGGTGCGGAACACCAGCGCGGTCGGGCCGGATTCCGGCGTGCCCGCGCGAAGTGCGGCGAGGTTGTTGAAGCGCTTGGCCGACACCAGCACCAGCTCTTCACGGAAGGCGAGCGTCGAGGTGAGGTCGGCATGCTCGATCGGACCGGCGACGAAGGCGCCATCGAGCGCGCCGTCGAGCACGGCTGCAACCAGGTCTGCGGTCGTCGACGGTCTTCAGCGTCAGCCGCACCGCGGGGAAGCGGCGGTGAAATTCGGCGAGCAGCGCGGGCAGGCGCACCGCGGCGGTCGTCTCCATCGAGCCGATCGCAAGCGGGCCCTTCGGCTCGCCGTCGTCGCGCGCGGCGAGCATCGCCTCGCGCGACAGCGCCGCCATCCGCTGCGCGTAGGGAAGCAGCCGACGGCCGGCGCCGGTCAGGGTCATGCCGCGGCTGTGCCGCTCGAACAGCGCGGTGCCGATCTCGGCTTCCAGCGCCTTCACGCGCTGGGTGACGTTGGACTGCACGGTGTTGAGCTCTTCGGCGGCGCGGGTGATGCCGCCGTTGCGCGCGACGGCCGAGAAGGTCAGGAGATCGATGAGTTCCACGGGCGAATGCTCCGTTTTCATTTAGAGATGGCTAGCTTCTCTAATATTCACTTTTGAAGAAAGGTAGGCTCAGCTACGATTGCTGTCCAGAGGAGAAACAGGATGCCGATCACCACGCCGCTGACATCGCTTCTGGGCATCACGCATCCGATCCTCTCGGCGCCGATGGACACGATCGCCGGCGCGCGGCTCGTCGCGGCGGTCAGCGAGGCCGGCGGCTTCGGCATCCTCGGCGGCGGCTACGGCGACAAGGCCTGGCTCGAGCAGGAGACCGCCAAGCTGCAGAAGTGCGAAAGCGCCGTTCGGCATCGGCTTCATCACCTGGAGCATGGCGAAGCAACCGGAGTTGCTGGACATCGCGCTGGCGGCAAAGCCGCGCGCGATCATGCTGTCGTTCGGCGATCCCAAGCCGCATGCACCGCGCATCAAGGCGGCCGGCAGCTCTGCTGATCTGCCAGGTGCAGGACGAGGACATGGCGAGACAGGCGCTCGATGCCGGCGCCGACATTCTGATTGCGCAGGGCACCGAAGCCGGCGGCCATGGCGCCTCGCGCACCCTGATCGACATCGTGCCCGCGGTGATCGATCTCGCGGCCGGACGCGTGCCCGTGGTCGCCGCGGGCGGCCTTGCCGACGGGCGCGGGCTGGCGGCCATGATGATGCTGGGCGCCAGCGGCGTCATGCTCGGCACGCGCTTCTATGCCAGCGTCGAATGCGACGGCGCGGACGAGGCCAAGAAACGGATTTGCGCCGCCGACAGCGGCGAGACCGTGCGCAGCATCATCTTCGATGTCTCGCGCAACAACTGTGCTGGCCGGCGCCGTTCACCGGCCGCTGCCTGATCAACGATCACGCGCGCCGCTGGATGGGACGCGAGGTCGAACTGATGCAGAATGTCGAGCGCGGTCGCCGCCGAATATGCGGCCGCGAGAGGCAGCCGGCAATTTCGACATCGCCGCCGTCATTGCCGGCGACGGCGTCGGCCTGATCCACGACATTCCGCCCGCGGCCGAGATCGTCGAGCGGATCGCAACCGAGGCCGACCAGATCCTGAGCGGGCGGCGCAACTTCCAGGCGGCGCCGCAACGCGCGCACTGAAACGTCAGAACAACGAGAACAAGACATGTGGCCCGATCGCCGAATCATCGACCTCTTCAAGACGGAGTTTCCGATCATTCAGGCGCCGATGGCCGGCGTGATGGACGCCGACCTCGTGATGGCCGCGGCACAAGGCGGCGCGTTGGGCTCGCTGCCCTGCGCGATGCTCTCGGCGGAGAAGGCGCGTGAGCAGGTCAAGATCATCCGCCAGCGTGTCTCTGCGCCGGTCAATCTGAATTTCTTCTGCCACAGATGCCGTCGATGCCGACCCTGCGCGCGAGGCGGCATGGCGAAGAGCGGCTTGCGCCGTACTACCGGGAATATGGGCCTCGATCCGTGCGGCGCCGTTCAATGCCGCCAACCGCGCGCCGTTCGACCGATGATCCTGCGACATCGTCGAGGAGCTGAAGCCCGAAGATCGTCAGCTTCCATTTCGGCCTGCCGGAGCCAGCGCCTGCTCGATCGCGTCAAGGCGACCGGCTGCTGTCGTGATGTCGTCGGCGACGACCGTGCGGGAAGCGGTGTGGCTCGAGGCAGAACGGCGCCGATGTCATCATCGCGCAAGGCGCCGAGGCCGGCGGCCATCGCGGCATGTTCCTGACCGACGATATCGCCGAGCAGCCCGGCACCTTCGCGCTGGTGCCGCAGGTGGTCGATGCGGTGAAGGTGCCTGTCATCGCGGCCGGCGGCATTGCCGACGGGCGCGGGATTGCTGCCGCATTTGCGCTCGGCGCTGCCGGCGTCCAGATCGGCAGCGCCTATCTGCGCTGCCCCGAGTCCAAGGTCAGCGCGCCCGCCCGTGCGCTGCTCGCCGAGGCGAGGGATGACTCGACCGTCCTCACCAATGTGATGACCGGGCGGCCGGCGCGGGGCCTCGTCAACCGCGTCATGCGCGAGGTCGGACCGATCTCGCCGGATGCGCCGGCCTTTCCCCATGCGGCGACGGCACTGGCTCCGCTGAAGGCGGCCGCCGAGAAGCTCGGCAAGGTCGATTTCACCAATCTCTGGGTCGGGCAGGCGGTGCGGCTCGGCCGCGACATGCCGGCGGCGGAGCTGACCCGGGCGCTGGCGAACGACGCGCTGGCGCGGATGCGGCGGCTGGCTGGCTAGGTTCCGCGACTGCTGGCCGATGGAACTTTCGCCGTCGAGGCGCGGCGAATGACAGACTCGGTGCGCCGTGTTAGCCGAGTCGCACATGCAACGACGTCAATTCATTGCGCTTGCGGGCGCTGCCATGGCGTGGCCGCTCGCGGTCCACGCCCAGCGAAAAGCGATACCGGTCATCGGGTATCTTCACTTCGCGTCACCGGACTACATCCCGGCGCCGGAATCCTTTCTGCAAGGCCTGCGAGAGTACGGCTATGTCGACGGGCAAAACGTTGCGCTCGAATATCGCTGGGCCGAGGGCGAATATGATCGCTTGCCGGCGATGGCCGCCGAACTCGTGGCACACGGCGTCGATCTGATCGCCGCGTTCGGTCCGCCTCCGGCCAAGGCGGCGAAGAATGCGACGTCCACGATTCCGATCGTGTTCGAGGTCGGCAACGATGCCGTGGAAGCCGGATTGGTGAGCGAGCCTGGCCGCAGCCCGGCGGCAATGCGACGGGTCTCAGCATCCTGTTCGTCCAGGTGACCGCGAAGCGACTCGAATTGCTTTGCGACCTGTTGCCTGGTGCAAAGACAATCGGTCTGCTGGTCAATCCCAAAAGTCCGACGGCTGAGCCTTCGATCCGCGGCGCCTCGGAAGCCGCGAAAGCGAAGGGCGTGCAGTTGTCGGTCTTCAACGCATCGACCGTTGCGGAGATCGACGCGGCATTTGCCGCCGCGGTCAGCTCGAAGGTTCAGGGCATGATCGTTTCGGCCGATCCGTTCTTCGATACGCAGCGGGCGCTGCTCGTGGACGTCGCGGCGCGCGAAAAACTTCCGTCGATCTATTTCGAGGACGAGTTTCCCAATGCCGGCGGATTGATCAGCTACGGGTCGAGCCTTGCCGACGTGTACCGGCAGATGGGGCTTTATGCCGGGAAGATCCTGAAGGGCGCAAAGCCGTCCGAGCTGCCGGTCGAACAACCGACCAAGTTTCGGCTGGCGATCAACATCAGGACTGCGCACGATCTGGGGATATCGGTGCCGCCGAGCCTGTTGGCGACCGCGGACAACGTCATCGACTGACAGGCGTCCCGGGAATTGCCGGTCGCCGGCCCGCAAAAGGGTTCCGCGCCGGTTGCGGTGCAAAAGCGGCCTCTGCTATACCCGCTGAAACCCCGTTTTGAGGCCATATATAATGTCGGTTGATGCCGCCACCGTCCGGCGCATCGCGCAGTTGGCGCGGATTGCAGTCCGGGACGACGAAGTTCCGCATCTGCAGGGCGAACTGAACGCCATGCTGGCGTTCGTCGAGCAGTTGTCCGAGGTCGACATCGACAGGCGTCGAGCCGATGACCTCGGTGACGCCGATGGAGATGAAGAAGCGCCCCGACGTCGTCAATGACGGCAATATCGCCGACGACATCGTGAAGAATGCGCCGGCGACCGAAGGGCATTTCTTCCTGGTGCCGAAGGTCATCGAGTAACATAGCGTTTTCGAGCGAAGTGGGTACCGGTTCGCGTGAAGAAAACGCGTCAGACAAGAAAGTGCGGAGACCATGTGTCTGCTCTGCGACGATGAGAAGGCCTATCAGGCCTACATGAACTATCTCGACGCGATGGAGCGGCAGGGCAAGGCCGCCGATCCCGACAAGGCGATCGATGCCGTGCTCGACGCGCTCGAGGCAAATGATGCGCACGCGTCCGAAGCAGGACGACCCGGCCAACGACAAGACCTTGTCTCCGTTCTTCTGCAGCCCGATCAATATAATGACCGATCTGACATCGTTGACGCTCGCCGAGGCCCGCGAGGGCCTGGCGAAAAAGTCTTTCACCTCGCTTGAACTGACCGACGCCCATCTGAAGGCGATGGAAGCCGCGCGCGCGCTCAATGCCTTCGTGCTGGAGACGCCGGAGCAGGCGCGCGCGATGGCGCGCGACGCCGACGGCAAGATCGGGAAGGGTGCGCGGTCCGCTCGCCGGCATTCCGCTGGGGATCAAGGACCTGTTCGCCACCAAGGGCGTGCGCACCACGGCCTGCTCGAAAATCCTCGGCAATTTCGTGCCGACCTACGAATCGACGGTCACCTCGAACCTCTGGCGCGACGGCGCGGTCATGCTCGGCAAGCTCAACAATGACGAGTTCGCGATGGGCTCGTCGAACGAGACCTCGTGCTTCGGCCCCGTCGCCAATCCCTGGCGGCGCGAGGGCTCGCAACACCATGCTGGTGCCGGGCGGCTCCTCCGGCGGATCGGCGTCCGCGGTGGCCGCGACCGCTCTGCATGGGCGCGACCGCGACCGATACCGGCGGATCGATCCGCCAGCCCGCCGCGTTCACCGCGACCGTCGGCATGAAGCCGACCTATGGCCGCTGCTCGCGCTGGGGCATCGTTGCGTTTGCGTCCTCGCTCGATCAGGCCGGGCCGATCGGACGCACCGTGCGCGACACCGCGATCCTGATGCGCTCGATGGCGGGCCATGACCCGAAGGACACCACGTCGGTCGATCGCGCGGTGCCGGACTACGAGGCCGCGGTCGGCAGGTCCGTGAAGGGCATGAAGATCGGCATCCCCAAGGAGTATCGCCTCGACGGCATGCCCGCCGAGATCGAGAAGCTCTGGAGCGACGGCGCGGCGTGGCTGAAGGCCGCCGGCGCCGAGCTGGTCGATGTGTCGCTGCCGCACACCAAATACGCGCTGCCGGCCTATTACATCGTGGCGCCGGCGGAGGCCTCCTCCAACCTCGCGCGCTATGACGGCGTGCGCTACGGCCTGCGCGTGCAGGGACGCTCGGTCGGCGACATGTATGAGGCGACCCGCGCCGAAGGTTTTGGCGCGGAAGTGCGCCGCCGCGTCATGATCGGCACCTATGTGCTCTCGGCCGGCTATTACGACGCCTATTATCTGCGCGCGCAGAAGGTGCGCACGCTGATCAAGAAGGATTTCGAGGACTGCTACGCCACCGGCGTGGACGCGATCCTGACGCCCGCGACGCCGTCGGCGGCGTTCGGCGTCGGCGAGAAGGGCGCCGATCCGATCGAGATGTATCTCAACGACATCTTCACGGTGACCGTGAACATGGCGGGCCTGCCCGGCATCGCGGTCCCCGCGGGCAAGGACGCGCAGGGTCTGCCGCTCGGCCTGCAGCTGATCGGCCGGCCCTTCGACGAGGAAACGCTGTTTTCGCTCGGCGAGGTGATCGAGCAGGCGGCCGGGCGGTTCACGCCGCCGAAATGGTGGTGAGCATGACCGGTCTCAAAGCCACTCTCGGCAATGCCAAGCCGGCGGACGGTCTCGCGCCGCCGCTCGCCGCGCTCTGGTGGGCGGCCAAGGGCGATTGGGACGCCGCGCACAAGATCGTCATGAACGAGGACACCAAGGACGCGGCCTGGGTGCATGCCTATCTGCATCGGGTCGAGGGCGATCTGTCCAATGCCGGCTATTGGTACCGCCGCGCCGGCCAAGCCCGCGGCGAACGGATTCGCTCGACGCCGAATGGCAGCGGATCGTCGACGCGCTCGAACAAGGTAACAAGCCATGACTGCGGCAAGCGGCAAGCTGATCAAGGGCGCAACCGGCGACTGGGAGGTCGTGATCGGCGTGGAGGTCCATGCCCAGGTCACCTCCAACGTCAAAGCTGTTCTCGGGCGCCTCGACCGCGTTCGGCGGCGAGCCCAACACCCAGGTCTCGCTGGTGGACGCGGCGATGCCGGGCATGCTGCCCGTGATCAACGAGGAATGCGTGCGGCAGGCGGTGCGCACCGGGCTCGGGCTGAACGCAAAGATCAATCTGCGCTCGGTGTTCGACCGCAAGAACTACTTTTATCCGGACCTGCCGCAGGGCTACCAGATCAGCCAGTACAAGTCGCCGATCGTGGGCGAGGGCGAGGTCACGCTCGAGCTCGAGGGCGGCAGGACCGCCACCATCGGCATCGAGCGGCTGCATCTGGAGCAGGACCCGGCCAAAATGCTGCACGACAAGTCGCCGTCGCATGTCCTTTATCGACCTCAACCGCTGTGGCGTGGCGCTGATGGAGATCGTCTCCAAGCCCGACATCCGCGACGCCGAGCAGGCCAAGGCCTATGTGACCAAGCTGCGTTCGATCCTGCGCTATCTCGGCACCTGCGACGGCGACATGGAGAAGGGAGTCCTTGCGCGCCGACGTCAACGTCTCCGTGCGCAAGCCGGGCGGGCCGCTCGGCACCCGCTGCGAGATCAAGAACCTGAACTCGATCAACTTCATCGGGCAGGCGATCGAGCATGAGGCGCGCCGCCAGATCGAGATCATCGAGGATGGCGGCACCATCGCCCAGGAAACCCGGCTGTTCGACCCCAACAAGGGCGAGACGCGCTCGCTGCGGTCAAAGGAAGAGGCGCACGACTACCGCTATTTCCCCGATCCCGACCTGCTGCCGCTGGAATTCAGCCAGGCCTTCGTCGACGCGCTGAAGGCCGACTTGCCGGAGCTGCCGGACCAGAAGCGAAGCCGCTTCGTCGCCGATCTCGGCCTGTCGCCCTATGACGCCGGCGTGCTGGTGGCCGAGCGCGAGAGCGCCGATTTCTACGAAAGCGTGCTGTCCGGCCTCGCCGACCGCGCCCGCGACGGCAAGGTCGCCGCCAACTGGGTGATCAACGAGCTGTTCGGCCGCCTCAACAAGGAGGGGCGGGCGATTGCGGACTCGCCGGTGTCGGCGAAGCAATTGTCCGCCATCGTCGACCTGATCGGCGAGGGCACGATCTCCGGCAAGATCGCCAAGGACCTGTTCGAGATCGTCTGGCAGGAGGGCGGCGACCCCCGCGCGCTGGTCGAAAGCCGCGGCATGAAGCAGGTCACCGACCTCTCGGCGATCGAGAAGGTGGTCGACGACATCATCGCGGCCAATCCGGACAAGGTGGAGCAGGCCAGGGCGAAGCCGGCGGCGATCCAGTGGTTCGTCGGCCAGGTGATGAAGTCGACCGGCGGCAAGGCCGATCCGAAAGCGGTCAACGCGCTGCTGAAATCCAAGCTCGGCGTCTGAACGGCATCGTCGCGCGGCGATTTTGTCGCACGCGGACGCGCACGCTTGATGCGAATCGGATTCGCAAGATGAGCGCGTAAGCGCCCCGCGGATGATGGCGGCGCGCCTTTGCGCCGTTAATCAAGAAAATATTTTCATTGCCAAAAATCGCGACTCAGAGTCCGCGCGGCGGCGTTTTTGCGCCTCGAGGCGACTCACGCTCGCTCGCCGGTTTTCATCGCGCGCGCCGCGCGTTGATTGAAGAAACGGCTGCAGCACAGGGCTTTCCTGCGATCTTGACAAATGCCGATGTCGGCGACGCCGGCGTTTCTCGCATCGCGATTTCGACGCATTGCATTGTTATCGCTGGCCACGTTGCGTGCGCGCTCACATCGCTGCGTCAACACTTCCTTAAGTGGGACGCTGTTTTTTTCGATGTGTTGGTGTATTCGGGATGCGGTGCATCTCGATTCCCGAGTGCACGCAGCGAACTGAGCCATCTCACTACATCAGGAGGGCAACATGGCTAAGAAAGCGAAGAAGGCGAAGAAGAAGGCGAAGAGCGCCGTGAAGAAGTCTGCGAAGAAGACCCGCAGGGCTTCAAAGAAGAAGAATATGAATATGTGATCTCGCCTTGACTAGAATTGCCGGCGGCCTTTTTGCCGGCACGTCATTGGACGGCGGGCGGTTTGCTTTCTCAAGCGGAACAGCTCCGATCGTTTGATCGACGAAGAGGGTGTCGGCGAGACATCAGGTCAACGGCCGGACCGGATTTTCGAGGAGCGCTCGCGCTTCCCGGGAGAGGGTCCGGCAGAAGAAACGGTTTTTCTTCGCACGGTGCGGATCGCTTTCAAGTCCGCAGTTTCACTTCAGGCCTTCTTGGCCGACGTGAGATCTGGTCCTGACGTGTTCGCCGACGCCCTCGTTCCCAGGCCGGAGAGGGTAGCTCCCGGCGTCTCATTTCCAAAAACATCGTTGCTTCATCGCCGCCCGCCGGATTGCCCGCGCGGGCGATCTCGCTTTAGCCATGGTTATCCCTTTGCCAAGACAGCAGGGTAAACCATCGGTGACGGGCGCAACAAAGCCCCGGCGCACAACGGTTTCCTGAAATCGCGCGCAGCCGCCGCCTCGACGCATTTACAACCCGTTCATCGCGCCGCTTAAGCCGCCTTTCAAACTTGATCGGCCATGATCCGCTCACAAGCCGGCAAACGGCATGGGGCGTTGAATTGGGTTGGACGGGGGCCGCGCTCGGATGAGCGGGGCAAAAACAACAAAGGGGAGACGGGGACATGTTTCAGGGGACAATCGATCTGGATATGGCGACGCCGGTGGACGCGAATGCGCTGTCCGACGTGCTGTTCGAGCGCGGGCTTTATTGGGCGAGCGGCCGTTCCGGCGTCGTCAATCTGGTCGCCGCGCACAAATGGTTCAATCTCGCCGCGCTGAAGGGGCGCAGCGACGCCGTCGCCGCGCGCCGCGAGGTCGCCGAGCTGATGTCGGAGATCGAGATCGCGGCCGCCCAGCGCGAGGCGCGCACCTGGATCACCACGCACTAAGCCTGATCAAGGGATAGCGGAGGCGGCACCGCCGCCTCTCGCGGCGGGCCGAACGCCTTGCCGGTCAATGCGCATTTTGTTACGCGAATTCCATGTCGAAGCGTGACGAAACGCTGCAGAAGGCCTTTGCGCTGCACCGAAGCGGCAATTTCGCGGAGGCCGCGAAACTCTACCGCAAGATCATCCGGCAGGATCCGCGGCAGGCCAACGCGCTCCACTCGCTGGCCATCATCGAATCCGCCGATGGCAACCGCGCGGAGGCCGCCACCCTGATGGCGCGCTCGCTGGCGCTGCAGCCGGGCAATGTCGAGTTCATGCAGAACTACGCCACCGTGCTGTGCCAGCTCGGCCAGTTCGAGACGGCGAGCAGCGTCTGCCTGAAGGGATTGGAGCTCGAACCCGGCAACGCCTATCTGCTCTATGTCGCCGCCGCCGCGCTGCTGCAGCAGGACCGCTTGCGGGAAGCGTTAGCGAAATTCGACGCGCTGCTCGCACGCGAGCCCGGCCATGTCGCCGGACTGACCGAACGCAGTTCCGTGCATATGGCGCTGGAGCAATATGAGGCCGCCGCGCGCCGACATCGAGCGGGCGATCGCGCTGCAGCCGCAATATGCCGAGGCGCATCTCAATCGCGGCATCCTTGCCGGCCGGCTCAAGCGCCATGACGATGCCGTCGCCGCGTTCCAGCATACGCTAAAACTCAATCCGAACGCGGCCAACGCCTGGCTCGGGCTTGGCAATGTCTTGTTCGACCGGAAGCGCGCGCCCGAGGCGCTCGCCGCCTTCGATCGCGCGTTGGCGCTGGCGCCGGGCGCCGGCGAAGCCTGGCTCGGCCGCGGCAATGTGCTGTTCGACCTCAGGCAGGCGGCCGAAGCGCTCGCCGCCTACGACAAGGCGTTGTCGTTGCGGCCGCAGCTCAGCGAGGCCTGGATCGGCCGCGGCAATGTGCTGTTCGATGCCGGACGGCATGAGGAAGCGCTTGCATCCTATGACAAGGCGCTGGCGTTGAAACCGCAATCGGCGGAAGCGAGCGCCGGCCGCGGCCATGCGCTCGCCGGTCTCAAGCGGCCCGAGGAGGCGATCGTCGCTTACGGCGATGCGCTGGCGCGCAAGGGTGACCTGATCGGCCTGCAGGGCGATCGCGTCTTTGCGCGGATGCAGCTCTGCGATTGGGACGGCATTGAAGCGGACAGCGATCGCCTGCTGCAGGCGGTGAGGGCAGGCGAGGCCGCGACCAGCCCGTTCAATTTCCTCGTGTCAAATGCCTCGGCCGCCGATCAGCTGCGCTGCGCGCGAACCTGGATCGACCGGCGGTACCCGGCACAACCGCCGCTGTGGCGCGGCGAGCGCTACGTCCACGACCGCATCCGCATCGGTTATGTCTCGGCCGATTTTCGCGAGCATCCGGTGGCTTATCTCACGGCGGGCCTGTTCGAGGCGCACGACCGCGCGCGCTTCGAGGCGATCGGCTTCTCGATCGGTCCGGACGATGGCTCCGCTATCCGCCGGCGGCTCACGCGTGCCTTCGACAAATTCATCGATGTCGCCGCGCTCGGCGTCGACGACATCGCGCGCGAGGATCCTGGCGGAAGAGATCGATCTCCTGGTCGATCTCAACGGTTTTACCCAGAACGCCCGGCCAGGCATTTTTGCCCGCCGGCCGGCGCCGGTGCAGGCCAACTATCTCGGCTTTCCCGGTACCATGGGTGCGGACTATATCGACTACATCATCGTCGATCCCGTGCTCGTGCCGCGCTCGCATCGCGAGGCTTATGCCGAGAAAGTCGTCACCCTGCCGCACAGCTACATGCCGCACGACGATGCCAACCGCGCGATCTCGGATGGCGGATTGCGGCGCGCGCAATTCGGCCTTCCCGAGCGTGCATTCGTGTTCTGCTGCTTCAACAACGCCTACAAGTTCAATCCGCCGGCGTTTGCCTCGCAGATGCGGATCATGAAAGCCATCGACGGCAGCGTGCTGTGGTTGTCGGAGTGCCACCCTTGCGCGATGGCCAATCTTCGCAAAGCTGCAGCCGCGGCGGGCGTTGCGCCCGAACAACTCATATTTGCCGCGCGCGTGCCGTCAGTGGCGGACCATCTCGCGCGGCATCGCCTTGCCGATCTTTTCCTCGATACATTGCCCTACAACGCGCACACCACCGCCAGCGACGCGCTGTGGGCGGGCTTGCCGGTGCTGACAGAGATCGGCGAAAGTTTTGCGGGCCGGGTGGCTGCCAGCCTGCTCACCGCGATCGGATTGCCCGAGTTGATCGCGCAGACGACCGAACAATTCGAGAGTCTCGCGATCGAGCTTGCAAGCGCGCCCGAGACGCTTTCCCGGATCAGGGAACGACTGGCGAGGAATCGTGCGACCGCGCCGCTGTTCGATACCAGACTGTTCACGCGCCATCTCGAAAGCGCCTACGCGACCATGGTGGAACGTTCGCGCGCGGGGCTTTCGCCCGAACCGATCGAGGTCGCGCCGCTGGGCTAGTTCGGTCCGGGGGATTTCGCGCGCCTCGCGGACGATGCCCACGGGCCAGGGCCGCCCGAAGCTCTTTTATGTTCAAATGGTTCGCGGATATTCCGGATGGCCGCTTGCGGCTCGCCCCAGCGTCGGGCATATCGGCCATATCGGAGACGTGGCCGAGTGGCTGAAGGCGGCGGTTTGCTAAACCGTTATAGGGTTGTAAAGCCCTATCGAGGGTTCGAATCCCTCCGTCTCCGCCACCCTTCGCCCTAGCGGGCTTCGGGTGGCAGGCCACCCTTTGGACAAGGGGCGAAGGGTGTCTCCCGAAGCTCCGCAGGAGCGTAGGGAGACTGGACGTATGTGGTACGTCTACTTCCTCGAATTGAATAACGGCGACATATACGTCGGTTCGACCGACGATCTCCGCCGTCGTTTTTCGTCGCACCAGCAAGGTCACGTCATATCAACGCGCGAATATTTGCCGGTGATGCTTCGTGCCTATGTGGCTGTCCAGGATGAGGCTGCAGCCCGCTCACTCGAGCGCTATTTCAAATCCGGGTCGGGCAAGGCTTTTGCGAAGAAACGCTTCCTGATGCGATCGCTCTGACTGCAGACACTCACCACGCATCACAGAAACCCTTTAAATCCAGGCATTTCTTGAATTCGCGCGCGCCATGCGGATTCCATGCGCGTCGCGATGGTGCGTGGTTGCGCGATCAATCTTCTCGCGCAATTTCGGCGAGTCGTGACCGCGGCGATGCATCTTCCGCGCGTCGCGCGCGCACGGCAAGTCCGAACGCAATCCTGCGCCGATTCATTTAAGGCCCGAAAAATAAGGACTTCTTGCATTTCTCGGAACGGACCGAGGAACTCGCGACGACGAGTCTCTATAGTGATGCGCGGTCGAGGAAAGGTGTGGCATTCTTGTTCCAGCGCTCTGAAGACGCCGTGCGACTCCGTCATTTCGCGCTCGATTCGACGCCGCGATCGGGCTTCTGAAGGGGAAAACTCCCTCCCGCGATGCGGCCGTGGCCATTCGAGAGACATTTGGAACCAAGTCAGAATTGTAAGCAAAAACAATGGCTTGAGGAGAAGGTTTCGAGATCGGTTGCGTGTTATTTGTGCAACACCTATCAACAAACGCGCGTTCGGAGAGCCTTTCAGAGCGGTTCCTTTGTTGCGTGTGCATTTGCCTTCGGTAATTGTGAGCGTGCGACGGAGGGGGGCATCCCGAGGTCGTCCCGTTTTAGGTGGTTCGCTTAAGTCCCTCGCGTTCATGCGGGTGTGTCCGAAGGCGCGAAGCGACTAAGCGGTGAATTAAGGGACAAGGGAACCAACCTTAGGGTGTCACACCCAGCGGATCCGGAACCTTCCCTAGATAGAGCAACTTGGAGGTTTAACATGAAGATGGTTAAGAGCCTTATCCTCGGCTCCGCGGCGGGTCTGGTCGCGATGTCTGGGGCTCAGGCAGCTGATCTTCCCGTGAAGGCCAAAGCGGTCGAATACGTGAGGATCTGCTCCCTGTATGGTGCCGGTTTCTTCTACATTCCGGGCACCGACACCTGCATCAAGCTGGGTGGTTATCTGCGCGTCGACACCACGTTCAACGGTTCGATCTACGACCAGCCGGCGTGGTCGGGCGATCTCGGCCAGGACAACCGGTACCGCGACTACTTCGCATCCCGTTCTCGTATGGCGATCACGGTCGATACCCGTACCGCCACGGAATACGGCGTGGTCCGCACCTTCGGTCAGGGTGACTTCCAGTTCACCACCTCAGGCACAACAACACCGTCAACCCGAACGTCGTTCAGCACGGCGCTCGCCGGTTGCGGCACCACCGGCTCTGCTCAACCAGCCGGGTGAAGGCTATGTCGGCGGTCGAATATCGTGTTCATCCAGTTCGCTGGCTTCACCTTCGGTAAGTCGGCTTCGGCCTACGCCACGCCGTGGCATGGCTATCCGGGCAACAACACCTCGTTCCTGCTCGGCGGTCATGACACCGTCACCGGCGTGAACAACATCCAGTACACCGCGCAGTTCGGCAACGGCGTGTCGGCCACCATCGGTCTCGATGATCCGATCGTCTTCAACCGCACCGCCGTGTACAACCTGTCGCAGGGCCTCGGCGTTCGCCGGCAGGCGTCCGGTAACGCCTACGGCGGCGACGCATGCTCCGGACGTCGTCGGCAACATCCGCGTCGATCAGGCTTGGGGTCTGTTCCAGATTTCGGCCGCGGCGCACGAGGTCAACGCCTCCTACAACATCCTGAACGACCGGACACTGCGGTTCCGGCTGGTGCGCTCGGTCCGCGCGGCGGCTCCGAACACGCTGTCGGAAATCTCCGGTCACCCCGAGACCAAGTGGGGCGGTTCGGTGATGGCTGCGTTGCAGATCAAGAACATCCCGACCGGTGCCGGCGACGACATCAAGATCGACGCGAGCTACGCCAAGGGTGACACGAAGAACGTGATCTCCACCTCGGCTGCTTCGCCGAACTTCGCGATGTTCGGCGGCACGGGCCGTGCCGGCGCCTATCAGAGCATCGGCTTCGGTGCGACCACCGATGCTGTGCTATCTGCCGGTGTTCGCCGGCGGCTACGGGCGACCTGAAGCTGACCGAAGCCTGGGGTGTCCGTGGTGCGTTCAACCACAACTGGGATCCCTACTGGTCGACCAGCTTGTTCGGCAGCGCATGCGGCTCGGTGCAGCTACGCCGGCAGCGTCGGCCGACCTGACCACTGCGAAGGGTCAGTACTGCGCAGTCTACATGCACCGGCAAGGCCGTGTCGGCTGACTTCACCTGCAACCCCGACTTCGCCGTCTCACATGGCTCGGCGTGGTCACCCGCTGGACCCCTGTCAAGAACCTGACGTTCTCGGCGGAAGTCCTGTGGATGCGTCTCGACCAGAACTACACCGGCGTACCACCGCTGGTGGCCCGGCGGCTCCGAAGCCGGGCGGCGTGGCCTACGAGTTCAAGGACCAGAACACCGTCTCGCTCAACGTTCGCGTTCAGCGCAACTTCTGATCCTGATCTTGAGGATTGTCTAAGGGAACCCCCGGCGGGAAACTGCCGGGGGTTCTTCTTTGTCGGATCGTGTATGATGCCGGAAGCGCCCGGCGCTGGCAGCGAACAAGCCATCGAAGGAATCGTCAATGACCAGGTTGGCCGATCGCATTGTTCAGGCCTGCTGGCGACGGTCGACGGCCGCCGGCGCCGAAAGCCTGATCGAAGCCGGGCAATGGAAGGTGACGTCGACGGGCGTCGTCAACGGCGCGATCGCAGCCGCCGCAGGCGAAGTCGCGCTGCATCACGCCGGAGCAGGCCGAAAACGTCGCCGCCACCTTCGGGCCGGTCGTCGGGCACCGTCAATTCGGACTGCGCGGCGCCGGCCATCGAGACCGCCGGGAAAACGCTGAAATGGCGGCTGCAGTGCCGGGGGCAGCTCGATATCGACGCGACCGGACGAGTTCACCTTCGACAGCCCGCGTCACTACACGGCGGTCATCACGTCGAAGGGCAAGATGGCGGGCGCGCTGATCAGCGACGTGAAGACCGACATCGAGGCCGAGCGCGTCGGCGACTGCACGCAGTAAGACGGCGAGCGGCTATTCGACGCTGCCGCGATGCAGGTCGGCTTCGATCTGCAGCCTGGTGCCGCCGCCGAAGCGGGCGCGGTAGACCTGCAGGTTCTCCATGATCCGCTGCACGTAGTTGCGGGTCTCCGAGAACGGGATCAGCTCGACCCAGTCGACCGCATCGACCTTGGGATCCCTGGGATCGCCGTAGCGGTCGATCCATTTCTTCAGGCTGCCGCGGCCGGCATTGTAGGCGGCAAAGGTCATGATGTAGGAGCCGCGGAAATCCTCGAGCAGGCCGCCGAGCTCGGCGGCGCCGAGCGCGGCGTTGTAGGCCGAGTCGGTCTTCAGCCGCTTGAGGTCGAAGGCGACGCCGGCGCGCTTGCAGACATAGCGGCCGGCATCCGGCGTCACCTGCATCAGCCCATAGGCCTGCGCCGGCGAGACGTCGCCCGGATTGAACTGGCTTTCCTGCCGCGCGATCGCGAACACGACGCTCTTCTCGACGTCGGGCCCGATCGGGCTGTAGGACGGAATGCCCGTCACCGGATAGGCATAGAAATCGAACGGCATGCCGCGATTGAGCGCGGCCTTGCCGACCAGGATCATGCCGCGGGCGTAGCCGTAGCGCGCGGTCAGTTCGCCGAGGCCGGTGATCACGTCGGCGTCGCCGTTCTCGCCCATGTCGGCGAAGATCGGGACCGCGATGTCGCGCTCGTCGAGATCGAACAGCAGCTGCACGGCGCGCACGATCTCGAGGCGTTCGACGCCGCGCGACGCGCGGCGCCTCGTTGAGCTCAAGCTGCGGCAGGCCGAGCTTGGCGCGCGCCAGCTGTCCGTAATAGCTGGTCGACTGCTCGGCGGCCGAGGCGTAGTGGGTGCGCGCCTCCTGGCTGCGGCCCATGGCTTCGGCGGCGCGGCCCTTCCAGTAGCCGGCGCGCGCCAGCGTGGTCGGGTTGACGCTGCCGACCCCGATCCGCGCGAAATGCTGGGCGGCGGTCGCGGGATCGTTGAGGAAGCGCAGCGCGATCCAGCCCGCGGTGAACTCCTGCTCGGTCTTGTAGATGTCGCGCGAGGGCAGGGCGGCGTCGCGCGCGATCAGATAGGCGGTCTTGAACTCGCTCGAGTCGATCATCTTGCGCGCGAGCAGGCGCCGCTCGATCCACCATTCATCGAGATTGTAGAGGCGGGCAGGATCGCGCGGCGCGCTCAGCATCAGCTGGGCGGCTTCCGGATATTTCTCCTCGCGCCGCAGCTCCTGGATCTTCGCAAAGAGATAGCCGGGATCGTTGCGCAGTTCGTGCGGAACGGCATCGAGCAGCGCCTTGGTGTTGGCGGCCTTGTGCACCGACGCGTTCCGCGCCTTGGCCAGCGCCACATAGCCGGCGCCGAGGCGCTTGGCCGCGCGCATCGCGGCGGCCTCGTTCTCGGCGGTGTAGGAGAACAGGTCCATCCGCGCCTTTTGATCGCCGCCCGTGACAAACGGCCCGAACAGGTCGAGCGCCGTGCTCTCGGTATCCTCCGACATCGGATCGCTGCGGAAGGCTTCGCGCACCAGGCGCTCGGCATTGGCGCGGTCGCCGCGCGCCAGCATGGCTTTCGCGAGCGCCAGCCGTCCCTTGGCGGAGACCGGAGATTCGTTCTCGAACCACGACCACACCACCGAAGTCGTCGCGCTTGTCGTCCCAGAGCGAGGCCTCCAGCCGGCGGCGCAGGAAGGTCTGCGAGGGCCAGCTCGGATTGGCGGACAGGAACGCGCGGTAGCGCTCGACGGTGGCGTTGTTGCCGTCGCTGCGCAGGATCAGCCATTCGGCGAGCTTCCGTGCGACGGGATCGCTGATCGCGGCTTCCGCCTGCGTCGCGTCGTCAGGCCTGTGCTTGCGGACGAGCTCGATCACTTCCTCGAGCTGGTCGAGATCCTCCTTCGAGGTGCTCGAGGTCGCGGCGATCGCGGCCGGCGTGCCGGGCTTGCGCGCCGGTGTCGGCGCGGTGACTCTTCTGCCGGGCCGGCGGAGCAGGGGCGGCGACGGGCGGAGACAGAGGCGCTGCCGCGGGCGACGGTCGTCTTCGGCGCCACATTGTGCGCGACCGGCTTCGATTTGGGAGCCGGGGCGTCGCCCTTTGCCGCTTTCTTGTCGGACGGCTTTTCGGCCTGCGACGCTTTTGCCGCGGGCTTGTCCTTGGCCGCCGGCTTCTCCGCCGTCTTCTTCGCCGCCGGTTTGGCTGCGGGTTTTTCCTTGGCTGTGATCGGCCGCCGGCTTCGCCGGCGTGTCCGGTTTCCGCCAATGCCGAGAGGCCGAGCGCCAGCGTCAGGCTCGCGCGCGAGGGCCGTCGATCGCAACGGTGGCGCGGAAGAAGGGCATCACGGCGGTCCTTCGCGGGCGAATCGTTCAAGCGATGAGACGACTTAGCAGTAGTCGACGGAAACGACTGACAAAACACTAAAATGGTCCGGGATCGGGCGGCCTTTTGCCCCGCCACCGCGGCAAAATCGCGGCCGAATGGCCCAGCAGTTCCCCATGCGACAACGGGGGAAGGGCAGGGTTGCGGCCCTTTCGCCGGATGGCCAGACCCGATATGAATGTGTTTTCCAAGAGATCGCCAAACCATGCGTTCGGGAGGAGTCCATGGCAGCCAAGACAAAGTTCCGGGGGTCGTTCACCGCCTTGGTCACGCCTTTCAAGAACGGCTCGCTCGACGAAGCGGCGTTTCGCGCACTGGTGAACTGGCAGATTACCGAGGGAACCCACGGGCTCGTGCCGGTCGGCACGACCGGCGAGAGCCCGACCCTGAGCCACGACGAGCACAAGAAGGTCGTGGAATGGTGCATCGACGAGGCCAAGGGCCGCGTTCCCGTGATCGCCGGCGCCGGCTCCAATTCCACCAAGGAGGCGATCGAGCTCGCCGAGCATGCCGAGAAGGCGGGCGCCGACGCCGTGCTGGTCGTGACGCCCTACTACAACAAGCCGACGCAAGAGGGCATGTACCAGCACTTCAAGGCGATCAACGACGCGATCGGCATTCCCGATCATCATCTACAACATCCCGCCGCGCTCGGTGATCGACATGTCGGTCGACACCATGAAGCGGCTGTGGGAATTGAAGAACATCGCCGGCGTCAAGGACGCGACCGCGAGCATGGTGCGGGTGTCGCAGCAGCGCGCCGCGATGGGCGAGGATTTCAACCAGCTCTCGGGCGAGGACGCGACCGTGATCGGCTACATGGCCCATGGCGGCCATGGCTGCATCTCGGTGACGTCGAACGTGGCGCCGCGGCTGTGCTCCGAATTCCACCTCGCCTGGCAGAAGGGCGACACCAAGACCGCGCTCGCGATCCACGACAAGCTGATGCCGCTGCACAACAACCTGTTCATGGAGACCAGCCCGGCGCCGATCAAGTATGCGATGTCGCTGCTCGGCAAGATGGACGAGAAGCTGCGGCTGCCGATGGTGCCGGTGTCCGAGCCGACGCGCGTCGCCGTGCGCAGCGCCATGGTGCATGCCGGCCTGATCAATTGATCCGGCGTCTGAACGCTCTTCGGATTCTTCGCCTCATGAACGAAGAAGGATGTCCAACATGCTGAAGGAATTCCGCGACTTCGCGATGAAGGGCAATGTCGTCGATCTCGCGGTCGGCGTGATCATCGGCGCGGCCTTCGGCGCCATCGTCACCTCGCTGGTCGGCGACGTCATCATGCCGATCATCGGCGCGGTCACCGGCGGGCTCGACTTCTCCAATTACTTCGTCCCGCTCTCCGCGAAGGTGACGGCCACCAATCTGGCCGACGCCAAGAAGCAGGGCGCGGTGCTGGCCTACGGCAGTTTCATCACGCTGACGCTGAACTTCATCATCATCGCCTTCGTGCTGTTCATCGTCATCCGCCTCATGAACCAGCTGAAGCGCCATGAAGAGGCAAAGCCGGCCGAGCCGCCGAAGCCGAGCGCGGAGGTCGTGCTGCTGACCGAGATCCGCGATCTCCTGAAGAAGAGTTAAAGTTGGCCGACAAGAACGAGCGCGCGATCAAGGTCGTCGCGGAAAATCGCAAGGCGCGCTTCAACTACGCGATCGAGGACACGGTCGAGGCGGGAATTGCGCTGACCGGCACCGAGGTCAAGTCGATCCGCGGCGGCAAATCGACGATCGCGGAATCCTACGCCGATTCCAGGAACGGCGAGATCTGGCTGATCAACGCCAACATCCCCGAATATCTGCAGGCCAACCGCTTCAACCACGAGCCCAAGCGCCCGCGGAAGCTGCTGCTGCACAAGAAACAGATCAACAAATTGATCGGCGCGGTCGACCGCGAGGGGATGACGCTGATCCCGCTCAAACTATATTTCAACGAGCGCGGCCGCGCCAAGCTCCTGCTCGCGGTCGCCAAGGGCAAGAAGCTGCACGACAAGCGCGAGACCCTGAAGAAGCGCGATTGGGGCCGCGAGAAGGGCCGCCTGTTGCGCGCGCGGGGATGAGAGAGGCGAATAGGGAGTGAGCGAATAGCGACGAAGCGATCCATTCGTTCTGTTTGCGGAAGGTGGACTGCTTCGCATTCGCCATTCGCAATGACGAATCGAGGACCAACGATGATGAACCAGCCCAACCTGCATGCCCCCGACTGGAGCCAGATTCCGGCGCCGAAAGATGACGGCGGCGCGAAGCATCTGAAGGGCATGACCATTCCGCCGGTCAGCCTGAAGGCGACCGACGACACCATGGTGAACCTGTCGGCATTGAAGGGGCGCACGGTCGTGTTCGCCTATCCCCGCACCGGCGAGCCCGGCAAGATCGCGCTGGTCGACGACTGGGACATGATCCCGGGCGCGCGCGGCTGCACGCCGCAGACCTGCGCGTTCCGCGACCTGTTCGCCGAGCTGAAGGCCGCGGGCGCCGCGCATGTGTTCGGCCTGTCGACCCAGAGCAATGAGTACCAGACCGAGATGGCAGGCCGGCTGCATCTGCCGTTCCCGGTGCTGTCGGACGAGAAGCTCGAGATGATCCGCGCGCTGAAACTGCCGACCATGGCGGTGGCGGGGTTGACGCTGATCAAGCGGATGGCGCTGATCATCGACGATGCGCGCATCACCCATGTGTTCTATCCGGTGTTTCCGCCCGACCAGAACGCCAGCGACGTGCTGGCCTGGCTGCAAACACAAGGCTTAATTTTATGGGGCATGATCTTTCGGAAAACCGCTTCACACTTTTCCGGATCATGCCCTCCAGGTCGGCCTTCACTTTCGCAAACACGCTGCGAAACATTTTTGGCGTCAGCACGCCGGTGTTCGTGTTGTAGCGCGAGCAATGATAGCTGTCGTAGAGCCGGTAGCGGCCGGCCTGATGCACCGCGCCGTGTGCGAACGGCGCCTGCGCGGCGCGCAGCTTCAGCGTCTTCAGCACGCTGTCATGCGCGATGCGGCCGAGCGCCACGATCGCCTCGAGGCGCGGCATCGATTCCATGGTGGCGACGAGGAACTGACGGCAGGTGTTGATCTCGACGGGTAACGGCTTGTTCTGCGGCGGCACGCAGTGCACGGCATTGCCGATCCGGCAATCCTTCAACGTCAGGCCGTCATCCGGCCGCGCTTCGTAACGTCCCTCGGCAAAACCGTATTCGAGCAGCGTCGGATAGAGCAGGTCGCCGGCATAATCGCCGGTGAAGGGACGCCCGGTGCGGTTGGCGCCTTGCAGGCCCGGCGCAAGGCCGACGATCAGACAGCCGGCCGCCGGCGTCGCCGAATGGCGGCACCGGCGCGTTGAACCAGTCGGGATGGCGCGTGCGCGAATCCTCGCGGAATTCCACGAGCCGCGGACACAGCGGGCAGTTGCGATCGGGTTGAGAGCGGAAGCGCTCGGCCTTATTCGTCGTCGAATCGTCGTCATCGCCCCGTGGCACCGTCGTGGTCGCGCGCTGCAGGAATTGCGGCGCGTGATGACGCGGCTCGCGCGGGGGCGGACGTTCCGACGGATCGCGGCCGAGCTTGGACTGCAATTCCACGAGATCGGTGAACACGTCGGCCTGGCGGCGCAGCTCGTCGGCGATCATCGGCGGCTGGCTCGCGATCGTCGAGATCACGGTGACGCGGACGCCGCGGCGCTGCACGGCTTCCACCAGCGAGCGGAAGTCGCCGTCGCCGGAAAACAGGATCATCTGGTCGATATGTTCGGCGAGCTCCATCGCGTCGACCGCGAGCTCGATATCCATATTGCCCTTCACCTTGCGGCGGCCGCTGGCGTCGATGAACTCCTTGGTCGCCTTGGTGACGACGGTGTAGCCGTTGTAGTCGAGCCAGTCGATCAGCGGGCGGATCGACGAATACTCCTGATCCTCGATGATGGCGGTGTAGTAGAACGCGCGCAGCAGCGTTCCACGGCCCTGGAATTCCTTGAGCAGGCGCTTGTAGTCGATATCAAAACCGAGCGTCTTGGCGGTTGCGTAAAGGTTCGCGCCATCGATGAAGAGCGCGATTTTGTTTGTTGTTGAAGGCGGCATTCAGATCTCTCGTAGTGGTTGGTGACTCAAGTTTCTTGGCGCGGCGGCAGCGGACCGCGCATTCCCACGTGCTGCCAAGTCCCTGGCGATCGGTCTTTGGAGAGCCTACCGCAGATCGGGTGAGGAAAGGTATGTTTATGACGACGCAATGAAGCGTTTTCTTGTCCAAAAACATCCCTGGGGTGCTTTCGGACGCTCCGGCCTTGTTCGGCCCCGGGCGGGGGTTAGCAGAGCGGAACAGGCAGGCCAAATCACAAATTGGCCTTGCGAAAAGCTCCTCACCCCTATAACTAGCCCCCGTAATCATCAGATCAAGGCCCTAATAGCGGAGCGACAGTCGATGGCGCGCGTCACCGTGGAAGATTGCATTGATAAGGTCGACAACCGGTTTGACCTGGTTCTCCTCGCCGCTCACCGTGCCCGGATGATCTCGTCCGGATCACAACTTACGGTAGACAGGGATAATGACAAAAATCCGGTCGTCTCGCTACGGGAGATTGCGGATTCGACCATTTCGCCGGAAGATTTGCGTGAAGAACTGGTCCACTCGCTGCAGAAGTTCGTCGAGGTGGACGAGCCCGAGCCGGACACCGTGCCGCTGATCGGCTCGGCCGGCGCCAGCGTCGATGCCGACGACACCGAGGTGGCCGTCGAGCGGATGACCGAGGAGGAGCTGCTGAAGGGTCTCGAAGGCCTCGCGCCGCCCGAGGAGCAGCCGGAAGAGGACGAATAAGTCCGACAACCCGTTTCCGTTTACCAAAGGCCCGGACAATCGTCCGGGCCTTTGCTTTTGCGGGCGGATTCATGATTACCTTGGTGTTCTCGGCTACGGTTGTCCTCGATGTGATCGGAAGGGGGTCCGATTGGCGTTAGGATTGCCGTCCCGTTGCGGCGTGTTGCCCCGGTTTGAGAAGGCGAAGGCACTGATTCGATGGCGGTTCGACGCCAGAGTCCACCCCAGATGCAGGCTGCGGCCGATTCGGCCGCCATGCCCGTTGCCGCGCCGCCAAAAGCCGCCAAATCGCCCCGCAGCCGGATGATGCGCCAGTACGATCTGGTGGAACGGGTGCGTTCCTACAACCCTGATACCAACGAAGACCTGCTCAACCGCGCCTATGTCTACGCCATGAAGGCGCACGGCGCGCAGACCCGCGCCTCCGGCGACCCCTTCTTCTCGCACCCGCTCGAGGTTGCGGCGATCCTCACCGACCTCAAGCTCGACGACGCCACCATCGTGGCGGCGCTGCTGCACGACACCATCGAGGACACCGAGGCGACGCGCGCCGAGATCGACCAGGTGTTCGGCCACGAGATCGGCGCGCTGGTCGACGGCCTGACCAAGTTGAAGCGGCTGGAGCTGGTGTCGCGCGAGGCCAAGCAGGCCGAAAACCTGCGCAAGCTCCTGCTCGCTGTCTCCGACGACGTCCGCGTGCTCCTGATCAAGCTCGCCGACCGCCTGCACAACATGCGCACGCTGGAGTTCGTGCCGCCGGCCTCGCGCCAGCGCATCGCCGAGGAGACGCTCGACATCTACGCGCCGCTTGCGGGCCGCATGGGTATGCAGGAAATGCGCGAGGAGCTGGAGGATCTGTCCTTCCGCAGCCTCGATCCCGAGGCCTATGCGGTGGTGATGGGCCGGCTGAATGCGCTCGCCGAGCGCAACCGCAATTTGATCGGCGAGATCGAGAGCCAGTTGTCCAAGAATTTGCGCAAGAACGGCCTGACCGCCGACGTCTACGGCCGGCGCAAGCAGCCGTTCTCGATCTGGACCAAGATGGAGCGCAAGTCGGTCGGGTTCGAGCAACTGTCCGACATCTTCGGCTTCCGCGTCATCCTGCCGGACGTCGAATCCTGCTACCGCGCGCTCGGCGTCGTGCACACCACCTGGCCGGTCGTGCCAGGCCGCTTCAAGGATTACATCTCGACGCCGAAGCAGAACGATTATCGTTCGATCCACACGACTGTCATCGGGCCCGGCAATCAGCGCGTCGAGCTGCAGATCCGCAACCAGGAGATGGACCAGATCGCCGAGTTCGGCATCGCCGCCCATGTCTTCTACAAGGAAGGCATCGGTTCGCCGACCGAGATGCTCAACCGCGAGTCCAATGCGTTCGCCTGGCTGCGGCGCACGGTCGGCATGCTGTCGGAAAGCTCCAACCCGGAAGAATTCCTGGAGCACACCAAGCTCGAGCTGTTCCACGACCAGGTGTTCTGCTTCACGCCCAAGGGCAAGCTGATCGCGTTGCCGCGCCATGCCAATGTGATCGATTTCGCCTATTCGGTCCATACCGACGTCGGCAACAGCGCGGTCGGTTGCAAGATCAACGGCAAGTTTGCGCCGCTGTCCTCCGAGTTGCAGAACGGCGACGAGGTCGAGGTCATGACCTCGGAAGCGCAGTCGGCGCCGCCGGCGGCCTGGGAGTCGCTTGCCGTGACCGGCAAGGCGCGGGCGGCGATCCGTCGCGCGACGCGGACCGCCGTGCGCGATCAATATGCGGGTCTCGGCCGGCGCATCGTCGAGCGCCTGTTCGAGCGCGCCAAGATCGAATTTGCCGACGACAAGCTGAAGGGCGCGCTGCCGCGGCTGGCACGCGCCTCGATCGACGACGTCATGGCCGCCGTCGGCCGCGGCGAGATGAAGGCCTCCGACGTCGCCCGCGCGATGTACCCGGACTACCGGGAAGAGCGGGTGGCCCGTTTCGGCGCGCCGAAGAAGAGCAGCCTCGCGGTCAAGCTGAAGCTGAAATCGCCGCCGCCCGAGCCGCCGCGCAGTCCCAATGCGATTCCGGTCCGCGGCATCAATTCCGACCTGCCGGTGAAGTTCGCGCCGAACGGCGGCGCGGTGCCGGGCGATCGCATCGTCGGCATTGTGACGCCGGGCGAGGGGATCACGATCTATCCGATCCAGTCGCCGGCGCTGAAGGATTTCGAGGAAGAGCCGGAGCGCTGGCTCGACGTGCGCTGGGACGTCGACGAGGAGAGCACGCCGCAGCGCTTCCCGGCGCGGATCAAGGTCGACAACGTCAACGAGCCAGGCAGCCTCGCGCAGGTGGCGACCGTGATCGCCGAGCATGACGGCAATATCGACAATATCAGCATGTCCCGGCGCTCGCCGGATTTCACCGAATTGACGATTGATCTCGAAGTCTATGACCTCAAGCATCTCAGCGCTATCATCGCCCAGTTGCGCGCCAAGGCCGTGGTCGCACGGGTCGAACGCGTCAATGGGTAGTCTGCCCACCGTTTCCCTCGCGAGTAAGTAATGCCCAAAGCTGCTCCGCTGCGCCTCGGCGTCAACGTCGACCATGTCGCGACCCTGCGCAACGCGCGGGGCGGGCAGAGGCCCGATCCCGTGCGCGCCGCACAGGTCGCGATCGAGGCCGGCGCCGACGGCATAACTGCGCATCTGCGCGAGGATCGCCGCCATATCCGCGACGAGGACATGGCGCGGCTGAAGGGGGAAATTTCCAAGCCGCTGAATTTCGAGATGGCGGCGACCGCGGATATGCTGCGGATATCGCTTGCGACCAGGCCGCATGCCGTCTGCCTGGTTCCGGAACGAAGGGAAGAGTTGACCACCGAAGGCGGCCTCGACGTGGTCGGCCAGCACAACGCGCTGGCGCCGTTCATCAGCAAGCTGAACGATGCCGGCATCCGCGTGTCGCTGTTCATCGCCGCCGACGAACGCCAGATCGAGATGGCGGCGCGGCTGCGCGCGCCCGTGATCGAGATCCACACCGGCGCCTGGTGCGATGCCGTGGTCGACGGCCACAAGGAAAAGGCCGAGGCCGAGTGGCAGCGCATCGTCGCAGGCGCGAAGATGGCGCGTTCGGCCGGGCTCGAGGTGCATGCCGGCCACGGCCTCGACTATGCGACCGCCGAGACGATCGCAGCACTGCCCGAAATCGTCGAGCTCAACATCGGCTATTACATGATTGGCGAGGCGATCTTCGTTGGCCTCGCCGAAACCGTCCGCACCATGCGATCCGCCATGGACCGGGGCAGGGCACGCGCATGATTATCGGCATCGGCTCCGACCTGATCGATATCACCCGCGTCGCCAGGGTGATCGAGCGCCATGGCGAGCGCTTTCTCGACCGCATCTTCACCGAGGCCGAGCGCGCCCGCGCCAACCGGCGGGCCAAGAACGAGAAGATGGTGGTGGCGACCTATGCCAAGCGTTTCGCCGCCAAGGAGGCCTGTTCCAAGGCGTTGGGAACCGGGATTCGGCGCGGCGTCTGGTGGCGTGACATGGGGGTGGTCAACCTGCCGGGCGGGCGGCCGACCATGCAGCTCACCGGTGGCGCGCTGGCTCGCCTCAAGGCGCTGACCCCTGAGGGTTTTGAGGCGCGCATCGACCTTTCCATCACCGACGATTGGCCGCTGGCGCAGGCTTTTGTCATCATTTCGGCGGTCCCTGCCGGCAAGAACTGAGACTCGGCACCGCCGCCCCAAAACAAAAATCCATTATATTACAGATGGTTATGAAGTTTTGATGCGGCCGTTTATTGCGCGGGCGCGGACAACCGTCTAAAACGCTCGCCAAACTTCGATCCGCAAACGAGCGAATTCGGGTTTGCGCCGGAATTGGCTCACACTATCAGAATCAGGACCGATTCCTTTTGGGGGCCGCGACGTGTCGTGTTGCTCGCGTGAGCGATACGTTTCTGTCGGGGGCGGTTGCATTGGGACGAATGGGAAAGTGATGAGCGTGACTTCGCGACCGAAACCTGAAGCTGATCGTGGCGAGACCATCCGCGTCATCATCCACGCCCTCCTGATCGCGCTGGTGATCAGGACCTTCCTGTTCCAGCCGTTCAACATCCCCTCGGGCTCGATGAAGGCGACGCTGCTGGTCGGCGACTATCTGTTCGTGTCGAAATATTCCTACGGCTACAGCCACTACTCGATTCCGCTGTCACCCAACCTGTTCTCCGGCCGCATCTTCGGCTCCGATCCCTCGCGCGGCGACATCGTGGTGTTTCGCCTGCCCAAGGACAATTCCACCGATTACATCAAGCGCGTGATCGGGCTGCCCGGCGACCGCATCCAGATGAGGGACGGGCTGCTCTACATCAACGACGAGCCGGTGAAGCGCGAGCGGCTCAGCGATTATGTCGGCGAAGACCCCTGCGGCTCGCCGGAGGCGACCGCGCGGGTCAAGCGCTGGCGGGAGACGAACCCCGAAGGCGTCAGCTACGAGACGCTCGATTGCCAGGACAACGGCTTCTACGACAACACCAATGTCTACACTGTGCCGCCCGGCCACTTCTTCATGATGGGCGACAACCGCGACAATTCCACCGACAGCCGCGTACAGTCCGCGGTCGGGTACGTGCCGCTGGAGAACATCGTCGGCCGCGCCCAGATGATTTTCTTCTCGATCGGTGAAGGCGAGCACGTCTGGGCGATCTGGTCCTGGCCGTGGACCGTGCGCTGGAATCGCATTTTCAAAATCGTGCGATGAACGACGATACCACCGACATCCGCACCGCGACCGTTCTGAACGAGGCGAGCCGGCCGGCCGATCCGCCGCGCCGCGCCAAGGCGGCGAAAAAGAAGAAGCGCAGCAAGTCGAGCCGCAAGGCCGCGGCCAAGACGGCGACCGCTGCGATCGAGGCGCGGATCGGCCACAAGTTCTCCGATGCGGCGCTGCTCACCACCGCGATTACGCACGTCTCCGCGCTGAAGCCGACCCACAAGCGCGGCGACAGCTATCAGCGCCTGGAATTTCTGGGCGACCATGTGCTCGGGCTGATCGTCTCCGACATGCTCTATCGCGCCTTTCCCGAGGCCGACGAGGGCGAGATGTCGAAGCGGCTCGCCGATCTCGTGCGCAAGGAGAGCTGCGCGGACGTGGCCAAAGCGCTCGGGCTTGCCGACGACGTCAAGCTCGGCGCGGTCGGAGCCGGCGCCAGCGCGCGGCTGCGCAAATCCGTGCTCGGCGACATCTGCGAGGCCGTGATCGGCGCGGTCTATCTCGACGGCGGCTATGCGGCGGCAAGCGAGTTCGTCGAGCGCAACTGGACCGAGCGGATGCGCAAGCCGCGCCAGCCGCTGCGCGATCCCAAGACCGTGTTGCAGGAATGGGCGCAGGGCAAGGGTTTGCCGACGCCGGTCTATCGCGAGATCGAGCGCACCGGGCCGCATCACGATCCGCAATTCCGCGTCGCCGTGGATTTGCCGGGGCTTTCGCCCGCCGAGGGCGTCGGCGGCAGCAAGCGCGCCGCGGAGAAGGTCGCCGCATCCGTGATGATCGAGCGCGAAGGCGTCGCCGGCGGCAAGCATGACTGACGCGGCGAATGCCGAGACACGCGCTGCGGCTTCGTCGCGCTGATCGGCGCTCCCAATGTCGGCAAGTCGACCCTGGTCAATGCGCTGGTCGGCTCCAAGGTCACCATCGTCTCGCGCAAGGTGCAGACCACGCGGGCGCTGATCCGCGGCATTGCGATCGAGGGCAAGTCGCAGATCATCCTGGTCGACACGCCCGGGATTTTTGCGCCGAAGCGGCGGCTGGATCGCGCCATGGTCTCGACCGCCTGGAGCGGGGCGCATGACGCCGATCTCGTTTGCGTGCTGCTCGACGCCAAATCCGGGCTCGACGACGAGGCGGACGGCATCCTCGCCAAGGCCGCCGGTGTCGGTCACGACAAGATCCTCGTGCTCAACAAGATCGATCTGGTGCCGCGCGAAAAATTGCTGGCGCTGGCGCAGGCCGCCAATGAGCGATTGAAATGCGTGCACACCTTCATGATCTCGGCGCTGTCAGGCGACGGCGTCGGCGATCTCCTCAAGAGCCTTGCCGAAATGGTTCCCGCAGGCCCGTTTCTCTACCCCGAGGACCAGATGTCGGACGCGCCGATGCGCCAGCTTGCGGCCGAGATCACCCGGGAAAAGATTTTCCGGCAGCTGCACCAGGAACTACCGTACCAATCGACGGTCGAAACCAACTCGTGGACCGAGCGGAAGGACAAGTCCGTGCGGATCGAGCAGACCGTCTTTGTCGAGCGCGAAAGCCAGCGCAAGATCGTGCTAGGGAAGGGCGGGTCGGCCATCAAGTCGATCGGTGCGGAATCCCGCAAGGAACTGACCGAGATACTGGGCGTCCCCGTGCATCTGTTCCTGTTCGTCAAAGTGCGCGAGAATTGGGGCGACGATCCCGACCGCTACCGTGAAATGGGACTCGAGTTCCCCAAAGAATAAGAAACAGCCATGAACCTCCCGAAAAACGTGTTCCGGTTTGAAATCCTGCTCTATGCGTCGCTGATCCTCGACGCGCTGTCGGTCGCGTTCGAGGACCGCACGGTGACGTCAGGCAATTCCGAGCAGTCGATCATGGCGCAGAGCGTCATCTCGGCCTGTCTGATCGTGTTGATGCTGTACATGGTCTATCACGCGGCGCGGCATCGCAAGAGCTGGCCGCGTTGGGTGCTGATTGCGGCATTGGTGCTGTCGGTGATCTCGCTGATCGGCATCATCGGCGAGAGCGGACTTGCTCTCGACAGCGGCATCGAGATCGTGTCCTGCGTGCTGACGGTGGCCGGACTGTATTATTCCTTCACCGGCGACGCGCAGGGCTGGTTCAACGCGTAAAGGGTTAGCTGCGTAGCCGCGTAGGGCGGGTTAGCGTCAGCGTAACCCGCCGTCGGAGTTTCCGGTGGCCAATTGGCGGATTACGCTGACGCTAATCCGCCCTACATGTTAGTTTCAGATCATGGAATGGTCCGACGACGGCATCGTGCTGGGTGTGCGGCGGCATGGCGAATCCTCCGCCATCGTCGAGTTGCTGACGCGCGCCCATGGCCGGCACCTCGGGCTGGTGCGCGGCGGCGCCGGCTCGCGGATGCGGCCGTTGCTGCAGCCCGGCAATGGCGTGCACGCGGTCTGGCGGGCGCGGCTCGATGAGCATCTCGGCACCTATGCGATCGAAGGCACGCAAATGCGGGCGGCCAACCTGCTGTCCTCTCCGCATGCGGTCTATGGCGTGACGCATCTGGCGGCGCTGGCGCGGCTGTTGCCGGAGCGCGACCCGCATGAAGACATCTACGAGATGCTCGAGCACGCCCTGGATGATTTCGAGGACGCTTCGGGCGCCGCGGTCCATCTGGTGCGGTTCGAGCTGGCGATGCTCGCCGAGCTCGGTTTCGGGCTCGATCTGGAGAATTGCGCCGCGACCGGGGAGACCGAAGACCTGCTCTATGTCTCGCCCAAATCAGGCGGCGCGGTGTCGCGCACGGCTGGCGAGCCCTGGCGCGACCGGCTGCTGCCGCTGCCGCCCTATCTGCGGCAGGGCGAGGAGCGGGCCGCCGGCTGGTCGGATCAGGATTTGCAGGATGGTTTCGCGCTGACCGGACGCTTCCTGCTCCGCCATGTGCTGGAACCGCGCGGGCAGACGCATTCGGACGCGCGTGACGGGTTCATCAATGCCGTGATCCGCCAGCGCGCGCGGATCAGCATCGCGTCGAGCTGACGCGGTTCCGCTTTCGGAACGTCTTCACCCCGCGAAATTGTCTTCTGTTCAAAGCCGCCGAATTAATTTGCATGCGCAGAATCGAGTCAGGCTCTCTGTGAGAGGTAACTACGTTCCAAGGGGGCACTATGTTTGCGCGTGTACTCGGCGCCGTTGCGCTGAGCCTGGTTTTCTCGTCCTTCAGTTCGGCCGCAAATGCCGGAGCGATCCAGCGGATGTCCTGCAGCGTGGTTCGCTTCTATGTCGCGAGGTATTCGGAATGGGCCGCGGAGTCCTACGCGCGCAGTCACGGCGCGACCGACGCCCAGATCGAGACGGCGCGGCGCTGCCTGAGGGAGGAGCCCGCGCGCACGGCTGACGCGGCGCGCTGGTTCACGCGATAGCGCAAGGCGCGTCCAAGTCTCGTCGCCCAAACTCGTCGCCAAGCTCGTCGCCCAAGTCTCGTCGCACATCGCTACATTCTTTCCCAACGCTCGCCATCTTTTCGGGCGGGCGCAGGTGCCAGGCTCCTCGCGTCAGTTGAGTTTGCGTGGGGAGTAACGCCATGGACGTGGATTTCCAGGCCAAGGTGGAGAAGTACGAGGGCAAGGCTGCCAAATACCGGGAAGCGGCTCTCAAGGCGGCGGAAGGCGCCCAGCGCCAGATGTGCGAGGGCCTTGCGCGCTACTATGGCGAGCTTGCCGCCGATTTCCGTCAGGCCGGGGAAAAGCGGAAGACGGCGTAGCCGCTACAGCGTATGACGGACGACAATCGGCTCCGCTTCGATCGCCGCGCTGCGGGATTGCCCTGATTCGCGCCTTGTCCGATTCCGGCGAAGCGTTTATCCCGGTCGCATGGGAAAACCACTGATTCCGCCGAAGCCGCCCGAGATTCACGAGGTGCCGCTGCGCGAGGCGCTGGAAGAGCGCTATCTCGCCTATGCGCTCTCGACCATCATGCACCGCGCGCTGCCGGATGCGCGCGACGGCCTGAAGCCGGTGCACCGGCGCATCCTTTACGGGATGCGGCTGCTCAATCTCAATCCGAATGCCCCCTTCAAGAAATCGGCCAAGATCGTCGGCGACGTGATGGGCTCGTTCCATCCGCATGGCGACCAGGCGATCTACGACGCCATGGTGCGCCTGGCGCAGGATTTCTCCTCGCGCTATCCGCTGGTCGACGGCCAGGGCAATTTCGGCAACATCGACGGCGATAATCCGGCCGCCTATCGCTACACCGAAGCGCGCATGACCGATGTCGCGCGGCTGTTGCTCGAGGGCATCGACGAGGACGCGGTCGAGTTCAAGCCGACTTACGACAGCACCAGCAAGGAGCCGTCGGTTCTGCCCGGCGGTTTCCCGAACCTGCTCGCCAACGGCTCGCAGGGCATTGCGGTCGGCATGGCGACCTCGATCCCGCCGCACAACGCCGCCGAGCTTTGCGAGGCCGCGCTGCATCTGATCGACAAGCCCGAGGCGCGTTCCAAGACGCTGCTGAAATGGGTCAAGGGCCCGGACTTCCCGACCGGCGGCATCATCGTCGATTCCAAGGAATCGATCGCGGAGGCCTATGTCACCGGCCGCGGCTCGTTCCGCACCCGCGCGCGCTGGGTGCAGGAGGAGGGCGCGCGCGGCACCTGGCAGATCGTCATCACCGAAATCCCATACCTCGTGCAGAAGTCGCGGCTGGTCGAGAAGATCGCCGAGCTCTTGAACGAGAAGAAGCTGCCGCTGGTCGGCGACGTCCGCGATGAATCGGCGGAGGACGTTCGTCTCGTCATCGAGCCGAAGTCGCGCACGGTCGATCCCGAACTGCTGATGGAGTCGCTGTTCCGGCTGACCGAGCTGGAAAGCCGGATTCCGCTGAACCTCAACGTGCTGATGAAGGGCAAGGTGCCCAGGGTGGTCGGCCTTGCCGAGTGCCTGCGCGAATGGCTCGACCATCTGCGCGACGTGCTGATCCGCCGCACCAACCACCGCAAGACCGAGATCGAGCACCGGCTCGAAGTGCTCGGCGGCTTCCTGATCGCCTATCTGAACATCGACAAGGTGATCAAGATCATCCGCACCGAGGACGAGCCGAAGCCGGTGCTGATGAAGACCTTCAAGCTGACGGACATCCAGGCCGACTCCATCCTCAACATGCGCCTGCGCAATTTGCGCAAGCTCGAGGAGATGGAGATCCGCACCGAGGACAAGAACCTCCGCAACGAGTTGAAGGGCGTCAAGTCGCTGCTCGGCTCCGAGAAGGAGCAGTGGGAGAAGGTCGGCGAGCAGGTGAAGAAGGTCCGCGACATGTTCGGACCGAAGACGCCGCTCGGCAAGCGCCGCACCAGCTTTGCCGATGCGCCCGAGCACGACATCGCCGCGATCGAGGAGGCTTTTGTCGAGCGCGAGCCGGTGACCGTCGTCGTCTCCGAGAAGGGCTGGGTGCGCACGATGAAGGGCCACATGGCCGATCTCTCGGGGCTCGCCTTCAAGACCGACGACAAGCTCGATCACGCCTTCTTCGCCGAGAGCACCTCGAAGCTGCTGGTGTTCGCCAGCAACGGCAAATTCTACTCGCTCGATGTCGCCAAGCTGCCGGGCGGCCGCGGCCATGGCGAGCCGATCCGCATGTTCATCGACATGGATCAGGACGCCGCGATCGTCTCGCTGTTCGTCAACAAGGGCGGCCGCAAATTCCTGATCGCCAGCACCGAAGGGCAGGGGTTCATCGTCAACGAGGACGAGTGCGTCGGCAACACCCGCAAGGGCAAGCAGGTGATGAACGTGACGATGCCGGCGGAAGCCACCGCAATCGCTGTTGTCGCCGGCGACACGGTCGCGGTGATCGGCACCAATCACAAGATGGTGCTGTTCGGCATCGATCAGGTGCCGGAGATGGCGCGGGGCCGCGGCGTGCGGCTGCAGAAATATTCCGGCGGCAAATTGTCCGATGTGACGACCTTCGACTCCAAGGAAGGACTGAGCTGGAAGGATTCCGCCGGCCGCGACCAGGGCATGAGCATGAAGGAATTGGCGGATTGGCGCGGCAACCGCGCCGACGCCGGCCGTCTGGCGCATGGCCTGCCGAAGTCGAACAAGTTCGGCAAGGCGGTGGAGTAATCGCCGCCACAAAAAGCCCCTGAAATTCGTCATGGCCGGGCTTGTCCCGGCCATCCACGTTGTTGGTATGATAAAGAAAGACGTGGATGCCCGGGCCTTCGCCGCGCTGAAGCGGCTTCGGCCGCGCAGGCGGGTCGAGGCCGGGCATGACGAGTGGCGGGGGAGGCGGCATTGGGAAGCTTGCGCTCTGTTTCGTTGGCATTGGTCGCGCTTTTCTTTAGCCCCCAACCTCCACGCCCAAACCATCCCCGGCGCTTTGCCGGAATCCGCAGCTGCCCTGGCGCAGGGCCAGTGGCCGGCTTACGCCGGCACCTACGCCGCCGCGCGCTATTCGCCGCTCACGCAGATCAATCGCGACAACGCCAAGAACCTGCGCGTGGTCTGGCGCTGGAAATCGCCCGATGCTGCTATCCGCGACGCCAAGCCGGAGATCGGTCCGGGCTTTGTCAATGAATCGACGCCGCTGATGGTCGATGGCGTGCTCTACACCTCGACCTCGCTGTCGCAGGTCGCCGCCATCGATGCCGCGACCGGCGAGACCAAATGGGTGTTCGACCCCAAGGTCTACGAGAACGGGCTCGGGCCGCCGACCAATGTCGGCTGGACCAACCGCGGCGTCGCCTATTGGCGCAGGGGTAGCGACGAGCGCATCGTGATCCTGACCGCGTTTGCGCAGATGATCGCGCTCGACGCCAGGACCGGAACGCCCGTCGCGGATTTCGGGACCAACGGCCGCGTCGATCTCAACCTCGGTTTGCGGCGGCCGCCTTCGCCGCATTTCTACACCATGACCTCGCCGCCGGTGATCGTGCGCGGTGTCATCGTGGTCGGCTCCTCCGTGCTCGACTGGTGGGGCGAGCGGCCGTCGCCGGTCGGCGACGTCAGGGGCTTCGATATCGGCAGCGGCAAGTTGCTGTGGACCTTCCACACGGTGGCGCAGGGCGAGGAGCCCGGCGCGGAGACCTGGAAAAACGAGTTCCTGGAAGGAGGCCGGCAACGCCAATGTCTGGGCGCCGATGAGCGCCGACGAGGAACTCGGCTACGTCTATCTGCCGGTGAGCACGCCGACCAACGACTATTACGGCGGCCATCGGCCGGGCGACGGCCTCTATGGCGAGAGCCTGGTCTGCCTCGACGTCACGACGGGCAAGAAGGTCTGGCACTATCAGCTCGTGCATCACGGCCTGTGGGACTACGACCCGCCGACCGCGCCGAACCTGATCGACATCACCGTCGACGGCAAACCGATCAAGGCGGTGGCGCAGGTGACCAAGCAGGCCTTCACCTACGTGTTCGATCGCGTCACGGGCAAGCCGGTGTGGCCGATCGAGGAGCAGCCGGTGCCGGCGTCCAGCGTGCCGGGCGAGCAGGCGTCGAAGACGCAGCCGATCCCGTCAAAGCCCGCGCCGTTCGACATTCAGGGCGCGACCGACGACAATCTCATCGATCTCACGCCCGAGATTCATCAGGAGGCGATCGAGATCGCCAAGCGATACGACCGCGGATCCGTCTTCACGCCGCCGTCGCAGCGCGGCACCATCCAGGTGCCCGGCAATGCCGGTGGCGCGAGCTGGTCGGGCGCCGCGGTCGATCCCGAAACCCACATGCTCTATGTGCCGACCTATCGGGTGCTGTCGCTGATCACCATCGGCAAGCCCCAGTCGTGGGAGGGCAGCTACGACTTCATCGGCCGCGCCGTCCTATGTGGAGGGCCCGCGCGGCCTGCCGCTGCTCAAGCCGCCATTCGCCAGCATCGTCGCCATCGACATGAATACCGGCGAGCACCGCTGGCGGATTCCGGTCGGCCGCAGCATCGCGATGCCTTCGGTCGCGCGGCTGAACCTGCCCGGAGAGTACGGACTGCTCGCGCGCAGCTTTGCGCTGGTCACCAAGACCGTGATGATTGTCGTGCAGATGGGAGCCTTGGGCCCGCCGCGCGTGATACCCGGCGTCTACGCGCCGATCAGGGATTTGCACAACCGCGACCCGCATCTGTGGGTGTACGACAAGACATCGGGCGAGAAGCTCGCCGAGATCGAGCTGCCGTCGAACGCCAGCGGCGCGCCGATCACCTACATGGCCGGCGGCAAGCAGTACATCGCGTTTCCCGTCGGCGGCGGGCCGGTGCCGGAAGAGCTGATCGCCGTCGGGCTCTAGGGTTGAGACCCAATTGAAGGGGAGGTTGGAATGAGCTCGCAGCGAGTGTCGGGAACCGCCGTGCAACGAACCATTGCCGTCCTGGGCTCGGCGGTTTTCTTCGTGGTCGCCCCATGTACGCTGGCGGGGTTCGTCCCATGGTCGATCACAGGTTGGCAACTCCGGCCGCCGTTCCTTGGTCTGGAGCTGACGCGCGGCATCGGCGCGATAATGGTTCTCGCAGGTGTGCCTGGGCTCGTTGACGCATTTGCGCGTTTCGCGCTGCAGGGTCTCGGCACCCCCGCGCCCATCGCGCCGACCCGGAATCTCGTGGTGAGCGGTCTCTACCGTTATGTGCGCAATCCAATATACGTCGCGGTCGTTGCCATCATCCTTGGTCAAGCGGTGCTGATGGGCGATTGGCGCCTCATCGTCTACGGCGCGCTGCTCTGGCTCGCCTTCCACCTCTTCGTCGTGGCGTACGAAGAACCCACGCTCGAGCAGACGTTTGGGAGAGAGTACGAGGCGTTCCGCGCCGCCGTCCCGCGCTGGATACCGCGGATGACCCCATGGCGGTCGAAATGATCGGTGGCCCGCGGGTGTGCGAGCCGCTGCTCGCGACCGGTCTCGGACGCTTCACCGGCGCCGAGCAGCCGGGCTATCTCAAATCATCCCGAGCAGCCGCAGCGCGATCCCGGCCACGCAGGCGCCGCCGAGCACCGTGATCATGCCGAGCTTGAAGCGGAAGATCGCGGTCGCCGCCGCGAGCGCCAGCACCAGCGCGGCGATGTCGATGCTGTGCAGCAGCGGCAGGTCGAATGACAGGCCGTAGGAATGGACCGGCGTCGTCTCCCGGAACAGCGTGTGCAGGGCGAACCAGATCGACAGATTGAGGATCACGCCGACGACAGCCGCGGTGATCGCGCCGAGCGCGCCGCGCAAGTCCCTTGTTGCCGCGCAGCCGCTCGATATAGGGCGCGCCGGTGAAGATCCAGAGGAAGCACGGCGTGAACGTCACCCAGGTCGCAAGCAGGCCGCCGAGCGTTGCCGCCAGCATCGGCGGCAGCGTGCCGGGATCGCGATAGGCCGCCATGAAGCCCACGAACTGCAGCACCATGATCAGCGGGCCCGGCGTGGTCTCGGCCATGCCGAGCCCGTCGAGCATCTCCGGCGCCTTGAGCCAGTGATAATGCTCGACCGCCTGCTGCGCGACATAGGCGAGCACGGCATAGGCGCCGCCGAAGGTCACCATCGCCATCTTGGTGAAGAACAGCGCGATCTGGCCAAAGGTGTTGGCCGCACCCAGCGTCATCAGGATCGCAACGGTGGGAGCGAACCACAGCGCCGCCCAGAACAGGGCGACGCGCAAGCGCGCGTGCAGTGTCGGGGCGGGCGTGCTCCGGCACCTCGTCGCCGAGCGCGCTGTCGATATCGACGCCCTTCGCATTGCCATGGCCGGCGCCGGCAAACTCGCTGCGTCCGCTTCGCGCGCCGAAATAGCCGATCAGGCCGGCGGCGATGATGATGATCGGGAACGGGACGGCAAAGAAGAAGATGCCGACGAAGGCGATCCCGGCCAGCGCGATCATGATGTTGTTGCGCAGCGCGCGTTTTCCGACGCGCACCAGCGCCTCGACCACGATGGCGAGCACCGCGGCCTTTAGCCCGAAGAACAGCGCCTCGACATACCAGACCTTGCCATAGGCCGCGTAGATGTAGCTGAGCCCCATGATGGCGATGATGCCGGGCACGATGAACAGGCCGCCCGCCATGATGCCGCCGGCGGTCCGGTGCATCAGCCAGCCGACATAGGTTGCAAGCTGCTGCGCCTCCGGGCCGGGCAGCAGCATGCAGTAGTTCAGCGCATGCAGGAACCGGCTCTCGGAGACCCACTTCTTCTCCTCGACCAGGATGCGGTGCATGACCGCGATCTGGCCCGCGGGTCCGCCGAAGGACAGCAGCGCTACCCGCAGCCAGACACGGAATGCGTCGCGGAAGCTGATGCCGTGACCGGCATCAGCTCCTGCTTCGATCTTGTTGGTCGCGTCCATCACGACTTCGACTTTGCCCTGCAGGCCAGTTGTGCGTCTCGCCGGTCGCGTCGCGGCACCAGCGATAGAACGCATCATACATCGTCATCCCGGCGGCGAGCTGCTCGAGATCGTCATCATACATTCTGGACAGGCCGAGCGAGGCTGCCAGCAGACCCAGCAGCTTCCGGGGCAAGATCCAGCCGCGACGTGTCCGCGGCGCGCACGATGGTGGCGAGCCGCAGCAGCGGCGGCGTCGCGAGCCCGAACTCCTCGATCATGACGTCGAAGGTGCATTTCTCGCCGCGATGGCTCCAGAACACGTTCTCGACGTCGAACGGCGCCGCATTGAAACGCTCGCCGACCGCCAGCACTTCCGACGGCGATACGAACAGGAACACCGCCGCGGGATCGACGAATCGCTTGATCAGCCAGGGACAGGCGATGCGGTCGATCTTCGGCCGCGCGCGCGTGACCCAGACGGTGCGGCCGCGGGCATCGCGCGGCGGCAGCTTGTCGGCGGGAATCAGCGGCAGCTTCGCGTCCTTCCAGCCTTCGAAGCCGCCGTCGAGCGTTTCGGCCTCGGCGTTGGCATTGCGCAGCCAGGCCGCGCTGCCCTGCGCCAGTTTCGCGCCGCGCAGGCAGACGACCACGGCGGGGCGGCCGGTAAACTCGCCGCTCCAGTCGGCGGCGTCTTCGTGACTTCGTCTGCACCGCGCCCGGAATCAGCCGGGGATCGGCGGCAAAGTCTGCTTCAGTGCGCACGTCGATCAGGACAGGCGCATCCGCCGTGCCGATCAGTCGCGCGAGCTTGTCAGGGGAAATGGTGGTGTAGGATGACATGGTTTGCGTCCTCGTGAACGAGTCGGGACGCGATTCTTGGGCATGTCGCCTCACGGGGGGATCGCAGCACCCCCTCAAGCGCAATTACAGCGAAACTCACGCGGTCTGTCAATCGTGGCGTCCCGGAACGGCGCCGGAGCGCCACGCATGTGATAGTATTCGCCTGCGAAGTGGTTATATCGCCAGCGGAAATCCCCGAAGTCGGAGACTGTCCGATGCACACCCATTCCCTCGACCGGCACATGCACGACCACGTCTTCCTCGGCGACAAGCACGCGGAGAACGAGCGCCGCACCTGGTTCGTGGTCGCGCTGACGCTTGTGATGATGGTCGGCGAGATCGCCGCCGGCTCGTTCTTCGGCTCGATGGCGCTGCTCGCCGACGGCTGGCACATGGGCACCCACGCCGCCGCGCTCGGCATTGCCGGCGCGGCCTATCTGTTCGCGCGCCGGCAGTCGGGCAATGCGCGCTTCTCCTTCGGCACCGGCAAGTTCGGCGATCTCGCCGCGTTCTCCAGCGCGCTGATCCTCGGCATCATCGCGATCCAGATCGCCTATGAGAGCGTGCTGCGGCTGATTTCGCCGGTCCCGATCGTCTATGGCGAGGCCATCGCGGTGGCCTGCCTCGGCCTCGCGGTCAATCTGGTCAGCGCCTGGCTGCTGCGCGGTCAGCACGATCATCATCATGGCCATGCTCATGCGCACCGATCACGATCACGATCATCAGCCACCATGATCACGACCACCACCATCATCGCGACAACAATTTCCGCGCGGCCTACGTCCATGTGCTGGCGGATGCCGCGACCTCCGTGCTCGCCATTGCCGCGCTCGTGATCGCGATGCTCTCGGGCTGGACCTGGACCGACCCGGCGGTCGGCATCATCGGCAGCGTCGTGATCGCGAGCTGGGCCTACACGCTGATCCGCGATGCCGGCAGCGTGCTGCTCGATGTCTCCTTCGACAAGCAGCTCGAGCGCGACATCCGCGCGCGGCTGGAGAAGGACGACGATCGCGTCACCGATCTGCATGTCTGGCAGCTCGGTCCGGGGCATTGCGCCGCGGTCATCTCGCTGGTGTCGGATACGCCGCTGCAGCCCGCGATCTACAAGGAGCGGTTGGGCGATCTGAAGGGCCTGAGCCACGTCACCGTCGAGGTCGAGCGCTGCATGCATGAGCATACGGAACGATGTTGAACCCTGTTCATGAGTCGTTCGTCGTCAAGATTTGACGGAATCGGCGGCAAGTGCATGCTGCAATCATGTTCAGGAATTGCCGACTGGCTCGCATGAGCGACGGCCACTATTGTTTTGTGCGTGATCTCGGTCCGGTGAAGGGCGGGAAGGGCATGAAGCATCATGAGGTCATCGTCGACTTCAACCGCCGCGGACTCGCGGCGTTGCTCAAGCGCGTCGTCGCGAAATCGCCCGCGCCCGAAACGCCGGACTTGATTCCGTATCGCCTCAACGCACGGAAGGCGCCGCGTTAGGCCTGCTGCCACGCGCTGCCATTCTTCAATCCCTGCTGACAATCACTGACAGCGATCGCGCACCCGCGTGAATCATGTGCGCATGCGCTTGCGGTGCGCGCCATTGTGCTTACCATTCCAGAGCACGACGGGAGGAGGAGAAGGTGGGCGAGTGGCTCGGCGTTTCCATCGCAATATTGTCGAGCTGCCTCGGCGGCACCGCGGCTGCGATCACGCGCTATCTCGTCTCTGGCGCCGATCCGATCGCGCTTGCGATCCTGCGCTGGGGCATCGGCTTCCTCTGCGTGTTGCCGGCGGCGTTGCTGCTGAAGGTGCGGTGGCCCGAACGGCGTGATGTGCCGTGGGTGATGCTGCTCGGCTTCTGCTTCTTCGGGCTGTTCTTCGTGTTCTACAACATCGCGATGTCCTACACGACGGCGGCGCGCGCCTCGCTCGCGCTGGCGACGTTGCCGCTCTCGACCATGGTCGTCGGTGCGCTGCTCGGCTACGAGACGCTCAGCGCGCGCAAGACGACCGGCGTCTGCATCGCGGTGTTCGGCGTGGTGGCCGCGCTCGCCGCGGGCCTTTCGGTCGCGCCCGCCGGCGCCTGGCGCGGCGAAGCGATCATGCTGGGGGCCGTGGTCTGCATGGCCTTCTACAACGTGCTGTCGCGCCCGTTCATGCAGCGCTCCAGCGCGCTCGGTTTTCTCACCGTCGGCATGGGCACGGGTGCTGCGGCGCTGGTGATCGTCGGTCTCTTCACCGGGAGTATCGCGGCGCTGAAAAGCTTCGGCACGGCGCAATGGATCGCCGGCATCTATCTCGGCGTCGGCGGCGGCGCGGCCGCCTTCATCCTCTGGGTGCTGGCGCTGCAGCGGGCGACGCCGACACGAGTGGCCAACACCATGACCGTCAATCCGATCGCGGCGGCCTTGCTTGCAACGCAGCTGGTCGGCGAGCCGATCACGCCGAACCTGGTCGCCGGCCTCGTCGCGGTCTTCGCCGGGATCTGGATCGCGACGTCAGAGACCAAACCGGCCTAACGTTGCTGCGGCAACGGACACGGGCGGCGGGCCGAGGCCCTCGGCTTTTTTCGGACGCAGCATGCCGGCATAGAACGACAGGCCCCAGACCAGCACCAGCGCGATCAGATAGACCGCGTAGGATTGCGGCGGCGTGGTCGCCCAGCGCCAGAAGCTCGTGCGATTGCCCTGCGGGCCGGTGTCCTTTGTCATGGGCCGGTTGTGCGCGAAACGCCGCGCCAAGGGAAGCGCAAAATTCAGGCATCAGGATTTCGCGGGCTCGCCACGCAGCATCAACAGCGCCGCCACCGCGATCAGGCTGAGCGCTGACGAAACGATCAGCACCTTGCTTCCCATCGCATCGATCAGGAAGCCGAACAGCAGGGGAGCCGCGGCCTGCGTCATCCGCGCCGGCGCGCCGATCAGGCCGAGGCGATAGCCGTAATTTTGCGGCCCGAAGATCGCCAGCGGCAGCGTGCCGCGCGCAATCGTGATCACGCCATTGCCGGCGCCATGGAACACCGCGAACACGCTGGTGGCGGCACCGCCCGTGAGCCAGACGATCGCGGCGCCGATCGGGTGCATCAGGCAGGCGAGCCGCGCCGAGACGATCGGGTGATAGCGCTTGAGGAAGCTCGCCTCGAAGATTCGCGCGGCGACCTGCGCCGGTCCGATCAGCGCGCCGGCGGCAACCGCCTGCACCGGCGAGGCGCCGGCCGCCTCCAGGATGCGCGGGAAGTGCGCGGCCATCGCGCCCGTCACCATCCAGGCGGCGGCGAAAGCGAAGGCCAGCAGCGCCATGGTGCGGTCGATCGGGATGTGCGGCTTGACGTGGGTCTCCGCGGTCGTCTTGGCGAGCTTGCACCGCGGGCAGCATCAACAGATTGATCGGCAGCCCCATCAGGATGTGCGCGGCCGCCCAGGCAAAGCAGGTGTCGCGCCAGCCGATGGTCTGCAGGCCCAGCGCGGTCAGCGGCCAGCCGATCGTTGAAGCGAAGCCTGCGATGAGCGTGATGCCGGTGATCGCGCTGCGCGCGGCCTCGCCATAGATGCGCCCCAGCGCGCCGAAGGCGGCATCGTATAACCCATAGCCCATGCCGATGCCGAGCAGCAGCCAGGCCAGGATCAGCATCCAGATCGACTGGGCGAAGCCGAGCAGCACCAGTCCGCCCGCAAAAACCAGATTGGAGATCGACAGCACCGGGCGGCCGCCGACGCGGTCGATCTGGCGGCCGACGCGGGGACCGAGTATCGCGGCGATGACGAGCGCCGCCGAATAGGCGCCGAAAATCCAGTTCGAGGAGATGCCGAGATCGTGCGCGATGGGATCGGCGACCAGCGCCGGCAAATAGACGCTGGAGGCCCAGGCGAGCGTCTGGGTGGTGCCGAGTGCCAGGACGATGGGGAGTTGGCGCCCGCTCATGCCGGGAGCGCTTTGAAGCTTATGTGATGCATGTCCATGCCATTTGCACGCTCAAAACGGCATGCGTCAAGCACGCGCACGGATGCTTTCACCCGCCACGATTGCGCGGCATAATCGGCGCATGGAACTGTCCGCACGTCTCGACCTGATGAACTGGCTGGTCGCCCAGGGTCTCACCGGTCTTCCCGAAACCGAGCTGATTCGCGGCTTCTGCGAGCGTTGCTGCGACGGCGGCCTGCATCTGTCGCGCGCGCATGGCCTTCATCGATACGCTGCACCCGATCTACGAGGGACGCGGCTTTCGCTGGAACGACCAGCCGAGCAATGAGAGCGATACTTTCGAATATCGCTCGTCGGCAGAGGGCGAAGCCGCCAAGAACTGGCGCCGTTCGGCCTTCCATCACATGCTGGAAAATGGCGATGACGAGATGCGGATCGATCTCGCCGACGAGGCTTCGCTCAAGTTCTCGCTGATCGGCGATCTCCTCGAGCGCGGGCATCGGCATTTGGTCGCGCTGATCCATCGCTTCGGCGACGCCGGAACGCTCGGCCAGATGGACTGCTTCTATTCCTATTTCACCACCCGGCGCGAACGCGGCTTCAGCGACGGGGAGCTGGAAGCACTGCGCGATCTCGTGCCGGTGCTGGGACTGGCGATCAAGTCGGCGCAGCAGGTCGACATCACCCGCACGCTCGGACGGGTCTATCTCGGCCGCGACGCCTCGGCCCAGGTGCTGCGCGGGCGCATCTCGCGCGGCGTCACCGAACGCATCAATGCGGTGCTGTGGTTCTCCGATCTGCGCGGCTCGACCCGGATTTCGCGAGAGCATCGGGCCCGACGAGATCATTCCGTTCCTCAACGATTATGCGGAAGCCTCGATCGACGCCATCCATGAGGCCGGCGGCGACGTGTTGAAGCTGATCGGCGACGGCGTGCTCGCGATCTTCACCGGCGAGGACATGGCGGCCGCGCGCAAGGCGGCGCTTGCGCGCCGAGCATCGCTTCCGCCTCAATATCAATGAATTGAACGACCGCCGCGTCAAGGACGGGCGTCCGATCACGACGGCCTATGTCGGCCTGCATGTCGGCGAGGTCTTTTACGGCAATATCGGCAGCGAGGACCGGCTCGACTTCACCGTGGTGGGACCCGCGGTCAACGAGGTCAGCCGCATCGCCTCGATGTGCAATCCGATCGACCGCGAATTCCTGGCGTCGTCCGAGTTCTGCAAGGGGCTGGATGCGACCGGGCGGCGCTATCTGGTCTCGACCGGCCGCTATGCGCTGCGCGGCATCGGCCGCGCGCAGGATCTCTACACGCTCGATCCCGACATCGCCTCCAACGAAGCGATGACGGGGAGTTACGAGCGCTATCTGCAAGAGCTAGGCGCGGCTGGCATCGCCGACCATGTCGGGTTGCCGCGCCAGCGAGACCGCCGGCGACAGCAGGATCACCAGCGCCTGCGCGCCGAAGATCGCGACGGCGAGATAGAGGCACATTTCCGCGCCGTAGAGGCCGCCGACGATGGCGCCGATCGCCGAGCCGAGCGGACGCGCGCCATAGGCCAGGATGTTGATCGCCGACACCCGGCCGAGCAGGCGCGGCGGCGTCACCGATTGCCGCAATGTCGTGGTCGAGATCACCCACAGGATCGGACCGACCCCGAGCAGGAAGAAGCTCAAGGCCGCGAGCAGCGGCGTCGGCACGATGGTGGTCAGCGCCATCACGCCGGCCGCGACAAAGCCGGTCACCGGTCCGAGCCCGATCACGGTGCCGAAGGAAAACCGCTTCATCACGCGCGTGGCGGCAAGCGCGCCGACCACCATGCCGACGCCGTACATCGCCAACGTCGTGCCGACGCCGGTCGCCGACAGCGACAAGATGGCGCACCGCATAGGGCACGAACACCGCGAGCACCAGGAACGAGCCGGTGTTGAAGATGAACTGGGTGATGAACACCGGCCGCAGCAATTCGTGATGCGACACGAAGGCGATGCCTTCCTTGATCTCCTGCAGCGGATGGCGTCGCACGGACACATCGCGCGCGGGCTCATGGATGCCGGACAGCAGCACGACCGCGATCGCCGACAGCGCGGCGGCGACACCGAAGGCCGGCGCGGCGCCGATCCATCCGACCAGCACGCCGCCGAGCGCGGGGCCGCTGGCGAAGGCGACCGTGCGCGCGAGCTCGATGCGGGCATTGGCGGCGGGTAGCAATTGCGGGCCGACCAGCGACGGCACCAGCGCGGGCGCGGCGACGCTGTAGACCACGGTGCCGCAGACCGCGACGAAGCCGAGCAGGGCGAGCCAGCGGCAGCGTGAGCCAATGAAGCGCGATCAGCACGAGGATCGCGGCCAGCGCGATTGCGCGCAGCGCTTCGGCACTCGCCATCAACCATCGCCGCGACATGCGGTCGGTGAGCAGACCCGCGGGAATCGCAAACAGCACGAAGGGCAGGGTCAGCGCGGTCTGCAGCAGGCCGGTCCGGCCTTCGCCGACGCCGAGCAAGAGCACGGCGACGATCGGCGCGGCGGCGAGCGCGATCTGCTCGGCCGATTGCGCCGACAGGTTCGACCAGGCGAGGCGATTGAAGGTGGATGGCAGTTTGGGGGTCTCGTTGGACATCGGGGAACTCCAGGAATCGTCGATTGGACGACACCTTCGGCCTCGAGGGCGGCCAAACCCACCCGATTACCCCACCCGATTTCCGACAAGCTGATGTTTAGCCCTGCACCGCCTAAGCCCCAGCTCTCAGGCAGCGTGCGAAACGCCAGATGCATGCCGGGATTGAACGAGGCGTTGCGATAGCCGTGGCGCGCCCACGCCATCGCCAGCGCCTGCTTGCTGAAAATCGAGATGTGACCGTTGCGCGGTCCGACATACCACCACGACATGCCCTGCCGTTCGAGATCGTCGGGCTGCGTCAGGGTCGAATAGAACACCGCGCCGGGCTCGGCCACGTACCTGACGATGTCGGCAACGCCTGCCATGGGGTCGGGCAGGTGCTCGAGCGTCTCGAAGCACGTCACGAGGTCGAACTTGCCCTCAGGCGGCGTGGCGAACTCCGGCACCATCGGATCGTAGGTGACCGCCTCGCGGAAACCCTGCGCGCGCAGCACGCCGCAAAACGTGTCGTTGCCGCCGCCATAATCGAGCACGCGCATGCCGGCTTTATGCGCCGCCCAGAGGTTCGCAACGAAGCCGCGTTCGCGGTCGGCCGCTGGGTCAGATATTCGGGATCGAAGGCGATGTAGCCGTCATTGTAGATGTGCGTCTTGAATTGCTCATGGCTCCAGTCGTCGAACGCGTCGGTGAACAGGAAGCCGCACGCCGCGCAGCGCCGGTAATAGACGGGAACGCCGGACAGGGGCGGGGGCTCACCGCCGATCTCGCAGGGGCGGTGCATGTCGACAACGCCGAATAGCGAGGACTTGCCCTCGCAGATCTTGCAGGCAATCGGCGCCCTGAAGGCGGGCCTCAGACCGAGTTCTGTTGAAAGCATGTCGTGCCCCGCCGCCGTGCGTCGCAGGCGCTGAAGATGCCGGCCGCATCATTGCGATCCGTGACGGCCGGATTCGGCCAGCGCCGCCGCTCCGGCATCAGGGCGCAGCCATGGTTAATTTTTCCTGAAGGCCGCCGCGCCAGTGTTGCGGGTTCCAATCTGCCTTGCTGGCCAGATGCACTTGCGAATGAGTTGCAATAAAGCTGGAGATCGGTCATTCTGGAGGGATGGACGCGAGATCGACCGATTTACGAGCCGGTTCTGTGCCGGGAGTTCCCCGGCGGCCGTCCCGGGCTGGCGCGGCGCACGCGGCGAGCCGTCGCTCTCGGACATGTTCGCCTCGGTGCGGACCGCACCTGGCCGCTCGTTCTGGCGCAAGCTGCTGGCGTTCCTCGGCCCCGGCTATCTCGTCGCGGTCGGCTACATGGACCCCGGCAACTGGGCGACCTCGCTCGCCGGCGGCTCCAAGTTCGGCTACGCGCTGCTGACGGTCGCGCTGCTGTCGAACCTGATGGCGATCGTGCTGCAATCGCTGTGCACGCGGCTCGGCGTCGGCGCGGGCCGCGACCTCGCGCAGGCCTGCCGCGATTCCTTTCCGCGTTACGTCGCGTTGCCGCTGTGGCTGTCGGCGGAGGTCGCGATCACAGCGACCGATCTTGCCGAGGTGATCGGCACCGCGATCGGCCTCAATCTGCTCTTTCACATTCCGCTCGAGATCGGCGTCATCATCACCGCCGCCGACGTGTTTCTGATCCTCGCGCTGCAGGCCTTCGGCTTCCGCTGGATCGAGGCCTTCGTGGTGGCGATGCTCGGCGTGATCGCGGCCTGCTTCGCGGTGCAGATCGCGCATGGCCGATCCCGACTGGGGGCAGGTGATCCGCGGCTTTGCGCCGAGCCGCGATCTCTTCGCCAATCACGACATGCTCTATCTCGCGCTCGGCATCCTCGGCGCGACCGTGATGCCGCATAATCTCTATCTGCATTCCGGCCTGGTGCAGACCCGCGGCTACGGCGACACGCCGGCCGAGAAGCGCGAGGCGATCACGCTTGCCACCATCGATTCCACCATCGCGCTGTGCCTTGCCTTCGTCATCAACGCCTCGATCCTGATTCTCGCCGCCGCGACCTTCCACAAGGCGGGCAAGACCGACATCGCCGAGCTCGACCAGGCGCATGCCTTCCTGTCGCCGCTGCTGGGCTCGACCCTGGCGCCGACGCTGTTTGCGATCGCGCTGCTTTGCTGCGGCTTGAACTCGACCATCACCGCGACCCTGTCGGGCCAGATCGTGATGGAGGGTTTTCTGAACTGGCGCATCGCGCCGTGGATGCGGCGGCTGGTGACGCGGCTGATCGCGATCGTGCCGGCGGTGGTGGTCACGATCTGGGCCGGCGAGAAGGCGACCGGGCAGCTGTTGATCCTGAGCCAGGTCGTGCTCAGCCTGCAATTGCCGTTCGCGGTGGTGCCGCTGGTGATGTTCACGGCGAGCCGCGCCAAGATGGGGCCTTACGTGGCGCCGCGCTGGCTCACGGCGCTCGCGGTCGCGACCGCCGCGCTGATCATCGTGCTGAATGTGAAGCTGGTGTGGGATTATCTGAGCGGGTGGCGTAGCGCATGGCGAGTAGCGGATGGAGCGCGTTCAGCTCGCTATTCGCCACTCACGCTTCGCTCGTCAATCCTGCGGCTCGCTCGCCACGTCGCCTGAAGCATCGACGCGCAGCCAGCCCGAGGGCGCCAGCCGCTGCTGCGGCAGGAAGCGGCCCTTGTAGTCCATCTTCTTGGAGCCATCGATCCAGTAGCCGAGATAGACGTAAGGCAGGCCCTGCCGTCTTGCGCGGGCGATGTGGTCGAGGATCATGAAGGTGCCGAGCGAGCGGCTATCCTCCGACGGCTCGAAGAAGGAATAGACCATCGACAGCCCGTCGCTGAGCACGTCGGTCAGCGCGACCGCCACCAGATCCTCGCCGCGGCCGGTGATGCCGCTGTCGGCGCCGCGTTTGCGGTATTCGATGATGCGGGTCTCGACATGGCTGTCCTCCACCATCATGGCGTAGTCGAGCACGGTCATGTCGGCCATCCCGCCATGGCGGTGGCGGGCGTCGAGATAGGCACGGAAGATGGAATATTGCTCGGAGGTCGGCACCGCGCTGCGCTGCTCGCCGACGATGTCGGCGTTGCGCGCCATCACCTTGCGGAAATTGCGCGACGGGCGGAACTCGTTGGCGATCACGCGCACGGACACGCAGGCGCGGCACTGGTCGCAAGCCGGGCGATAGGCGATCGACTGGCTGCGGCGGAAGCCGCCATGGGTCAGCAGGTCGTTGAGATCGGCGGCCTTTTCGCCGACCAGATGCGTGAACACCTTCCGCTCGTGCCGGCCCGGCAGATAAGGGCAGGGCGAGGGCGCCGTCAGATAGAATTGCGGGGTGTCACGCGAATGCTGGGTCAAGGAAGTTCGTCAGCCTCCAGGGCGAAGCAGACACCTAGCATCGCCTCGCTCCAGCCTAACGGTCAATTGATTTCCACCAAGGCTCAGGTGGTCCGCGCCGATTGCGCTACCGGGGCACGAACCGAGTTGTTGATAACCACGGTTCCCAGCACGAAGTCGTGCAACAGCCGCCGGCGGGCGTTGAACGGTCCGATCAGCAGCACGAGCGGCGAGAATATGCTGATCGAAATCCAGAACAGCACCGGATGGATGGCGCCGAGCAGGAAATAGCAGGGCGCGCCGTACCAGGTGCGCATTTCCAGGTCCATCATCCGCATGCCGATGGTCGCCGAATGCGGTCCGCCGAGCGAGGCGCCGTAATAGATCAGCGCCCAGACGATGGAGGCCGGCGAAACCAGCCAGAACAGCGCCCAGCCGAGCCCGAGCGTGACCAGGCCGAACACCGCGATGAAGATCACCGCGAGCGCGATCGGCACGGCGAGGATGAAAAGATCGATGATGAAGGCGATGACCCGCCGCGTCAGCACGCTGCGGAACAGTTCCGGTTCGGAATAGGGGTCGAACGCATGCCGGTAGTCCGGCCCGCCGCCCTGATTCCAGCCGCCGCTATTGTCCGAACCGCCGTAGGACATGATCCTCTCCCTCCAGATCGTGCGCGAAATGGACATGGGAACCGGAAAGTCGCGCCACAAGCCCGCCGCACGCATTAACAAGCAGAAATATTCCGGCGGATTCGCGGCTATCCGCGCGGTTAAGCTGGGCACGGCACGGCGAGGTGTGCATGGGCGAACAGATCGAACTGCGCTGTCGTTGCGGGGAGGTGCGTGGCATGGCGACAGACCTGTCGCCGCGCACGGTCAATCGCGTCGTCTGCTACTGCGACGACTGTCAGGCGTTTGCGCATCAGCTCGGCCGCGCCGACCTTCTCAATCCACAAGGCGGCAGCGACATCGTTCAGCTTGCGCCCGCCGCGCTGTCCTTCACGCAAGGACAGCATCATATCGTCGGACTGCGGCTGAAGCCCAACGGGCTCTATCGCTGGTATGCGAGCTGTTGCAACACGCCGGTCGGCAACACGCTCACTCCCCGGATTCCATTCGTTGGCTTGCTCGCGCCGGCTTTTGACGCGCCGCGGTGGGATGATGTGGTTGGTGCGCCCTCGGGCGCGATCTTCGGCAAATTTGCCGTTGGCGAGCCGCCGCCGCACTCGACAGGCCCCAACCTGCCTCTGGTGTGGCGGCGATCGGAAGGCTACTTGGCTGGTGGCTCGGGCGGCGGACCTGGCCGCATCCCTTCTTCTCGCGCGAGACCGGCGCGCCGCTCTATGCGGTGACGGTGTTGTCGCAAGAACAACGCGAGGCGCTGCGCGCGCTTTGCGGTCCGCGCCCGAGCGTCGCCTTAATTCAGCGCTCGGCTTTCAGCTTCTCCGCCGCCTTCGGCGCGAAGTAGGTCAGCACGCCGTCGGCGCCGGCGCGCTTGAAGGCGACCAGCGCTTCCATCATCGCGCGCTCGCCGTCGATCCAGCCATTGTTGGCCGCACCCGCGATCATCGCGTATTCGCCCGAGACCTGATAGGCGAAGGTCGGCATGCCGAAGGCATCCTTCACGCGGCGCACCACGTCGAGATAGGGCATGCCGGGCTTCACCATCACCATGTCGGCGCCCTCGGCGATGTCGAGCTCGACCTCGCGCAGCGCCTCGTCGGAATTGGCGCTGTCCATCTGATAGGTGCGCTTGTCGCCGGTCAGCGTCTTGGCCGAGCCGATGGCGTCGCGGAACGGACCGTAGAAGGCCGAGGCGTATTTCGCGGCATAGGCCATGATCTGCACGTCCGTAAAACCGGCGCGGTCGAGGCCATCGCGGATCGCGCCGACGCGGCCGTCCATCATGTCCGAGGGCGCGATGATGTCGCAGCCGGCTTCGGCCTGCACCAGCGCCTGCCGCACCAGGATCGCGACCGTCTCGTCGTTGAGGATGCGGCCGTCCTCGAGCAGGCCGTCATGGCCGTGGCTGGTGAAGGGATCGAGCGCGACGTCGCAGAGGATGCCGAGATCGGGAAATTCCTTCTTGATCGCGCGCACGGACTGGCAGACCAGATTGTCCGGATTGAGCGCTTCCGAACCCTGCTCGTCGCGCAGCGACGGCTCGGTATAGGGAAACAGCGCGATGCAGGGAATGTTGAGCTTCATCGCGCGCTCGGCCTCGCGCACGGTCTGGTCCACCGAAAGGCGATCGACGCCGGGCATCGACGCGATCGGGCGCGCGGTGGTTGTGACCGCCGGTGACGAACAGCGGCCAGATCAGGTCGTCGGTGGTCAGCACATTTTCGCGCACCATGCGCCGCGCCCATTCGGACTTGCGGTTGCGGCGCAGGCGCACCGTGAGATCGAGGGCAGGGGAGGCCGCCGCGTCCCGCCGCGCGACATCGCGCATTTCGATCGGACGGCCGAATTTGATCGCCATATTCATCTCCGGGGGCGAGGCAGATTGAAGTTTGTCCAATTCTAGCATTTAGGCGCGCTGGCGTCACTTGACCATCCGCCGCGCTTATGCCGCAAAGGATTGATTTTGCAGCGCTTGGCGCGCCAAGACTGACCTGTCACGACTCCTGCAAAGGCCCGATTTGCCCGATATGACCGGCATTCCGCATGTCTGAGATGCCCTCGCACGGCCAGCCGCGCGACGCGATGTCGGCCGCGCTTTCGACCGAACGCATCGATGGCGACGAGAATGCCTGGACGCGGCGGCTCGTGCTGTTCCTGCGCGTCATGGCCATTCTGTCGATCCTCAAGGGTCTCTATCACTGGGCGCAGGTGACCGGCTTCATCGGCGGCGAGGAGGAGGCCTTCGAGAACCAGCCGATGGCCTGGCAGGCCGCGACCGTCTATTTCGCCGTGATCGAGCTGGTGGCGGCGGTGGGCCTCTGGCTTGCGACGCCCTGGGGCGCGGTGGTGTGGCTCACCACCGTGGTGTCGATGGCGGTCATCGAGCTGATGTTTCCGGGAATTTATGGCGGCAGTCTTCTGGTCGTCGGCGGCGAGGCCTTCATGCTCGCGGCCTATCTCGCGCTCGCCTGGATGGCGGCGCGCGAACGCCCGCCGTAACAAGCGTGAACGCCGCTTGCGAAAGAAGGCAGGCGAATGTCCCAAAATCGGCTCGCCTCAAATTTTAGGTGAATCCCGATTAAGGTTTTGCGCGTCTTAAGCGCGTTGCCACATCTGTTACGCGCATCTTGCGAAAGTCGTATGCCGCTGTTTTGGAATGCGACAGTCGGTGCGCACGGAGCGTGAACATCGCCTCTGCACCGTGAACGGGAAGTTGCGAAAAGCCCTTTAATGACGGGCTTAATCCGCGATTCACTGTCCTAAATTCATTCTCTCTTTATTGTCTTATTTAAGCGGTTCTTCAAACCGGCCCCGTAAGTTGCGGCTATCAGGCGGAACAAAAGTTTCGTCGAATAAGTCGGAAAACGACGACAGGGGAAGTGTCATGATGAAAGCCGTTGCGACGGCGGTGGAAACCGCTGACCGCGCTGCAGGCCAGTCGCCGGTGCAGCCGCTCTATCTCGAAGCTTTGACTCTGGTGGAGCGGCTGCATCGCCGCCTGCTCGACGTCATCAAGGACGAATTCGATCGCCGGGGCCGCTCCGACATCAACTCGGTGCAGGCGCTGTTGCTCTACAACATCGGCGACAAGGAGCTGACCGCGGGCGAGCTGCGCACGCGCGGTTACTATCTCGGCTCCAACGTCTCCTACAATCTGAAGAAGCTGGTCGAGCTCGGCTTCCTCGATCATCAGCGCTCGCGCGTCGATCGCCGCTCGGTCCGCATTCGCCTGACCCCGCAGGGCCAGGAGATCCGCCGCATCGTCGATGCGCTCTATCAGAAGCACGTCAAGACGGTCGAGCAGGTCGGCGGCATCTCGAACGAGGAGTTCGCGACGCTGAACAAGTCGCTGCATCGCCTCGAGCGGTTCTGGACCGACCAGATCCTGTATCGTCTCTGAGAGTTCTTCAGGGCTCAAGCCGGCCACTTCAGAAGACCGGCAAGCCCTCTTTCTTTCGACCTTCCCCTTTGCGCATCGGCCGGTTTCCCGGCCGGTGCGCTCTGCTTTTTCATGTTGATAACACCGGCGTTTCCCCAATTGGAACCATTTCTCCGCCCACGACTTGTCCATCCGAAGCGGAGGATTTTGGACCATGCTGGTCGAACGTGGAGTTCGCGTCCTGAATATGGAGGTGGTGGGCGACGCCTACGCCATATCAGCCAATTATCTGCGCCGCACCGGCGCGATCGCCGACGACATCGCCACCGACGAGCGGCTGCTTCAGATCATCGTGCGGATGTTTCATCGCGGCGAGATCAACAAGCTGAAGCTCGCCAACAAGGCGATCGCCGAATTCGAAGCCACCGCACTTGCCTGACCAACCGGAGCCGGACATGGAAGCCGCGATCGATCGCATCATGATGACCTATGATCTCCTGATGAACCGCACGGCTGCGGCGAGCGCCGAGGCGCGCGCCAAGGTGACCGACTACGTCAACACGCTGTTCGAGGCCGGCGAGCGCGACACCGCATCGCCTGACCGTCTGCGGCCTGACTTATTTGCGCGAGCTCGACGGCTCCTCCGATCCGGTGAAGGCCGGATATACCGGGCTATAAGCGCCCGTTTCTGCGCAGACCTTCCATCACAGATTTGCGAAGCAGCCTTTTGCGGGGCTTATCCCGCAGGTGAGGGTTTGCTACACCTGTGGCATGGGCAACCCGTTCACCCGCCGCAACATTCTTAGCTTTGGCGCCGGCCTCGCCGCCGGCGCGCTGGCGCGCGGGGCGGGCGCGGTCGAGCAGACGCCTGACCAGTTGCTGGACGAACTGATGCAGGAGAACCAGGATTCCAGCATCGACTCCGGCTTCGACAATTCCTCGCGCACGGTGCTGCTGCCGAAGAAGACGCTGCCGACGCTGTCGCCCTCGACCGCGCAGACCACCGAGGCCTCGATCGCGCAATATGAAGCCATCGTCGCCAAGGGCGGCTGGCCCGAGGTGCCGGCGATTGCCAACGGCGCGCGGGTCGGCGTGAAGAGCGCGGCGCTGCCGGCCCTGCGCGACCGGCTGTCGATCGCGGGCGATCTCGAGCTCAATTCCGGCGAGCCGCAGGTGTTCGATTCCTATGTCGACGCCGCCGTGCGCCGCTTCCAGGTGCGGCATGGGCTGCATCCCGACGGCATCGTGCACGACACCACCTTGCGCGCGCTCAACGTGACCGCCGACATCCGGCTGCAGCAGCTCAAGATCAATGCGACGCGGCTGAAGGCGCTGACCGGCAATCTCGGCAACCGTCTTGTCGTCGCCAACATTCCGGCGGCGCAGATCGAGGCGATCGAGAATGGCGTCGCGGTGACGCGTCACATCGCGGTCGCCGGCAAGCCGGACCGTGCTTCGCCCGACATCAACAGCAAGATCATCCAGATCAATTTCAATCCGTTCTGGACCGTGCCGGTCTCGATCGTCCGCAAGGATTTGATCCCGAAGATGCAGGCCGAGCCGGACTATCTCACCAAGAACCACATCCGCATCTACGATGCGAAGAACAACGAGCAGCCGCCGTCGCAGATCGACTGGTATTCGACCGAAGCGGTCAATTACAAATTCAAGCAGGACGCCGGCAATTTCAATTCACTGGGATCGATAAGGATCAATTTCCCGAGCCAATACGGCGTCTACATGCACGACACGCCGTCGAAGAATTTGTTCGGCGAGGATTTTCGCTTCGCCTCGTCGGGCTGCATGCGCGTGCAGAACGTGCGCGAGCTGGTCTACTGGATCCTGCAGGAGACGCCGAGCTGGTCGCGCGCCGAGATCGACGAGGTGATCAAGTCGGGCGATCGCAAGGACGCCAAGGTCGCCAAGCCGGTGCCGCTGCACTGGGTCTATGTCACGGCCTGGGCGACGCCCGACGGCGTCGTGCAATTCCGCGACGACATCTATGGCCGCGACGGCTTTGGCGGCCAGGTCAATGCGGTGAAGGGGTAGGGCGCGTTCGCGCTATTCGGCGTGCTCGTGCGAACCCGTGTCGATGTGCTCGACCAGGAGCTTTCGATAGTGCGCGGCCATCTCCCGATAATGCTGTCGGGAGATCGGATCAGCAGCGCTTTCAGCACGCTGTTCGAACAATTCGGCCTTCTGCCGGAGAACCGCCGCATCGGACATTTGGCTACTCCTTTTGGAGTCACTTAAGAATTGGTCGCGCGCAGCAGCAGGTATGGGTGGCTTCACGATGGGGTGAGGCCGGAAAAGGCGCGGCCAGAGCCGAGCGCGGGGACGGCTGCCGGGCTATCAAATTCCCCTACATCCCCACCATATCTTGCATAAATACCAAGGCTCACCCGCAAGCGCTTGGCCGACGCGGTGCAATATGCTATTCGGCCCTGACGCTTCCGACCGCCACCTATTTGACCGCCCGCAAGCCACTTAAGGCGTTGCGGCGGTTGGGGATATTTCGCCAATGAACCCTCCGTCCTCCAGCGCCAAGACCGCTTCCGCGCCCGATTCCTTCTTCACCGCGACCCTCGCTCGAGGCCGACCCCGAGATCGCCAACTGCGATCCAGGGCGAACTCGGCCGGCAGCGTCATGAGGTCGAGCTGATCGCTTCCGAAAACATCGTCAGCCGCGCCGTGCTGGAAGCGCAGGGTTCGGTGATGACCAACAAATACGCGGAAGGTTATCCGGGCGCGCGCTACTACGGCGGCTGCGAATGGGTCGACGTCGCCGAGACGCTGGCGATCGAACGGGCGAAGAAACTGTTCGGCGCGGCCTTCGCCAATGTGCAGCCGAACTCCGGCAGCCAGATGAACCAGGCGGTGTTTCTGGCGCTGCTGCAGCCCGGCGACACCTTCATGGGCCTCGACCTCGCCGCCGGCGGCCATCTCACCCACGGCGCGCCGGTCAATCTTTCCGGCAAATGGTTCAAGGCGGAGCACTACACGGTGCGGCGCGAGGACCAGATCATCGACATGGATGCGGTTGCGCGCCGCGCCGAAGAGGTGAAGCCGAAGCTGATCATCGCCGGCGGCTCGGCCTATTCGCGCGCCTGGGACTTCAAGCGCTTCCGTGAGATCGCCGACAGCGTCGGCGCCTATCTGATGGTCGACATGGCGCATTTCGCCGGCCTCGTCGCGGGCGGCGTGCACGCCTCGCCCGTGCCCCATGCTCACGTCACGACGACGACCACGCACAAATCGCTGCGCGGTCCGCGCGGCGGGCTGATGCTGTGGAATGACGAGGCGCTGACCAGGAAGTTCAATTCGGCGGTGTGCCCGGGCCTGCAGGGCGGGCCGTTCATGCATATCATCGCGGCGAAGGCGGTCGCCTTCGCCGAAGCGCTGCGGCCGGACTTCAAGATCTACGCGAAGAACATCGTCGAAAACGCCAAGGCGCTGGCTGAAAGCCTGCGCGCCAACGGGTTCGACATCGTCTCGGGCGGCACCGACAACCATTTGATGCTGGTCGACCTCAGGCCCAAGGGACTGAAGGGCAACGTCTCCGAAAAGGCGCTGGTCCGCGCCGCCATCACCTGCAACAAGAACGGCATTCCCTTCGATCCCGAGAAGCCGCTCGTGACCTCGGGCCTGCGGCTCGGCACGCCGGCCGCGACCACGCGCGGCTTCGGCGTCGCCGAGTTCAAGCAGGTCGGCGGCATGATCGCCGAGGTCTTGAACGCGATCGCGCAGTCGCAGGACGGCAAGGCGCCGCTGGTGGAGGCTGCGATCAAGGAGCGGGTGAGGGCGCTGACCGACCGCTTCCCGATCTATCAGTAAGGACATTTCAGGGGATGCGCTGCCCGAGCTGCAACAGTCTCGATACCCAGGTGAAGGATTCGCGGCCGACCGAAGATTCGGCCGTGATCCGCCGGCGGCGCGTCTGCGTGTCCTGCAATTTCCGCTTCACCACCTTCGAGCGGGTGCAGCTTCGCGAGCTCACGGTGATCAAGCGCAACGGCCGCCGCGTGCCGTTCGACCGCGACAAGCTGATGCGCTCGGTGCAGGTTTCGCTGCGCAAGCGCCCCGTGGATCCGGAGCGCGTGGAGAAGATGGTCTCGTCCATCGTGCGCGAGCTCGAGAGCGGCGGCGAGGCCGAGATTTCCTCGGAGGCGATCGGCGAGATCGTGATGGAGCATCTGCGCCAGCTCGACGACGTCGCCTATGTCCGCTTCGCCTCGGTCTATCGCAATTTCCGCGAGGCCAAGGATTTCGAAACCGTGCTCGGCGAGCTCGAGGAAGACACGCGGCTCGCCACGATACGCAAATGATCTTCCGCATCCTGGAAGATCAGTTCGCACAAAAAACCCAGGCGTCGAAGGAAGCCGACCGGCGTTTCATGGAGCTGGCGCTGACGCTCGGGCGGCGCGGGCTGGGGCGTACATGGCCCAATCCGGCCGTCGGCGCGGTCGTGGTGAAGGACGGCGTCATTGTCGGCCGCGGCTGGACCCAACCGGGCGGCCGTCCGCATGCCGAGCCCGAGGCGCTCAGACGCGCCGGTGATGCCGCGCGCGGCGCCACGCTCTATGTGACGCTCGAGCCGTGCTCGCATTTCGGCAAGTCGCCGCCCTGCGCCGACGCCATCATCGCCGCGGGGATTTCGCGCGTGGTGGCCTCGATCGAGGATCCCAATCCGGAAGTCGCGGGGCAGGGCTTTGCGAAACTGCGCGCCGCCGGCATCACCGTCGATATCGGCCTCGGCGCAACTGAGGCCACGCATGATCACGCCGGCCATATCAGGCGCATCCGCGACAAACGCCCGCACGTGATCCTGAAGCTCGCGGCATCCGCCGACGACAAGATCGCGGCAGCCGGCCACAGACCGATTGACATCACTGGCGACATCGCGAAGACGCGCGTGCATTTGTTGCGCGCGCAGAGCGATGCAATCCTGGTCGGGATCGGCACGGTGCTGGCGGACGATCCGCTGTTGACCTGCCGGCTGCCGGGCATGGAGGCGCGCTCGCCGGTGCGGGTCGTGCTGGATCGGGCTTTGCGAATTCCGGGCAGCAGCCGGCTGGTGCATTCGGCGCGGCAGACGCCACTCTGGGTGATGACGTCGGAAACTGCTGAGGCCGCGGCTGCGGCGCGGCTTGGCGCGGCGGGCGCGCAGGTGATCCGCGTTCATGGCGCGGCCGGTGGCCTCGACCTGCCGGCGGTGCTGCACAATTTGTCGGAGCGCGGCATCACGCGGCTGATGGTCGAGGGCGGCGCGCGCGTGGCGTCGTCCTTTGTCGCGGCGGGGCTCGTCGACGAAATCTGGCTGTTGCGCGGACCCGGAACGGTCGGCGCGGACGGCGTGTCCGCGCTCGATGCAATGCCGCTCGGCGCCATCACGCAGTCGCCCGCCTTCAAGGTTCGTGCTAGCGAGACGCTGGGTAAGGACACTCTCACGATTTACGAGCGCGCTTGATGTTCACGGGCATTGTCACCGATATCGGCGAAATCACTGATCTGACGCCGACCGCGCAGGGCCAGTTGCACCGGCTGCGCATCGCATGCCGCTACGATCGCGCGACCATCGCCGACGGCGCCTCGATCGCCTGCAACGGCGTCTGCCTCACCGTGGTTGCTTCCGGTACGAGGCGCTGGCAAGACCTGGTTCGACGTCGATGCCGCCGCCGAAACGCTCGGCATGACCACGGCGAAACACTGGGCCGTCGGTACGAAGCTCAACCTCGAACGCGCGCTGAAGATCGGCGACGAACTCGGTGGTCATATCGTGGCAGGCCACGCCGATGGTATCGCCGACTATCGTCAGCCGCGACGATCTCCCCGATATGGCGCGGTTCACGCTCAAAACCACGCGCGAACTGGCGCGTTTCATCGCCCCGAAGGGATCGATCACGCTGGATGGCGTGTCGCTGACCGTCAACACGGTGCAGGATGTGACGTTTTCCGTGCTGATCATCCCGCACACGCTCAATGTGACGACGCTGTCGTCCTGGCGCGCCGGCAGCGAGGTCAATATCGAGGTCGACCTGATGGCGCGCTACGCCGCGCGGCTGACGGAAATGAAATAGCGCCCCTTGGCATCGCGCGTCGCCGCGCCTAAAAGCAGCACAACTCGCAACTTATTGCAGATTGGCAGTTAGATGGCAGACGCGCGTCGCGCCCCGCTGAAGGACCAGACCGATATTTCGGGCTCGCACGCCCTGATCGTGGAAGCGCGCTTCTATGACGACATCCAGGATGCGCTGCTCGAGGGCGCGGTCGCCGAGTTGAAGAAAGCGGGCCTCAGCCACGACGTGATCACGGTGCCCGGCGCTTTGGAGATTCCAGCCGCGATCTCGATTGCAATAACGTCCGGCAAATATGGCGGCAGCCCATACGACCTGGCGATTGCGCTCGGTTGCGTCATCAGAGGTGAGACGATCCATTTCGAGATCGTGTCGATGGAATCGTCGCGCGGGTTGATGGACCTGGCTGTCGCGCAAAAATTTCCGATCGGCAACGGCATCATCACCGTCAACACCGAGGAGCAGGCCTGGGCGCGAGCGCGCGCCGACGATCTCAACAAGGGCGGCGACGCCGCGCGCGCAGCGCTTGCGATGTTGCGCATCAAACGCCGGCTGGCGAAGGGTTCGATGATGCCCGAGAGCAAGAAGAAACCCGCAGGCGACAAGAAAGCCAACCGGCGTGGCGCGGCGCGGCTCGCCGCGGTGCAGGCGCTGTACCAGATGGACATCGCCGGTGCGGGGATCAACGACGTCTTTGCCGAGTTCGAGAGCCACTGGATCGGCGGCGAGGTCGAGGGCGAGAAATATCTGCCGGCGGAGGCCGCGTTCTTCCGCGACGTCGTCTCCGGCGTGGTGCGCGACCAGGCGCGGCTCGATCCGCTGATCGACGACGCGCTGTCGCAGGGCTGGCCGCTCAAGCGGATCGACGCGATCTTGCGCGCGGTGTTGCGGGCGGGCGCTTACGAGCTGGAGCATCGCAAGGATATTCCCGGCCGCGTCGTCGTCTCCGAATATGTCGACGTCGCCAACGCCTTTGTCGATCGCGAGGAGACCGGCATGGTCAATGCCGTGCTCGACCAGATCGGCCGCCAGTTCCGCGCTCGACGAGTTCGGCCGTGGCTGACAAGCGCGCATCCGGCGAAGACTCGCTGATCGCGCGCTACTTCAAGCCGATCGCGACCGATCCGGGCGCGTTCGGCCTCGTCGACGACGCCGCCATCCTGAAAGCGCTGTGGCGAAGACATCGTCGTCACCACCGACGCCATCGTCGAGGGCGTGCACTATCTCGCCAAGCGATCCGCCCGACACCATCGCGCGCAAGGCGCTGCGGACCAACCTGTCCGACCTCGCCGCCAAGGGGGCTACGACCCGCGGGTTCGTGCTGACTCTGGCGCTGCGCAGCGTCGACGACGAGCTGGCTCGAACGGCATTCGCGCGCGCGCTCGGCGAGGACGCCAAATCCTTCGCTTGTCCGCTGCTCGGCGGCGACACGGTGTCGACGCCGGGACCGGTGACGATCTCCATCACCGCGTTCGGCCGCGTGCCGGAAGGAAGGATGGTTCGTCGCACCCGCGCCAAGCCCGGCGACCGCATCATGGTGACGGGCACGATCGGCGATGCCGCGCTCGGCCTCGACATCCTCAAGGACGGTCCGATCGCGAAGGCGCTTGCGGGTGATCCGAAGGGGCGCGAGATGCTGATCGCGCGCTACGCGTGCCGCAGCCGCGCAACGCATTGGCCGAAGCCGTGCGCGACCATGCGAACGCGGCGATGGATGTGTCCGACGGGCTTGCCGGCGATCTCGCAAAACTCTGCGCGGCCTCAGGCGTCTCCGCCGTCGTCGACGTCCCGAGCATTCCGGCCTCGGCGACCGCCGCGAGCCTGTTGTCCCGCGGCGTCGTCGGCATCGAAGCCCTGATCGCTGGCGGCGACGACTACGAGATTCTTTGTACCGTTCCGGAAGCCAAGGTCGATGCCTTCACCGAGGCCGCGCGGCAGGCGGGCGTCGCGGTGACAGCGATAGGCACCATCATGGCGGGCGAGGGGTTGCCCCGATTCCTGGACGGCGCGGGCAAGGAGATTGCGCTGGAGCGGCGATCCTACAGCCACTTCTAATCCAGTCATCGATCCCTGTTTTTCGTCGATCCGACCTGGCCTTCATATTGTTGTTGACAGAGTACTCTATTATATAGAGTATTGTCGCGCCACCGATGCAGCGAGCGCGAAAGGCGACGTCGATGAACCTGGATCTTTCATGGCTGGGATGGATTCACACGGTCGCCTGCATCGCCGCGCTGACGACGGGGGCGTTGATGCTGCTCCGACCGAAGGGGACCTCGCAGCATAGGTCGGTCGGTCGGCTCTATCTGATAGCGATGCTCGTCACCAACCTCACCGCGCTCGGCATCTACCGCAGTGGCGTGTTCTTCTTCCCGCACTGGTTTGCGCTCGCCGCGCTGACCGCGATCGCCATCGGATTTATCTGCGTCCGCCTCCGTTGGCCCAAGGCCTATTGGCGGAACGCCCATCTCACCTGCATGGTCGCAAGTTACTACATGCTGATCGGCGGCGGCGTGAACGAGATGTTCCTTCGCGTTCATGTCCTTCACGCGATGGCGCCCGACGTGCTGAACTCGCCTCTCGTCGGAATGGCGCATCTCGCCAATATGACGGCCTTCGCCATCCTGATCGCGTACTTCAACGTCAGGTATTGGAGCGTCCGGCCGCGGACAACGGCTCGCGAGGTGACCGGATGATCGCCATGACGCTGTTCACAAGGTTTCGCAGGCGCAGCGTATCCGGCATTGCTTGCCGCCGTTTGCTTCGCGGCATCGATGACGCAAGGCCTCGCCGCCGAAATACGCTCGGAGCAGGTCGCATTGCAGTCTGCGACTTACGCGGACTTTCGCCAATTGCTGTCGCGCGGAGCGCCGGTTGCGACAGTGACGGTTCCGGCCGTGCTGGGTTTTCCGGAGCAGGCGAGGGATCGCCTTCCGGCCGTCGTGGTGGTCCACACCATCGGCGGCTATCGCGACGACAATGAGGGGCAATATGCGGCCGAGCTGCGCAAGGCAGGGTTCGCCACGCTGACCTATGACAGCTTCGCCGCGCGCGGCACGACGGGGATCGCGTTGGCGCGCTCAGGCCCGGGCTTGTGGCCGAGTGGCGTGGCGGATGCCTACGCCGCGTTGCGGCTACTGGCCGCCGATCCCAGGATCGACGCCAGCCGGATCGCCATCGCCGGCTTCTCCTACGGCGGTGAAGTGGCCCACCTCGCAGCCTTTGAAGGCCTTCGCGCCGCCCTCGATGCCGGATCGGTCCGCTTCGCCGCGCATGTGGCGTATTATCCGGCCGGTGTGTTCGGCACGATCGCGAAGCCGGGAGCCTATACGGGATCACCGATCCTGATGTTGCTTGGCGAGAGCGACGACAATCTCCCGATCGGCAAAGTCGAGGCCTATCTCGACTATGCAAAAACGGCCGGCGTTCCAGCGCCGATCCAGACTGTGATCTATCCCGGCGCGCACCATGCGTGGACGGTTCCGACTTTGACGACGCTGCGCTTCTACGCCGAGTATCCCGAGCACGAAGCAATGTCCGTTCATCCTGCTGGGATCGGGGCGACCCGTGCTGCTGGTCGACGGCCAACCGGCGCCGTTCGATCCCGCTGCTTTCGGGGCCTGCATCGGCAAGGCGCCCGGTTACTCCATGGCCTTTGACGCGGCTGTCCGGGCGAAGTCTGGCGCCGAATCCATTGGATTTCTGGAGCGGCATCTGCTTCGGCCCTGAGAATTGCGCCAAAACCGGAAATCGCAGCCAAAAACCTGCCGAAAAATCGATCGATTTATGCCCATCCCGGCGTTGCGCGGCGGGGGCGATTTTGGCATGGTCCGGCCCGATTTGAGGCCGCCTTCTTGGGCAAGGCGGGCCTCCTTTTTGTGCGCCCGCCGCGAGTCGCGGCAGCGGCGTGGGGCCATCTTACGAATCCGAGGCTAATTCAATGACTGCTTTGTGGCTGATCGTGCTCTGCGGAGCGCTCTCCATCGTTTACGCCGTCTGGGCGACCATGTCGGTGCTGAAATCCGACGCCGGCAATCCCCGGATGCAGGAAATCGCGGCCGCCGTGCGCGAAGGCGCGCAGGCCTATCTGCGGCGCCAGTACACCACCATCGGCATCGTCGGCGTCGTGATCTTCGCGCTGCTCGTCTACTTCCTCGGCACGCTGGTCGCCGTCGGCTTTGCCATCGGCGCGATCCTGTCGGGCGCGGCCGGCTTCATCGGCATGAACGTGTCGGTGCGCGCCAACGTGCGCACCGCGCAGGCCGCCACCACCTCGCTCGCCGGCGGCCTCGAGCTCGCCTTCAAGGCCGGCGCGATCACCGGCATGCTGGTCGCCGGTCTCGCGCTGCTCGGCGTGACGCTCTACTTCGGCTTCCTGACCTATTCGATGCATCTGACGCCCGACAGCCGCACCGTCGTCGACGCCATGGTGGCGCTCGGCTTCGGCGCCTCGCTGATCTCGATCTTCGCCCGTCTCGGCGGCGGCATCTTCACCAAGGGCGCCGACGTCGGCGGCGACCTCGTCGGCAAGGTCGAGGCCGGCATTCCCGAGGACGATCCGCGCAACCCCGCCACCATCGCCGACAACGTCGGCGACAATGTCGGCGACTGCGCCGGCATGGCGGCCGACCTGTTCGAGACCTATGCGGTGACCGCGGTCGCCACCATGGTGCTGGCCGCGATCTTCTTCGCCAAGACGCCGATCCTGCAGAACATGATGACGCTGCCGCTCGCCATCGGCGGCATCTGCATCATCACCTCGATCATCGGCACCTTCTTCGTCAAGCTCGGCGCCAACCAGTCGATCATGGGTGCGCTCTACAAGGGCCTGATCGCGACCGGCATCCTGTCGCTCGTCGGCGTCGCCGCCGTGATCTACTGGCTGATCGGCTTCGGCAAGCTCGACGGCGTCGACTACACCGGCATGGCGCTGTTCGAATGCGGCATCGTCGGCCTCGTCGTCACCGGCCTGATCATCTGGATCACCGAATACTACACCGGCACCGACTATCGTCCGGTGAAGTCGATCGCGGCGGCCTCCGTCACCGGCCACGGCACCAACGTGATCCAGGGCCTCGCCATCTCGATGGAGTCGACCGCGCTGCCCGCGATCGTCATCATCGCCGGCATCCTCGTCACCTACAGCCTCGCCGGCCTGTTCGGCATTGCGATTGCGACCGCCACCATGCTGGCGCTGGCCGGCATGATCGTCGCGCTCGACGCTTTCGGCCCGGTCACCGACAATGCCGGCGGCATTGCCGAAATGGCCGGCCTGCCGAAGGAAGTGCGCAAGTCGACCGACGCGCTCGATGCGGTCGGCAACACCACCAAGGCGGTCACCAAGGGCTACGCGATCGGCTCCGCCGGTCTCGGCGCGCTGGTGCTGTTTGCGGCCTATAACCAGGACCTGAAGTTCTTCATCGCGAACGGCACCCCCTACTTCAAGGGCGTCAATCCGGACTTCTCGCTGAACAATCCCTACGTCGTGGTCGGCCTGCTGTTCGGCGGCCTGCTGCCGTATCTGTTCGGCGCGATGGGCATGACCGCGGTCGGCCGCGCGGCCGGCGCGATCGTCGAGGAAGTGCGCCGCCAGTTCCGCGAGAAGCCCGGCATCATGCAGGGCACCGACAAGCCGGACTACGGCAAGGCCGTCGACCTCCTGACCAAGGCGGCGATCAAGGAAATGATCATCCCGTCGCTGCTGCCGGTGCTGTCGCCGATCTTCGTCTACTTCGTGATCTACGCGATCGCGGGCGGCGGCGTGGCCGGCAAGTCGGCGGCGTTCTCCGCCGTCGGCGCCATGCTGCTCGGCGTGATCGTCACCGGTCTGTTCGTCGCGATCTCGATGACCTCGGGCGGCGGCGCCTGGGACAACGCCAAGAAGTACATCGAGGACGGCCATTACGGCGGCAAGGGCTCCGATGCCCACAAGGCGGCCGTGACCGGCGACACCGTCGGCGATCCCTACAAGGATACGGCGGGCCCGGCGGTCAACCCGATGATCAAGATCACCAACATCGTGGCGCTGCTGCTGCTGGCGATCCTCGCGCACGGCGGGTGAGATCGAAGTGTCGGAAATGAAAAACCCCGCAGGCGCAAGCTGCGGGGTTTTTGCTTGGGCCGAGCCAATCTGGTCGTTGCGAGGAGCGCAAGCGACGAAGCAATCCATCGCGCCGCAAGCAGAGAAATGGACTGCTTCGGAGCCTGTCATCGGGCCGGCCGCAAGGGGGCCGACCCGTTGGCTCGCAATGACGAGGTGACTATTTCACGCCGCGCCACAGTGCGCCCGGGGCACGAGAGCTAGTGGAAGCTGAGCAGCTTGAACAGCGGCGTCAGGTACGACATTTCCTGACCCGAGGTCGCCGTGGTGCGGCTGATGAAGTCGAAGATCTTGCCGTCCTTCAGGCCGTAATTGGCGAGCCGCACGACTTGGCGGTTCTTGTCGAAATAGACCGCGATGACGCGCTGATCGATGACCTTCTGGTTCATGAACATCACCGGCCGCGAGGTGCGCTGGGAGATGTAATAGAAGACTTCGCCGTTCAGGGTCGCCACCGTCGATGGCGTCCCCAGCACGATCAGCACCTGGTCCTGGCTGGCGCCGATCGGAATTTGCTCGAGCGCGCCGGGCGGCAGGATGTAGCCCTTCTGGAACTGCTCGCCGGTGCAGCCCGCAAGCAGCGCCGCAAACCAGAACGGCAGCCGCCACCGCGCGCAGGCCGTGCCAGCGCGCGAAAAGGCGGCTCTTGGTCGTTCGTCTGGGTCATTGCGGAACGGGTCCCGTCCTCCTAGAACCGGCCGGCCCGGCCATGGCCGGAATGCAAGATTTGCGAGCCCAATCTGATACGCAAATCACGCAGGGGCTCGCTTGTGGAACCCACAATGCTTTGGCCGTTCAATCACTTCAGGAAACCCCACCTTGCCCCGCGCGGCACCATTGATGCCATCTATGGCATGATCGTGACGCAAGCGCGAGAACCCTTGTTTTACCGGGACTTGGGCGTGCCGGATACGGTTAACGGCCGTTTTGACCTGATCGTGCTGCATTTGTGGACGGTGTTGCGGCGTCTGGGCGAGATCGTCAGGCATGGCCGGACCGGCGCAGGCGCTTTTCGACCGCTTCTGCGCCGATCTGGACGATAACCTGCGAGAAATGGCGATCGGCGACCTCGCGGTGCCGAAGAAGATGCAGGCCTTCGGCGAGGCCTTCTATGGCCGCATCGCCGCCTATGACATGGCGCTATCGGACAGTCCCGAGGCGCTGGCGCAGGCGATCAGCCGGAACGTGCTGGACGGCGGGGGCATTGAGAATGCGCGTCGGCTTGCGGCCTATGCGATATCGGTCATCGCCAACCTCGAAAAGCTGGATGCGAAAGCGCTCGCCAACGCATCGTGGTCATTTCCATTGCCGAAGGTCGAAGCGGTTTCGCCATGACACGTTCGGACGAAAGGCCCACCCGCGGTCCTCGACGCGATCCCTCACGTGATGCTTCTCGTGATCCCTGGCGCGCGCCGGTCAATGTCGCGCAGATTCCGGATGGCGGGCTGCATCGTGAGATCGAGGCGGACGCGCCTGCGCGCGCTGCCATGGCCGAGATCGCAGGCTTGCGCGAGGTCTCCTCGGCGCGCGCCACCTTCGATCTGTCGCATCGGAGCGGCGGGCGCGTCCATGTCGCCGGCCGTGTGCAGGCGAAGGTCGGGCAAACCTGCGTGGTCACGCTCGAGCCGATCGAAAACGCGATCGACGAGGAGGTCGATCTGATGTTTGCGCCGGCAGACGAGATCGCGCCGCAGATCGACGTCGATGACGACGATGGCGTGAGCACGGTGCCTGATACGCCCGAGCCGATCGAGAACGGCATGATCGATCTCGGCCGGCTTGCCACCGACGTGCTGTACCTCGCAGTCGATCCCTATCCCCGCAAGGAGGGCGTGGTGTTCGAGCCACAGGTCACCGCTGTTGATCCCGCCGACCATCCCTTTGCCGCCCTGAAGGCACTGCAAGCCGAGCCCGGGAAGCCGGCGCCTTTGCCCGGCAAGCGGAAAGGCAAAAAGGGTTAGGGCCGGGTTTCAGCGGCGCTTCCAATGTCTGGTATAAGACATTGGAATAACTTGAATTATTCAACAATTTGATTCCGGCTCGCGGCGCTTGTGGGAACAAAAAGCCGGGGGTCAAGAGTTGTGTCGGCACGCCGAAACGGTATTGTCGCGGCCCGGCCCGAGCGTAGCGTCAGGCCGATCCGCTCAAAGCGAAGCGGTGGCTGCTCAAGTCCAGGTCTGCCGGGAAATTCATGCCTCAAAAGGTTCGAATCGCGCTTGACGCCATGGGTGGCGATGTCGGCGCGTCCGTCGTCATACCCGGCGCGGCCATTTCGCTTTCTCGGCATCCCGACAGCGAGTTTCTGCTGTTCGGCAAGCGCGAGCTGATCGAGCCGGAGCTCGCCAAGCATCCCGCGCTGAAAGCTGTGTCGCGCGTGATCCACACCGACGTTGCCGTCAGCATGGAGGACAAGCCGAGCCAGGCGCTGCGGCGCGGGCGCAAGACCTCCTCGATGTGGCTTGCGATCGACGCCGTGAAGAAAGGCGAGGCCGACGTCGCGGTCTCCGCCGGCAACACCGGCGCGCTGATGGCGATGGCGCGGTTTCATCTGCATATGTTGCCTGGCATCGACCGGCCGGCGATCGCCACGCCGGGCTGGCCGACCCTTCGCGGCAAATCCATCGTGCTCGACCTCGGCGCCACCATCGGCGGCGATGCGCGGCATCTGGTGGCGCTTGCGATCATGGGCGCCGCCATGGCGAGCGTCGCGCTCAACCTGCCGCGGCCGACCGTCGGCCTGCTCAACATCGGGACCGAGGAGATCAAGGGCCACGAGGAGATCCGCGAGGCCGGCGAGATGCTGCGGTCCATGAACCTGCCTGAGCTCGACTATATCGGCTTCGTCGAGGGCGACGGTATCGGCAAGGGCGCCGCCGACGTGATCGTGACCGAGGGTTTTTCCGGCAATATCGCACGAAGGCGGCCGAGGGCACGGCGCGCCAGATGAGCGATTTCCTGCGCGCGGCGATGGCGCGGACCTGGCGTTCGAAACTCGGCTACCTCTTCGCCCGCAGGGCCTTCCGGGAGCTGCGCGACAAGCTCGACCCGAGGAAGTCCAATGGCGGCGTGCTGCTGGGCCTGAACGGGGTCGTGGTCAAGAGCCACGGCGGAACGGACGCGGAAGGCTTTGCCTATGCCGTCGATGTTGGCTATGAGATGGTCCGCTACGATCTCCTGACCAAGATCAATCAAATGCTCAATCGTGAAGGCGGGGCGCTCGGTGTCGGTGCCCGCGGAGGCTGTCTCGTGACGTTACGTTCGGTGGTGCTCGGCTGCGGTGCGTACCTGCCGCAGCGGATATTGACCAATGCCGAGCTGGCGAGCCAGATCGATACCTCCGACGAGTGGATCGTGCAGCGGACCGGCATCCGCGAACGCCATATCGCCGCCGATGACGAGTTTACCTCGCATCTGGCGATCAAGGCGGCCAATGCCGCGCTCGCCAATGCGGGGATCGATGCGCAGGCCATCGACCTGATCGTGCTGGCGACCTCGACCCCCGACAACACCTTTCCCGCCACTGCCGTCGCCGTGCAGAATGGCCTCGGCATCACCCGCGGCGCGGCCTTCGACCTGCAGGCGGTGTGCTCGGGCTTCGTGTTTGCGCTGGCGACCGCCGACAATTTCCTGCGCGCGGGCGCGTTCAAACGGGCGCTGGTGATCGGCGCGGAGACCTTCTCGCGCATTCTCGACTGGAACGACCGCGGCACCTGCGTGCTGTTCGGCGACGGCGCCGGCGCTATCGTGCTCGAGGCGCAGGAGCAGCCGGGCCAGTCGAGCGACCGCGGCATCCTGACCACGCATTTGCGCTCCGATGGCCGCCACAAGGCGAAGCTCTTTGTCGACGGCGGCCCGGGCTCGACCAAAACCGTCGGCCATTTGCGGATGGAAGGCCGCGAGGTGTTCAAGCACGCGGTCGGCATGATCACCGACGTCATCGTCGATGCCTTCAACGCCACCGGACTTCACGGCCGACGACATCACCTGGTTCGTCCCGCATCAGGCCAACAAGCGAATCATCGATGCCAGCGCGCACAAGCTGCATATTGCGCCGCAGAAGGTGGTGCTGACCGTCGACCTCCACGGCAACACCTCGGCCGCATCGATCCCGCTGGCACTGAATGTCGCGGTGAAGGACGGGCGCGTGAAGAAGGGCGATCTCGTGCTGTTCGAGGCCATGGGCGGCGGCTTCACCTGGGGTTCCGCGCTGGTCCGCTGGTGAGGTTTCGTCAAGATTGTAGATAAGCCACACTCCGCCTTTTAGGTGTGAGGGGCTTGACGGCGCTGTTGACCGTTGCAAGTTAACCTCTTAATTTCAGATGGAAATTGTTCGCCGTGAGTGGGGCAGGCGATGACTGGAACCGGAAAGACCGTCACACGCGTTGACCTGTGCGAGGCCGTCTATCAGAAGGTCGGGCTGTCGCGCACGGAATCATCGGCGTTTGTCGAGCTGGTGCTGAAAGAGATCACGGACTGCCTGGAGAAGGGCGAGACGGTGAAACTGTCCTCGTTCGGCTCCTTCATGGTGCGCAAGAAAGGCCAGCGTATCGGCCGCAATCCGAAGACCGGCACCGAGGTGCCGATCTCGCCGCGCCGGGTCATGGTGTTCAAGCCGTCGGCGATCCTCAAGCAGAGGATCAACGGCCATGCGGTCTCTGCCAACGGCAGCGATAAAGACGACTGAGATATAGCGAGAAGGGAAGGGCGCGTTTGGACAAGGCGCCGGATGCATTCCGCACCATCAGCGAGGTCGCCGACGACCTCGACATTCCCCAGCATGTGCTGAGATTCTGGGAGACGCGCTTCGCCCAGATCAAGCCGATGAAGCGCAGCGGCGGCCGCCGCTATTACCGCCCCGACGACGTCGACCTGCTCAAGGGCATCCGCCGTCTGCTGTACGGCGAGGGCTACACCATCCGCGGCGTGCAGCGGATTTTGAAAGAGCACGGCATCAAGTCGGTGCAGGGGCTGGCCGACAGTTCCACCGCGGTGTCGTTCGGCGCGATCGAGGAAGCGGTCGGGCAGAGCCTCGCGGAAGGCGACGGCGAGGATTTCGGCGTCGATCTCGATGCCGAGGACGAGAGCAAGGCGGCGCCGGTTGTCGGCGCCGGGGACGAGGACGGCATCGATTTCCGCTTCGTCGATTCCGAGGATGATTTCCTCGAGGCGTTCCGCAGCGGCGGCAAGGGCCGCAAGGTCGACCACGCCGCGCTCGACCGCGAAAAGCTCGAGGGCGTGCTGCGCGACCTCATCGCCTGCCGGCAGATGCTGGACCGGGTGATGAAGGACGGGTAGGCGGCGTTGTCCGCTGAGGATGGTCGGAGCGAGCCAATTCCGCACCTTGCGCGAAGGCGGGATCGAAGCTAAGCAACGGCCAATCGGAGCGTGGCGCAGCCCGGTTAGCGCACTAGTCTGGGAGACTAGGGGTCGGAGGTTGCAAATCCTCTCGCTCCGACCAAATTTCGCTTCAGAGTCCCAGCACCCACACGGCGAGGATCGTGCCGATCACGGCCAAGCCGCTGATGGTCCATCCTGCGAGATAGGCCGGACCGTTCGGGTCGGGCCGATCGACCATGGTGTCATTCCAGTGGTTCATCCGCGCCTCCTGTCGGTATGCCACCTGTAAGTGAGACTCTGGCGCGGGAAGAAGGTTCAAACGATATTTGCGAAAGGCAGCCGACCGCCTTCATTTGCCGCCGGGCGGGAAGCGCTTTCCCGTGTCCGTCCAGCCACTTGGGTGGCCGCATTGACATCGGAAAACCGCTGTCGGATGCAACGAGCAAGGAGAACAACTGGAAGGGCGGGAAGCACATGAAAGACTTCGCCGGAAAATTCGCCGTCATCACCGGAGGCGGCACGGGCATGGGGCGCGAGCTGGCGCGCCAGCTGGTCGCCGAGGGCTGCAACGTCGCGATGTGCGACGTCTCGGCCGAGGCGATGGCCGAGACCAAGCGGCTGTGCGAGAGCGAAAAGCTGCCGCAGGGCCTGCGCGTCACCACCCATGTCGCCGACGTCTCGATCGAGGCGCACTACATCCGCTTCCGCGACGAGCTGATCGAGCAGCAGAAGACGGACAAGATCCATCTCCTGTTCAACAATGCCGGCATCGGCGGCGGCGGCAGCATCATCGCCGGCAGCCGCGAGAGTTGGGAGCGCACCTTCAACATCTGCTGGGGCGGCGTCTATCTCGGCGTGCGCACCTTCCTGCCGCTGCTGCTGAAAGCCGACGAGGGCCACATCGTCAACACGTCAAGCGTCAACGGCTTCTGGGCCTCCGTCGGCATGGGCGTGCCGCACACCGCCTACAGCGCCGCGAAATTCGCGGTGAAGGGATTTACCGAGGCGCTGATCAACGATCTTCGTCTCAACGCGCCGCATATCAAATGCTCGGTCGTGATGCCCGGCCATATCGGCACCTCGATCGTGTCGAACACGCGCGTGATCCAGAACGGCTCCGAGGCGTTGATGCCGAACGAAATGGGGCATGCGCGCCAGCGCCTGAAAGGGATGGGCATTGCCGTCGACACCATGTCGGACGAGCAGGTGCAGGCGATCGCGCTCGATCGTGCGCGCGCCTTCCGCGACGAGGCGCCGACCACGGCGGCGCAGGCGGCAAAAATCATCCTCGACGGCGTCAAGGCCGGCGCAATGGCGCATCCTGGTCGGCGACGACGCGCACAAGCTCGATTTACGGGTGCGGCAGTCGCCGGAAGAGGCCTACACGCCGGAGTTTTATTCGAGCTTCGCCAAGGAAGTCGGCTGGCGGGTCGGCTAACGGGAAGCCGGCCACGATGAGCAGGACAACATCCGCATGAAAGACTTCGCCGGAAAATTCGCCGTCATCACCGGAGGCGGCACGGGCATGGGGCGCGAGCTGGCGCGCCAGCTGGTCGCCGAGGGCTGCAACGTCGCGATGTGCGACGTCTCGGCCGAGGCGATGGCCGAGACCAAGCGGCTCTGCGAGAGCGAAAAGCTGCCGCAGGGTCTGCGCGTCACCACCCACCTCGCCGACGTCTCGATCGAGGATCAGCTGACGCGCTTCCGCGACGAGCTGATCGACGCAGCAGAAGACCGATCATATCCACCTGCTGTTCAACAATGCCGGCATCGGCGGCGGCGGCAGCATGATCACCAATTCGCGCGCCCAATGGGAAAGGACTTTCAACATCTGCTGGGGCGGCGTCTATCTCGGCGTGCGCACCTTCCTGCCGCTCCTGCTGAAGGCGGACGAAGGCCACATCGTCAACACCTCCAGCGTCAATGGCTTCTGGGCGTCCGGCGGCATGGGCGTGCCGCATACCGCCTACAGCGCCGCCAAATTCGCGGTGAAGGGGTTCACGGAGGCCTTGATCAACGACCTCCGTCTCAATGCGCCGCATATCAAATGCTCGGTCGTGATGCCCGGCCATATCGGCACCCCCATCCTGTCGAACACGCTCGTGGTGTTGAACGGCTCCGACCAGCTCACGCCGGAACAGCTGGTGCAGGCGCCGTGCACGCATCAAGCTCATGGGCGTCGCCGTCGACACGATGTCGGACGAGCAGGTCCAGGCGATCGCGCGCGACCGCGCGCGCGCCTTCCGCGACGAGGCGCCGACCACGGCGGCGCAGGCGGCCAAAATCATCCTCGACGGCGTCAAGGCCGGGCAGTGGCGCATCCTGGTCGGCGACGATGCCCACAAGCTCGATGCGCTCGTGCGGAAAGAGCCGGAGCAGGTCTACATGCCGGAGTTTTTTGCGACCCTTGCGAAAGAGGTCGGCTGGCGGCGCGGGTGATCGTTTCGCAGTTGAGGATGAACTGCCGCCGCGACGAGGATGCGCTCCCTCCCCCGCGTGCGGGGAGGGCTGGGGTGGGGGCGCCAACGGGCCCATCGCGCCGAGAGAATTTCCCCCACCCGACACGCTCTTCGAGCGTGTCGACCTCCCCCGCAAGCGGGAGAGGTGAACAAAGCTACCGTCCCGACGCGACCCGATACGCCAGCCGGCTGTGGCCGGGGCAATAGGGCAGGCCGCCGAGCGGTGGATTGCCGCAGAAGCAGAAGTCCTCCGCACCCGGCGTCGAGATCGGCCAGCGGCAGGTGTCGTTGCCGAGTTCGAGCAGCGAGCAGGTGTGGCCGTTGTGGATCGGCTCGTCGGCAACGATCGCGTTCGGCTGCGACGGGTAGGCTTTCAGCAAAATCTGCCGCAGCCGCGGCGCGCCGCGTGGCCGCGGCTCGTTCGCGCGCTCGGGCCTGCCCGTGCGCACCATGCGGTCCTTGTCGCGCTTGAGATTGAGCCGCGAGATCTTGCCGATCACGGCATTGCGGCTGACGCCGATGGTGGCCGCGATCTCGCGGCAGGAGAGGCCCTCGGCGAAGCCGCTCTTCAGGAGTTCAAGTCGTTCGTCTGTCCAGGTTTGCGCAAGCATGTGTCGGTTCCAGGTTGGATCCTCATCGGATCGTTCCGGCCGTGGACCGAATCTGCCGCGCGTTATGCCTTGCCATTGTCACGGATCGACAGCAGCCCATCCTTGATCGCAAGGCGGATGCCTTCCTCGATCAGCGTCCGTGCAACGCCGGGAACGCTGGTGCCGTGGGTGCCCTGTCTCACGAGCTTTTCGAGATAGGTGATGGTCGAAAGTGCCAAAGTTACGGGGACGCGGTCAGTCTCGGCTTTCTCTGTGGCCATATGCAAAACGCTACGCGGTTGGAAGTGTACTGAAAAGTATCTATTAAGAGTTTATTAGGATTTAGGCCATTTGTATAGAGTGTTTGGATTTTCCAGATAAGCATCTGATCTGATTGATATAAATTTTGGCCGCGCGGAATGGCCCCCGCGGACCGGCCGGCGGGGTGTTCAAGCAGCGGTTGAGAGCTGAAAAAGGGGCGAATCCGGCGCGTGGTGAGGGCGTCGCGTTGCAATCCCTCATCCTGAGGAGCTTGCGAAGCAAGCGTCTCGAAGCATGAAGGCCCGACTGGGCCTGCATCGGTTCGAGACGCGCGAACGGGTCCGCGCAAGCGCTGCCGAGAACTCGACGCGCTCCTCACCATGAGGGATGAATCAGCCGTGCACGACGCTCTTCGCGATCATGCAATGAATGCCCTTGGAGCCGTTGACGGTCTGCGTCACCCGCAAGTCCGCGGCGAGGCTGCAGAGCGTATACGCATCTTCGCGCGAAAGATTTCGCTTCTCGCCGAGCAGCACGATCATGTCGCGCAGCGCGCGCACCACGCATTGGTCGAGATCGGGGTCCATCGCCATGGTCATGTAATGCGTCGCGGTCTCGGCGCGCGGATAATCGAGGCGGATGTCTTTGCGCAGAGTGAGGCGGAAACGGCCCTTCAACGCGGTCTCGATCGCGGTGACGCAGACCTCGCCGTCGCCCTGCACGCCATGGCCGTCGCCGCAGGAGAACAGCGCGCCCGGCACGAACACCGGCAGATAGAGTTTGGCGCCGGCCCCGAGCTCCTTGTTGTCGAGATTGCCGCCCATCGCGCGCGGGATCAGCGAGGTGATGCGGCCCCAGGCCGGCGGCGGGGCGACACCCATCACGCCGAAGAACGGCGCCAGCGGCAAATCGAGACCCCAGGGCAGGCGGCCGACCATGCGGTTGCGGTCGAGCGGGATGTTGAGCAGCCGCGTCTCATGGAAATCGTCGGGCAGGGTGCCGGCGAGCGGACGGATCATGTTGTAGCCCCAGTCCTGCCGGAGCTGCACATCGAGGATATCGACCTCGAGCACGTCGCCGGGCATGGCGCCCTTCACCGCGATCGGCCCGGTCAGGATGTGGCCGGGCACCATGCGCTCGTTTTTGGCATGCACCTCGAACAGCTCCGGCGGCACATGGAATTTGCTCTTGTCGGGCACCTGGTCCGGGCCGCCCGAGATGGTCTCGACCGTGACCTCGTCGCCGCTGTCGATGGTCAGCACCGGCTTCAATTTCGCTTCGAAGAAGCCCCAGTGGCAGGTTTCCGGGCTCGAATGCAGGTGATGATGGGCCATGTGAAGCTCTTTGGAATTGCGAGGGGACAGCGTATGAGGCTGTAGCAAATTCATACGAGGTTCGCTTGTTTTTCATCCTGTCCAAGACACTCGGCGTGCTGGTGCTGCCGACCAATTTCCTGATCGTGCTCGCGCTCGTCGGCGCCTTGCTGACGGCGACGCGTTTTGCGCGGGCAGGGCGCAGGCTCATGATCGCGGCCATCGTGCTGCTGGCGGTCGCCGCGTTCTCGCCATCAGGCAATATGCTGCTCTATCCCCTTGAAAGCCGGTTTCCGCCATGGAGCGCCGCGCAAGGCGCGCCGCCCGACGGCATCGTGGTGCTGGGCGGACCGATCGATGCCGACTTGTCGGTCGCGCACGGCATGCCGGTCATCACCAGTTCGCCCGACCGCATCGTCGCGGCCGCCGCGCTGGCGCACAAATACCCGAACGCCAGAATCGTGTTTTCCGGCGGCAGCTCCAGCCTGATTTCCAACGAGCAGCGCGAGGCCGACTACGCAGCGGCGCTGTTCGAAAGCCTCGGCGTCGACAAGTCCCGCCTGATCATGGATCGCGACTCCCGCAACACCTATGAGAATGCGGTGTTCAGCAAGAAGCTCGCCGCGCCGAAAGCGGGCGAGCGCTGGCTCCTGGTCACCTCGGCCTTCCACATGCCGCGTGCGATCGGCCTGTTTCGGAAAGTCGGCTTTGCCGTCGAGCCCTATCCGGTGGACTGGCGCGTCGGGCGCGGCGCCGACGTCTTTGACTTCACGCAGTTTTCACTCGATGGGCTGTTGCGGACCGATGTCGGTGTGCGGGAATGGCTGGGGCTTGTGGTCTATCGGCTCACGGGCCGCACCGACACGCTGTTTCCGGGGCCGGCGGGATAAGCTACGGCTGCCTCCCAACAACCAAGAACGATGCAGGGGAGGATCGCCAATGACGCCGTCAGACGTCCGCGCCACCAGCCGCCGCCGTTTTCTGCAATATCTCGCCGCGAGCCGCGTTCCGCGCAGCTTCGCACGGTCGCCGGCTTACGACGGCATCGACCGCTTCAGGCTCCGGAGTGTCCAACCTGACTTGGGACACCGTGAAGTGGATGCGCGAGGTCAGGCGCGCGAAGATCGTGCTGAAGCAAGTTCACTCCGGCAGCCCGGCTTGGCGAAGGCCATCTGCCAGTCTGGCGAGGTCTTCCGGCCGGCGATAGGGGATCTGATCCCTGAGGTTGGAGATGCGCAGTGTCGGCTCGAGCTCGCGCAAGCGGGTCACCGAGGTCTCCGGTCGCTCGGGCATTTCGGCAAGCGCGCGTGCTGGCCACGACCATCCTTGCAGCCGGAAGGTAACCCGGACGCTCCCGCAGCGCTTTTTCCGCCCACGCCAGCGCTTCCTCGTACCGGCCCATGGGAAAAAAATGCGTATGAGCCGGCGCTTTGCCACGCAAACATATAGGCATCGACCGGGCTCAGTTTAATGGCGCGCTGCACGCAGTCGATGGCGAGGTCCTGCTCGCCGCGGAAACCCTTGACCCAGCCACTAAGTCCCCAGGCCGAGGCAAAGTTTGGATTGAGCTCAAGTGCGCGGTCGATCGCAGCTGAACCGGTATCAAGATCTCCTTCCAGGTACGAGATCGCAAATCCAGCGAGTAGCAAAGTTATTGCCTCGCTTCTTCCCAATTCAATGGCGCGTCGCGCCAGCCGCACGCCCTCGGCAATCTCCGAGGCAGGTTCGTTGAGCCAGCCAAACGACTTGCTCCAAGTGTAGCACTGCGACGCAAAGGCGTAAGCAGCGGCCGAAGTTGGGTCGAGCTGGAGCGCCTGCTGAAACATGCGCAACGCTTCTGCGTTGGCCTCCCTGCTCCAGGTGCGCTGGCCCGCGACCCCTCTGACGATATAGTCGTAGGGACTTTCGGCCGGCGTCGTCTTGGTGCGTTCGATCTCGGCTTCGATCAAGGTCGGCTCGATTGCGCCGACGACGCTCGCGGTAATCTTGTCCTGCAGATCGAAAATATCGGTGAGACTGCCGTCGAAATGATCAGCCCAAAGATGCGCGCCGGATGCACGAATCGATCAGCTGTCCGGTAATGCGGACGCGCTTGCCATCCTTGCGCACGCTGCCTTCCAGAACATACCGCACACCAAGCTCGCGCCCGACCTGCTTCACGTTGACGCTTCGTCCTTTGTAGACAAAGCTCGAATTGCGCGCCGTTACGAACAGCCAACGCATGCGCGACAGACCGGTGATGATTTCTTCCACGATCCCGTCGGTGAAGTGTTCCTGCCCCGGATCGTCACTCATATTCTGGAAAGGCAGCACCGCGATTGAAGGTCCGCCGCGGATCACCCGAAATCTGCGTATAGGCCCGGCATCAGTCTTGCCAATGAATCGGGTGCGCTCACGCCGATGAGCCGATAGCCACGGCCTGGTACGGTGACAACGTGGCTTTCGCTGTCTTTCCCGTCGTCGAGTGCCTTTCTCAGCGCCGAGACGTGAACCTGGATGTTGTTCTCCTCGACCACGCGGTTGGGCCAAACCCGTTCCATCAGTTGATCCTTGGTGACGACGTCGCCTCTCGCCGAAGCGAGCACGCCAAGGATGTCAAGTGCTCGACTGCCAAGCGGAACGGACTTGCCGTCACGCGACAAACCCCGTCCGTTCAGGTCGAGGCGAAATTGGCCAAAGCTGATTTGGTTGTCACTCATTGTTCGACCGAACGATCCTGGCTTCAGAACAATTAAGATCCTGAACCAAGGAACTTAAGGGCCACCCCGTGTAACGTCCAGCAGCAAATTGATGAGGACTAGTCCTCTGGTGGAAGACACGAAGACTTTCACATTCATCGGCATGCCTCGCGGAAAAGACAGGACCATGATGAACATGTCGGACCTCCCGGGCTACACGGCATCGACGCTGGTTTCATTGATATTCAAGAACAGGCAGAGGCGGATTCTGCGGATCATCGCCATTCTCGGCAACTTTGCGCTCATGGTGCCGACGCTTTCGTTCGGCCTAACCGCCCCTGCGGCGGCCGACGACGGCGGCAATATCCGTATCCTGACTCAGAATATGGACGAGGGCACAGACTTCAACGAATTGCTGGCCGCTACATCGCCGGGAGCATTTGTCGCGGCTGTGACTGCCACTTACCAGAACATCCTGGCCACCAAGCCGTCGGAAAGGGCGGCAACGATGGCTCGCCAGATTGCCAGGGAGCGCCCGGATATCGTTGGCCTGCAGGAAGCCTCCATTTTGCGCACCGGACCTGTTTCCCCCGCGACGACCGTAAAATCGGATTTGCTGCAATCTTTACAGGATGAACTGGAGAAGCTCGGCGAGCAGTATCGCATCGCAGCGATCATTCCCGGCTTCGACGCAGAGGCGCCAAGCACGCTGGGCTTCGACGTCCGTTTGACAACGCAGGATGCGATCCTGGTGCGGCGTGAACATTTAGCCGGTAATTTTCGACGATCGAACAATCAGGTGCAGCGCTATCTGGTCGGGCACACTGTCCCAACCGCTATCGGCGTATACTTTCACGCTTCCGCGCGGTTGGGCGTCACTTGACGTTACCATTGGCGGAAGGTCGTTACGGTTCGTGACCACGCATCTGGATATTCTCGCCGCCGTGTCCCTTCTTCAGGTGAAGGAACTAATCGCCAGCGCGGCGGGCGACACCGCATTGCCTATCATCCTGTCCGGAGATTTCAACGCGCGCGCCGACAGCGCATCGGATCCGACTTATCCGATCTACAAGGCGATGATCGACGCCGGATTTGCCGATGCATGGCTCAAGGCTCGCGTATCCGACCAAGGATTCACATGCTGCCAAAATGCGCAACTGAACAACGCAACAACCGCATTGAACCAGCGTATCGATCTCGTGATGCTACGCGGATTCTCGGCGGTATCTGATGTCCGATTGGTGGGCAACAAACCGAATGACAAAACGCCGTCAGGATTGTGGCCCTCGGACCACGCAGGTCTCGCCGTGACGCTGCGAATGCCGGGTGCAGGAGGACATTAGGTGTCACGTCTGTTGACGCAGCAATTGTCGTTGTGCGGGCTTGGACGGCCGCCAAGATGCCGTCAGGCCGCAAAACGGAAACGAAGCAAAACAACAACGCTGACTGCAATCACCCGGGAGGGCATTCAATGAAAAAAGTTTCGTTTGCTAACGCCGCGTTCGTAGCCCTCCTGACCGTCGGCCCCGCCATCGCGGCTGACGTGCCGGCCCCAGTTTACAAGTCAGCGCCACCACCCTTTGTAGTCCAGGACAGTTGGACGGGCTTCTACATAGGCACCGCTCTGGGCTGGAAGGAGGGAAACTCGACCTGGACAACGACGTCGCTTCAGGAAGTCCCTCCTTTCGTTGTGTTTGTCGATGGAACGTCGCCCAGAAACTTCAAGCCGTCGACCGGCCGTTTCGGCGGTTATTTGGGCTACGACCGGCAGTTCTCGCCCCAGTGGGTCGCCGGCGTCGAGATCGATGCCGCCTATGCGGACAAGACCGTCACCGCTGCAGGTATCCCCGGCTGCGCAGCCTCTTGCTTTCCGGGCTCCCTCGGTCCGGGGGCAGATCTGTCGTCAGTGCGAATGAAATGGGACGCGAGCTTGCGGGCTCGGCTTGGATTTCTGGTTTCGCCGACCGTATTGCTGTATGGCACCGGCGGCGTCGCCTGGCAGAACGTCGCGACGTCAGCAACCTGCCAGCACAGCCTCGCGGATCCGTTCTGCTTTGTTGTCGCCGGCAATCCCCTCTTCACGGCAACAAACAGTACGACCCGAACGGGCTGGACGATCGGCGGCGGTATCGACGTGAAAGTTGCCACGAACTGGTACGTACGTGGCGAGTACCGATACGCCAATTTTGGGACTTGGACGGACGCATTGAGCTTGAGCCTTGGCGCCGCAACGCCGAACATTGTCAACTATCAATTGAAGCTCAATACGCAAATTGCCACCTTCGGCATCGCGTACAAATTTGGCGGCCCAGTCGTCGCGAGATACTGACTTCGCTCTCGGCGCCCGGCAATTGCCAGGCCCGGAGTGCGCTGACCGGGCGTTTGCATTGCACGTCAATGAGGCGCAGACCGCAGGTAGGTGGCATCGGCTCGCGATGATCGCGATGTCGTAAAAGCAACCAATGAACGGAGAAGCAAATGAACCGGCGTCGTTTGGCTGAGCTTTCAGTCGTTACATTGTTGACGCTTGTCTCTTGGCCGGGGGGCGGCTTCGCCCAGCAAAAATCCCTCAAAGAACAGCTCATTGGGACCTGGACGTATGTTTCATCCGTCAACTCCAGTAAGGAGGGCGTCAAATCGGATCGCTGGGGTCCCACCGCCAAGGGTCTCATTATATTTGAGGCCAACGGCCAATACTCTTTCATGATTTCTCGATCGGATATTCCAAAATTCGCGGTCAACAACGTCAACCAAGGGACGGCGACGGAAAACAAGGACGCTGTGATTGGAATCATTTCTCACTTCGGGACATGGTCGGTCGACGAGTCCACAAGGACGCTCACAACGAACGTCGAAGCATCCTCCTTTCCCAACTTGAATGGCAACAGCCAGAAGCGGGCGATCAGTTCACTCACGTCGGACGAGCTGAAGTACACCAACGCTGCTACGACGACAGGAGAAAAGTCCGAAGTGGTGTGGAAGCGGACTAAGTGAGTTAATCTGAGCGTCGCCGGGCGCGGCAGGCTTCTTGCCCGCCTGATACCTGGTTTCGGGTTCAGACCTGAAATAGCGGAGCGAGATCGCTGCGGTGCAGCGCAATTCCAGCCATAACCTCAACTGTGTGGTACGCTCGCTGCTCGTCGGAGTTGAGGAGGAACGAGCCTATGAGGCGTCGGGAGTTTATCACTCTGATCGGCGGCGCTGCGGCAACTTGGCCGCTCGCTGCACAAGCGCAACAGACCGAACAAAAGCGCCGGATCGGCGTATTAATGTCGTTCGCCGACAGTGACGCATCGGCGCGAGCGATGTTTGAAGGGTATCGGAACGCGCTAGCGCAGTTAGGGTGGATTGAAGGCAAGAACTTACAGACGGAAGTTCGGTGGGCGGCCGGAAATCCGGACAAGATCAAAGCTTTCACGAAGGAACTGGTAGAGCTGCGGCCCGACGCTGTTCTCGTTCAAGGTACCGTTTCAACCGGTTCGATTGTTCGTGAGACGCGGAGCATTCCCATCGTATTCGTTAATGTTGCCGATCCAGTCGGCAGCGGATTTGTTGCGAGCCTGGCGCGCCCCGGTGGCAACGTTACCGGATTCATGCTGGATATTTCATTGCAGGGCGGAAAATGGGTTGAGCTGCTGAAGGAGATCGCGCCGCGCACTCAGCGTATTTCGCTCCTGTCCAACCCTGAAACAGGGCCGCCGCTTCAGTTCTTCATGCCTTCCATCCTTGCTGCTGCGTCAACGTTTTCCATCGAGGTGAAATCCGCTCCAATCCATGCCAAGGAAGAGATAGAAGGCGTTATCGCCGAACAGTCGCGTGATCCAGGCGGCGGCCTCGTGGTAACCCCCGCGGCATTCCATACGGTGAATCGTGATCTGATAATTGCGTTGGTCGCGAAGTACCGCGTTCCTGCAATATATCACGAGCGATCCTATGTGGAATCAGGCGGCCTGATCGCGTATACGCCCGACCTTGGCGAGCACTTTCGATCGGCAGCACCTTACGTCGATCGCATTCTTAAAGGAATGAAGCCTGCCGACCTTCCCGTACAAGCACCGACAAAGTTTGAATTGTTCATAAATCTCAAAACAGCTAGCGCACTTGATCTCAGGGTCCCTCAAACGTTGCTGGCAAGCGCCGCCGAAATAATCGAATAGAACGAAACGTCGGGATGCGGATGGACGTTGTTTGGCGCGCAGATAGTGGGCGTTGACGCGGACGGTGAGGGTGTGTGGTCCTGGTACCTCGACGCTGGGGTCAAGTCTGTCGAAATGATCGGCGGACGACGGAGGCCAGCAAGCCCCGGTACTCCCGGCAGAGCGCACTATAATCCAACACCATTGCGCAGGGAGACCGGAACGTTGCGGCTGACCTTTTTGAAGTCTGTGAAATGATCGGCGGACGACGGAGGCCAGCAAGCCCCGATACTCCCGGCAGAGCGCACTATAATCCAACACCATTGCGCAGGGAGACCGGAACGTTGCGGCTGACCTGTGGTCGACCATGCTCGTGTGCTTTTGCTTGCACGCGAGGCTCCGGGTGCGGCTGAGCACCCGGCATTCCCCAGGCCCCGGCTTTTCGAGGTCGCATGACGCAAAACTCGGGCGAATCCTGCCGCGAGTTCGCGGAAAAGCACCTGTCGCAACCGCCTGCCAATTCGTCTAGATTTGCCCGCAACAATCGGGCGCAACAATCGGGAAGGGCCCACGCCATGCAGCAACAGACACCGCAGTTCGACCCCGCCGGCATGGCCGCCGATCTCAACACGCTGCTGCGCCTGAAGACCACCGTGATCGGCATCAAGATGTTTGCGCGCATCGAGGACATGGAGGCGATCGACAAGATTCGCCGGCCGAATGCGGTCCACACCACCGACCAGATCGTCAGCATGGCCTCGCGGTTGGGCTGGACCGTCGGTATCACCGCCGACGATCTCGTCGGCGCGCAGTGCAAGGCCGTGATCGGGTTGGCGCCGCAGGACGAGAAATGGCTCGCCGGCGCCAACTATGTCGGTGTCTGGCACGGCACGGCGGAAGACGCGCGCAAGCGCCAGGAGGCGCTCGATGTCGTGCCGTTCGGTCAGTACAAGGCGATGGCCGTGAGCCCGCTCACGTCGGGCCGGCTCAATCCGCCCGATATTTGTCTGGTTTATGCGACGCCGGGCCAGATGATCATCCTGATCAACGGCCTGCAATATACCGGCTACAAGAAGTTCGAATGGGGCGTGGTCGGCGAGACCGCGTGCGCGGATTCCTGGGGTCGCGCCCTGAAGACCGGCGAGCCGTCGTTGTCGCTGCCATGCTTTGCGGAGCGGCGCTATGGTGGCGTCCCCGACGAGGAGATGCTAATGGCGCTCAAACCCGCCGACCTCGCGAAAGCGATTCAAGGCATGAAGCAACTGGCGAAGAACGGCTTGCGCTATCCGATCGCGCCTTACGGCATCCAGAGCGACGTCCGCGCCGGCATGGGCGTGTCTTACGGGAAGAAATAATCCGACATGAAGAAATTCGACATCGTCGTCTACGGTGCGACCGGATTTACCGGCCAGCTCGTCGCCGAATATCTCGCCGCGCACTACAAGAACGACAAGGCGCTGAAATGGGCGATGGCCGGGCGCAGCCTCGACAAGCTGAAATCCGTGCGTGACGCGATCGGCGCGCCCTCGGATACGCCGCTGGTCGTCGCCGATGCCGGCGATCCCGCATCGCTGAAGGCGATGGTGAACGACACCAAATCCGTCATCACCACCGTCGGTCCCTATCAGAACTACGGCAACGAGCTGATCGCGGCCTGCGTCGCTTCCGGCGTCGACTATTTCGACCTCTGCGGCGAGCCGGTCTGGATGCACCAGATGATCGGCAAGCATGAAGCCGCGGCGCAGAAAAGCGGCGCGCGCATCATGTTTTCCTGCGGTTACGACTCGGTGCCGTTCGAGCTCGGCACTTTCTTCGTGCAGAAGGAGGCCACGCGCGTGTTCGGCGCGCCGGCCGCGCGCGTCAAAGGGCGGGTGCGCGACATGCGCGGGACGCTGTCGGGCGGCACGGCAGCGAGCGCCAAGGCTACCTTCGAGGCCGTCGCCCGGGATCTCAGCCTGGTCCAGATTCTCAATAACCACTTCGCGCTGACGCCGGGCTTCGAAGGCCCGAAGCAGCCGAAAGGCAACAAGCCGCTTTACGAAGAAGACATGCAGTCATGGACCGCGCCGTTCATGATGGCGACGATCAACACGCGCAACGTCCATCGCTCCAACATGCTGATGGGCTTTCCCTACGGAAAGGACTTCGTCTACGACGAGATGGTGTTGACCGGACCGGGCGAGAAAGGCGAGGCCAACGCGAAGAAGGTGATGGAAGTCAATTCCGGCAAGACCGGTCCGCAAGGCGCCCAAACCGGGCGAGGGGCCGTCGAAAGGAGGAGCGCGAGAACGGTCTCTACGATCTTCTCTATATCGCGATTGCGCCCGACGGCCGCCAGGTCCGCGCCGCCGTGAAGGGCGACCGCGATCCCGGCTATGGCTCGACCTCGAAGATGATCAGCGAGTGCGCGATCTGCCTGTTACGCGACGCGCCCGACGTCAAGGCTGGCATCTGGACGCCGGGTGCGGCGATGAGCGAGCGCCTGATCAAGCGGCTCACCGATCACGCCGGACTGACGTTCGCAGTCGAAAGCTAGGCTGCCGACGAATCGTTCGGCTGATCGGCCCCGTGTTTGTACGGCACGGCGGCTGCGACCATCGCCCAGACCGCGCCGATCATCATCCAGAAATGCCGCCAGTGGTCGGTGTCGATCACGAAACTTTCGCCGACGGTGCCGAGGAAGGCCGAGAAGATGGCGAGATAGGCGCGCTGCCAGGGCACGCGCACGAACAGATAGCGGAAGCCGAGGATGACCGTGAGGAACACCAGCGCGGGATAGCAGATGCCGGAGATCCAGCCGCCCGACATGAAGGCGTTCAGATAGGAGTTGTGGGTGTCTTCCGGGAAGTAGTTGTGGAATTGCAGCGGCCCGATGCCGAACGGCAGATCGAGCGCCATGTCGGCGCCGAGGATGTGGCGGCCGAACCGGCCGAAGCGGCCTTCGTCGTAGCTCTGGTCGAAGCTGGCGCGCTGGCGGAACATTTCCGCGATCGAGTCGAACGACAGCAACACCGCGAGCAGCAGGACGGCGCCGAAGACGGCCATGACCGCCATGATCACGATGCGCGAGCGCTCGCCGCGCGACTGGCTGGTCAGCACCATCAGCGCCAGCATGAAGGCCGAGGTCAGCACCAGGCCGCCCCAGGCCGCGCGCGAGAACGCAAGCAGGATCGCCAGCGACATGATGGCGAAGGCGATCGCGCTGCGCAGCGCCTTGCCGAAGCGGGCGGTGACCACGTTCTGCAGCACGAACAGCGCGGGCAGGATCAGGAAGGCGCCGAGCACGTTCGGGTCCTTGAAGGTGCCGCGCGCGCGCTCGTAGAGCGTCAGCAGGTCGTGGCCGCCCGGCACGAGATTGAAATAGCCGCCGATCGCAGCAACCGAGGCGATCATGGCGCCGACGATCAGGCCGCGGCGGAGCATGTCGAGCCGCGCGTGGGTATCCTCGGACAGCACCATGGCAAAGAAGATCACGGTGACCGCCATGTACCAGGAGGTCGCGATCCAGCTGAAAATCTCGGATTTGTCGAGGAAGGGAATGGCGCCGATGCTGTAGCCGACATTGAGCGCGGTCAGCAGCAGCGCGAGCGGCATGAACACCAGCCGCATCCGCATCCCCGTGGCGAAGAACAGGATGGCGGCGCCGAGCGTCATCAGCTCATAGGGGCTCGGCTCGATGAAGACGATGGCGCCGGAGGCGCCGACCAGCCACACCAGCGCGCGCTGCAGGGCGATCACGCCCGGCGCGCGTCGCGGCCGTCGTCGTGTAACTCCCGGCTGTCGCCGCATACGCCATCACGCACTCACGCTACGCTACACAACTCAAGACACGCTGTCATGCCCGCGAAGGCGGGGCATCCAGTATTCCAGCGGCGTCTCGGTAGCACAGCCGTCTCTGGAATACTGGGTCGCTCCGCTCCGTCGGCAATGACGAGGTCCGTCAATACGCGTTCTCGTTCCTGGTCAGAAGCGCGATCGGCGTCTTCGCCAGGATCACGAGATCGAACAGCACCGACCAGTTCTCGATGTAATAGAGATCGAACTCGACGCGCTTCTGGATCTTCTCTTCATTGTCGATCTCGCCGCGCCAGCCGTTGATCTGCGCCCAGCCGGTGATGCCCGGCTTGACGCGATGGCGCGCGAAGTAGCCGTCGACGGCCTCGTCGAACAGGCGGGCCTGCAGCTTGCCTTGCACCGCATGCGGCCGCGGGCCGACGAGGGAGAGGTTGCTCTTGAACACCACGTTGAACAGCTGCGGCAGCTCGTCGAGGCTGGTCTTGCGGATGAAGCGGCCGACGCGGGTGACGCGCGGATCGTCCTTGGTGACGACCTTCGACGCCGTCGGGTCGGCCTGGTGGTGATAGAGCGAGCGGAACTTGAAGACGTCGATGCGCTCGTTGTTGAAGCCGAAGCGCTTCTGGCGGAACAGCACCGGACCCGGGCTGTCGAGCTTGATCGCAAGCGCAACCAGCGCCATGACCGGCAGCGCCGCGAGCAGGATGAGGCCGCCGACCAGATGGTCGAACAGCCATTTCATCACGAGGTCCCAGTCGGTGATCGGCGCCTCGAACACGTCAAGCGTCGGCACCTTGCCGAGATAGGAATAGGAGCGGGGCCGGAAGCGCAGCTTGTTGGTATGCGCGGAGAGGCGGATATCGACCGGCAGCACCCACAGCTTCTTCAGCATCTCGAGGATGCGCGTCTCGGCAGAGATCGGCAACGCAAACAGCACGAGGTCGACGCGGGTGCGGCGGGCGAATTCGACGATGTCGTCGACCTTGCCGAGCTTCGGGCTGCCGGCGCAGGTGTCGAGCGCGCGGCTGTCGTTGCGGTCGTCGAACACGCCGAGCACGGCGATGTCGGTGTCGTACTGGGTCTTCAGCGCTTCGACCAGCTGCTCGCCGTTCTTGTCGGAGCCGACGATCACGGTGCGGCGGTCGAGCCGGCCCTGATGCGCCCAGCTGCGGACCATGCCGCGCAGGAACAGCCGCTCGGCGATCAGCGCGGCGAGGCCGACGAAGAAGAATGCCGACAGCCACAGCCGCGAAATCTCGCCGCCGAGCTTGGCGAAGAACGAGGCGCCGATGAACAGCAGGAAGACGAACGCCCAGGACGAGATCATCCGCGTCATCTGGCGAAGCTGGCCGCGGAACACGCCGACCTCGTACAGGTCGGCGGCCTGGAAGCAGATCACCGCGACCATCGCCATCGCGAAGATCGAGGCGACATATTCCCAATGGAAGCCGGCGAGCCGCACCGCATAGCCGAAATAGATCGCAATCCCGATGAAGCTGAGCAGCACGAAATCGGCAAGGCGCACCGCGCCGGCGATCACGATCGGCGAATAGGCGGGGCGAACCTTCTGGCTGGTGACGGCAAGGGCGGCCTGCGACAACCGGCGGCGCCGTTCGACCGGCGGGCTGCCGGGCACCATGGTGGCGGTAGCTGCCGCAGTTGCCGCGGCATCGAGCATCGAGCGAGCGTCGATCGGTTCCACTGTCCACGTCCGTTGTTGCACGCACACTTACGCGCGCGCGCCCCGAGGCGGTATTCCCCCTCAGTCGGATTAACGGTGAAATCGGAAGAAACGGTTACGTTGGTAAACGATGGTTAATGATTTGCTGCCGAGGGCATGATCCGGAAAAGTGTGAAGCGGTTTTCCGACAAGATCATGCCCAAACGCCTTGGCGCACGGCTTCGAACGCGTCGCGATAGCCGGCGAGCACGCCCTCGACCATCGCCTTCTGCGAGAAGTGCTGGAAGATGCGCTCGCGCAGCGCCTTGGCGCGGGTCTGCGCGGCTTCCGGATCCTCCATCGCGATCTCGATCGCATCCGCCACGGCGCCGACGATGTTGGGTGCGAACAGCGCGTCGGTGAAGGGTCCGAAGATTTCCGGGATGCCGCCGACATTGGCGGCCACCATCGGGATGCCCGCCGCACCCGCCTCGATCACGACATAGGGCATGGAATCGCCGCGCGAGGGCACCACCAGCAGCTTGCCCTGCGCAAAACCGTGGCGCGCCTTGACGTGACCGATGAAGCGCACGGAATTGACGAGGCCGAGGCGCTCGACCTGGGCCTTCAGCGCCGCGGTTTCCTCGCCGTCGCCGGCCAAGCGTCAGCGTGACCGGCCTGCCGTCGGCATGCAGCCGCGCCACCGCATCGACCAAAAGGTCGGCGCCCTTGATGTCGCGGAATTCGCCGACATAGACCACGTCGGTGGCATCGAGCGCGCGCGGGACGGGATCGAATTCATCGGCGGTGACGCCGTTGAACACGCAGCGCACCAGGCCGTTGGGAGTGCCGATCGTGCGTTGATAGGTGTCGCGGGCGAACGCGCTTTCGAACAGGAACAGGTCGGTGCTGTTCATCAGCGCGCGCTCGATCCGGCCATAGATCTGGCCTTTCACGGAGTCGGGCTTGTAGTGCAGCGATCCGCCGTGCGGCGTGTAGACGCGAATCATGTGGTCTGCGCGTTTGTGCAGACGGATGAAGACGCCTGCCTTGGCGCCGTGGCCGTGCAGCACGTCGGGTTTCAGCCGCCGGATCATGCGCGCGAAACGGGCCCACGCCAGCAGATCGGTCGGCCGCGGCTCGCGGTGGATCGCGACGCGATGGACACCGAGCTTCATACGCGGCGCGATCTCGGCAAGCGCCTGATTGGCGCGCTCGCCTCCGGTCAAGCTGTCGGCGATGATGCCGACCTCGTGACCGCGGTCGGCCTGGCCGTTGGCGAGGTCGAGGATATGGCGAAAAATGCCGCCGACGGGCGCGCGTGTCGCATGCAGGATACGGAGGGGACGATCGGGTGCCGCCATGGTCACCGACCCTTGCCGCGCGGCGGCACGCTGCCCGGCAGGGCAGGCGCGGCAAGCTCATGGCGGACGGCGGCGCGAACGCCCTTCATCAGACAACCCTTGGGAAAATCTCGATTCCGATTAAGGGCTTTCATGGTTAACAAAACATGACCGTCGGCATTAAGGATCGTTCAATAAGGGCGGCAAATCGGGGCCGGATTAACCCGGCAGCAACCCTAATAGAGTGTAATCACGGGCAGTAGTCGTGGCGTTCGCGGGAGAGTGCGATGCGTGTGTGCGTTGTGGCGTAAGGCCAGGGAGAAGGCGCAGGCTGCGATGGCGGCGGCCATCCCTGCGCCGACGTCCTGCGAGGCAGGCGAGGACCAGCGAGAGCGGCGACATCGATCTGCGCGCGCTTGGCGACGCCATCAAGCGCAACCGGCGCTGGATCATCGTCCCGACCGTGGCCGCGCTCGTTCTGTCCGTCATAGTCGTCAATCTGATCACGTCGCGCTACAAGTCCGAGTCGCGCATCCTGATCGACGGCCGCGAGAACGTTTTCCTGCGTCCCAACAGTGAGCGCAACGAGGAGCGCACCGCGCTCGACGCCGAAGCCGTGACCAGCCAGGTGCAGCTCGTGCTGTCGCGCGATCTCGCGCGCGAGATCATCAAGAAGAACAAGCTCGCCGAGCGCGCGGAGTTCGACCCCGTGCTGAGCGGCCTGTCGCCGATCAAGTCGCTGTTCGCGCTGTTCGGCATCGGCCGCGATCCGTTCTCGATGACGCCGGAAGAGCGCGTGCTCGACGCCTATTACGATCGCCTGACGGCCTATGCCGTCGACAAATCGCGCGTGATCGTCGTCGAATTCCAGTCGCGCGATCCCGAGCTTGCCGTCGCGCGTCGCCAATTCCATCGCCGACGGCTATCTGGTGCTGCAGCAGGCCGCGCGGCAGGATCAGGCGAGGGCGGCGAGCCAGTGGCTTGCGGGTGAGATCGACAATCTCCGCGGCAAGGTCTCGGAGGCGGAAGCGCGCGTCGAGGATTTCCGCTCCAAGTCGAGCCTGTTCGTCGGCACCAACAACACCACGCTGTCCAATCAGCAGATGGGCGAATTGAACACGCAGTTGAACAATGCGCGTGCGCTGAAATCCGACACCGAGTCCAAGGCGCGGCTGATCCGCGAGATGCTTCAGGGCGGCAGGCCGATCGAGGCCACGGAAGTGCTCAATTCGGAGCTGATGCGTCGGCTGTCCGAGCAGCGCGTGACTTTGCGCGCGCAGCTCGCCGAACAATCCTCGACCTTGCTGGACAATCATCCGCGCATCAAGGAATTGAGGGCGCAGCTCGGCGATCTCGAACGGCAGATCCGCGACGAGGCCAGCAAGATGTCGCGCTCGCTCGACAACGACGCGCGCATTGCCGGCGGCAGGGTCGAAAGCCTGAGCGCAGCGCTCGATCAGCTGAAGAAACAGGCAACCTCGAGCAACGGCCAGGACGTCCAGCTGCGCGCGCTCGAACGCGAGGCCAAGGCGCAGCGCGATCTGCTGGAATCCTATCTGGCGAAATACCGCGAGGCCAACACCCGCGAGAACATCGACGCCGCGCCCGGCGAGGGCCGCATCATCTCCCGCGCCATCGTCTCCAACACGCCGGCCTATCCGAAGAAGCTGCCGATCGTGCTGATCGTGACCCTGGCAACGCTGCTGCTCTCGACCGGCCTGATCGTGACCGGCGAATTGCTGCGCATGACCGCGCCGCGCGCGGTCGCTTCGCTCGCGGCCTCGGTGGCGCACGGTGCGCGAGCCGAAAGTTGAAAAGGCCGCTACCCCCGAGCGCGCCGAGGTCCCGGATGAGCCGTCGCCGCCTGTCGTGCCGACTGCGCTGAGCGAGATCGAGCAGCTGGCCGAGACCCTGCGCGCCGCCGGGCAGGGCGCCCGCAAGATCACCGTGATCGGCACCGCGCCGGGCGAAAGCATCACGCTGACGACGCTGACGCTGGCCCGGCTGTTGACGCGCAGCGCGCGCGTGGTCGTGGTCGATCTCGCCGGCTCGTCGCCGACGGTCGCCGCGGTCTCGGTCGACTCCAATGCGCCGGGCCTTGCCGAATTGATGAAAGGCGAAGCGTCGTTCTCGGAAGTCATCACCCGCGACAAGCTTTCGCGCCTGCATCTGGTCAATGCCGGCCGGCCCGGCTTCGATCGCGCGTTGCTGCAGTCGCCGCGGCTGACGCTTGCGATCGACGCGATGCTGCGGGTCTACGAGCACGTGTTGCTCGACGCCGGCACGGCATCCGACCTGCCCGCGGAACTGTTGACCGGGAGCGCCCGCGCCGTCGTGGTCCCCGATGCGTCGATGGCGCAGGATGCGCGCAAGGTGATGATGCGACCAGCTCCGCGTCGTCGGCTTCTCGGAGGTCGATATGCTGAGCGAGCCGGCGCGGCCGTCGAACGCGCGCGAGCCGGCCCCGCAGGTGGTGGCGGCCTGAAGCTCTAGCCGAAAGCGCGACGCAGGCGTTGCGCGAGATGCAGCAGCGTGTGGTTGCGTTTCACCTGCCGCTTGACGCGGTTGAACGCGGACATGACGGTTGCTGCAACGCGGCCGCGTGCGGAGAGCGGGATGAAGCTGTCGAAGATCGGCTCGTCACCCTTGCAGAACAGCCGCTTGTAGTCGTCCGAGCCGATGCCGAGATCGAGCGCGCGATAGCGTTTGCCGGCATAATGATCGATGATGTCGCGCATCAGGATCAGGCCGGGACTGTAACGCGACCGCGCCGGACATGGTGTAGGTGTTGAACATCATCGAGAAGCGATGACCGTCGGCGACGCCGGCAAACATCGCGATCACCTCGTCGTCGCATTCGAGCGCGTGGATGTCGATAGCGCGGCCGCCAGCCGCATGCGGAGCGCGACAAGCGTTGCGAACGAACTGCTCGACGCCGGGCTCGGCGAACACGTTGGGAAGCTTCTGCTCCGCCATCCGCATCGGCTTGACGTGGAAGAACCAGTCCAGGATCCGGTCGACGTCGGCCTCGTCGGTCGCGAGGTGATAGCGGTAGCCCGGCGATTGCAGCTTGCGTTCCTTGCTCTTCAGCCGCCGCCGGAACGAGTTGCTGATCCGGTTCTGCGGCGGATCGCCGGGCACCATCGAAAGGACAGGGCAGTCATTGGCGCTAGCCTGCTTCGGCAGGGTCGCAAAGGGATTGAGGATGTCGTGCCAGTGCCGCGGCTGCTGCGTCAGGACAAGCACGTCGGCGACGGCGTGGGTGCGCAATGCGGACAGCAATTCGGCCAGGTCGGCGCTTGTCGCTTCGCGGGCGAAATCCTTCTCCCACAGCGCCATGTTGAAGGTGGTGTGCTTGCCGCCCATGAAGCGCGCGACCCGCACGCCATGTTCGCGCCTCACGGCCAGCGGCATCAGCAGCAGCGGCCGGCGTTCGCCATCATAGGCGATCGCGATCAAAGGCGTTGCGTTCTCGCGCGTGCCGACCTGCGACTGCCACGGGCCGAGCAGATCGTAGCGCTGGTAGGGCGTGGAGAACTGGGCCTGATCCTCGAGCGCGCGCCAGACGGGTTCGGCCTCGGCGAGATCGGTGACGATATCGACGCGCGCGATGCGGCTTGCCTTCGAGCGCGCTGGCGCACCTGCCGTCCGGCTCTCGATCGCGGCAGCCATGGTCATCGCAAAAGCCTGCTTGAAAAGCGGAAAATTTACCGGTTCCCGACCAGGCCGACCTTTGCAAAGAAGTGTCAACAAAGGGTAAGGACAATGCCGCAAGCCGGCGGGGGTGGGCGGCTCGCATTTGGGGGCGAAGGCGCTTGCGTTCCGATAGTCAATTTCTGACCAAACTGAAGCTGGAAGTCGGCTATTTCACCGGCCGCGCCTGGCAAAGCCGGGACATCGGCGGCGCCGGCGTGATCCTGCGCTTTGCGCGCATCTTGCCGCGGCGTTCGGGAGCCTTTCAGCCCCTCAAATCGGAAGAGGTCACGCCGCGATTCCTCGACCGCACCATCCGTGCGCTGAAGCGCTGGAAATATGATTTCGTGACCATGGACGAGGTCTGCCGCCGCGCGGTGATCATGTCGCAGCGGCGGCGCTTCGTCGCGCTGACCTTCGATGGCGCCTACAAGGATTTCATCACGGCCGCCTATCCGGTCCTGGCCCGGCACCACGTGCCGTTCACGCTCTACATACCGACCGCGTTTCCGGACGGTGTCGGCGAGCCCTGGCAGCTTGCGCTGGAGAAGATCATCGCCAAGGAGAAGCGCTTCGGCTTGATGATCAATCGCGAGGAGCAGCATTTCCAGATCAGGACCGTCGAGCAGAAATACGAAGTCTTTGAATATATCGAGAGCTGGATGCGTCAGCTCTCGCCGCCCGATCTGACGGCCGCGCTCGGCGACCTCTGCAGGCGATACTCGACGGACCTCGCGGCGTTGTCGCGCGAGACCTACATGGACTGGGCCGACCTCGACAAGCTCGCCGCCGATCCGATGGTGACGTTCGGAAGCGCGACGGTGAATTATTCGCCGCTGTCCACCCTGAAGGAGAATGTCGCTCTCCGCGAAATGACGATGGCCAATGCCGTGATCGACGCCGCGCTCCATCGCGGCGTCACGCACTTCGCCTATCCCTTCGGCGACCGCGATTCTTTCCGCCGCAGCCATGTCGTGATGGCGGAGGAGGCGGGATTTGCCAGCGCGGTGTCGACGATCCCCGGCATCGTCGAGGCCGAAGGGCGGACCAATCTGCGCGCGCTGCCGCGGATTGCCTGGGACGGACGGATGCGCTCGCTGCGCGCCATGCGGGTGATCCTGTCGGGCTCGGCCTTCGATCCCGTGGCGCCAACGCCGAGCAAGCCGGATTTTTAGCGCGCGCATGCCCCGGAAAAAGCCTGCCCCGCACTTGATGCGGGGTGGGCACCGGTTTTCCCTCGCGACAAACGCGTAGCGTTTGCGCGGAGGGCATGCGCCAAACTAAGGCCGCGACATCCAGCTCACGATCGGCATGGCCGGCAGCACCCATCCCATGCCGGCGACGACATAGAAGATCGCCTGCCGCCAGCCGGAGCTCGCAAGCCAGGGCATCTGCGCCACCGCCATCATCGTCAGCGCCCACACGGCGGCCAGCACGAGAAGCGCGATGGCGCCAAGGAACTTGCGGGTGCGGATGGTCATGACGGAAATGTCTGGAATTTCGGCTGATGACGCGGCTTGCGCGCGGGAAGGGGCGGACTATAAGGGGCGCGAAAATCCGTTCAAGCCTTGGTTGGGATGACCGCAACTACATCAGACCGCATCAGCTCGCGCGATCCGCGCGTGGCTGCTCGCCGTCGCAGCGTTGATCGCTGCGATGGTGCTGGTCGGCGGCGCGACACGGCTGACCGAGTCCGGGCTGTCGATCGTCGAATGGAAGCCGGTCACCGGCGCGTTGCCGCCGCTGAGCGCGAGCGAGTGGGAGCAGGCGTTCGAGGCCTACAAGCTGATCCCGCAATACAAGCAGCTCAATGCCGGCATGAGCCTGTCGGATTTCAAGACCATCTTCTGGTGGGAATGGAGCCACCGGCTGCTCGGCCGCGTCATCGGCGCGGTCTATCTGCTGCCGTTCCTCTATTTCCTGTGGCGCGGCGGCATGGCGCGGACCTGAGGCGGCGGCTCTGGCTGATCTTCGGTCTCGGCGCGCTGCAGGGCGCGGTCGGCTGGTGGATGGTGGCCTCGGGGCTTTCGGAGCGGGTCGAGGTCTCGCAATATCGCCTCGCCACGCATCTGGTGCTGGCGCTGCTGATCTTCGCGGCCATCGTCTGGACCTTGCGGCGGCTTGGCGATCGGCCGCCGCTCCTGGTGTCCGCGCGGATGAAGATCACGAGCGTGGTGCTGGTCGTCCTGACCTTCGTGCAGCTTTATCTCGGCGCGCTGGTCGCGGGCCTGCGCGCCGGCCTCGTCTACAACACCTGGCCCGCGATCGATGGCGGCTTCATTCCCTCGAGCGCGCGGCTGTGGTTCGAAGCGCCATGGTGGCGCAATCTGTTCGAGAATGCGCTCACCGTGCAGTTCGAGCATCGCATGACGGCTTATGCGCTGTTCCTGCTGGCGGCCTTTCACGCGATCGACTTGTTGCGTACGAAAGCGCCACGCGCCGCGATCAACTGGCGCATTCTGGCTGCTGGCGGTCGTGACGCTGCAGGCCGTGCTCGGCATTCTGACGCTGCTCAACCAGGTGCCGATCCTGCTCGCGCTGTCGCATCAGGCCGTTGCGATTGGCGTGTTGACGCTCGCGGTGCTGCAGGCAGAGAGACTTGCGGCGAGACCGGCCCAAATCGCGGCGCGCGCGATCGCCTCACCGGTCACGCAGGTTAGCTAGCAATAACCGTAGACGCCGCAGGCATAGGGCAGGCGGAAGAAGTAGCTGGTGTAGCCGGGGCTAGAGCCGTCATCGCCGTAATAGGCGCCCTGATAATAGTAATCGAACGGACGGCCGTAATTGCCGGGCAGGGTCGACGAGCCCGGCAGGATCGGCGTCGTCGGCGGCGAGATCAGCGGCGGATCCTCGACATAGACAGGCGCGGGCGCCGCCGGCGCGTAGACCACCGTCGTGCGATAGTCGTAGTGCCGCCGGGGCAGGCCCGGCGGCAGGATGACCTTGGTGTGGCGCTTGGCGTGCGGCGCCACCACCTTGTCGGCGCCGAACGCGGTATCGAGCGCCGAGAACACGAACAGGACGGTCAGCGCCCATTGCAGCATTGCTCGTTTCCGAATCATCGCGGTCACCATTGAGCCCCGTATCCGGAGCATGCTCGCGAGCGTTGGTAAACAGAGCGTTAATTTATCAAGTACTCAGCGCCTGCTCGAGATCCGCGATCAGGTCTTCCTTGTCCTCGATGCCGATCGACAGCCGCACGATGTCGGGACCTGCGCCGGCCTTGATCTTCGAGGCGTCGTCGAGCTGGCTGTGCGTGGTCGAGGCCGGGTGGATCACCAGCGAGCGGGTGTCGCCGACATTGGCGAGATGCGAGAACAGTTTCAGGTTCGACACCAGATTGACGCCGGCCTGATGGCCGCCCTTCAGCGAGAAGGTGAAGACCGCGCCGGCGCCCTTCGGCGCGTATTTGCGCGCGAGGTTGTTGTACTTGTCGCCGGAAAGGCCCGCGTAGCTCACGGAAGCCACCGCCGGATGCGCCTGCAGGTACTCGGCAATCGCCTTGGCGTTGTCGCAATGCTTCTGCATCCGCAACGGCAGCGTCTCGATGCCGGTGAGGATCAGGAAGGCATTGAACGGCGACAGCGCCGGGCCGAGGTCGCGCAGGCCGAGCACGCGGCAGGCGATGGCGAACGCGAAGTTGCCGAAAGTCTCCTGGATCTTGATGCCGTGATATTCGGGCCGCGGCTCGCTCAGCATCGGATATTTGTTGTCCTTGCGCCCAGTCGAAGGTGCCGGCATCGACGATGATGCCGCCGATCGAGTTGCCGTGGCCGCCGAGGAATTTCGTCAGCGAGTGCACGACGATGTCGGCGCCGTGATCGATCGGCTTGATCAGATACGGCGTCGCCAGCGTGTTGTCGACGATCAGCGGCACGCCGGCCTTGCGCGCCACCGCCGCGACCGCCTCGATGTCGGTGACGGTGCCGCCGGGATTGGCGATCGACTCGATGAAGATCGCCTTGGTGCGCGGCGTGACCGCGGCCTCGAAGCTGCCGATATCGTCGGGGTCGGCCCACACCACGTTCCAGCCAAAGCTCTTGAAGGCGTGGGTGAACTGGTTGATCGAGCCGCCATAGAGTTTTCGCGCGGCGACGAATTCGTCGCCGGGCTTCAGGAGCTGCTGCAGCACGACGACCTGCGCGGCATGGCCCGAGGCGACCGCAAGCGCCGCGGTGCCGCCCTCGAGCGCTGCGACGCGCTCCTCCAGCACGGCGTTGGTCGGATTGCCGATGCGGGTATAGATGTTGCCGAAGGCCTGCAGTCCGAACAGCGAGGCGGCATGGTCGGCATCGTTGAACACGAACGACGTGGTTTGATAGATCGGCGTCGCGCGCGCGCCGGTGGTCGGGTCGGGCTGCGCGCCGGCATGCACGGAGAGGGTTGAAAATCCGGGGACACGATCGGTCATTCTTTTTCCTTCAGATCAGGGCAAGCGCCGCGGGGAGGGACAATCGCGTCAGCGCCAACCGCCGTCAAGGCGGCAAGATGCTCCGAGATGGAAGTGCTCGGCGATGCCGCGGTTTCGACGCAATCGTTTCGCGATGGTCGTCAGGAGCGTCTCGGTCCTGTTCTTCGCGACGCGGTCGGCAGCGGCGGTCGCCCCGCCGCCGACGCTCGTCCGGTTCAGCGACAGCCGCATGCCCTGCGTCGGGATCGGCGCGCGCTTCGACGAGATGGTGCGCGAATTGACGCCCATCCAGGAAATCTCCGACGACAGCCGTCCCCACTCGATCTTGGGGCAGCGGTTCATCACCACCTTGATCCCGGCGGCTTCCGCCTTTGCCGCGGCCGCGTCATCGCGCGCGCCGAGCTGCATCCAGATCACCTTCGGCGGCGAGGGAAGTTTCAGCGCCTCCTCGACCACGGGCATGATGTGGCTGGAGTTGCGGAAGATGTCGACCATGTCGATCGGGCGGCCGATGTCGGAGAGCGAAGCGACGAAGGGACGGCCGAGCAGCGATTTTGCCGACATGGCCGGGATTGACCGGGATCATGTCGTAGCCGCGCTGCACCAGATATTTGAAGGCGAAATAGCTCGGGCGCACGTCGACCGGCGAGGCGCCGACCATCGCGATCGATTTCACGCTGGTGAGGATGCCGCGGATGTAATTGTCGTCGTAGGTGTCGTGGTTCACGCGTCTACTCATCCCGCCATTTCGGCTCGCGTTTCTCGATGAAGGCGCCGATGCCTTCCTTGCCGTCGAACGCCATCATGTTCTCGGTCATGACTTCCGCCGTGAAGCGATAGGCGTCGGCGAGATTCATCTCGGCCTGGCGGTAGAACGCCTCCTTGCCGAGCTTGATGGCATAGGCCGACTTGCGCGCGATCTTTTGCGCGAGCGCGATCGCGGCGTCGCGCTCATGGCCGGCAGGCACGACGTGGTTGACGAGCCCGATCTCGCGCGCGCGTTCGGCCGGGATCATGTCGCCGGTGAACAGCATTTCCAGCGCCTGCTTGCGCGGCACGTTGCGCGACAGCGCCACCATCGGCGTCGAGCAGAACAGCCCGTTGTTGATCCCCGAGGTGGCAAAGCGCGCTTCTTCGGACGCGACCGCCAGATCGCAGCTTGCGACCAGCTGGCAACCGGCGGCGGTCGCAATGCCCTGCACGGCGGCAATGACGGGCTTCGGCAGCCGCACGATCGCCTGCATCATCGCGCTGCACGCGGTCATGGTTTTGGCAAAATAGGCGCGGCCGCCGTCGGCATCGCCGCGATGCGCGGTCAGCTGCTTCAGATCGTGGCCGGAGGAGAACGCCGGACCCTTCGCGGCAATGACCAGCGCGCGAATTTTCTTGTCCGCAGCGATTTCGTCCAGCGCCGCATGCAAGCCCGCGATCACTTCCTCCGAGAGCGTGTTGCGCGTCTCCGGACGATTGAAGGTGATCACGGCAATCGTGCCGATGGTCTCGCGCAAGCAGCAGCGGGGCGTCTTCTTCTGTGGCGCGGGCGGCTTGGGCAGGCATCGTGGAATCCATTCGCTGGTAAGGCGCCATCCTAGCCTACAATGAGGCAAGGCGAGACCCGTACAAACTGCAGAGTGGGCCCTCATGAAGGGGGATTCAAGGGCCTCACGCTCTCGGCTTTTCGGTGAGCGCCACGATCTGCGCCGTCGACGAAGCGTTCCATGAGGTGCGGCGCGGAAGCCCCGAACATGCGGATGCGGCCGGTGTTGGCCAACAGCAGCAGGCCCGCCGCATGAGCAAAGATATCCGCCATCAGCGATCTGGCCTCCTCGCGCCCGGCGCCGAGAACCTGCGCGGCATGAGCGATCGGCTGCAGAGCCGATTCCAGTGCCGTGTTGAGGACGTCGTCGCGCTCCCTGCCGAGTCCCCGTGGCTTCATGCCGCCGCGAAACAGGTAGAAGCCAAGGTCGAGGTCTCTCGGATTGTCGGCATAATAGCGAAAGAAGGCCATCGCCGCGGCCCGGAACCGGTCGGCCGGAGTTTTGGCGCGCGCGACCGCGCGGGTGACGGCCTGTCCGAGATTTTCCAGCGAGCACCTGAGAACCTCGGCGTAGATCGCCTCCTTGGACTCGAAGTGAAAGTAGAGCGCGGCCGGCGTGTAGCCCGCGCCCGCGGCGATCGCCCGCAGCGACGCCCCCTCCAGACCGTCGGCTTCGAAGACCGCTCGCGCCGCGTTGAGGATCAACTCGCGCTTGCAGCTCGCTGACGGCCTTCTGTCGGCCGATTTTCTGCTCTTTCGCCATCGCGAATCCCAGGATACCACGCTTGACCGGAAATTTGAACATCGTTAGATTATTTAACGCTGTTTGAATTAACGGTCGATGGACGGGGAGGCTGCGATGACGGTGAGGATCGAGAAGGCCGGCGCGGTCTGGACCATCATTCACGACCGTCCGGAAGCGCGTAACGCCATGGACCCTGCCAGCGCGGATGCGCTGACGGCCGCTTTCCTGGAGTTCGATGCCGACAAGGACGCCGCGGTCGCCGTGTTTTATGGCGCGGGCGGCGCGTTCTGCGCGGGGTGGGATCTCAAATATGTCAGCACGCTGAATGCCGCCTATCCGCTGGGCGAACTCGATATCTCGACGGCGCGGCCGCGCGGGAACGGCGGCGAAATTCCTCGGGGTCCGCTCGGGCCGTCCCGGCTTGAACTGGACAAGCCGGTCATTGCGGCGATCGAAGGCCCCGCCGTTGCCGGCGGCATGGAATTGGGACTGTGGTGCGATTTCCGCGTCATGGCCGAGGAATCCTACTTCGGGGTCTATTGCCGCCGGTGGGGCGTTCCGTTGATCGACGGCGGAACCGTGCGCTTGCCGCGCATCGTCGGCCAGGGCCGGGCGCTGGAGATCATCCTCACCGGAAGAAAGGTGCCGGCGGACGAGTGCCTGAAGATCGGCTTGTGCGAATACGTCACGCCCAAGGGCGGCGCACGCGCGAAAGCGGAGGAACTGGCGCACGAGATCGCCCGCTTCCCGCAGGTGTGCGTTCGGGCCGATCGGCGTTCGGCGATCAAGAGTCATGGGCTCGGCGTGCGCGATGCGCTGATTCAGGAATGGTACAATGGCCGCGAGGCGTTGATCGCCGACGGCGTGGCGGGCGCGGGCCGCTTCAAGGGCGGCCTCGGGCGGCACGGCGACTTCGGCAAGATTCGATAGCGCCTCCAGCTGGTGACCGCGATGGCACCACGAATGACCGTAGCCGAGCTCGAGGTTTTCCTGCGTGCCGAGTTGCCAGGGATGACCGGTATCTCAATCGAGCATGCCGACGGCGAAACCTGCCGGCTGCGCCAGCGCTACAGCGAACAGATGCTGCGCCCGGGCGGCACCATCTCCGGGCCCGACGCTGATGGCGCTCGCCGATTGCGCGATGTATGTCGTGGTGTTGTCGGCGATCGGCCCGGTCGCGCTCGCGGTCACCACCAATCTCAACATCAATTTCCTGCGCAAGGGCGTGGCCGGCCACGACGTGATCGCGGAGGCGCGGCTGTTGAAGCTCGGAAAGCGGCTTGCGGTCGGCGAGGTCATGCTGTTATCGGCATCTTCGCCCGATCCGATCGCCCATGTGACAGCGACCTATTCCATTCCAAACACATGAGGTTTTATACGGTATTATATCACCATATTTATAAGATATTGATTTTACTGAAGTTAATTTCCACATTTTGCATTGACGCGCGCCGCGTCCATCTCTAGAAACCCGCGCAGTTCGGCGCACACCCCTGCGCCGATTTCTCTTTTCACGGATCCTCACATGAAAACGTTTTCGGCAAAGCCTGCCGAGGTGACGAAGAAGTGGGTGCTGATCGATGCCAAGGGCGTCGTCGTCGGCCGCCTCGCGACCCACGTCGCCATGCTGCTGCGCGGCAAGCACCTCCCGACCTACACGCCGCATGTCGATTGCGGCGACAACGTCATCATCATCAACGCCGCGCATGCGGTGCTCACGGGCCGCAAGCGCGAGCAGAAGGTCTATTACAAGCACACCGGCTATGTCGGCCACGTCAAGGAGCGCACCGCGCGCGAGATCCTCGAAGGCCGCTTCCCGGAGCGCGTGGTCGAGAAGGCAATCGAGCGCATGATCCCGCGCGGTCCGCTCGGCCGCATGCAGCTCGGAAACTTGCGGGTCTATCCCGGCGCCGAGCATCCGCATGAGGCGCAGAACCCCGAGAAGATCGATTTCGCCAAGATGAACCGCAAGAACATGAGGGCCGCATAAATGGCCGAAAGCATGCAGTCTCTCGATCAGCTCTCGCAGCTGAAGCCGGCCGCTCCCGAAGCGCCGAAATACGTCAAGAAGGTCGACAAGCAGGGCCGCGCCTATGCCACCGGCAAGCGCAAGGACGCGGTCGCCCGCGTCTGGGTCAAGCCGGGCAACGGCAAGATCATGGTCAACACCCGCGAGGTCGAAATCTACTTCGCCCGTCCGGTGCTGCGCATGATGATCCAGCAGCCGCTGGTCGCGGCCGCGCGCAACGGCCAGTACGACGTGATCTGCACGGTCGCCGGCGGCGGCCTGTCGGGCCAGGCCGGCGCGGTGCGTCACGGCATCTCCAAGGCGCTGACCAATTTCGAGCCCGAACTGCGCGGCGTGCTGAAGAAGGGCGGCTTCCTCACCCGCGACGCCCGCACGGTGGAGCGCAAGAAGTACGGCCGGGCGAAAGCACGCAAGTCGTTCCAGTTCTCGAAGCGCTAAATCGCGACAAGAGTTTGAGAAGATCAGGAGCCCGGTCAGAAATGACCGGGCTCTTTCTTTCATTCGGATTTGATGCAGATCGGCAATCGCTGATTTACCCATGTGCTGTGCGCGTCTTTCATCGTTCGGTTTAACGCTAAGTTGACGCAGTTTTTCCCGAAAACTTGGGCCCGTGAGCAAACGGATTGCGAACGCGCACTTCCTATAGTGCAGCCTCGCAAATTGCACTGACGTCGTCGGGAAACAACCGGCGCGCCGCATCACAGACCGGGATGACCGATGTCCCTCGACAGCATCACGCTTTATTTCGTTGCCACCATGGTTGCGGCATTGCTCGGCGCCATGCTGATCTTTTTCGGCAGCCAGGAAAATAATCCGGCGCTGAAATGGTGGGGAGCGGCCTATCTTCTGGGCGCTGCGTCCGTGGCACTGTGGACGGTCGCCGGCGAGAGATTTGGCGAGATGTGGTCGCTGGCGCTGAATGCCGTCGGCTTCGTCGCCTGCGGCATGGTGTGGAACGCCTCGCGGGTGTTCCACGGCCGCAAGCTCAATCTGCCGGGGCTCGTGCTCGGCGCGCTCGCCTGGATCGCGGCCGGGATGTCGCTCGATCCGAACAACGCGGCGCTGCGTCTGACCATCGGTGCGGCCATCGTCGCCATCTATGCGGCGCTGACCGCGACCGAATTGTGGTCGGAGCGGCGCAAGTCGATGCAGCGGCGCTGGCCGGCTCTCCTGGTGCCGGTGCTGCACGGCTTCGTGCTGATGCTGCCGATCGTGCTCGGCGATCTCCTGATGCCCGCCGACGAGAAGTTCGGCTCCAGCATCTGGGTCATGGTGTTCTCGATCGAGCTCGTGCTCTACGCCGTCGGCACCGTGTTCGTGATCTTCGTGATGGTGTCCGAGCGCACCGTCACCGCGCACAAGACCGCGGCATCGGTGGATCCCCTGACCGGCATGTTCAACCGCCGCGGCTTTGCCGAGGCCTGCGCGCGCGTGATCGAGCGCGAGGCCAAGGCGGGACGTCCGTTGTGCGTCATGATCTTCGACATCGATCACTTCAAGGGGATCAACGATCGCTTCGGCCATCCCGCGGGCGACGAGATCCTGAAGCTGTTCGCGACCGTCGTGGTCAACGGTCTCCGGCTCAGCGACCTCTCGGGCCGGATCGGCGGCGAGGAGTTCGCTGCACTGCTGCCGTGTCCGCTGGAGGAAGGCGTCGTCGCCGCCGAGCGCGTGCGCGAGGCGTTCGAGGCCTCCGGCATCGTCTGCGAGGAGGGCAAGGTCGACACCACGGTATCGATCGGCGTGGCCGGCGGCCCCGCCGGCACCGAGCTCGAGGTGCTGCTGGCGGCGGCCGACACCGCGCTCTACCAGGCCAAGCGCGGCGGGCGCAACCGCGTCGAGGCTGCCGAAGAGCTGCCGCTGTCGCTGGAAAACTGGCGGCGCAAGAGCGCCGGCCTGTCGGCGGCGCCGCGGCCTAACCCCGTCGTCGCGTAAGCCGGAATCGTAACCACTCATTTACCAATCGCTCGCATGATCGATGCCATGAACGCACGCCGGAATCGCGGCGCCCAGGCCGCGCTGCTCTCGCTGGAAGCCGATGCCGTCTCCGCCCGCGGCGGCTTCGCCTGCATGTTCTCCACCGCCGACGAATACGAGTCCGCCGTGATCGCCGAGCGTCGCGCCCAGGGCCGCTACGGCCGCGCGTACAATCCCTGGCCGATCGCGATGTTCGCAGCCTGCGCGCTTGCGATGATGGGAACGGCGCTGCTCTGGCAGTAAGAACTTCATCTTCAATTCCTGTTTGATCGGGGCGGTTTGACGCCGTCCGAGTCTCTGTGCCAGCGTTGCAGAGCAACGAAGGCGAGGGGCGGGTGGCGACGTTCTGGAAATGGCTGGGGCCGCTGGCGCTGCTCGCGGTGCTCGTGATCGGCGACCAGATCAGGATCAACCGGCCCGGTCACAAGTACCGGCTGACGGTCGAGGTCGAGACGCCGGCCGGACTCAAGTCCGCAAGCGGCGTGCTCGCCGTCACGCCCGACCGCGGCTACAGCAATCGCGGCCGCAGCGTCACCAGCGGCGAGGCCGTGTTCGTCGACCTCGGCGGCCCCAAGAATCTGGTCGCGCTGCTGGCGCATCTCGACAAGACGCTCGATCTCGATGCCATCAACTATGTGGCGTTGCGCGCCTATGGCGAGGCCGGCGGCCAGCGCGTCTCCTTCAACCAGATGAGCCGGATGACCGGCATCGTCCCGGTGACGGGCGCGCTGATCCCGGTGCTCGCCACCTTCGCCGATCCCGCCGATCCCGCGACCATGCGCAGCGTCGCGCCTGACAATCTCGAGGCGAGCCCTTGGGCCGGGCTATCGCCTGCATCGCATCACCGCCGAGGTGGTGCCGAACGGCTTTTGGCCGATCGATTTCGGCGGGCCGCTGGGCCAGCCCGTGACCCGCGGCATTCACGCGAAGCTGCCCTGGCTCGACAGGGACGGCGCCGCCGCGGCTGCGCTCAAGGCCGCCGGCCTCGCCAGCGCCGAGCCGATCGACGCCCGCGAGGCGTTTCACCCGCAAATAGACGGGCCGGCCCGACATTCTTGCAGGGCAGCGGCGTTTGATAAGCGTTCGCAACGGCTTGATCGGACGCCGCGACGCATGCATTTATTGGCAGTGCCGGGCAGAGGAACAGAATTGGCAGGACAATGAGACGCAAGCCGGTCGTCGGTGTGATCGGGAATGCCACGCGGATCGAGAATCGATTCCCCGTGCAGGTGGTCGGCGAGCGCAACATGCGCGCGGTGGCCCAGGTCGCGGGCGCGCTGCCGCTGATGTTTGCGAGCTGCCCCGAGATCACCGACATCGGCGCGCTGCTCGATGCGGTCGACGGCATCGTGCTGACCGGCGCGCGCGCCAACGTCCATCCCAATCGCTTCAACACCGAGCCGCACGAGAAGCACGAGCCCTACGACATCCTGCGCGACGAGGTGGCGCTGGAACTGTCGGAAGCCTGCGTCGCCCGCGGCGTGCCGCTGTTCGGCATCTGCCGCGGCCTGCAGGAGATGAACGTCGCCTTCGGCGGCTCGCTGCATCCGGAAATCCGCGAGCTGCCCGGCCGCATCAACCACCGCATGCCGCGGCTGGAGAACGGCGAGATCCATCCCGATCCCACGGTGATCTTCGCCGATCGCCACGAGGTCACGCTGGTGCCGGGCGGCGCGTTCGCGACCATCCTCGGCTGCGAGACCATCAAGGTCAATTCGCTGCACGGGCAGGGCATTCTCGAGCTCGGGCAAGCGCGTCGTGGTCGAGGGCGTGGCGGAGGACGGCACCATCGAGGCGATCCGTATCGCGGATGCCCCCGGCTTTGCGCTCGGGGTGCAGTGGCACGCCGAATACGATCCGCACCGCAATCCGATCAACCGCGCGCTGTTCGAAGCGTTCGGCGCGGCGCTGACCGCGCGGCGGAGTGCGTGATCGGCCCCTCACACCATCAGATGGAAGTCGTGTTCCGACTACGAATGAGCCGAGCGGCTCTCCGATCGGACGCGTATCGGCTCGCGATTGCCGGGAGGAGGCGTCCGCGATGCGTCGAGTGGACTACGCGCGTTCACGTTTTGCGGACGCAGACGGTGAGCAGCGCAGTTTTGCAAGTCACGCGCAAGTTGGCGAAGAGTCGATCGCTTCCGGACGGTTTTCGCAAAGGCATGCGTCGTCTGAAGCGCCAGTGCGCGCTCAGGCGCGCACGCGCGGATCATCTCCGCAGCGCAACTGCTGCTCGTCCTGACGACAGCAGCGAACGACATCAGAATCCGCTACGTTGCTGCGATGCGGGTCCGCGAAGGTCCGGGAAGCGCGATCGCGCGCCGGCAGATTCAGCGCACGATGAACCTTCGCGCGAGCGCGCGCGGCTCGACCAGCGCGCAGTCTCGCGCGCGTTCTACAAGCTCGCCCACACCGGGTTGAGCGACACAGATGGCATCGCGGCTCGAGATCTGCCGTCTCGGGCGACGGCGCCGAACCGGTCTGCGCAGAAATGACCGCTGCGCCGGCGTCGCGCCGGCGCCGGCGACGGTGCACTCGCGCAAGCACGCGGCGCAGCCCGTCGTCGAGGCCGCCCAGAAACCGGCTCACTGGTTGCGGCATCCGACCATGGACACCGCGACCCAGATGGCGGCCAATGGCATCGGCAGCAGCTGCGCGACAAGTCGCATTCGGCGTCCGAACAAGCGCGCGGACGATTCCGCGCTGGCGACATGTCGCGGATGAATCGGGAACGACGCGCGGGCCATCAGACGAGGCCAGCGGCATGATGGGCGCGCAGCGCCGCGCCGAATCGTGCACTGTCACGTAAGTCCAGCGGGTGCGCTCGATGCAAAAACAAAAGGCGCTCCGTCGGAAGCGCCTTTCGCTGTCTCACGCCGCAAGCGGCCGAGCATCACAGCGAGTAGTACATCTCGAACTCGATCGGGTGCGGGGTCATCTCGAACCGCTCCACCTCGGTCATCTTCAGCGCGATGTAGCTGTCGATGAAGTCGTCGTCGAACACGCCGCCGGTCTTGAGGAAGGCGCGGTCCTTGTCGAGGTTCTCCAGCGCCTCGCGCAGGCTGCCGCACACGGTCGGGATCGACTTCAGCTCCTCCTTCGGCAGGTCGTAGAGGTCCTTGTCCATCGCCGGGCCCGGATCGAGCTTGTTCTTGATGCCGTCGAGGCCGGCCATCAGCATCGCGGCGAAGCCGAGATAGGGATTGGCCATCGGATCGGGGAAGCGCACCTCGACGCGCTTGGCCTTCGGCGAGGCGGTGTAGGGGATGCGGCAGGAGGCCGAGCGGTTGCGCGCGGAGTAGGCGAGCAGCACCGGCGCCTCGTAGCCCGGCACCAGACGCTTGTAGGAGTTGGTGGTCGGGTTGGTGAAGGCGTTGATCGCTTTGGCATGCTTGATGACGCCGGCGATGTAGGACAGGCAGGTCTCCGACAGGTCGGAATATTTGTTGCCGGCGAACACCGGCTTGCCGTCCTTCCAGATCGACTGGTGGCAGTGCATGCCCGAGCCGTTGTCGCCATAGACCGGCTTCGGCATGAAGGTCGCGGTCTTGCCGTAGATGTGGGCGACCTGGTGGATGCAGTATTTGTAGATCTGCATCTGGTCGGCCATCAGCGTCAGCGTGTCGAACTTCATGCCGAGCTCGTGCTGGGCGGAGGCCACCTCGTGGTGATGCTTCTCGACCTTGACGCCCATCTTGGCCATCGCGCCGAGCATTTCCGAGCGCATGTCCTGCACCGAGTCCTGCGGCGGCACCGGGAAGTAGCCGGCCTTGGTGCGGATGCGGTGGCCGAGATTGCCGCCCTCATATTCGGTGTCGGAGTTGATCGGCAATTCCGAGGAGTCGAGCTTGAAGCCGGTGTTGTAGGGGTCGGCCGAGTAGCGCACGTCGTCGAACACGAAGAACTCGGCCTCGGGGCCGAAGATACACGGTGTCGCCGACGCCCGACGACTTGACCATGGCTTCCGCCTTCTTGGCGATGCCGCGCGGATCGCGGTTGTAGGGCTCGCCGGTGGTCGGCTCGAGCACGTCGCAGACCAGGATCAGGGTGGTCTCGGCGAAGAAGGGGTCGATGGTCGCGGTGACCGGATCGGGCATCAGGCACATGTCGGACTCGTTGATCGCCTTCCAGCCGGCGATCGAGGACCCGTCGAACATCAAGCCTTCGGAGAAGGTATCTTCCTCGATCATGCCCGCATCGAACGTCACGTGCTGCCACTTGCCGCGCGGATCGGTGAAACGCAGGTCGACGTATTTCACGTCGTTGTCCTTCATATGCTTCAGGACGTCTTTGGCGGTCTTCATGAATACCCCTCTTGGTACAAGGTCCTCGTGATCCGGCCGCGGCCGGGCCGCGGGGTAATGCTCAATAGCGTCGGGTCAGGTCGCAACACAATATGCAGTGCCGGCAAGTCCGGCATTTGCATCGGACTTTCAGCAGGCGCTTCGGCTTCCGGTGCGGGTTACGGTCTGCGCGGTTAGATGGCGTCCAGCCCGGACTCGCCGGTCCGGATGCGAATCGCCTCCTCGATATTGGACACGAAAATCTTGCCGTCGCCGATCCGCCCGGTCTGGGCGGCGCGGCGGATCGCGTCGATCGCGCGCTCGACCAGGTCGTCGCCGATCACGATCTCGATCTTCACCTTGGGCAGGAAGTCGACGATGTATTCGGCGCCGCGATAGAGCTCGGCATGGCCCTTCTGCCGTCCAAAGCCCTTGGCCTCGGTGACGGTGATGCCTTGCAGTCCCACTTCCTGAAGCGCTTCCTTCACCTCGTCGAGCTTGAACGGCTTGATGATGGCTTCGATTTTCTTCACTGAGCGCCTCCCGGGCATTTCATAAGCAAACGGGCAACTTGGTCGTCTCACTCGCCCTGGGCATGACGATCCGAAGCAGCTTCCCAAAAGCAGGCCTGTGCCAAATCGTTAACAGGCCCCGATTTCAAAGCATTGTCAGGCCTTTAACGCCTATTTCTCCGGCTTTTAGCGGAAGACGGCTAGAATAGCGAAGCCTGCAAAATAGGCAATTAGATCAAACGTTGTGCAATTATCTCTTGGGCCGGCGCGTGGGCCGGGCGACGATGCCTCAGGATGAGGCGAGATTTGCGCTCTTCGGGACGTGTGCACAATTCGTCGCGGGCTGCGTAGGAACTGCCGATGAATTTTACGCTTGCCAGTACCGCTTTGTTTCCGAAGTTCAGCTAATGGCCGCGCGATGTTCGCCGAGACAGGAACGGGCATGGAAGTCCTGACCACCGCCGAGATGGAACGCGCCGACCGGCTGGCGATCGCGGCCGGCACGCCGGGCTTTGCCTTGATGCTGAGCGCGGGGCAGGCGGTCGCCGAAGCCGCATCCGATCTGGTCGAGGAGGGGCCGATCGTCGTCGTTGCCGGCCCCGGCAACAATGGCGGCGACGGCTTTGTCGCGGCGGCCGAGCTTGCCGCGCAGGGCCGCGAGGTCTCCGTGATCCTGATGTGCGAGCGCGACGCGCTGAAGGGCGATGCAGCGTCCGCCGCGCGCGGCTGGAAATATCCGGTGCTGCCGTTCACGCCGCAGGCGATCGGCAAGCCCGCGCTGATCATCGATGCGCTGTTCGGCGCGGGCCTGAGCCGGCCGGTCGAGGGCGAGCCGCGCGAGATGATCGAGGCGATCAATGCCAATGGCGCTGCCGTGCTCGCGGTCGATCTGCCGAGCGGCATCAACGGCACCACGAGCGCGGTCATGGGCACGGCGGTGCGCGCCACCGAGACCGTCACCTTCTTCCGCAAGAAGCCGGCGCATCTGCTTGTTGCCGGGCCGCGTCCATTGCGGGCGCGTGCGCGTCGCCGACATCGGCATCCCGCCGGCCGTGCTGGACGAAATCCGTCCGCGCGTCTTCGAGAACACGCCGCAATTCTGGCGCAGATCGTTTCCGGTGCCGCGCATCGACGGCCACAAATATGCGCGCGGTCATGCGCTGGTGGTCTCCGGCGACATGGCCGCCACGGGCGCGGCGCGCCTCGCCGCACGCGGCGCGTTGCGCGCCGGCGCCGGACTGGTGACGCTGGCCTCGCCGCGCGATGCGCTTGCCGTCAACGCCACGGCGCTGACCGCCGTGATGGTGCGCGCGATCGATACGCCGATCGAATTCGCTGAGGCGCTCGGCGACAAGCGCTTCAACACGGTGGTGATCGGACCCGGCGCCGGCGTCGGCGAGCGCACGCGCGCTTTCGTTCACACCGCGCTCTCCGCACGGCGGCATGTCGTGCTCGATGCCGATGCGCTGACGAGCTTTGCCGAGGCGCCGCATCTCCTGTTCGATGCGATCAAGACGGAGAGGAATGCGCAGGTCGTGCTGACGCCGCATGAGGGCGAGTTTCCGCGGCTGTTCAGCGATCTCTGCAACAAGACGCCTGGCCGCTCCAAGCTCGAGCGCGTGCGCGACGCGGCCGAGCGCTCCGGCGCGGTCGTGCTGTTGAAGGGACCGGACACGACGGTGGCCGCGCCCGACGGCCGCGCCACCATCGCCGCCAATGCGCCGCCCTGGCTTGCGACCGCAGGCGCCGGCGACGTGCTGGCGGGGATGATTGCCGGGCTATTGGCGCAGGGCGTTGGCGCCTTCGACGCCGCGAGCCAGGCGGTGTGGATGCATGGCGAGGCCGCGCGCGAAGCCGGGCCCGGCCTGATCGCGGAAGATCTGCCGGAGACGCTGCCCGCGGTGTTCCGGCACTCTACGACGAGTTCGGGATCGATTACTAGAACGCGTATCTCATAGATCCAGGATGTCCGCTTTCGAAGGTAAAGCGGACACGCGGCCTCGACCACGGAATGTCGCCTTGTGGACCCATACCGGAACTCAGCCTGAAGATCAGAAGCGAGGTGAAGAGAACTCGACGGCCGGGACAACTAATTGTGGAGCCGCGTTCAATGCTCGTAGCAGAAAGTGATTTGCTAAGCTATTCTTGTCGGGTCGTGGGAGCACGCAATGTCGAAAGCAATTGCCGTCTTGGGCTCCGCTCTGTTCTTCGTCATTGCGCCGTTGGTGCTGGCAGGCTTCGTCCCCTGGTGGGTCACGCAGTGGGAATTTCGGCCAGCTTTTTTCGGCGTCGATCTAACCCGCATCCTCGGCGGTATATTGATCATCGTCGGAGTGCCCGGACTTGTGGATTCATTTGCCCGTTTTGCGCTGGAGGGGCTGGGGACGCCCGCCCCGATCGCGCCGACACAAAAGCTCGTAGTGACTGGCCTTTATCGCTACGTGCGAAATCCGATCTACATCGCGGTCGTCGCAGTCATTTTTGGTCAGGCCCTTTTGTTTGGTGACTGGCGTCTCCTCTGGTACGGCGCGCTACTCTGGCTTTTTTTTCATGTCTTTGTGGTGATGTACGAAGAACCGACGCTCAAGCAAACATTCGGCACGGAGTACGAGAGCTTTCGGACTAATGTGCCGCGCTGGATTCCGCGGTTGACGCCATGGCGAGCCGCATAAAGGAATCGCTGCAAGCGGCTCGATGCCGGCTGCAACAAACAGTGCGAGACGGCGAAGCGTAGCAAGCGCGCCTAGCGGCCTCGCCCCGGAGGGCCCACTACCTTAGCCGCCAGGTCGAAATAACGCATGGGCCGGGCAACTGCTCCGCACGCCGTGTCTTTCCGATCCCGGAGGAAGACCGGCCGTCTGCGCCTGCGCATTATGAGCACCCAAGCCAAGGACGTCAAGATGGCGAAGCACCTTGCGACGCTAGGAGCAAGTAGATGAGCAAGAAGCTAACGACCTATGACCCGGCGGAAGATTTGCAGTCGGACGAAGCGATTGCGGTATTCATGCAGGAGGCCTTCAAGACGGAGGACGCAGGCTATATCGCGCATGCCCTCGGAGTCGTTGCACGGGCCAAGGGAATGACACAGATCGCCAAGGATACCGGACTTTCGCGTGAGCAGCTCTATCGCTCGTTCAGCGCCAATGGAATCCGACTTTGAAGACGACGATTGCGGTTATGAAAGCGCTGGGAAATGCGAACTTCATGGCGACAGGAGGCAATGCAACTGACCAGAGCGGTAGTCTCGAGTTGAAGGAAAGCAGCTTAATTGATGTTGACGTGCATTCCGAGTCAGCGCGTATAGGCGTGCTTCTAAATCAAGACGCCTACAGCGCCTTGGCTTTGTCCAGTTGAAGGCGCGTCGGACGACAAGTATTGAGCTGAAGACTTTGGAGTACGAAATCAGCGAGTTTACGAGAGCGCGTATGGACGCTCTCGCGCATCGGTGTGACAAGCCTGTTTGTTGTTGAGACCCGCTCATGACGAGTCTTCGAACACTTGTCGTAGGTGAACGAACAGACTGCGGCTTCCGGACGATGTCCGGCCTACTGAGTATGCGCGCTGAGCGAGCTCATGACGTGTGGCACGGCATGGCGAAAAGACCAGTAGCGCCGCACCGCGAATACGTTGACAAGATTTCTCAAGAGTGCAAACCGAGCGATCTGCCCGCGCGCACCCGACACAGTATATTTCGCGACCGCGCTCTCGTTCCGTTCCACGCGATGCCGAGACCCGGGACCTCGCGCCGCAGTCAGCTTGCCTTCGACGATCTTGATCGGGTCGACGAGAATGACCCCGGCGAAGTCCAGCACTTCCAGCCAGTGCGCGGTCGGCGTCACCGCCAGCACATGCGCGCTGGCCTCGGGCAGGATGTGGCTCGACATCGGGATCGACGCCGCATCGGCTTGGCCCGCGACATTGAGCCAGCCGGTGATGCCGCCGACCTTCATCAAATCGGGCATGATGAGATCGCTGGCGCCGGCCGCGATCGCCTCGGCAAAGCCGCGCGGAAACCACCAGTTCTCGCCGGCCTGGATCGGGATCGGTGAGTTCTCGCGCACCTCGGCATGGCCCGACAGGTTTTCCTGGGCGACAGGCTCCTCGATCCAGGAGAGATGATAGGGCGCGAGCCGCTCGATGCGGCGCTTGGCCTCGGCGGGATCGAGCGACTGGTTGAAATCGAGCATCAGCGACGACGTCGTCGCCGATCAGCTTGCGAATGCCTTTGACGCGCCGCTCGTCGTTGGCGGCATCGCCGTCGCCGCCCTTGATCTTGATGCCGCGAAAACCCTGCTCCAGCGAGCGGCGCAGCGCCTTCTCGTCGGTGTCGGCTTCGACCGCGCCATAGCTGTCATAGGCCTTGATCGGTTTCGGCGAGCCGCCGAGCAGTTCGACGACGGGCTTGTTCGCGGCTTTGCCGAGAATGTCCCAGAACGCCATGTCGAGGCCGGCAACGGCCATGCCGACCAGCCCCTGCCATCCGAGCAGGCGGAATTTCGCATCCATCGCTGCCATCAGGTCGAACGGGAACGACGGGCTTGCCGACCAGCTCGCGGCCGATCTCCTCGACCAGATGCACGAACGGCCTCAAGGTCACCTTGCTGTAGGCGAACAGATAGGAATGCCCGGTGATGCCCTGATCGGTCGCGACGTCGATCAAGAGCAGCGGCGCGACGTCGATGACGCCGAACGCGTTCTTCACGGGCCGCGCCATCGGTGTGACGACCGCGCGCGCGTGAACGCTTGTGATGGCGGGCGTGCTCTTGCTCATGTGCGTTTCCTCTTTTTATTGTGCGACCGCGTACCATCGCACGAGCGGTGCGGCCCAATCGGTCGCGACGGATTCGAGCAGCCAGTGCCCGGCATGTTCGGCCGCAAAGGCGATGCGCTGGGTCTGGCCGGGCTCGATTGCGAGCGTGTCGAGCCAGAACGGCTTCCAGCCGTCGTCGAGGCGGTCGAGCAGGCGGAAATGGTGGCCATGCAGACGGAAGACGGTTGCGACCTCGGCGCGGTTGGTCAGCGCCAGCACGACGATGCGCCCGGCCTTGCCGCGGAAGGCCGGCGTGGTGAGGCGGCAGGCTTCAATCACGGTCCACTCAGGCCCGTTCAACGCGAGATCGACGCGCAGCGCATTCTTGAGCTCGAGCCGCGCCGGAAGCCCGTTGGACGCCAAAGGCGGAGGAGGCGGTAGTGGCGCCGCCCGTGCGGGCGGCTCGTGCGACACGATGATAAAGCCGAGGGTCCGGGCTTGCCGGCCCTCGTGCAGGAGGATTTTCAGGTTCGAGCCTGGCGGCGCCGTCACATCGACAAAGGCGTCGACCCGGCTGCCCGGCGCCAGCACCAGCGCACCGTTGCGGGCCGGGAAAGGCTCGGCCGGCTGGCTGTCGATCGCCATGACGGTGACGTCGACGGACTCCAGTTTGAGCGCGATGACGGTGCGCCGGCTGCCGTTGATGAAGCGAAGCCTCAAGCGCTCATTGGACCGGGCTGAGACATCTAGTGAGGGTTTCCCGTTAAGGGTATAGGACAACCGTGGTTTCGTTCGCGTCCGCGCCGGGCACGGCCGCCGTTCCGTCTGCCCGCAAGCGCCATTCCTCGACCAAGAAGCACCTCGTCGCGATCGACGCTGAGCGGGCTCGCTTTCGGTGACCACCACGGGGTGGCCCCGGACCGGTAGCGCGTTCTGGTTGGCCAACACGCTCATGTCGCACAGGAAGGTCCCGGCGTGGCGCAATGGAATCCGGACCTTTTCCCAGCCTGCGGCCGCCAGCAGCCGGCGGCCGACCAGCAGCTCGATGGCAGGGACGCCGTCGATCCCGCGCCAATCGAGCCCCACGGGAACGGTCAGTTCATTGGAAAACTCGACCTGCAAATTGTCGCCGCGGGCGAAGCGCAGTTCGCGGGGCGGCGAGCATCCAGACCGGTGTTTCCGGGCGTCCGGCGAGGAGGTTGAGGGCGCCTTGGCGAGCCTGGATCGCGACCGGCGGTGGTCCTTGCGCGGCGCTGCCGCCCGGCAACAGCAGGCTGAACGGAGGTTGCCCCAAATCCAGCCAGGACGCTGCGGCGGTCGAGGAGGGAAAAGTGCCTTGCCATGAAGCCGATCCGGACCATTTTTGAGGTGAGATGTCCAGTTGCGGCGGGTTGCCCAACGCGGCCGATATGGGCCATTTTTTTGCTGCGGACGGGGAGCCCCATGTTATAAGCCCGCGCCCGCGGCATCGCGGCCGGACTTGATGCTCAGCAAAGCGGGCGTGGCGGAACTGGTAGACGCGCTGGATTTAGGTTCCAGTGACGAAAGTTGTGGGGGTTCGAGTCCCTCCGCCCGCACCAAGCGCTCGCGCGTTTGCATCTGGGATTTTCGAGGCGCGAGGCACTCTGCCGCGCGAAGTTGAGGACAATATCGGGGCGTTCTGCCCGGACCAAAGCGGAAGAGAATTATGCAGGTTACGGAAACCCTCAATGAGGGATTGAAGCACGAGTTCAAGATCAACGTCCCGGCATCCGATCTCGATGCCAAGGCGGGCGCCAAGCTGGTCGATCTCAAGGACAAGGTTCGTCTCAACGGCTTTCGCCCGGGCAAGGTGCCGGTTGCGCATCTGAAGAAGATCTACGGCCGCTCGGTCATGGCCGAGACCATCGACCAGACCATCCGCGACACCAACACGCAGCTCTTCACCGAGCGCGGCTTCCGCCTTGCGGCCGAGCCGAAGGTGACGATGCCGACGGAAGCCAACGAGGTCGAGGAACTGCTCTCCGGCAAGTCCGACCTCACCTATACCGTTGCGATCGAGGTGGTGCCGCAGATCAAGCTCGCCGACTTCAAGGGTTTTTCGCTGGAGAAGCCGGTCGCCGAGATCACCGACACCGAAATCAATGAAGCGATCGGCCGCATCGCCGACGCCAATCGCAGCTACGCAGCCAAGGGCCAAGGCGAGGGCAACGGCGCCAAGGCCGAGTCCGGCGATCGCGTCACCATCAATTTCACCGGCCGCATCAATGGCGAGGTCTTCGAGGGCGGCACCGGCGAGGGCATCCAGGTCGTGATCGGCACCGGCCAGTTCATCCCGGGCTTCGAGGAGCAGTTGATCGGGATCGGCGCCGGCGAGACCCGCACGCTGAAGGTGGCGTTTCCCAAGAACTACATGAGCGAGAAGCTCGCCGGCCAGCCGGCCGAGTTCGAGACCACGGCGACCGCGATCGAAGCGCCGCAGAAGACCGAGATCAATGACGAGTTCGCCAAGTCGCTCGGCATGGAATCGCTGGACAAGCTGAAGGACGCCGCGCGCGAGCGTCTCGCGGCCGAGTTCACCGGCGCGACGCGCCAGAAGGTCAAGCGGGCGCTGCTCGACAAGCTCGACGAGGCCCATCAGTTCGAGGCGCCGCCGACCCTGATCGAGGAAGAGTTCAGGCTGATGTGGGACTCGATCAAGGCCGAGATGGACTCGAGCGGCAAGACCTTTGCCGACGAGAACACCACCGAAGAGGCCTCGAAGGAAGAGTACCACAAGATCGCGGATCGCCGCGTCCGCCTCGGCCTCGTGCTGTCGGAGATCGGCGAGAAGAACAAGATCACGGTGACCGACGACGAGGTCAGCCGCGCGGTGATCGAGCGGGCGCGCCAGATGCCCGGCCGCGAGAAGGAAGTCTGGGATTTTTATCGCAACAATGCCCAGGCGCTGGCCCAGCTTCGTGCACCGATCTTCGAGGACAAGGTGGTCGACTTCATTCTCGAGCTCGCCAACGTCACCGAGAAGAAGGTGTCCCGCGAAGACCTGTTCCGGGACGAGGACGCGGAAAAGACCGCGGCTTGAGCGCTTCGCGCCTTCGCTCGGCGATTCATGATGAAGGGCTGAACCCGCCTTGCGCAGCTAGGCGGTTTTAGCCGAATCGGTTCAAGTGCCGTGTCTCGTCGGCTTCCACGCCATCTTGTCGCCGGCGATTTGGTCCATATCTCAGTGCGGCCTCTATCTCGCCTTCCAACTCCTGGGTGCTCCATGCGCGATCCCGTTGAAACCTACATGAACCTCGTGCCGATGGTGGTCGAGCAGACCAACCGCGGTGAGCGCGCCTACGACATCTTCTCGCGCATGCTCAAGGAGCGCATCATCTTCCTCACCGGTCCGGTCGAGGACGGCATGTCGACCCTGGTTGTCGCGCAGCTGCTGTTCCTGGAAGCGGAGAATCCCAAGAAGGAAATCTCGATGTACATCAACTCGCCGGGCGGCGTGGTGACGTCGGGCCTTGCGATCTACGACACCATGCAGTTCATCCGCCCGCCGGTCTCCACGCTGTGCACGGGGCAGGCGGCCTCGATGGGTTCGTTGCTGCTCGCCGCCGGCGAAAAGGACATGCGCTTCACGCTGCCGAATTCGCGGATCATGGTGCACCAGCCCTCCGGCGGCTTCCAGGGCCAGGCCACCGACATCATGCTGCACGCCCAGGAAATCCTGAATCTCAAGAAGCGGCTCAACGAAATTTACGTCAAGCACACCGGCCAGACCTACAAGGCGATCGAGGATGCGCTGGAGCGCGACAAGTTCCTCACCGCCGACGACGCGAAGGCCTTCGGCCTCGTCGACAAGGTCATCGACAAGCGCCCCGAAGATCCCGCATCGGCGAAGGCGGCTTAGGCCGTCACACCGGCAAAATACGGGATTTCGGCGATTCCAGCGGTAACCTTGCCGCCGGAATCGCGTTTATTCCTCGAACCAACCCGAAAGTTCCGCTTTCGTGCCGTTTTGCGGCGTGGCAAAGGCGCAACGCTTGCGGGATTTCGCCAAATACGGCACGTGCGAAGGCCGCAAATCACGGTATTGTCACGCTGTTCGGCGCCCGGCACGGTTAGCGAATTCTTGATAGTCGGGTGTCAGCATGGTTGGCTGTGAGCGATCGGATATGATCGCCGGAGATTCGATCAAAGTCGTGATTCGCACGGCATGTCTGGCGTAGGGTCTTTATTGGTACGGAATTTGCTCTATCTATTCAAATCCATGGCGGTAATACCGAAATGGAGCGATTGAGCGAAGTCGGACGGAGACATGAATGAGTAAGGTCGGCACGAGCGACTCCAAGAACACGCTGTATTGCTCGTTCTGCGGCAAGAGCCAGCACGAAGTCCGCAAGCTGATCGCGGGCCCCACCGTCTTCATCTGCGACGAATGCGTCGAACTCTGCATGGACATCATCCGCGAGGAGAACAAATCCTCGCTGGTCAAGTCGCGCGACGGGATTCCGACTCCGAAGGAAATCTGCAAGGTCCTCGACGACTACGTGATCGGCCAGAGCCACGCCAAGAAGGTGCTCTCGGTCGCCGTGCACAATCACTACAAGCGGCTCAATCACCAGACCAAGCACAACGACGTCGAGCTTGCGAAGTCCAACATCCTGCTGATCGGTCCGACCGGCTCCGGCAAGACGCTGCTGGCGCAGACGCTGGCGCGCATCCTCGACGTGCCCTTCACCATGGCGGACGCGACGACGCTGACCGAAGCCGGCTACGTCGGCGAGGACGTCGAGAACATCATCCTGAAGCTGCTGCAGGCCGCCGACTACAATGTCGAGCGCGCGCAGCGCGGCATCGTCTATATCGACGAGATCGACAAGATCAGCCGCAAGTCCGACAATCCCTCGATCACCCGCGACGTGTCGGGCGAGGGCGTGCAGCAGGCGCTGCTCAAGATCATGGAAGGCACGGTTGCTTCCGTGCCGCCGCAGGGCGGCCGCAAGCATCCGCAGCAGGAATTTCTGCAGGTCGACACCACCAACATCCTGTTCATCTGCGGCGGCGCGTTCTCGGGCCTCGAGAAGATCATTTCCGCGCGAGGGCGTTCCACCTCGATCGGCTTCGGCGCGCAGGTGCTGGCGCCGGAAGATCGCCGCACCGGCGAAATCTTCCGTCACGTCGAGCCTGAGGACTTGCTGAAGTACGGCCTGATCCCGGAATTCGTCGGCCGTCTGCCCGTGGTCGCCACGCTGGAAGACCTCGACGAGGCTTCGCTGAAGAAGATCCTCACCGATCCCAAGAACGCGCTGGTCAAGCAGTATCAGCGGCTGTTCGAGATGGAGAACATCGAGCTCACCTTCGCCGACGAGGCGCTTGGCGCGGTCGCCCGCAGGGCGATCGAGCGCAAGACCGGCGCGCGCGGACTGCGTTCGATCCTGGAGAGCATCCTGCTCGAGACCATGTTCGACCTGCCGGGCCTGGAAGGCGTCGAAGAAGTTGTGATTTCGCGCGAGGTGGTCGAAGGCACGGCGCGTCCGCTCTACATCTACGCCGATCGTTCCGATCGCGCTGTGGAAACCAGCGCAAGCGCCTGATCGCGCTCGCAAGCTTGAGAGGAAAACGCGGCCGGCGGGGCGTTCCCGCGGGCCGTTTTTCTTCAGCCGCACCACATATTTAGCCCGATTTGACGGGCATTTCCCGGACTTGACACCCCCTACCCGATAGCCACCTAATGCAGTCGGCGCGGGAAGTCTTCAGCAAAAATTCGCCGCCGTCAAAAAGACCCGGGGAAGCAGGCTCTAATCGGCCCTGCAACCCCAATTCGGCACCTTGTGGTGGTCGCGCATCGGGCGGGCCGCGTGCAAGGGGGCACAACAAAAGGAACAGGCCATGACTACCCCAAAACCCCGGCCAACCATCGTCCATGGCGAAAGCCACTCCTATCCCGTCCTGCCGCTGCGCGACATCGTCGTCTTCCCGCACAACATCGTGCCGCTGTTCGTCGGCCGCGAGAAATCGATCCGCGCCCTCGAAGAGGTGATGAAGAACGACGCGCTGGTGCTGCTCGCCACGCAGAAGAATGCGTCCGATGACGATCCGTCGCCCGAGGCGATCTACGAGACCGGCACGCTTGCGAGCGTCCTGCAGCTCCTGAAACTGCCCGACGGCACCGTGAAGGTGCTGGTCGAGGGCCTGGAGCGCGCGAAGGTCGAGAAATATTCCGACCGCACCGAATATTATGAAGCGACCGCAGTCGCGCTCGCCGATGCCGATGCGAAATCCGTCGAGGCGGAAGCGCTGGCGCGTTCGGTGGTGTCCGATTTCGAAAGCTATGTGAAGCTGAACAAGAAGATCTCGGCCGAGGTCGTCGGCGTGGTGCAGGGCATCACCGACTTCGCCAAGCTCGGCGACGCCGTCGCCTCGCATCTCGCCGTCAAGATCGCCGATCGGCAAGGCATCCTGGAGACGCTGTCGGTTCCGCAGCGGCTCGAGAAGGTGCTCGGCCTGATGGAGAGCGAAATCTCGGTGCTGCAGGTCGAGAAGCGCATCCGCTCGCGCGTCAAGCGCCAGATGGAGAAGACCCAGCGCGAGTATTATCTCAACGAGCAGATGAAGGCGATCCAGAAGGAGCTCGGCGACGAGGACGGCCGCGACGAGCTCGCCGATCTCGAGGAGAAGATCGCCAAGACCAAGCTCTCCAAGGAAGCGCGCGAGAAGGCGCAGCACGAGTTGAAGAAGCTGCGCCAGATGTCGCCGATGTCGGCGGAAGCGACCGTCGTGCGCAACTATCTCGACTGGCTGCTGTCGATCCCGTGGAACAAGAAGTCCAAGGTCAAGAAGGATCTGGTGGCCGCGCAGACCATCCTCGACAACGACCACTACGGGCTGGAGAAGGTCAAGGACCGCATCGTCGAATATCTCGCCGTGCAGTCGCGCGCCAACAAGCTGACCGGGCCGATCCTGTGCCTGGTCGGGCCTCCCGGCGTCGGCAAGACCTCGCTCGGCAAGTCGATCGCGAAGGCGACGGGGCGCGAGTTCGTGCGCGTCTCGCTCGGCGGCGTGCGCGACGAGGCCGAGATCCGCGGTCACCGCCGCACCTATATCGGCTCGATGCCCGGCAAGATCATCCAGTCGATGCGCAAGGCGAAGACCTCGAACCCGCTGTTCCTGCTGGACGAGGTCGACAAGATGGGCGCCGATTTCCGCGGCGATCCGTCCTCGGCGCTGCTCGAGGTGCTCGACCCCGAGCAGAACTCGACCTTCAACGACCACTATCTCGAGGTCGACTACGATCTCTCCAACGTGATGTTCATCACCACCGCGAATACGCTGAATATTCCCGGACCCTTGATGGACCGCATGGAGATCATCCGGATCGCCGGCTACACCGAGAACGAGAAGGTCGAGATCGCGCGCAAGCACCTGATCCCGAACGCGCTCACCAAGCACGGGCTGGATTCCAAGGAATGGTCGATCGACGACGCCGCGCTGTTGCTGCTGGTCCGCCGCTACACCCGCGAGGCGGGCGTGCGCAACCTGGAGCGTGAGCTCTCCACACTCGCCCGCAAGGCGGTGAAGGACCTCATGATGTCCAAGAAGAAGTCGGTGAAGATCACGGAAGCCGCGGTCGAGGAATATCTCGGCGTGCCGAAATTCCGCTTCGGCGAGATCGAGACCGACGACCAGATCGGCATCGTCACGGGCCTTGCCTGGACCGATGTCGGCGGCGAGTTGCTCACCATCGAAGGCGTCATGATGCCCGGCAAGGGCAAGATGACGGTGACGGGCAATCTGCGCGACGTCATGAAGGAATCGATCTCGGCGGCGGCGTCCTATGTCCGCTCGCGGGCGATCGTCTACGGCATCGAGCCGCCGATGTTCGACCGGCGCGACATCCACGTCCACGTGCCGGAGGGCGCGACCCCGAAGGACGGTCCGTCGGCCGGTGTTGCGATGGCGACCGCGATCATCTCGGTGATGACCGGGATTCCGGTTCGCCACGACGTCGCCATGACCGGCGAGATCACGCTGCGCGGCCGCGTGCTGCCGATCGGCGGCCTGAAGGAGAAGCTGCTGGCCGCCGCCCGCGGCGGCATCAAGACGGTGCTGATCCCCGAGGACAACGCCAAGGATCTCACGGAGATTTCCGATGCGATCAAGGGCGGCATGGACATCATCCCGGTGGCTCGCCTCGACGACGTCGTCTCGCGAGCGCTGGTGCGCACGCCGGTGCCGATCGTCTGGGAAGAGGACACCAAAGTCCCGGTCAAGCCCGACGGCGATGAGGCGTCGGGCGGGCTGACCGCGCACTGAGCAAGACCGCTGCAAGAATGATAGAACGGCGCCTTCGGGCGCCGTTTTTGTTTTCGGAGTCGAGACGATGCACATCGACGGGCAATGCCATTGCGGGCGCGTGACCTACGAGGCCGAGATCGATCCGGCGAAGATGTCGATCTGTCACTGCACCGATTGCCAGTCGCTGACGGGTTCGCCGTACCGCGTGACGGTGATCTGTTCCGCAAGCGACGTTCGCCTGACCGGCGCGGCGCCGAAAATTTACGGCAAGCGCGGCGACAACGGCCGCATCCGCAATCAGCATTTCTGTCCCGCGTGCGGCTCGCCGCTGTTCACGAGCGGCGAGGGCGGGGCGGACGATTTCGGGATTCGCTGGGGCAGCATCCGCCAGCGCGGGGAGATCAAGCCCGTGCGGCAAATCTGGTGCCGCTCGGCGGCGCCCTGGATCAATGATCTCCAGGGTTTGCCGGGCAAGGCGACTGAGTGAGCCCTTCCGAGCTTGCGTCGTTCGCTCCGGCGAGGCTAAACAGCGCAAACCGGGCGGTTAGCTCAGCGGTAGAGCACTGGTTTTACACACCATTGGTCGGGAGTTCGATCCTCTCACCGCCCAC
>CAVOLR010000015.1:0-135172 GCA_963696845.1 uncultured Alphaproteobacteria bacterium
GGTCTTCAACGCGGTGTCCGCGAGGCCCTTGCGGGCGCCGTGGGTCGAGTTGAAGTATTCGAGAACCGTCAGACCCTCCTTGAAGTTGGAGATGATCGGCGTCTCGATGATCTCGCCCGAGGGCTTGGCCATCAGGCCGCGCATGCCGGCGAGCTGACGCATCTGCGCCGGCGAGCCGCGCGCACCCGAATGCGCCATCATGTAGATCGAGTTGATGTCGGCATCCGCGCCCTTGGCGTTCTTCTTGGTCGAGGAGATTTCCTTCATCATCTCCTTGGCGATTTCTTCGGTCGCCTTCGACCAGGCGTCGACGACCTTGTTGTACTTCTCGCCATGGGTGATCAGGCCGTCGTTGTACTGCTGCTCGAAATCCTTGGCGAGCGCGCGCGTGGAGTCGACGATCTTCCACTTGGCGTGCGGCACGACCATGTCGTCCTTGCCGAACGAGATGCCGGCCTTGAACGCATTGTAGAAGCCGAGCGCCATGATGCGGTCGCAGAAGATCACCGTCTCCTTCTGGCCGCAGTGGCGATAGACCTGGTCGATGACGCTCGAGATCTCGCGCTTGGTCATCAGCTTGTTGATGATGTCGTAGGAAATCCTCGGCGACTTCGGCAGCAGATTGCCGAGCATGACGCGGCCGGCGGTGGTCTCGATCCAGCGCCTGGCCTGCTTGCCGGTCTCGTCGATGCCCTCCCAGCGATACCTGATCTTGCTGTGGAGGTGGATGACCTTGGAGTGCAGCGCGTGCTCGAGCTCGGCCATGTCGCCGAAGATCTTGCCCTCGCCGGGCAGGCCTTCGCGCATGATCGACACGTAATAGAGGCCGAGCACGATGTCCTGCGACGGCACGATGATCGGCTGGCCGTTCGCGGGATGCAGGATGTTGTTGGTCGACATCATCAGGACGCGCGCTTCCAGCTGCGCTTCCAGCGACAGCGGAACGTGCACGGCCATCTGGTCGCCGTCGAAGTCGGCGTTGAAGGCGGCGCAGACCAGCGGGTGCAGCTGGATCGCCTTGCCCTCGATCAGCACGGGCTCGAACGCCTGGATGCCGAGGCGATGCAGGGTCGGCGCGCGGTTGAGCAGCACCGGATGCTCGCGGATCACCTCGTCCAGGATGTCCCAGACCTCGGGCCGCTCCTTCTCGACCAGCTTCTTGGCCTGCTTCACCGTGGTGGACAGGCCCTTGGCGTCGAGCCGCGAATAGATGAACGGCTTGAACAGCTCGAGCGCCATCTTCTTCGGCAGGCCGCACTGATGCAGGCGCAGCTCGGGACCGACCACGATCACCGAACGGCCGGAATAGTCGACGCGCTTGCCGAGCAGGTTCTGGCGGAAGCGGCCCTGCTTGCCCTTCAGCATGTCGGCGAGCGACTTCAGCGGACGCTTGTTGGCGCCGGTGATGACGCGGCCGCGGCGGCCGTTGTCGAACAGCGCGTCGACGGCCTCCTGCAGCATGCGCTTTTCGTTGCGGATGATGATGTCGGGCGCGCGCAGCTCCATCAGCCGCTTCAGGCGGTTGTTGCGGTTGATGACGCGGCGATAGAGGTCGTTGAGATCGGACGTCGCAAAGCGGCCGCCGTCGAGCGGCACCAGCGGACGCAGGTCCGGCGGGATCACCGGCACGACGGTGAGGATCATCCATTCCGGCTTGTTGCCGGAATTGCGGAAGGCCTCGACGATCTTCAGGCGCTTGGCGAGCTTCTTGTGCTTGATGTCGGAATCGGTGTCCGCCATCTCGGCGCGCAGCGTCACCTCGAGCTTCTCGAGGTCGAGGCCCTTGAGCAGCTCGCGGATCGCCTCGGCGCCGATCATGGCGGTGAAGGAATCCTGGCCGAATTCGTCCTGCGCCTTCAGGTACTCGTCTTCCGACAGCAGCTGACGGTCCTTCAGCGAGGTCAGGCCCGGCTCCAGCACGACGTAGTATTCGAAGTACAGGATGCGCTCGAGATCCTTCAGCGTCATGTCGAGCAACAGGCCGATGCGCGACGGCAGCGACTTCAGGAACCAGATGTGGGCGACGGGCGCGGCGAGCTCGATATGGCCCATGCGCTCGCGCCGGACGCGCGACAGCGTGACCTCGACCGAGCACTTCTCGCAGATGATGCCCTTGTACTTCATCCGCTTGTACTTGCCGCACAGGCACTCGTAGTCCTTGATCGGCCCGAAGATGCGCGCGCAGAACAGGCCGTCGCGCTCGGGCTTGAAGGTACGGTAGTTGATGGTCTCCGGCTTCTTGATCTCGCCGTAGGACCAGGACAGAATCTTCTCGGGAGACGCGATCGAGATCCGGATCTGGTCGAAGACCTGAGCCGGCGTCGTCGGATTGAAAAAATTCATAATTTCTTGGTTCATCGTCTTCTCCTCGCGTGCCGGTCGTCACCGGCAGCAAATTCGAAAATCTTCTTTACGCAGCGCCCTGCCCTCCACCATCGGGACAGGACGCGATGCCCGGCCGGCAAGCGGCCGGGCACTCGAACATCGTCGTTACTCGGCCGCCTCCGAGGTCGGCCCCTGGCCCACCTTGGAATTGTGCAGGTCGACGTTGAGGCCGAGCGAGCGCATTTCCTTGACCAGCACGTTGAAGGACTCGGGGATACCGGCCTCGAACGTGTCGTCGCCGCGCACGATCGCCTCGTACACCTTGGTGCGGCCGGCGACGTCGTCGGACTTCACCGTCAGCATTTCCTGCAGCGTGTAGGCCGCGCCGTAAGCCTCGAGCGCCCACACCTCCATTTCGCCGAAGCGCTGGCCGCCGAACTGCGCCTTGCCGCCCAGCGGCTGCTGGGTGACGAGCGAGTACGGACCGATCGAACGCGCATGGATCTTGTCGTCGACCAGATGGTGCAGCTTCAGCATGTAGATGTAGCCGACGGTGACCTTGCGATCGAACGCATCGCCGGTGCGGCCGTCATAGACGGTCGACTGGCCGGATGCGTCGAGGCCCGCCGCCTTCAACATCTCCTCGATGTCGGCTTCCTTGGCGCCGTCGAACACCGGCGTCGCAATCGGCACGCCGTGGCTCAGATTGCGCGCCGAGCTCGATCAGCTCGTTGTCGTTGAGCGACTTGATGGTCTCGTCGTCGCCGTAGATCTTCTTCAGCGTCTCCTTCAGCGGCTTGGTGTCCTTTGCCGCACCGGCGAGATAGGCATCGACCGTCTGGCCGATGCGCTTGCCGAGGCCGGCGCAGGCCCAACCGAGATGCGTCTCCAGGATCTGGCCGACGTTCATGCGGCAGGGCACGCCGAGCGGATTGAGCACGATGTCGGCATGCGTGCCGTCCTCGAGGAACGGCATGTCCTCGATCGGCACGATCTTCGACACCACGCCCTTGTTGCCGTGGCGGCCGGCCATCTTGTCGCCGGGCTGGATCTTGCGCTTCACCGCGACGAAGACCTTGACCATCTTCATCACGCCGGGCGGCAGCTCGTCGCCGCGCTGCAGCTTCTCGACCTTGTCGAGGAAGCGCTGCTCGAGGCCCTTCTTCGACTCGTCGTACTGCTTGCGCATGGCCTCGATCTCGGCCATCAGCTTGTCGTTCGGCGAGGCGAACAGCCACCACTGCGACTTCGGATACTCTTCGAGCACCGCGCGCGTGATCTTGGTGTCCTTCTTGAAGCCCTTCGGACCCGCGATGCCCTGGCGGTTCTCCAGGAGCTCGGCGAGACGGCTGTAGACGTTGCGGTCGAGGATCGCCTGCTCGTCGTCGCGGTCCTTGGCGAGACGCTCGATCTCTTCCCGCTCGATCGCCAGCGCACGCTCGTCCTTGTCGACGCCGTGGCGGTTGAACACGCGGACTTCCACGATGGTGCCCTGCACGCCCGGAGGCACGCGCAGCGACGTATCGCGGACGTCGGAGGCCTTCTCGCCGAAGATGGCGCGGAGCAGCTTCTCTTCCGGCGTCATCGGGCTTTCGCCCTTCGGCGTGATCTTGCCGACCAGGATGTCGCCGGCGCGGACTTCCGCGCCGATATAGACGATGCCGGCTTCGTCGAGGTTCTTCAGCGCTTCTTCCGAGACGTTCGGAATGTCGCGGGTGATTTCCTCAGGGCCCAGCTTGGTGTCGCGGGCCATCACCTCGAACTCTTCGATATGGATCGACGTGAACACGTCGTCCTTCACGATCCGCTCGGAGAGCAGGATCGAGTCCTCGAAGTTGTAGCCGTTCCACGGCATGAACGCGACCAGCACGTTGCGGCCGAGCGCGAGCTCGCCGAGATCGGTCGACGGACCGTCGGCGATGATGTCGCCCTTCCTGACGCTGTCGCCGACCTTCACCAGCGGACGCTGGTTGATGCAGGTCGACTGGTTGGAGCGCTGGTACTTCATCAGCCGGTAGATATCGACGCCCGACTTGGTCGGATCGAGATCTTCGGTGGCGCGGATCACGACGCGGGTGGCGTCGATCTGGTCGATCACGCCGGAGCGGCGGGCGGCGATCGCGGCACCGGAGTCGCGGGCGACCACGCCTTCCATGCCGGTGCCGACGAACGGCGCCTCGGCGCGAACCAGCGGCACCGCCTGGCGCTGCATGTTCGAGCCCATCAGCGCGCGGTTGGCGTCGTCGTTCTCGAGGAACGGAATCAGGGCCGCGGCGACCGAAACCAGCTGCTTCGGCGACACGTCCATGAAGTCGACCTTGTCCGGCGTCACCGGCAGCACTTCGCCGGCGTGACGGCAGACCACCAGGTCTTCGGTGAAGCGGCCGCGGTTATCGAGCGGCACGTTGGCCTGCGCCACGCGGTAGCGGCCCTCCTCCATCGCGGAGAGATAGACCACCTCGTCGGTGACGCGGCCGTCCTTCACCTTGCGATAGGGCGTCTCGACGAAGCCGTACTTGTTGACGCGCGCGAACGTCGCGAGCGAGTTGATCAGGCCGATGTTCGGACCTTCCGGCGTCTCGATCGGGCAGATGCGGCCGTAATGCGTCGGGTGCACGTCGCGCACCTCGAAGCCGGCGCGCTCGCGGGTCAGACCGCCCGGGCCAAGCGCCGACAGGCGCCGCTTGTGGGTGATCTCCGACAGCGGGTTGGTCTGGTCCATGAACTGCGACAGCTGCGAGGAGCCGAAGAATTCGCGCACGGCGGCGGCGGCAGGTTTCGCGTTGATCAGGTCCTGCGGCATGACGGTGTCGATATCGACGCTCGACATGCGCTCCTTGATCGCGCGCTCCATGCGCAAGCAGACCGATGCGGTACTGGTTCTCCATGAGCTCGCCGACCGAGCGCACCCGGCGGTTGCCGAGATGGTCGATGTCGTCGATCTCGCCCTTGCCGTCGCGCAGATCGACCAGCGTCTTGATGACGGCGAGGATGTCTTCCTTGCGCAGCGTGCGGTGGGTGTCGGGCGCATCGAGCTCGAGGCGCATGTTCATCTTGACGCGGCCGACCGCGGACAGGTCGTAGCGCTCGGAGTCGAAGAACAGCGACTGGAACATGGCCTGCGCCGAGTCGAGCGTCGGCGGCTCGCCCGGACGCATCACGCGGTAGATGTCGAACAGCGCGTCCTCACGCGTCATGTTCTTGTCGGCATGCAGCGTGTTGCGGATGTAGCCGCCGACATTGACGTGGTCGATGTCGAGCAGCGGCAACTCCTTGTAGCCCTGCTCGTTGAGCAGCTTCATCAGCTTGTCGGTGATCTCCTCGCCGGCTTCGGCGTGGATCTCGCCGGTCTTCGGATTGACGAGGTCTTCGGCGACGTAGTTGCCGACCAACTCCTCATCCGACATGCGCAACGCCTTCAGCCCCTTCTCCTGGAGCTGGCGGGCCGAGCGCACGGTGAGCTTCTTGCCGGCTTCGAGCACGACCTTGCCGGAATCGGCGTCGATCAGGTCGTTGACCGTCGAGTAGCCGCGGAAGCGGTTGGCGTCGAACGGCACGCGCCAGCCTTCCTTGGCGCGCTTGTAGCATGATCTTCTTGTAGAAGGTCGACAGGATCTGCTCGCCGTCGAGCCCGAGCGCGAACATCAGCGAGGTCACGGGAATCTTGCGGCGGCGGTCGATGCGCGCGAACACGATGTCCTTGGCGTCGAACTCGATGTCGAGCCAGGACCCGCGATAGGGAATCACGCGCGCGGCGAACAGCAGCTTGCCCGACGAGTGGGTCTTGCCCTTGTCGTGGTCGAAGAACACGCCGGGCGAGCGGTGCATCTGGGAGACGATGACGCGCTCGGTGCCGTTGACGATGAAGGTGCCGTTCATGGTCATGAGCGGGATGTCGCCCATGTAGACGTCCTGCTCCTTGATGTCCTTGACCGACTTGGCGCCGGTCTCCTCGTCGATATCGAACACGATGAGGCGCAGCGTCACCTTCAAGGGCGCAGCGAAGGTCATGCCGCGCTGGCGGCACTCGTCGACGTCGTATTTCGGCGGCTCGAATTCGTAGCGGACGAATTCCAGCATCGAGGTGCCGGAGAAGTCCGAGATCGGGAACACCGAACGGAACACGGCCTGCAGGCCTTCGTCGAGACGGCCGCCCGGCGGCTCGGCGACCATCAGGAACTGGTCGTAGGACGCCTTCTGAACCTCGATGAGGTTCGGCATTTCCGCGACTTCCTTGATGTGTCCGAAGAACTTGCGAACGCGTTTGCGACCGGTGAATGTCTGCTGCGCCATCGTGGCCTCTCGTTATCGTCGCCCTCTTGCGGGGCGACACCTCCGAGGCGCGGCTGTCGCCGTCCCCGGGTTGAATTTCGATCCATTTCGAGAGCCGGAAGACCGAGTTCAGGGCCGTTTGGTCCTGACTTTGTTCTTCAGACCTTCAAAACGCAAAACGACGCGCGGGGCGACCTCATCGCTCCACCCGTCAGAATCATCTCATTGCGGCTTGCAAAAGCCCGAAATTGCCTGTCTCCCAACGACTTGCGCAGGAATACCCGCCTCTCCAACGCCCGTCGTGCTTTCGTGCTGCCGCCCCGATATGGGGTAACAATCATGGAGATTCGAGGGGTAAACCACCGAATCCCCACACTTTTTCGTGTTTGGCCTGCATCCGGGCATCCCTTTTGCAGGCCCGCTTCTCGTCATGGCCGGGCTTGACCCGGCCATCCACGTCTTTGGCCGCCAGATCCCCGGATCGCGCTTCGCTTGTCCGGGGATGGAATTGAAGCAAGCTCCGCTTACTTCAGTTCCACCTTCGCGCCAGCCTTCTCGAGCTGCGCCTTGATCTTTTCGGCCTCGTCCTTGTTGACGCCTTCCTTGACCGGCTTCGGCGCGCCTTCGACGAGGTCCTTGGCTTCCTTCAGCCCGAGACCGGTGATGGCGCGGACTTCCTTGATGACCTCGATCTTCTTGTCGCCGGCAGCGGCGAGCACGACCGTGAACTCGGTCTTCTCTTCCACCGGAGCGGCAGCAGCACCGCCGCCGGCCGGGCCGGCAACCGCGACCGCAGCCGCGGCCGAGACGCCCCACTTCTCTTCGAGGAGCTTTGCGAGTTCGGCGGCTTCGAGCACGGTGAGGCTCGAGAGGTCGTCGACGATTTTCTGCAAGTCAGCCATTGATCTGTTTCCTTAAGACGTTTGGTTCGAACCAGGGTTTGAGTTTTGCGAAGGGCGTCAGGCCGCTTCGCCCTTTGAGGCATGAGCCTGAATGACGCGCGCGAGCTTGGCCGCGGGCGCGTTCGCGAGCTGGGCGAGCTTGGTTGCCGGCGCCACGATGAGGCCGACAATCTTGGCGCGCAGTTCGTCGAGCGACGGCAGCGAGGCAAGCGCCTTGACGCTGTCGACATTCAGGACGGTTTTCCCCATCGAGCCGCCGAGGATGACGAACTTCTCGTTCGCCTTGGCGAAATCGACGGCAACCTTTGGCGCCGCGACCGGATCGTTGGAAGTTGCGATCACGGTCGGCCCCTTCAGCAGGGAGCCGATGGAAGCGACGTCAGTGCCTTCAAGAGCAATTTTGGCGAGACGGTTCTTCGAGACCTTCACCGAGGCGCCCGCCTGCTTCATCTGCATGCGCAGCTTCTGCATCTGGGCCACGGTGAGGCCGGAATAATGAGCAACGATCGCGACGCTCGTGGTCTTGAAGACCGCGTTGAGCTCCTCGACCGCCTCTTTTTTTGCCGCTCGTTCCACAGCAAGCTCTCTCCGGTTGGCGGTCGACGCGAGAAGCGGGACCGCCGGGTTGCACCCATCGTCCCGCCCAAAACCTGACCTCTGGACTCTCAGTCCCAAGGACACGCCGGGCACGACGACAATTAGAAGCCTGCCCTCCCGCATCGCCTTGTGGGCCACACGGGGTGTCGAGGTTCGAACCAAACAAGCTTCCCGCCGCTCTTTCGAGCCGGCGCGAAGCGAAATCCGGTCTTCACCCGTCTATGCAGGCCATGCGATTAAGCCTTTGAGGAAACTTGTTTCCTCGCAGAGCGCCTGCAGTCTCGGACAGGATCCCGAGGTCATCGGCGAGCCGAAAGACCCCTGCCCGCAATCCATTCAAAAGTGACGGCTTTCCTTCCTTTTCGAGCAATCCTTGTGGATGTCCTCGGAAAGGAATGAACTCCCGTCATCTCTGGTTTTGGAGTGCGCACACGGACATGCCAGCAATCGGCCAGCACGCCCGGAGGCGCGCTCTTTAGCTGGTCCGGCCCACCTTGCCAAGAGCAATTTTCAGACCAGTTTGACGCGGCCGGTCGCCCCGAATTCGGTCGAAATCCCCTGGATTTAGGCCGGAATCGGGTAGGCCAGCGGCTTGCCGGCAAAGAAGGCGGCGAGGTTCGCCATCACGCAGTCCTGCATCGCCACGTGCAACTCAAGGGTGTGCCCGCCGGTATGGGGGGTCAGCACCACATTGGGGAGCGCGGTCAGGGCATCCGGCGCGTGCGGCTCCTTGGCGTAAACGTCGAGGCCGGCGCCGGCGATGATCTTGTCTGATCAGCGCCTGGATCAGCGCCGGCTGATCGATGACCGAGCCGCGGGCGATGTTGACGACATGGCCGTCCTCGCCGAGCCGGCGGAGGATGTCGGCATTGACCACGCCATTGGTTTCCGGGCCTGCGCGCACCGCGACGATGAGCACGCTGCACCAGTCGGCGAGCGCTTCGAGCGTCGGGAAATACTGATACGGCACGTCGCGCTTGCTGCGGCTGAAATAGCCGACCTCGGACTCGAAGGCCGCGACGCGCGCGGCGATCTTGCGGCCGATCTCGCCGAGACCATAGACGCCGACCTTGCGGCCGCGCATGCCCTGCTGCGCCCGCATCAGCGGCGATGGCTTCATCGCGGCCCAGCTGCCCTCGCGAATGTAGCCATCCGCGACAACGAGCCGCCGCACGCTTGCGAGCGTCAGGTCAGCGCGATATCGGCCACCGACGACGCGTTCGCGCCCGGGCTGTGCCCAACCGCGATTTTGCGCGCGGCCGCCGCCTTCAGGTCGACGCCGTCATAACCGGTGCCGTAGCAGACGATCGCCCCGAGCTTCGGCAGCATGTCCATGACGTCGGCGCCGAACTTGCTGCCGCCGGCCGCGATGGTGGCGCGGACCGAAGCCAGTTCGTCCGCCGAAAACGTCTCGTTCGGCTTCTTCCCCGCCGCATCCATCAAATCGAAATGCTGGCCGATGCGCGCCATCTGCGCCTTCGGGAAACGGTGGAGGATCAAAACCTTTTCGGACATCGGCGCACCCCCTCAAATGCGAAGGGCGAAACCGTTGCCGATCCCGCCCTCTGCAATTCTCATTCAAGCACTCGCTTAGTGCAGCGAGCCCGGCTCGACCTTCACGCCCGGCCCCATGGTGGAGGAGACCGCGACGCGCTGGATGTAGGTGCCCTTGGCGCCGGCGGGCTTGGCCTTGGTGACGGCGTCCGCGAGCGCCTTGACGTTGGCGACCAGCTTGTCCTCGGAGAACGAGGCCTTGCCGACGCCGGCCTGCACGATGCCGGCCTTCTCGACGCGGAACTCGACCGAGCCGCCCTTGGCGCCCTGCACCGCGGACTTCACGTCCATGGTCACGGTGCCGATCTTCGGGTTCGGCATCATGCCGCGCGGACCGAGCACCTTACCGAGGCGGCCGACCAGCGGCATCATGTCGGGCGTGGCGATACAGCGATCGAAATCGATCGTGCCGCCCTGCACCTTCTCGACCAGGTCCTCGGCACCGACGACGTCGGCGCCGGCGGCCTTGGCCTCTTCCGCCTTCGCACCGCGCGCGAACACGCCGACGCGCAGGGTGCGGCCGGTGCCGTTCGGCAGGTTGACGACGCCGCGGACCATCTGGTCGGCGTGACGCGGATCGACGCCGAGATTGATCGAGATCTCGATCGTCTCGTCGAACTTCGCCTTCGACCGCTCCTTGACCATCTTGATGGCCTCTTCGAGCGGATACATCTTTTCGCGATCAACGCCTTCGCGGGCTTTCTTCAAACGCTTTCCGATTGCCATGATCCGTTACCCCGCAACTTCCAGGCCCATCGAACGGGCCGAGCCCTCGACCATCTTCATGGCCGACTCCACGGTATCGCAATTGAGGTCCTTCATCTTCTTCTCGGCGATCTCGCGCACCTGCGCTTTCGTCACCTTGCCGGCCTTGTCGCGGCCCGGCGCTTTCGAGCCGGACTCGATCTTGGCCGCCTTCTTGAGGAAGTAGGACATCGGCGGCGTCTTCATCTCGAAGGTGAAGGAACGGTCCGCGTAGATGGTGATGATCACCGGGATCGGGGTGTTCTTCTCTTCCTTCTGGGTCTGGGCGTTGAACGCCTTGCAGAACTCCATGATGTTCAGGCCGCGCTGACCAAGCGCGGGGCCGATCGGGGGCGATGGGTTCGCAGCCCCCGCCGGCACCTGAAGCTTCAGGTATCCGGTCACTTTCTTTGCCATCTCTCACTCCTGTTGTGCCGGCACGCAGCCGGCGGTTTCAGGTTCCGTGGTGCGGATCGAAGCGCGGCTGGCAACCGCCCTCCTCCTCCCACGGCCTCTACTTCACGCGAACGCCCCGCTCTTGCGCGGAGACGTAAGCACGCGTCAGACCTTCTCGACCTGAGCGAATTCCAGTTCGACCGGCGTCGCGCGGCCGAAGATCGAGACCGCGACCTTCACGCGCGAGCGGCCCTCGTCGATTTCCTCGACCACGCCGGAGAACGACGCGAACGGACCGTCCGCCACGCGCACATTCTCGCCGATCTCGAACGACACCGACGCCTTCGGCCGCTCCACGCCTTCCTGCACCTGGTGCAGGATGCGCATGGCTTCTGCTTCCGAGATCGGCATCGGCTTGTTTTCCGCGCCGAGGAAGCCCGTCACCTTGGGCGTGTTCTTGATGAGATGGAAGGCCTCGTCGGTCAATTTCATCTTCACCAGCACATAGCCGGGGAAGAACTTGCGCTCGGCGTCGATCTTGCGGCCGCGGCGCACTTCGGTGACCTTCTCGGTCGGCACCAGCACCTGCTCGAACAGTTCTTCGAGCCCGCGCTGCTTGGCCTGCTCGCGAATGGATTCGGCGACCTTCTTCTCGAAGTTCGAATAGGCGTGGACGATGTACCAGCGCTTGTCCATGAGCTCTGTTGCGGCGGTTGCCATCAGTGAATGCCCAAAACCAGGGTGATCAGGTAGCGGATGATCTGATCCGCGGCGAAAAAGAAAATCGACGCCAACGCAACCATCACAAACACCATGATCGTGGTGATCATGGTCTCACGACGGGTCGGCCAGGTGACCTTGGCGGTCTCCGAGCGCACTTCCTGCAGGAATTTGAACGGGCTGAAAGCCATCGCAGTTCCGCGTCCCTACGGGGACGAATTTCATGTGAAAGGGAAAACCGGACGATCGCGCCTCGCACAAGCATTATCGGCCCAACCCTCTCTTTACAGAAGGAAGAGCCGGAACAGCGGGCTCGATTGTTCGGGGATTTCATTGCCGCGCCGGATATCCGCCTCTTAAGACGGGCCGGCTGCAGGTGGCGGCTATCTACTGCGGGACGCTCCAAAGGTCAAGGTGGGATGCGGTGAAATCAAGGGCTTAGCTGGCAAGGACCTGGCAGGAGTGGCAGGGCTCGAACCTGCGACCCCCGGTTTTGGAGACCGGTGCTCTACCAATTGAGCTACACTCCTAGCGGGATCGACGCAGCCGACGCGATCCGCGCCGTTTCAAGCATAGGCCATGCCCGCTTTGCAAGGGTGAAGCGGGCAAATGCGCTGTTCAAGCCGACCCTTCTGCGCCAGACTTCACCCAAACCACTAAGAGCACTCGGGAGAGAGACATGAACGCGCAAGCAGCCCCAAAGCACGCCAGCGAGCCCGCAGACCCCGCCGCTGCCGCAGGCAAAGCCCGAGTCGATCGGCCTGTCGCCGTCCCGCTTGCAGAAGCTTTCCGACGCCTTCAAGCGCGAGGTCGACAAGGGAACCTTGCCGGGCGCCACCGTGATGGTCGCGCGCAAGGGCCAGATCGGCTGGTTCGATGCGATCGGGCGGCAAAGCCCGGCGGAGAGCTCGGCCAATGGCCCACGACACCATCTTCCGCATCTTCTCCATGACCAAGCCGATCGTCTCGGTCGCATCATGACGCTGGTCGAGGAAGGCCAGCTGCTGCTCGCCGATCCCGTCGCGAAATTCATCCCGGAATTCGCCAAACAGAAGGTCGGCGTCGAGAACAACGGCCGGCTCGAGCTGGTCGACGTCACCCGGCCGATGACGGTGCAGGACCTGCTGCGCCACACCTCGGGCATCACCTACGACCACACCGGCGACCGCATGGTGCAGCAGCTCTACAAGGAGTCGCGGCTGCGCAGCCGCAAGATCACCAATGCCGAGCACGCGGCGATGGTCGCCGAGCTGCCGCTGATCTGCCAGCCGGGCGCGGAGTGGAATTACAGCCGCTCCACCGACATCCTCGGCCGCATCATCGAGGTCGTCAGCGGCAAGACGCTCGGCGCCTTCCTCACCGAGCGCATCCTCGCGCCGCTGCGGATGGCCGAGACCGCCTTCTCCACCGGCGAGTGAGAATGCCGGCCGCCTCGCCGAGGCCTTTCCGACCGATCCGTGGTCGGGCGAGCCGGTGCAGCTGTTCAACATGCTCGAGCAGCCCGCGATGGAATCCGGCGGCGGCGGGCTGGTGTCGACCACCATGGACTACGCCCGCTTCGCGCAGATGCTGCTCAACGGCGGCACGCTCGACGGCACAAGGATCATCGGCCGCAAGACGCTGGAGCTGATGGCGTCCGATCATCTGTCTCCGCAGGTGAAGATCATGGGCGAGCTGGTGCCGCCCGGCCATGGCTTCGGTCTCGGCTTCGCGGTGCGCCGCGAGGCCGGCATCGCGCCGTTCCTGGGATCGCAAGGCCAGTTCTTCTGGAGCGGCATGGCCGGCACCTTCTTCTGGATCGATCCGAAGGAGGATCTGTTCGCGGTGTTCATGATGCAGGGACCGGGACAGCGGCAGCACACGCGCACGCTGGTGCGCAATCTCGTGTACGCGGCGGTGGAGTGAGGCGGCTCAATGCGGCCCACGCGCTGTCGTGCCGCGCGAAGCGCCGTGCGCTGCGTGATCCGGGGCCCATCCACGCTGTCTCTGCGAGTCACTGGGTCACCAGCTCTGCGGCGACGGCCGTCGAGTGCGTGGCACCGGCCACGGCGACGCGACGTCAACGCGTCAACTGATCGTCGCGCCTCCATCGATCACCATGGTCTGCCCGGTCATGAAGTCGCCGGCCGCCGATCCCATCAGCACGGCGGCGCCCGCGATCTCGTCGGGAATGCCGATGCGCAGCAGCGGCGAGCGCGCGGTCGACGCCTTCAGCGTCTCCGGATTGTCCCACAGCGCCTTGGCAAAATCGGTCTTGATCAGGCCGGGCGCGATGCAGTTCACGCGGATATTGTGCTTGCCGTATTCGCAGGCGAGGTTGCGCGCCAGCTGCATGTCGGCGGCCTTCGAGATCGCGTAGGCGCCGAGCACGGTCGAGCCCTTCAGCCCGCCGATCGAGGAGACGATGATGATCGAGCCGTCCTTGCGCTCGATCATCTGCGGCACCACCATCGAGATCAGCCAGTTGTTGGCGACGATGTTGTTGTCCAGGATTTTCCGGAACTGATCGTCAGTGATGCCGCCGAGCGGACCGTAATACGGGTTCGACGCGGCATTGCAGACCAGCACGTCGATCTTGCCGAAGGCGCGGTTGCTCTCGTCGACGAGATGCTGGAGGTTCTCCTTGCTGGAGATGTTGGCGGCGATCGCGACCGCCGTCCCCTTCCCGTACTTGTCGTTGATCTCCTTCGCCACGGCCTCGCAGACGTCGGCCTTGCGCGAGGAGATCACCACCTTGGCGCCGTGCTCGGCCATGCGCTCGGCGATGGCGCGGCCGATGCCGCGCGTCGAGCCGGTGATGACGGCGACTTTTCCCTTCATGTCGAACAGGCTCATGTGCTCCTCCCGGATTGTTTTCTTCGAACCTTCGAAGCTCTACGAATCGTCGTTCGCGCGATCGCTTCAAGCCAGCTTCGCGCACCTCCGGCCCCGCCGGCTGATGCATCGCCGCGTGCTTCTCGTCCGCGATCCAGGGCTGCTGGTTGACGAAAGGCAGCCGCCAGTTCGCTTGCTCGTCGCTTGCGTAATGATCGAGCCGCGTCACCGAGCAATTGTCGATGTCGAAGGTGAGACCCTGGTGCGCCAACCCGCCGAGCGCGAGATCCGACCGCGGCCTTGATGGTGCCGCCATGGCCGACGGCGATGATGTCCCTGCCCGCTTGCGCGCGCGTGATGCGGTCGATCGCCGATGTTACGCGACGATAGAGGTCCATGAAACTCTCGCCGCCGGGCGCGGGCTCGTTGATATCGGCGAACCAGCTGGCGCCGACCGGACGCGCCGCGATGAAGGCCGCGCGGTTCATGCCCTGCCATCGCCCGAGATTCTGTTCGGCGAAGGCCGCTTCCCACGGCATGTCGGCGGGCCGCGGAAAGCCGGCATCCCAGATCGCTTCCGCGGTCTGATGCGTGCGCTTGAGATTGCTCGCGACCCACACCGCGCCGCGCGGCAGGATCTTCGCGACCGCCTCGAACACTTCGGTATCGCTGGTGTCGCAGGCGATGTCGGTCTGGCCGTAGATGTTGCCGCCGTCGTTGCGCACCGGCGCGTGGCGCACCCACCACCACCGCGTGACGACCGCTTTCGGCTTGTCCGGATTGGACATCAGAAAAACCCTTCCATACGTGTTCACCACCGTCGTACGTGAGTGCGCGCAACGTCTCAAGTGACTCCTGCTGACACTTGGATCGTTTGAAATCTTGTTTGAAATTCCGCAAGGGAGAAGCCTCATGGGCCGCCTCGAAGGCAAATCCGTCATCATCACCGGCGCCGGCAGCGGCATCGGACGCGCGGCCTCGCTGCTGTTCACCAAGGAAGGCGCGAAGCTGATCGCGGTCGATCGCACCGACGGCGTCAAGGAGACCGTCGACATGGTGCGCAAGGCCGGCGGCACGGCCGAAGCCGTGCAGGCCGATGCCGGCTCCGAGAAGGACGTGATCGCCTATATCGACAAGGCGCTGTCGGCTTACGGCAAGCTCGACGCGATCTGGGCCAATGCCGGCGTCTCCGGCGGGCTGGTGCCGCTCGCCGAGCAGACGCCCGAGCACTGGCAGGAGGTGCTGCGGATCAATTTGATCGGGCCGTTCCTCGCGATCAAGCATTCGATCCCGCACATGACCAAGCAGAAGTCCGGCGCGATCGTCTGCACCGCGTCGGTCGCAGGCCTGAAGTCCGGCGCCAGCGGACATCCCTATGGCGCGAGCAAGGCCGGCGTCATCAGCCTGGTGCAGATCACCGCCTATTCGCTCACCGGCACCGGCGTGCGCATCAACGCGGTCTGTCCCGGCCTGATCGAGACCGGCATGACCAAGCCGGTGTTCGACCGCGCCAAGGAGCGCGGCACGCAGGACAAGATCGGCCAGCTCAATCCGCTGAAGCGTCCCGGCCAGCCGCACGAGATCGCGGCGATGGGCCTGTTCCTCGCGAGCGACGAGGCGTCCTACGTCAACGGCCAGGCGTTTCCGGTCGATGGCGGGCTGACCGCGTCGATGCCGTATGCGGGGAAGCCGGTTTAGATTGCGATGTCGTCCCCGTCGAACGCGGGGACCCATACCGCGGAATCGCTCGGCGAAGTACAAGCGGCTGACGATGTCTGTAACACGAAGCTCTGCGGTTATGAATCCCGGGTCGCGCTCGCACTTGACGGCGCTTCGCGCCGCATGGGCTCGCTTGCCCGGGACGACAGTAGTGAAACATGCCGCCGCGTTCTCGCGGCGCGATTTGCGTCCGAGTTGTTGCAATTCGGTGCCCCTCTCGAAAAGCAGAGGGCGCAGGGAATGCCGGGTGCACGCCGCACCCACTGCCTTGCGTGCAAAACGAAAAAGACGCACGCAGGCCAACACAGGTACGCCGAAATCACTCCGGCACTCCCTGCGCAATGGCTTTACGGCTGCTCCGTGCTCTCCCTGGTGTGCCGGGCTTGTTAGCCACCATCGCCCGCCGGGCATCTCGACCCGGAGCTTGACTCCAGCATCGGGGAGCCAGAACCACACGGCTTGACCGTACGCATCGTGCCGCACGTCTTGCGGCACCAACGCGTCCATCGCAACCCGCCTCACGTCTGGTGACGAATGGCCATCACGTCCCCCGTGTCGAGGCGGGCTGGCTTCTTTAAATCATAAATTCTGTCTTTCGGAAAGAAAAATATTTTTGCGCAGCGCGCTTGACTCGTCGGGCAAAACAGGCGGCGGGTTTTGGTGTTTTGCCCGTCGTGTCGCGGCGGCAACACCCTGCCCTCTGTACAGTCCTGTTGATCGGAATGCCCGCTTTGATACGCTCCGGCCCAAGAACACCCAGGGAGGAACAACAATGAACCTGTCGATGAAGGACCGCGTCGCCGTCGTGACCGGCGGCAGCAAGGGCATCGGGATCGCGGTGGCGCGGCGGTTCGCCGAGTCCGGCGCAAAGGTGGCGATCCTCGCCCGCGGCGCTGCCGATCTGAAGACGGCGCGCGAGACGCTCGCCAAGGACGGGCTCGTGGTGCGGGATTATGCCTGCGATGTATCGAAAGCCGCCGACATCACCAGGACGCACAATCAAATCGTCGCCGACTTCGGCAAGATCGACGTGCTGGTCAATAACGCCGGAACGTCGCGCGCGCTTGCATTCGAAAACATCAGCGACGAGACCTGGCAGGAGGATCTCGACCTGAAACTGTTCGCGGCGATCCGCTTCAGCCGGCTGGTCTGGGGCGGAATGAAGCAGCGCAAATGGGGGCGGATCATCAACGTGCTCAACACCTATGCCAAGGCGCCGACCGGCAATTCCGCGCCGACCTCGGTGTCGCGTGCCGCGGGCATGGCGCTGATGAAGGTGATGGCCAACGAAGGCGGCGAGCACAACATTCTCGTCAATGCGATGCTGGTCGGCCTGATCATGAGCGATCAATGGGTGAAGCGGCACGCGGCGCAGGCGCCGAACATGGATTTCGACGAGTTCGCCAAGGGCCTCGCCAAGGGCGTGCCGCTCGGCCGCATCGGCACGGCGGAAGAGTTCGCCAACATGGCCTGCCTGCTCGCCTCGGAGCAAGGCTCGTACATCACCGGCACCGCCATCAATGTCGACGGCGGAAGGTCGCCGGTGGTGTGACGCCCGGCTGCGGCGCCACTAGGCGACATCCGTCATTGTAATACGCTCAGTGCTGGCCGCCGACGCCTCGAACAAATGCGAAAGCGCGGCACGCCTTGGATCGCTTCTGTACCTCTGGAAATCCTGATCCGAACCGAAGCTGACGATGTGAACTTCGATCGTGCCGTCGCCGTTGCGCAATCTCCGCTCCAGCAATCCGCCAAACTCGCTCAGCAGAGGGAGCACGGCGTCCTCGTAGGCCTGAAAGCCGGCAACCCCGCCGGACGGCACGCGTGCAATCAGGACGAACGTTAGGCGTGCAGACCCAGCGAGCCCCATGAGACATGCTCCCTTCCAGGAAATTCGAGACCGGGGAGCTTACAGACAGGGCCGGCACCAGCTCAACGATCGTCACTCGATCATCTCGTTGGCGGGTCGCAAGCACCCCCTTCAATCGGTGTGCGGCTCGGCCTTGTGCCGCTCGCAATGCGGGGCGCTCTCCTCGGCGCGTGCGGCCTCGACCAGCAGGTCCCAGTCATCAGCCTGGAAGCGCGCCACCACGCGATAACCGTCGCCGGGGTAATCCGGCTCGAGCACCGCGGCCTCGCCTTCGCGCATGTCGGCAAGCGAAGCGCCGAAGGCTTCGATCAGGTTCGGCCTGTGGGTGACGATCACGAGATTGTCCGAACCGGCGTGATAGCCGACCAGCTTGCGCAGGATGTCCGCGCGGCGATCGTTTTCCTCGCGGGATATCGCAGTGCCGGCCTCGGTGAGAAAAGGATTGATCTTCACCTCGCCGACGCCGAGCAGCGTTGCGGTGTCGACCGCGCGCTGCAACGGACTGGTCATGACGATGCCGACGCGGATGCCGAGCTTGCGCAGCCCCTCGCCGATCGCAATCGCTTGCGCCCGGCCGGCGTCGCTGAGCTGCCGTTCGCCCGCACCCTTCTTGTTCGGATTGCTCATCCCGTCTTTGGCGACATCGGTATTGGTCGCGCCATGGCGCAGCACGATCACGTAGCCGCCAAGCCGCAGCGCGTCGAGCAGATCGACCGGCGGTTCCGGCTGGCTGGCAAGGATCGCCGCGGGAACGGCCATCAGCAGGACACACAACAGCAACACTCGAAATCTGGACATTCGTTTCTCCTTGACCCGCGCCGTCCTGCTTCAGATGAGAATGCAGTCCTCGGAAGCCGCCGCTTCCGTCTTAAAAAAGCCCGCCAATGTGTGCGAGCAGCCGGGGAGATAGCGGCAGCTGCGGCAAAACGCTTCGCGGCGGCCTTTGTTTTTGCGCTAGAAACCCTCATCTTTTGATCGAGTGGCTCGGAGCGGCGTGTGCAATTTCTCTTTGCCGATCATACGCTTGATACCGACACGCGGGAGCTGCGCCGCGCCGGCGAGCAGATCAGCGTCCAGCCCCTGGTGTTCGACCTCCTCATCTATCTCATCGAGAATCGCGACCGCGTGGTCACCAGGGAGGATCTGCTGGCCGGGCTCTGGGGCGGGCGTACGGTCGCCGATTCCACCCTCGCCACGCATATCAACGCGGCACGGCGCGCCGATCGGCGACTCGGGCGAGGAGCAGAAGCTGATCCGCACGGTGGCGCGCAAGGGCCTGCGCTTCGTCGGCGAGGTGCAAACTGCGTCCGCCGGAGACGCGCCCGCCCCGGTCCCGCCGCCTTCGGCGCGGGCCGCCGCATTGCCCGATACCAGCCGCCCCGCGATCGCGGTGCTCGCCTTCAACAATATGAGCGGCGAACCGGGTCAGGACTACTTCTCCGACGGGATCAGCGAGGACCTCATCACCGCGCTGTCGAAGCTGCGCTGGTTCTTCGTCGTCGCGCGCAACTCCTCGTTCTCCTACAAGGGCCGCGCGGTCCCGATGAAGCAGCTCGCCGACGAGCTCGGCGTCGGCTATGTGGTCGAAGGCAGCGTGCGCAAGGATGCCAAGCGCGTGCGCATCACCGTGCAGCTGATCGATGTCGCGACCGGCAGCCACCTCTGGGCGGAGCGCTACGACCGCGAGCTCGCGGACGTGTTCGCGGTGCAGGACGAGATCACCGAAGCCATCGTCGCCGCAATCGAGCCGCAGCTTTACGCGGCGGAAAATTTCCGCGCCCGCCGCAAGGCGCCCGAGAACCTCGACGCCTGGGAACTCGTCATGCGCGCGCTGTCGCACTTCTGGCGCATGACGCGGGAAGACAACACCGCCGCTCAAACGCTGCTGGAGCAGGCGATCGCGATCGATCCGAACTACGCGCAGGCGCTCGCGGTGCTGGCGGTGAGCCGCACTTTCGGCGCGCGGATGGGCTGGGAGGATACGCAGGCCTCGGCCGAGTTCGCCGAGCGCGCGGGGCTGTCGGCGATCCGCGCCGACGGCGAGGATCCCTGGGCGCATGTGGCGCTCGGGGCGGCCTATTCGTATCTCGGCCGGATCGAGGATGCGCTGGCCTGCTATGAGACCGCGATCGATCTCAATCCGAGCTTCTCGCTGGCCCACGGCTACTACGCGCTGGTGCTGTCCTGGAACGGGCGCTTCCGCGAGGGCGCGAAAGCCGCCCACCGCGCGCTGACCTTGTCGCCGCGCGACCCCATCTCCGCGATCTTCTATGGCGTGGCCGCCTATGCCGCCTATGTCGAGCGCGACTATGCCGAGGCGATCCGGCTGTCGCGCGAGAGCGTCAGGCTGCGCAGCGATTTCGTCGGCGGCTACCGCGTCATCGTCGCCGCTGCCGGGATGGCCGACGACAAGGAGCTGGCGCGGACGATGCTGCCGGAGCTGCGCCGCGTGCATCCGGAGGTCTCGCTTGCATGGGTCGCGCAGCAGCTTCCCCTGCCGCTGGTGGAAGAACGCGAACATTTCCTGGAAGGGTTGCGGCGCGCGGGACTGGAGTAGCGCATGCGATCCGCGAAAGTGTGCGGTCCACTCGTCGACCGGCGGCGCGCGCGCGCCTTGCGGCGCGGCTTTCGCGTCGACGGTCATCGGGCGCGCGATGGCGAGCGCGTCAGGTACGACGGCGGCGTGGAAGGCTTTTGCCGGCGGCGCCGGCGTTCCGACGCTAGTGACGCGCTTTCCGGGGTTGGCGAGGGCCGTCGCCGCAAGCACTTTCATGAGCTTCTGACGGCCTCCGGAGCGACTCGACTTGCTGGACATTCCATACGCCTTTCGACTGAGGCTTCGCGTGCACGATCACGAGCGCGTCAGGATGGACGCGCTGCCGCAACAATGCCACTGCGCGGGCGTTCCGATCTCAGCTTCATCCGGAACGCGCGGGCAACAACCATGAATCAATCCGCCGAACGGAACCGTGCCCAGCAAGGTTCCGGAAGTCACGCTGGTTTTCTGGATCATCAAGATCGCCGCGACCACGCTCGGCGAGACCGGCGGCGATACCGTGACCATGACGCTGAACTGGGGCTATCTCGCCGGCTCCGCGCTGTTCCTTGCCGCGCTCGTCATTCTGGTGATCTGCCAGATCGCGGCGAAGCGATTTCACCCGTTGCTGTACTGGGCGACGATCGTCGCATCGACCACGTTCGGCACCACCATGGCCGACTTCGCCGATCGCTCGCTCGGCATCGGCTACACCGGCGGATCGACGCTGCTGCTGGCCCTGCTCGCGATCACGCTGGCGCTCGTGGTACCGCACGGAGGGAACGATCGCGGTCAACACGGTCAGCACGCCGCGCGTCGAGGCGTTCTACTGGGCCGCGATCACCTTCTCGCAGACGCTCGGCACCGCGCTCGGCGACTGGATCGCCGACACCGGCGGTCTCGGCTACGAAGGCGGCGCGCTGGTGTTCGGCGCGGCGCTCGCTGTCGTCGCGGCGCTTTATTTCCGGACCAACGTGTCGCGCGTGGCGCTGTTCTGGGCCGCCTTCATCCTGACGCGGCCGCTCGGCGCCACCGTCGGCGACTTCCTCGACAAGCCCGTCAGCGACGGCGGGCTGGCGCTGAGCCGCCCGCTCGCTTCCGCGGTGATTGCCGCGTTCATCGTCGTCTGTCTCTTCATATTGCCGCAGCGCGCCGGCACGCATCCGGGCGAAGGTCGGGCCGAGTTTGCCGGCCGGTAGCGCTACGGCGGCGCTTATGGCCGCGCCAAATGTCTGGTAGGCTGCCAGCCAGAAGCGGAGAATCCGCCAAGCGCAAGGGAGACCACCATGAGCCGCGTCAGAGATTTTGTGCCGCAAGGCGTGATCCCGGCGGTGCTGCTGCCGTTCCACGACGATCTCTCGATCGACGAGCGGAGTTTTCGCGCGCATCTGCGCGACGTCGGCGTCCGTGCAGGGATTGTCGGCGATCACGGTCAATGCACATTCGACCGAGGTCGCCTCCTGCACCGCTGACGAGCAGCGCCGGGTCATGGAGATCGCGGGCGAGGAAGTCGCGCTGCCGATCATTCACGGCGTGTGGGCGGACGGCAGCCTCGAGGCGGCGCGGATCGCGCGGGCGGCCGAGGCCGGCGGCGCCTCGGCGCTGCTGGTGTTTCCGCCGGCGCCGTTCACGATGGGCCAGTCGGCGGAAATGGCGCTGGCGCATTTCAAGACCATCGCCGACGCCACCGACCTGCCGCTGATCGTGTTCCAGTATCCGCTCGCGACCGGACAGGGTTATCCGGCGGCGACGCTCGAGCGTCTGTTCGAGGAGGTGCCGACCATCCGCGCCATCAAGGACTGGACGCCGATCGTGCAGCAGCACGAGCGGCAGATCCGCGACCTGCAGGGACGCAAGCGGCCGATCAACGTGCTGTCGACCAACAGCGCCTGGCTGATGAGCTCGCTGGTGCTCGGCTGCAACGGCCTCTTGTCCGGCAGCGGCAGCGTGATCGCCGATCTGCAGGCGCGGCTGTTCCGTGCGGTGCGCGGCCAACGATCTCGCCGAGGCGCGCCGGCTGAACGATCGCATCTATCCCACGGCGCGCGTCTTCTATGCCGATCCCTTCATCGACATGCACAACCGCATGAAGGAAGCACTGGTGCTGCTCGGCAAGCTGCCCCGCGCGGTGGTGCGCCCGCCGCTGGTGAAGATCGGCGATGCCGAGATCGCGCGCATCAAGGATGCGCTGATCGAGGCCGGGCTGCTCGGCGGCGCCGCGACCAAGCGCGACGCCGCGTAGCCGTTACTTCTCGGCGATGAGCTGATAGGTGCCGCGCTCGAAGGCGTCGTAGGTGGCGAGCGCCTTGGCGTCGGCGAACGGCAGATATTGCATCATGATCACGCCGCCGACGCCGCGCGTCGGATCGATCCAGAAGAAGGTGTTGTTGATGCCGCCCCAGCTCAGGCTGCCGGGCGAGCGTTTGCCCGGCACCTGATCGACCGTGATCAGGAAGCCGAGCCCCCATTTGTCGCGGCCATCGGCGATGAAGGTGAAGTCGGCGCTGCGCGGCAGCGCGCTCTTGAGCGCCGGCACCGAGACCGCGCCGATCTGGTTCTGGCTCATCAGCGCCACCGTCTCGGCCTTCAACACGCGCGCGCCGTCGAGCGTGCCGCCATTGAGCAGCATGCGCATGAAGCGGCCGTAGTCGTCGGCGGTCGAGGCGAGCCCGCCGCCGCCGACGGGAGCCGCGATGGTCAGCCCCGGTTGCGGATTCTGCAACACGATGGCGCCATCCATCTGCGCGCCGTCGCGCTGCTGCTGCGCGACCATGCGCGGTCCCTTGGCTTCGGGCACGTTGTAGGACGTGTCGTTCATCTTGAGCGGCACGAAGATATGGTCGTGGAAATAGGCTTCGAGCGTCTGGCCCGAGATCACCTCGACCAGCTTGCCGCAGACGTCGACGCTGGTCGAGTAGTGCCAGCGCTCGCCGGGATCGAACAGCAGCGGCCCGCCGAACGGATAGGTCTCGCCGGCGCGCGGCTTGAAGTCGCGCCAGATCGCGCTGGTGAAGCCATAGGCCAGGCCCGACGTGTGCGTCAGGAAATTCCGCACCGTCGGCGCGCGCGCGGCCGGGCGAACCTTGTAGTCGCCGGTCTTGGCGTCGAAGGATTCGATGACCTTCAGATCGGCGAGCTCCGGCAGGTATTTCGAGGCGGGATCGTCGAGACCGATCTTGCCCTGCTCCACCAGCTGCATCAGCGCCACCGAGGTGACCGGCTTGGTCATGGACGCAATGCGGAACATCGCATCTTGCGTGAGCGGGCGGCTGGTCGAAACATCGGCCACGCCGAACGTGCCCTGATAGAGAACGCGATCGCGATCGGTGACCAGCGCGACCACGCCCGGCACGTCCTTGCGCTCGACCGCGCCGCGCAGGCTGGCGTCGATCGCCGCGCTGCCCGTCGTGTTCTGCGCGCTGGCGCTGCCGGACATTGCTGCAACCGCGACGCCGACCACCATTCCCGCAACCTTTCTGTTCATTATGTTCATGCGAGCCTCCCTTTTGAGGACACGAACGATATCACTCGCACCTCGCCGCGTCTCCCACGCCTGTCGCCGGCCGATGGGCACGCGCCCCAAATAAAGGGCGCGATCTCAGGCATGATCCGGAAAAGTGTGAAGCGGTTTTCCCCGCGACAAACGCACGTGCGCGATCATGCCCAAAAGGCGTCGCGCCCTCTTCCGTTCTCACACCGCGCCGGCCTTCTGCGCGTAGGCCCATGCGTCCTTCGACAGCGGCACCGTGCGCTTGGCCGACTCCATGGCCCGCGCGTTGGCCGCGGTGCCGTCGCGAATGCGGCCCGCGATACCCTGGGTGATGCCGGCAAGCCGGAACAGGTTGTAGGCGAAGTACCAGTTCAGGTCGGGCACGGCGGTGCCGGCGATGTTGCAATAGATCTGCGCGGCCTCTTCCATCGAGGGGATGTTGAGCGCCTTGATGTCGACGCCGGCCAGGCCCGGCATGGTCCATTGCATCAGAAGATAGGTGAAGTCGGCCATGGGATCGCCGAGCGTCGACAATTCCCAGTCGAGCACCGCCTTCACCCGCGGCTCGGTCGGGTGGAAGATCATGTTGTCGAGGCGATAGTCGCCGTGCACGACCGAGATGCGCTTCTGTTCGGGGAGCGTGCGCGGCAGCCACTCGATCAGCTTCTCGACTTCCGGGATGTGCTGGGTCTCGGACGCGCGGTATTGTTTGGTCCAGCGGTCGACCTGGCGCGCGAAATAATTTCCGGGCCGGCCGAAATCGGACAAGCCCGATCTTCTCGGGATCGAAATTGTGCAGATGCGCGAGCGTCTCGATCTTGCTGGTGAAGATTTTGCGCCGATCATCGCGGGTCTGGGTCGGCAGCGACGGATCCCAGAACACGCGGCCCTCCTCCATCGACATGATGTAGAAGGCAGCTCCAATGATGGTGTCGTCGGTGCAGAGCGCGTAGGCGCGCGCCACCGGAAAGCCCGGCTGTTTCGACAGCGCCGAGATGACGCGGAACTCGCGATCGACCGCATGCGCCGACGGCAAGAGTTTACCGAACGGCTTGCGGCGCATCACATAGGAGCGATCGGGCGTGTCGAGCCGGTAGGTCGGATTGGACTGGCCGCCCTTGAACTGCAGGACGATCAGCGGTCCCTTGTAGCCCTCGACGTTCTGCGACAGCCAGCGGTCGAGGCTGATCTCGTCGATCCGATGCCGTTCCTCGACCGGCTTGGTGCCGGAAAATTCCTCGTCTTTTCTGACGCCGTCGGCCACCGTGGCGCTCCCTCATTTCGAACCCGTAGGGCGCAATAGCGATAGCGTCTTGCGCCGACCCACGTTGGTGGCGGATTACGCTTCGCTAATCCGCCCTCCAAGCCCTCCGCAAGGGAGCGCCGTGCTGCAGCTCTCCCTGTTTAATGGGTCGGAGCGTTTGCATACTTCCGAAGTTCAAGTCTGGCAATGGCGCGGTTATGCACCTCGTCCGGACCGTCCGCGAGGCGCATGGTGCGCATCGAGGCGTAGTCGCGGGCGAGCCCCGCGTCGTCGGAAACGCCGGCGCCGCCATAGGCCTGGATCGCCTGGTCGATGATCTTCAGCGCCATGTTGGGCGCGGCGACCTTGATCATGGCGATCTCGAGCTGCGCGGTCTTGTTGCCGACCTTGTCCATCATGTCGGCGGCCTTGAGGCACAGCAGCCGGTTCAGCTCGATATCGGTGCGGGCTTCCGCGATGCGCTGCTCCCAGACCGAGTACTCGATGATCTTCCTGCCGAAGGCGGTGCGCGACATCAGCCGCTTCACCATCTTCTCCAGCGCCTCCTCGGCCTTGCCGATGGTGCGCATGCAGTGATGGATGCGGCCCGGGCCGAGGCGGCCCTGCGCGATCTCGAATCCCCTGCCCTCGCCGAGCAGGATATTGCTGGCGGGAACGCGGACGTTCTCCAGCAGCACCTGGGCGTGGCCGTGCGGCGCATCGTCGAAGCCGAAGACGGGGAGCATTTTTTCGACCTTGATGCCGGGCGTGTCGAGCGGCACCAGGATCTGCGACTGCTGCTGGTGGCGCGCGGCCTTCGGATCGGTCTTGCCCATCAGGATCGCGATCTTGCAGCGGGGATCGCCGACGCCGGACGACCACCATTTGCGGCCGTTGATGACGTAGTGGTCGCCGTCCTTCTCGATGCGCGTCTCGATATTGGTGGCGTCGGAGGATGCCACCGCCGGTTCGGTCATCAGGAAGGCGGAGCGGATTTCGCCGTCCATCAGCGGCCGCAGCCATTTGCGCTTCTGCTCGCGGGTCGCGTAGCGCATGAACACTTCCATGTTCCCGGTATCCGGCGCGGAGCAGTTGAACACTTCGGAGGCCCAGCCGATGTGGCCCATTTCCTCCGCGAGCGGCGCGTATTCGAGATTGCTCAATCCCGCGCCGCGGAATTCGTCGTCCTCATGCGCGTTCGGCGGCATGAACATGTTCCAGAGGCCTTCGGCGCGGGCCTTCTTCTTCAGGTCTTCGAGAACCGGAATGACCTTCCAGCGCGGACCTTCGGCGTCCTGCTGCTTGTAGATCGGCACCGCGGGGCGGACGTGCTTGGTCATGAAGGCCTGCACCCGGCCGAGCCATTCCTTCTGCCTGTCCGACATCGTGAAATCCATGAGACGCTCCTCACCTGCTCTTCGAAAATTTGGGCCGCACTGTCTCTCCGCCATGGGCGTGCCGCAAGAGCCTTTATGGCCGGCGGCGCAGCGTCATGACGCAAGCGTGACGGGCCGGAGCTGTCTCACGCGCGCGATACGCATTGACATTCCGACCGTTAAAACGATAGTTTCATACAAATGTTTGAAATGCAACTGCGCAGGGTTTGCTGACCCATGCCGAGCGATCAGACCAGAACCGCCATCCTCGCCGCCGCCGAGCGGCTCTATGCCGACCGCGGCTTCGGCGACGTGACGTTGCGCGACATCGTGGCGGAGGCGAACGTCAACCTCGCCGCGGTGAACTATCATTTCGGCTCCAAGGACGAGCTGATCGCCGAACTGTTCGTGACGCGATCGCTGGCGCTGAACCGCGAACGGTTGCGCGAATTGCGCGCGGCGGAAGAACGCGGCGACGGCCGCGGCCAGTGTCGCCGACATCCTGCACGCGCTGGTCGGGCCTCCTTGCGCGGCTGCATCGGCCCCGAGCGCGACCGCTCGACCGCGGCGCGCTTCATGATCCGTGCCTCCATCGAATCGGTGCCGCCGATCCGCCGCATCCGGAATCGCGAGATCGATCATTTGCGCAAATTCGTCACTGCGCTGCGCCGCGCGCTACCCGACCGCGGCGAGGCCGAGCTGTACTGGGGCCTGCACTTCGCGCTCGCCATGGCGCAGCAGACCGTGCGCGACACTGAGCGACTGACAAAACTGTCGGAAGGTAAATGCGACCTCGACGACGTCGAGGGCGTGATCGCGCGGGTCGTCAGTGTGGCGGTGATGGCGCTCAGTGGCGCGGGCGGCAGCAAGGTTGCGCCGCGCGCGGCCCTGTCGGCGTCATTGCGAGGAGCGTAGCGACGAAGCAATCCAGAGCCGCGGATGTGAAAAGATGGATTGCTTCGCGGAGCCTGTCATCGGGCGCGCATTCGCGCGACCCGTTGGCTCGCAATGACGATCAGATCACCTTCCGCTCCCGCAGCCCCTCCAGCTTCGCATCGTCATATCCGATTCCCGCCAGCACCTCTTTGGTGTGCTCGCCGAGCCGCGGCGGGTAGCGATACTCCTTCACCGGCGTGCCGGAGAACGTCACCGCGTTGCGACACAAGGACAGGTCGGGCTCGAAGGGATGGTTGACCTTCACCCGCATGCCGCGCGCCTGGACGTGCGGATCCGAAAACACCTGCTCGAAATCGTTGATCGGACCGGAGGGCACGCCGGCCTTCTCCAGTTCGTCCAGCCAGTACTTCACCGGCTTCTTCAGGAACAGGCCGGCATAGATCGCCATGATCTCCTTGCCGTGCTTGACGCGGTCGTTGTTCTTGAGAAATTTCGGATCGGTCGCGAGCTCGGGCGCGCCGAGCACCTCGCAGGTGCGCTTGAACTGCCCGTCGTTGCCGACCACCACCATCAATTCGCCGTCGGTGGCGCGGAACACGCCGGCCGGCATGCCGCCATTGCCCCAGGTGCCGCGCCGCGGCGGGATCTTGCCGTTGACGAGATAGATCTGCAGCCAGTGCGACAGCGAGGCGATCACGGTGTCGAACAGGCAGACGTCGATATGCTGCCCCTCGCCGCCATTGGCGTCGCGATGGTAGAGCGCGGAGAGAATTCCGATCGAGGTGTTCATGCCGGTCATGTAGTCGACGATGGAGGGCCCGACCTTCATCGGCCCTTCGCCGGGTTCGCCGTCGATATGGCCGGTGACGCTCATCAACCCGCCCATCGCCTGCAGGATCGCGTCGTAGCCGGCGCGCGGCGCGTAAGGCCCGGTCTGGCCGAAGCCGGTCACCGAGCAATAGATGATGCCGGGATTGATCGCCTTGATCGATTCATAGTCGAGGCCGTAGCGCTTGAGATCGCCGAATTTGTAGTTCTCCATGAAGACGTCGACGCCCTTGGCAAGCTCGCGGATGATCTCCTGCCCCTCGGGCGAGGCGACATTGACGGTGACCGAGCGCTTGTTGCGGTTGGCGCAGAGATAGAACGAGTTGTTGTTGTTCTCCTTGCCGGCGGGATCGACCAGGTAAGGCGGGCCGAAGGCGCGCGCGTCGTCGCCGGTGCCGGGCCGCTCGATCTTGATCACGTCGGCGCCGAGATCGCCGAGCATCTGCGCCGACAACGGCCCCGCCAGCACGCGCGTCAGATCGAGAATCTTGATGCCTGAAAGCGGCAGGGCCGACATGATTTCCTCCGGGACGTCTGATTTGGGCCGCGGCAAAAGTGCGCAGGCCTGAGCTGCCTGCCGATTACACTATTTTGTCGCGGCCGAGCACTGCGTTATCAGCATGAGGCCATGGGGCATGCTCATTTCGACGCACTTCCAGAAGACCGGCGCGAGGCCGCGCATGGCGGCGCTGCGCCACGTGCTCGGCGCTGTTCCCGTCGATGCGGCCACGCCGCTTGCGGGCGGCATCACGACGGCCGCGGTGTTCCGGATCGACGCCGGTGCGCACCGGTATGTGTTGCGCGTCGAGGGCACACCGAGCCCGATGCGCAATCCATATCAATACCAGTCGATGCGGATCGCGTCCGACGCCGGCATCGCGCCGCGCCTCTATTATTTCGATGAGGACAGCCGCGTCGCGGTGATCGATTACATCGCGCCGCAGCCGCTCGACAGCTTTCCGGGCGGGCCGCTTGCGCGAGCGCAAGCGCTTGGCGCATTGCTGCGAGACCTGCGGACGACACCGACCTTTCCCTATTACGCCGACTATCCCGATGTTGTCGCTCGCCTGTGGGCGCATGTGTGCCGCACCGGCCTGTTTGCGCCCGGCGTGCTCGATCCCGTCAACGAGCGCCTCGCCGAAATTCGAAAAGCCTACGTCTGGGATCGCGCCAATTCGGTGTCCTGCCACAACGATCCGGTGCCCGGCGAACATCCTGTTCGACGGCCAGCGCCTCTGGCTGATCGACTGGGAAGGCGGCTGTCGCAACGACCCGTTGGTCGACGTGTCGATCGTGATGGACCATTTGGCGCGCAGCCGGGAACTCGAGGAAGCGCTGCTGCAGGTTTGGCACGGCCGGCCGCCGGATGAGGCGCTGCGTGCGCGGCTCAGCCTGGCACGCGCCCTCACCCGTCTCTATTATGCCGGCGTCTTCTTCAGCGCGTCGGCGACGATCCCGCGGGCAGACCCTGATGCGAGCCTCTCGGCCCCCGCTGTCGCCGACTTCGAGCAGGCGCGTTCGTGCCGGCCGGCTCAAGCCACGAACGCTTGCGACATGGCACGTCATGGGCAAGATGCTCGTTGCGTCGTTTCTCACGGGCTGTGCGACGCCGGGTTTTTGATGCGGCAGTCCCGAGTCAAAACAGCCGCCCGCCATTGGGCACGCGCTTGTCCGGCGCAAACAGCGTGACGTTGCCGGCCTCGTCGGGAAAGCCGAGCACCAGCACTTCCGACATGAACTTGCCGATCTGGCGCGGCGGAAAATTGACGACGGCCGCGACCTGCCGGCCGATCAGCTCCTCGGCTCTGTAGTTCTGCGTGATCTGCGCGCTGGAGCGCTTGCTGCCGATGCCGGCGCCGAAATCGACCGTCAGCTTCAGCGCCGGCTTGCGGGCTTCCGGAAACGGCTCGACCGCAATGACGGTGCCGACGCGGATGTCGACGGCGAGGAACTGATCGAAGCTGATCTGCGGCGCCGCCGGTGCTGCCGGGTCATGGACGAGGTGCATGGGTTGTCTCCTTCGTCGTAGCCCGGATGAGCGAAGCGACATCCGGGTGCCCCGCATATCGCTGCGCTCATGCGGGCTACGTAGCCTTCGCGACGCGGATATCGAGCCAGCCGAGCGCATTCACGGTCAAGCGGTCGCCGGCGTTGATGACGACGGTCGTCGTCTCGGCCTCGACGATCGCGGGGCCTTCGAGCCCCTGCCCCGGCTCGAGATCGTCGAGCGCGTAGACCGGCACCTCGATCCATTGCCCGAAAGTACGCCTTGCGGCGCGATCGCGGCGTGCAAGGCGCGGACGATGTGGCGACGGCACCGGCGGCCGCGGGCGCGCTCACCGCGCCGATCGCGGCGACGCGGGCGTTGACGAACACGACCTCCTGGTCGCGCGAGCAATAGGTGTAGAGCTCCTCGTGGCGGCGATGAAAGCGATCCTCGATCTCTGCTATCAGCGAAGACGACTCCAGATCGATGCCGTCGAGCGGCACGTCGATCTCGAAGATCTGCTCGCCATAGCGCATCTCGGCGGAACGCTCGACTTTGATCGGCCCGTCGAACCAGCGCTTCATCCGCATCACGGCCTGCTTTTCCAGCTCGGCAAAGATGCCGCGCACCTCCGAAGCCGTCGAGCGCGCGCCGGTCTCGAAATGGGTGCGGCTCACCTCATAGCGGAGATCGCTCGTCAGCATGCCCCAGGCCGACAGCACCGAGGCCGTCGCCGGCACGATGATGCGCTCCAGCTCGAGCTCGCGCGCCAGCTCCGCGGCATGCAGGCCTGCGGCGCCGCCAAAGCTGAGCAGCGCAAAACGGCGCGGGTCGACGCCGCGCCGCACCGTCATCAGGCGAATGCCGTCGGCCATTTTCAGATTGACCAGGCGGAAGATGCCGGCGGCGGCTTCTATCCGCGTGATCTTCAGTTTTGCGGCGAGCCGGTCGATCGCGGCTTGAGAGGCATTCGCATCAAGAGGCCGCTTGCCGCCCATGAACGCGCCGGCGTCGAGATAACCGAGCACGACATTGGCGTCGGTGACGGTGGCTTCCGTTCCGCCCTGGCCGTAACAGGCCGGCCCCGGCAGCGCGCCGGCGCTCTCCGGGCCGACATGAAAGATGCCGCCGGAATCCACCGAGGCGATCGAGCCGCCGCCGGCCGCAAGGCTCGCGATGTCGAGGCTGCGCAGCGCGATGCGCTGGCCGGCTAAACCGCCATCGGCCGAGAGCGTAACGCCGCCATCGGCGATCAGCGAGATATCGGTCGAGGTGCCGCCCATGTCGAAGGCGACGAGATCGGGAATGCCGAGCATGTCAGCGCAGCGGCGGCAGCCGGACATGCCGCCCGCCGGTCCCGACAGCACGGTCGCCGCCGCAAGCCGCGCCGCCTCCTCCACCGGCGCCATGCCGCCATGGGAGAGGATGATGAAGAGCGCGCCCTTGAAGCCGGCTTCCTTGAGGCGCTGCTCCAGGCGCGTCAGATAGCGCCGCACCACCGGCTCGACATAGGCGTTCACGACCGTGGTCGAGACGCGCTCATATTCCTTGATCTGCGGCAGCACGTCGACGGAGCGCGAGACGTTGACATCGGGCAGCTCACGCAAGAGGCGTTCGCTTGCGGCGATCTCATGCGCGGCATTGCGATAGGAATGCAGGAAGCAGATCGCAACCGAGGTCGCGCCGGAGGTTTTGATGGCGGCGATGGCCTCGCCAAGCGAGTCCGGGTCGAGCGGCGTCTCCACCGCGCCATTCGGCCGCAAGCGCTCGCGCACGCCAAAGCGCAGTTCGCGCGGCACCAGCGGCTCCGGCGGCGGCGTGCGCAGATCGTAGCGATTATCTTTCAGCCCCTCGCGCATCTCCAGCACGTCGCGATGACCTGCCGTGGTGAGCAGCGCGACCTTGGCGCCCTTGCGCTCCAGCAGCGCATTGGTCGCAACCGTCGTGCCATGCACGAGGCGCTGCGTCTGCGCCAGCATGTCGGCGCGGGAGAGATCGAGTCGCAGCGCAAGCTCGTCGAGCCCCGCCATCACGCCGATCGACTGATCCTGAGGCGTCGACAGCGCCTTCGCAAACACCGTGCGTCCGCCCGCGTCGATGGCGACGAGGTCGGTAAACGTGCCGCCGACGTCGATTCCAATCGTCAGCATGAAGCCTTCACCTTGTCGCTGACGAGGCCCTGCAGGCGATCGCGCTCGCGCGCCGCCTGCGCGCGCTTCGCCGGCGGTCCCCACCCGCCGCCGCCGCCCGAGCGCACCTCGAGGCAATCGCCCGGCCTGATTTCGATGCCGGTCTCCTTGGTGTGCAGCACCCGCGGCGGCCGGCCTTCGCTGAGCAAGCGATAGCGATGCGGGATACCGTCCTCGCCGCCGAGCATGCCGCAGGCGCCGTAACGGATGCCGTCGCCGGCGGTGTTGCCGAGCGCCGGCTTTTCGGTCTCGACCACCAGATCGAGCGCGACGCCGAGCCCGCCGCGATGTTGTCCGTCGCCGCCGGAATCGGCGAGGTACTCGTGATGGCGGAAATGCAGCGGGAAGCGCGCCTCCGCGACCTCGATGCTGCCGAATTTCAGGCCGCCGACGGTGTGCCACTCGCCGATCGACGACCAGCCGTCGCCGCCCGGCGAGGCGCCGCCACCCGGCCGCGCGTGAAACATGTGCCAGATGAAGCCGCGCCCGGTGCGCGGGTTCTCGCCCTGGATCGCGATGCGGAAGCGCCGGCCCCAGCCGGCCATGACGCGATCGGGACAAGAGCCGGCCAGCGCTTTGACAATCGCCTCGACGATCTCGTCGGAGGGATGGCTGGTGCACATCGTCACCGGCTTGCCGGGATCGGCCCAGACGATGGTGCCCTGTTTTGCGATCACCTTGAGCAGGCGCATCACGCCGGAATTTTTCGGCGTGTCCGGATCGATCAGATAGGCCAGCGCCATGGTGACCGCCGCATGCATGTTGGCATGCGAGGAGTTCATGAAGCTCGTCACCTGCGGGGCGCTGTCCGAGAGATCGACCTCGATGTCGCTGCCGCGCTTGGTGACCTTTGCCGCGATCCTGATGTCGTCGTTGCCGCGGCCGTCATCGTCGAGGAAGGCCTCGCCGAAGAACGTGCCGTCCTTCCAGGTCGCGACCACCGCGCGCGCCTGTGCTTCCGCTGCGTCGAGCACAGCTTCGATGGCGGCTTCGACGGTCGGCGCGCCGAGCTCGGCGAACAGTTTTTGCAGGCGACGCTCGCCGAGATGCGCGGCGCCGATCATGGCGGAGAGATCGCCGCGGAAGTCGTGGGCGTTGCGCGTATTCAGCGCCAGCATATCGAGGATGTCGTCGCGTAGCCGGCCGGCTTCGTAGAGCTTGATCGGCGGAATGCGCAGCCCTTCCTGCCAGATCTCGGTGGCGTCGGGATTGTAGGCGCCGTGGGTCGCACCGCCGATGTCGCTCTGATGCGCGCGCACCACGGTCCACAGCAGCCGGCGGCCGTCCGGCGAACACCGGCACGAAGGCGGTGACGTCGGGCAGATGGCTGCCGCCATGATAGGGATCGTTCATCAGGATGACGTCGCCGGGCGCGACGTCCTTGAAGCGCGCCTCGACCGCGCGCGTCGCCCAGGGCAGCGCGCCGACATGGACGGGAATGTGATCGGCCTGCGCGATCAGCCGCGACTGCACGTCGCAGATCGCCAGCGAGAAATCGCGGCTGGAATTGAGGATCTGCGAATAGGACGTGCGCAGCATGGCCTCGCCCATCTCGGCCACGATCGAGCTCAGCCGATGCTGGACGACGGAGCGGGTGATGGGATCGACGGATGCGGACATGTGCTGATTGCGTGATCTGCGTCAGTCTTTCTTCTTTGCGGCTCTTCTTCGCGGCTGTCTTCGCAGGCTTGATGGCCTGCGCCTCCTCGGCCGCCTTCGCCATCGCGCGCTTGTAGGCGTCGGCGGTGTTCTCCGCTGACATCTGCAGCCGCCGCGCGGCGGCGCTCGCCTGCTCCAGCGTCGACTTGGCGAGATAGTTGTAGCGCGCCCTGGCGTCTTTATCCTTGGCCTTGGCAGCCATGCCGATCAGCCGGCCGTGCCGCGCCTTGGCCGCCGCGGTCAGCGCCTTGATTTCCCGCCTGGCAATCGACCGAATGAGAGTATCGAGGTCCGCATCGGCCATTGCTAGTTCCCATGATCTGTCATGCCCGGTTTGATACACTGGCAGGACGCCGCAAGCAATTTGCCGCCGGCACGGCCGTGGCGGCTGACCGCTTGACCCAAATCAATCCGGCGCCGGCGGGCGGCGAGGATGTTGTGATCACCCTAAGCTGCAAGGAGGCTTCGATGAAGAGACCAGCCTGGATGATCCCACTGGTTGCGGTGTTTGTCATGGGAGCAGTGTTGATTGCAGTTTTGGGCGCGCCCGCGCGTGCGCAAACCTACGATCCGCACTACCCCGTCTGCCTGCAGACCTATGGCATCAGTGGAAGCGGAATTTCATGCCGGTATCCGTCGATGGAGGCGTGTCAGGTATCGGCCATGGGCCGCGCGGCGCAATGCATCGCCAATCCCTATTACGGGCAGGCGGGGTCGCGGCGTCGATACCGCGCCTATTGACGCCGGCGTGAAGAGAAGTGAACGCGAGCACGCGGCCTTGAGGAACTTGGGTGTCTAGATATCCGAGGTCCGTTTCGAAAACAGGAGGTTTGGATGCGCGTCCTCGTGTGGTTGATCGTGCCGGTCGCGGCGCTCTCGGTTTTCGGCGCGCCCGCGCGGGCGCAGACCTACGATCCCGCCTTCCCCGTCTGCCTTCAGACCTACGGCATCGACGGCGAATTATATCGATTGCAGCTTTACCTCGATCGGTCAGTGCCAGGCGTCGGCGTCGGGCCGCGCGGCGCAGTGCATCGGCAATCCGTATTTTGCGGCGGCGCCGGCGCGGCGGAGAGGCCACTTCTATTGATGCGCCGAGCCGCAGCCATGCGCGCCGGCAAATATTCCAGGGAGGTTCTGATGCGGAGATTCGCGTGGGCGATGCTGTCGATCGCGGCATTTTCTTGCGCACCCGCGCAGGCGCAGACCTACGGCACCAGGTTCCCCATCTGTATCCAGACCTACGAACACGAGGGCGGCACTTACGTCTCGTGCGAGTACACGTCGATGGCTGCATGCCGGGCGACCGCATCAGGACGAGCGGCGCAGTGCATCAGCAATCCGTATTATTCGGGAGCGCCGGCGCGGCGGAAAGGCCGTCCGCACTAAATCGAGTCGGAAGGGAGCCGCGATTCCGGCAGCAAGCTGCCAAAGCGGGATGGGGTTAGGTTGAATCGATTTGGGATTCCCAAATCATGCTGTTTCTAATTCACCATGCTGGCTGGGTAGGAGGCCAGCATGGATGGGCAAGCCTTACTCTCTCGATCTTCGGAAGCGTGTAGTGGCGGCGATTCGGATTTTTGTGTTGGACGCTTTGTTGGAGGTTTTATTGGACTCCGATCGGATCGCTCAGCTCACTCCGACCAGCGCCTTACAGACCTCGCGACTGGCCTGTTGGAATAACTGGACCGCACCTCCGGCCCGCCGTCCCTTCAAGGTGATCGAGGCTATCGGGGCGGAAGTATCGCCAAGATCAACGTTCAGCGCGCGCAGCCATGCGCTGCTCGATCGCATTCTGAGTATCTGCATGGGCAACAGGGTTATAAACCGGCTGCTCGCCAACAGATTCAGCCGCATGTAGATTGAAATCGTGGTGACGGTCGTTGGCGGAAGCGGCAGGTTATGTCGCCGAAATAGCTCGACGCCGGTACGCCCCAGAAAGGAATCGGGCGGCGAGAGCGTCCATTGCTCTTGCATAAGTTCTGCGAGCTTCAACTTCTGCCTCGATCGCAGGAGCGGATGCCGTCGCTCCGCCATCACCGCAAGGGAGGATCTGAACAGCACCTCCGCAGACAAATCATCCGCGACCGGCAACGGCGCCCAGCGCGTTATGGCCAGATCAAGCGTTCTCTGGCGTAGAGCATGCTCCAGCGCATCCCGATCGCCTATCGTGATATGATACCTGATGCCTGGATACCTGCGAACGAGATGTCCGATGATTTCTGTAACGATCGCGGTGACCGGCTCGGTTGTGCCGATCGTAACGAGCCCTTGCGCCGGATCTGACCTTTGCACAATGTCGGTAACACCGAGCTTTATTTCGTCGAAAACGACGCGCGTGCGATCGACAAGAAGACGACCGCACTCAGTGAGTTCAACCCCGCGCGAGGTGCGATCCAGCAGCGCAGCGCCGACGGCGTGCTCCATGTCGGTGATGGCCTTGGAGATCGCCGGCTGCGACAACCCAAGACGGTGAGACGCTTTGGCCATGCTGCCGACCTCTGCGACGGTCTGGAGCGTATGCAGATCCTTGAGGCGCAGGCGTCGGCCGATGCGATCATACCACTCCATCTGCATTCACCTCAGCGTTATAGCCCGATAGGAAAATACGATTTCGGGTTATAGCGCTCTTGCTGCAGGATAGCGAGATGAAAGCCGGCCGGATCATGCGTTGCTGTCCAAGAGCACCGGGAGAACACCATGCAGCTTTGCTCGCGTCGCACCATACTGGGCGGACTTTCAGTTCTGGCTCTTCCGCTGCCCGTTATTGCGTCCGACCGGCCGCTGAAGATCGTGTTTCCGTTCGCGCCAGGCGGGTCGGGAGATTCGATCGCCCGGCTGTTTGCCGAGCAGCTCCATACCAGGTTCGGCAGGGTGGCGATTGTTGAGAACCTTGCAGGCGCTGGCGGACGCATCGGCGCTCAGGCGGTCAAGAATGCCGCACCGGGCGAGGAGACATTGCTGTTTGCGTCGGCTTCGCAGTTCACGCTTCAGCCGCACCTCTTCAGGAACGTGGGATACGATCCGGAGCGTGACTTTCGTACCCCTCTCGCAGGTGATGACGGTCGATCTGGCTCTGGCGGTCAGCGGAAAACTGCCCTATCCATTCGGCGCAGGAACTGATCGACTGGATGAAGGCCAATCCCGCGCAGGCGGTGTACGGCTCGCCCGGAGCAGGAACTGCACCTCATTTCATCTGTAACGAGCTTGGCCGGATCACAGGACTGAATCTGCGCCACGCGCCCTATAAGGGTACGCCTGCTGCTCTCCCGGACCTGCTGGCTGGCCGGGTCCCGATGTACATGGCATTTCTTTCCGAACTGTTGGAGCAGCACCGGGACGGCGGCATACGGATCATCGCGACCGCAGGCAGCGCGCGATCTACTTTCCTGCCCCAAACCGCGACCCTCAAGGAAAGCGGGATCGATGTCGACGCGTCCGGATGGTTCGCATTCTATGCCCCTGCGCCATTCTTCCCGTCAGTTCGTTGAGCGCCTTGGAAAGGAGATCATTGCGATCGGAAGCGATCTCGAACTGCGCGCGAAGATTCGTGCCATGGGCTGCGAGCCGACGGGAACGACGTCAGAAGAGCTGAGACAGTATCGAACGCGCCGACTTCGAACGCTGGGGGCCGATCGTGAAGGCGTCAGGATTCCCGATCGAAGACTAGAGCGGCACATGACCACCGAAGCCCCCGAAAAATTGTTGGATCTTATTCAATCACACCGCGTGACGGCTGTGATCCATGTCGCCGCCAGGCTGGGCCTTGCGGAGCTTCTGCGCGACGGACCGCAAACCAGTCGATGAGCTGGCGCAGGCGTACTGGCGCGGATAGAGATGCACTGGATCGCTTGCTCGTCGCTCTCTCGACGGTCGGCATCTGCTCAGCGCGTCAGCGAAGGCCGGTACTCGCTAACCGAACTGGGGTCGGGCCTCGACGGTGCTGCTGAACGCTCGTTCAAGAACTGGGCCATCTTTGAAGGCTGCATGCTTACGAAGAGGTGGGATGGTCTGTCTGGATTCGATCATATCTGGCAAGACCGCTGCCGAGCTTCAGAATGTCGATGACAATTTCGACCTGATGGCGCGCACACCAGAGCATGTGCAGATTTTCAATGCTGCAATGACCGACCTCACGCGGTTGGTCACGCCCGGATGTGCTGCAGGCCTACGACTTTGGCGCCATCTCCCACTTGATGGATGTCGGAGGCGGCTCCGGTGAACTCATGGGCGCCGTGGCAAAAGAATATTCAAACATCAGAGGAACGGTTTTCGATCTGCCGAGGTGCGCTGACGCTGCCAACCGGCACTTCGTCCGCCTGGGACTCTCCGACCGCATTGCCTTTGTCGCAGGTGATTTCTTTCACTCGGTGCCTGCGATGGCCGATGCTATCATCTTGAAGAGCATTATTCACGACTGGGATGATGAGCGTAGCTGCATCATCTTGCGAAATTGCCGTCAAGCGCTTTTGCCAAATGGCAGGCTGTTGCTGGTCGAACGGTCGATGCCGGAATGGCCCGGTGTCAACGACGGGGACAAGTCGTGTGCGATGAGCGACTTGAATATGTTGCGCGGTCCAGGCGGCCGGGAACGGACCGAAACGGAATACCGGCGGCTCCTGGCCGAATGTGGCTACCGTACCATTGCCGCTCACCGCGCGGGACGTTTCAATCTGCTGGAGTCGTGCGTTCATTGAGCCAGGGTTGCCCGAGCGCGAGCAACCAGGGGACGCAATCGCAAAAAATCGCAGGATGGTGTCAAAAATCGTGGAATGGAGCGGGTGAAGGGAATCGAACCCTCGTATTCAGCTTGGAAGGCTGCTGCTCTACCATTGAGCTACACCCGCGTTGCTCTCTTTTTTGGAGCATGATCTTGTCGGAAAACCGGTACCCACTTTTCCGGATCATGCTCCTGACGTAACACGGCGCTGCGGCAGCCTCAACCGTCCCCCGCCGGTCTCAACCGCCCTTACCTCGCGACGCAAATCGCCTGTTCCGCCTCGTCCTTTTCGGCCCGTCAAGCCCTTAACGCGCGGAAATTCGCCGGCTATATTGTGAGTCCCACAACTCAACGAAAGGAGGTGATCCAGTGTCTTGTTTCAAGCGCTGTCACCTCGCTGGGATCGCCCGCTGAGCACATGATTTGGGCTCGGCATCGGGGCGTTCTCAGCCCTGGACCAGCGAGTTTCAAAAGTTGGAGCGCGGCGGGAGCGATCCCGCCGCGTTACTTTTTATGGGCGCATGATCTCCGCGCAAACGCGTAGCGTTTGTCGCGAGGGAAAACCGCTGCACACTTTGCGCTAACGCGGCCCTGCGGGTCCGGATCATGCGCTAGCGGCCAAAAACGGTTCGGATGCGCTCACGCACCGAGACCATGGCGATGATCATGCCGAGACCCCAAGGCAGCACGGCGGCGCCGGGTTGCACGCTCAGGAGCATTGCGAGCAGGCTCGTGACGAAGCACAGCAGCCACGGCATCGGCGCCTTGCCCAATAGCGACAGCAGAAAGGGCAGGAAGAACAGCAGCAGCGAGCCGGCGGACATGACGCGTCTCGCTTGCATCGCCGGCTGGTCAGAAGCCGCAGACATTGACCGCGCGCGGACGTGCGCCGCGGCGAGTCTCGGTCAGGCGCTCACCGCCATTGGTGGCGGAGCTGCCGTAGTAACGGTGATGGCCGCTGCGTCATGCAAGTCGCCGGCCTGCGGCAGCGTCTTGGCGCGGTCGCAGATGATTCGGATTGGCTGGCCTGACATGACGTTCTCCGCTAATTCCTAGTGGTCCGATTCCAACATTCGCGCTCCCTTGCAGCGGGCACTTCGCGAATGTTGGAATCAAAGGACCACTAGAGGTTATTGATTCGAGTGGAGCTTTGGATTTGACGTTCGCTCCCGAATGCGCGGCTGCCACGCTAGCGAACGTCAAATCCGCTCCACTGGTGCGGTTGCCTGCGTTCTGGCCATCAGTCGCAGCCCGAGTTCCCTGCGTTCATGCGGGCACCCCCTTATCGTGTTTCAGACGTGTTTCGTGGATCACATAAGCCCGGATAAATTGTCGGATTGGGCCCCGTCGGCACGTCCTCGGGGCTCACGGAAACGCGAGGATCGCAATGCCCTACGCCATACTGGCCTATCATGTGGAAGCCGAAGTCATGTCCTGGACCTCGGAGCAGGACGCCGCCCTGATGGGCAAGCTCTTGAAGGCGCATGAACGGATCAACAGGAGCAGCGGCCTCGGACCCACGGCGCGGCTCGGCGAGACCGGTCGCGCGCTCACCTTGCGCAAGGGCACTGTGATCGACGGTCCGTTTGCCGAGACGAAAGAGCAGCTGCTCGGTTTCTATGTGGTGGATTGCGCCGACCAGGATGCGGCCGTCGCGGCCGCGCGCGAGTTGCAGAACGTCAATCCGGGCGCGGTGTACGAGATCCGGGAAATCAGGCGCTACATTCCGGGTGTGGACTTGCCGGAAGCGTAAGGGCTTTGGTTTTGCGCATGATCTCCGCGCAAACGCGAAGCGTTTGTCGCGAGTGAAAACCGCTGCACACTTTGCGCTAACGCGGCCCTTCGGTTCCGGATCATGCGCTCACGCCGCGTCGCGCGGACTCAACAGCCTGCGCACCACCAGCCCGAAGAAGGCGAGCAGCCAGAAATATGTCGCGTAACGCGGCTCGATCGCGGCGACGATCGTGCCGGGAATGAACACCAGCACCGGAAACCACGCAGCCATCAGCTCGGGATGATAGCCGCGCCCGAGCGCAAGCCGCCACAGCAGGGCGTTGAGGCCCGCGATCGTGGTGAGGTGCAGGCCATAGAGCACGGCGACCGCGCCGCTGATGCCATAGTTGCCGTAGAGGGCGTTGGTGACCGGCAACAGGATGATCGACAGCAGGAACAGCAGGTTCAGCATCACGATGCCGCGGCTGCCCATCGGCTGGCGCGTCAGCCGGCGCTGATGGCTGAGCCAGAACACGCCGGCGATGATGAAGCTCAGCGCCATGCCGGCGAGCCGCCCGCCGAAGGCATGATAGAGATCGTGCCAGTCCGGCAGATGATCGAACTGCGCGGCCTTGGGCAGGTCGTAGGCGAGCAGCGTCATCGCCACACCGAAGATGGTGTTGGAGAGCTGCTCCAGCTTGCGCATTTCGAAGTCGGAGGGGGCGGGAGGATCATCATCACCAAAGGCGTTTCTTTGCAAATGCATGCCCCGAACCGGATTTCAGGTATCGCTCGAAGGCCTCGGCTTTCTGCCTATCCGAGAAGGCAACGTAGGTCACCACTCTCCAAGGAGCGAATTTTGAAGTGTGCGCGGATTTCCCGGCGTTGTGATCAGCAAGTCGCTGTTTGACGTCAGACGCCATCCCGACGTAACGCTGACCCTCGAACGCTTCACTTTCCAGCAAATAGACGAACCACATCTGCGCAGCCCTCCTTCGCCGAGGCTTCGGAGGGCATCCTGCTTCGCGGTTTGGCGGCGTCAATCCTGCGAAGCGCCTTGGCGCGAAGCAGCGATGGTGGGGGAGGCAGGACTCGAACCTGCGAAGTCATAAGACGGCTGATTTACAGTCAGCTCCCTTTGCCACTCGGGACACTCCCCCGCTTCCACGGCATGGGAATCCATAGATCGCCCGACGGGCGCTGGACAAGCCATTGAGACGTGAAGACCGCGAGCACTGGGTGTCGCGGCCGGCGCGTTTATGAGGGCAGCGGCGGGGCAAAGTCAACCAACGGAAACCGCCAATTCGGCCTCGAATCCTCCGAAATTGCCATTATCCGGAACCCGTGACACAAGCCTTCCATGAGCGAACGCACCTCGAAACCTCCGTTCCGGCGCGGCGGCAAGCCCTTCGGCAAGGGACGGCCGGGCGGGCAGCGGCCTGCCTGGCGCGACCGCGAGGCGGCAAGCGACGGCCCGGTCATCCTCTATGGCTGGCACAGCGTGACCATGGCGCTGCAGAACCGGCAGCGCCGCATCCGCAAACTGTTTCGTCACCGAGAATGCCGCGCGGCGGCTCGCGGAGGAAAACATCGAGACGCGCGTCACGCCGGAGATGGTGCGCCCGAGCCAGATCGACGCGCGGCTCGGGCCCGATGCCGTGCACCAGGGCCTGCTTGCGGAGGCCGATCCCCTGCCCTCGCCCGACATCGAGACGCTCGCGCTCGAAGGCATGGTGCTGGTGCTCGACCAGATCACCGATCCGCACAATGTCGGCGCGATCCTGCGCTCGGCCGCGGCGTTCGCGGTGAAGGCGATCGTCACCACCGCGCGGCATTCGCCGGAGGCGACCGGCGTGCTGGCGAAATCGGCCTCCGGCGCGCTCGAGCTGGTGCCGCTGGTGACCGTGCAGAACCTGGCGCGCGCGCTGACGCATCTCAACGAGCGCGGCTTCATGACCGTCGGGCTCGACAGCGAAGGCAGCGAGAACCTGTCCGCGATCGAGCTGCGGCAGCCGCTGGCGCTGGTGCTCGGCGCCGAAGGCAAGGGACTGCGGCAATTGACGCGCGAGACCTGCACGGCCGTGGCGCGGCTCGACATGCCCGGCGAGATCAAGAGCCTCAACGTCTCCAACGCCGCGGTGCTCGCGCTCTATATCGGCGCGACGCGGCTGGGATTGATGGCTGAAGAAGCAAAACGCCCGCTCGCTTCTCGCGAACGGGCGCTTGTGGATTGAACCGATCGAGCGATCAGTAGTAGCGGCGAACCAGCGGGTGGCCGTAGTAGGAGCCCTCGCCGCCCCAGCGATGATAGCCGTAGTGGCGCGGCGCGTAGCCGTATTGCTGCCAGTGATGATGATACGGGCGGTGATGCCAGCCGTAGCCATAACCATGATGGCGGTAGCCGTAGTGATGGCGATAGCCGTAGGTCGGCAGCGCCTCTTCCTGATACTCGCCCTGCGGCGCGAACGCGCCGGGACCGGAATAGGTCGGGCCCTGGTTGACGTAGTAGTACTGGGTCTCCGGCTCGGCGAGCCGCTCATAGCCCCAGCTCGTGCCGCAAGTGCCGCACGGATTGTAGCTGTAGCTATAGGTCGGCACGTAGGTCTGTGCGCACGGGCTGACATAGCCGGTGTTGCAGCAACCGCTGCCCCAGCCGCACGCTGCCGCGGGCGCAACACCCGCGGTCGTCACGGCCAAAGCCGCGAGCAATCCCTTGATCATCTGACGCATTACTCTCTCCTGTTAGACCTGTTTTCTTGGTTTGGTAGAATTTCTAGTTCGGTAGTTTCTCAAGCTTGCGATTGACGTGCGGTGGACCTGAGAAATGCGGCCGCATGTGATCGTCGCCTCGCGGCGCCATGATCACGGGCGGCGGATAGAGCGGAACGTCTACGGGCGGGCTCGATTGCGCCGGAATCGGCATCGACTGCGCGCCCCAGGACTGGTGATAGCTCTCGGCCGGTTGCGGCAGTCTGCGGTTGGCCGGCGGCTCGATCTCGAGCCGGCCATAGCCGGGACGCGTGCCGAGGCTCGGATAGTAATGGCCGACCGGCGGCTCGGGCTCGGCGACGCGGCCGCCATAGATGGTCGGCTGGTTGTTGTTCACGCCCTTGCCAAGGCCGAACTCGCCTTCGAGCACCGCGTAGGAGACGTCGATGCCGTTGACGATGATGGGAACGCCGGGACGGCTGGGCACGACGATGTCGAAGCCGTCGCTGGCGAAAGCCGCGGACGTCATCCCGATCGTCATTGCCAATAGCAGTCGCAGGCGCATGCAATTATCCGGTTACGTGCTGCCCAACAATGTAACCGAAGGCTTGATAACAAGGGTTAAGGCTTCGCGCGAAAGTGCCGGTAAGCCTAACGCGCAAGCTGTTTACCTGTCTTAATGCGCGGCAAAATATTAACGGGAGTAAACGCTCTCGTTCACCTCAACTGAACGCAGTCGCGACGATGGTGTTGATGCCCGATCGCGATCGTGACGAGGCCGACCGCGCCCTGCAGCACATGATTGGCGAGCGTGAGGAAGCGCGCGGAGATCGCGATCGGCACCGCGATCACGGTCGAGAGCAGGCCCATGCCGATCATCGAGCCTGCGCCGAACAGCGCGATATAGCCGAGACCGGCCGCCGCACTCGGCGCCTGCGACACCGTCAGCACCAGCAGCGCCGCCGATCCGGCCATGCCGTGCATCAGGCCGACCAGCAGCGTGCGCCAGCGGAAACCATGCGCATGGCTGTGGGCGCGCGGGCGTGCGGCATGCTCTCGCCGGCATGACTGTGGGCGTGGAGGTGAACCGTGCCGTCGTCGTGGCGATGGCTGTGAAAATGCACGCGGTCGCGCCACAGCCGCCACAACAGATGCGCGCCGAGACCGACCAGCATGATTCCGACCGCGGTCTCCAGCGGCCCGGCGAGCTTTTCGGGGATGGCGTGACCGAGCAGGATCGCGGCACCGGCAAAGGCAAACAGCGTCAGCGTGTGACCGAGCCCCCAGGTCAGCCCGTGCTTGACGATGTCGCCGACCTCGCTGCGCCGCGCCGCGATCGAGGAGACCGCGGCGATATGATCGGCCTCCAGCGCATGCTGCATGCCCAGCAGGAAGCCAAGACTCAGGATTGCGAACATGCGTCCCCTGCTTTGTTGGAGCAAGACTAGCGGTTCGCGGCGGAACTTCACAGCGGATTGAAAGCGCCAGGTGCGAGATGCGGGAACGACCGCGGCCGCATGGCGCTTGAATTCCTACTCAAGCGAGGAGAGAGACATGACCAGATTAGCAATGCTCGGCGCGGCCGCCGTCGTTTCGGCCATAGCACTGGCGGCGCCGGCGACGGCGCAGGAGGTGATCTACAACCCCGGCTATTGCGCGCAGTTCTACCCAAATGCCAACTGTCAGAACAAGGGACCGGGCAATCCCTACACGGGCAGCTACCAGCGCCATCTCGCCTACGGGGCGCACTATCGCGGTCCCGGCTGGCATCGGGGCTGGCGCCACAGCCGGGCGGCCTATCGCTAGAGAGAACCGGTGGCGCGTTCAAATCGGCGGCCGATTCGGCCGCCTTTTTGCTGCGTCCGTTCGTTGATTATGAAGGGTTTCGCCGTTAAACAGGCGAGCGAAAATGCCGACGTAGCTCAGCGGTAGAGCAGCGGTTTTGTAAACCGTTGGTCGGGAGTTCAATCCTCTCCGTCGGCACCATTTCGTCGTCCGAACAGGCGCTGCCTGCCCTCCGGACGGAACCAAATCCGATCCTTTCGGGTTCTCACATTCATGAGAGTCCGCGAAGACAACCGCGACATGGTGTTGCTCGCGTCGGTGGCGCTGCTGTGCGCCCTGATCGCACTCGCCGCGGCCGCGTTCGACCCGATGCCGTCGACCGCACGAACCTCAGGCCAACAGGTCACCCTCGCCGATCAAGACGCCGGTCCGCGTCGTGGGCGTGCCGTTCGTGCCCAACACCAATCCCCGCGAGCATTAACACTCGTCCGGCTTGCCGCACGATGACGCGCCCCTGACGTATGGCGCTACCGGCGCTTTGCCTTACACCGGGCGGAAACGTGACAGTTATATCACGGCTTAACCAAAACCGACGCTTGTCCCCCGAAGCCGATGATCCTGCTCTTGATTATGCGCTGCTCCTGCCGGAGCCTGTGGGTTGGGTTGAGGTGGCGTCATGAGTTGGAAGACGGATCGCGATTCGCTGATCGCGCAAACGATGGCGTTCGTGCAGTCGGTGACCGGCCGGCGCGAGGAATTGCGGCCGGATCTGAAGCAGGTGCTGCCGCCGGTCGAAGTCGACGTCAGGGCTGAACTTGCCACCGCGCTCGAGATCGTCGACGCCGCCGAACCGCCGCCCATGACAGTGCCGGTCTCCCAGCCGCGCCAGGTCGTGCTGTCAGACATCCAGAAGGAAATCCGCGACCGCGTCGCGAGTTTTCGCGCACACCAGCAACGCTTCAACAAGGAGCGCGAGGAATATTTCAGCGCGACGATCGCCAAGCTGAAGGCGTCGATGAAGGACCTGCCGCCGCCGCGCGCGGGGAAGTAGATCGCCATTGTTTTGCGCATGATCTCCGCGCAAACGCGTTCCGCGTTTGTCGCGAGGGAAAACCGCTGCACACTTTTCCGGATCATGCGCCCGCGATCTTCTCCAGCACCGGCAGCAGATATTTCAAAAACGCCTCCGGGTTCTCGCTCATCGGAAAGTGGCCGAGCCCCTTCATGATGGTGGCCTCGCAGCCGGGAATGCTGCGCGCCACGCCGAGCGTCTCCTCCGGCGTGCAGGAATAATCGTATTCGCCGGTCAACAGAAACAGCGGACAGCGTTTGGTGTCGATCTCGGCCACGCGGCCGCGGATGTCGCCGTCGATCTTGTAGAAATAGAGGTCGCCCTTGAACACGCCGGGACCGCCCTGCATGTAATGCCACAGCGTCTCCCAGCGATCTTTCTCCGGCGCGTCCGGCCCGACCAGGCCGGAGACGATGGCCGCGCAGACCTCGCCGCCATGGACGTCCGGCCGGTGCAGGAAATTCAGATCGTAATAGGGATCGATATGCGCGCCGGACTGCAGACCGATGATGGCGCGGAACCGCTCGGGATGCTCCAGCGCCAGATACAGCGCGATCCGCCCGCCGATCGAGCAGCCGATCAGAACCGGCCTGTCGAGATCGAGCGCGGTCATCACCTCGAGCACCATGGTCGTATATTGCGCCGAGGTGAGTTGATACTCCTCGTCGTGCCAGCCCGCGGGCGGCGAGGATTTGCCGTGCCAGGGCATGTCGAAGGCGATGACGCGGTGGCGCGCTGTGATGCGCGGATCGTTCATCAGCGCGCGATATTGCCGGCCGTCGCTGCCGGCGGTGTGCAGGCAGAGCAGCGGCGTGCCCTCGCCCGCTTCCTCGACATAGAGCCGGTGCGGCCGGCCGAACAGATCGAGATGCATGTAGCGGCCGATGATCGCTTCGAAACGCGCGCTCATGCCGCAACTCCAATGTCGCGCAGCTTGGCGAGCGCTTCCTTGAAATAGCGCAGATGCGCCATGAACACCTGCAGGTCGCCCTCGGTCTTCAGCACGCGCCGCCGCACCATCGCCATCAGGTCGTTGGAGCCGGGCGGCGGCTTGCGTCAGGAAGAACTTCTCCCATTCGGCGGCGGGCGCGCGCAGCGCAAAGGACCAGGACGGCATCACGAAGGGACCGCGCGCGACCGAGACGATGCGGCCTTCGACGATCGCAATCAGCCAGGCGGTGTCGCCGACTTCGAGCAGGAACGTCGTGGTCAGATATCGTCCGCGCCGGACCAAGCCGTCGTCGGCGTTGACGCGCTCCTTCAGCGTTTCGAGCACTGCAGCCCTCCCCGATCTTCACCGCCGAATGGCGGACTTGTTAGTAGGCATGATCAGGGGAATGGCGAAACGTCAGCGCTCAATCAGAGCCAGACGCAGACCAGCACCACATTGGCGAGGCAGGCCGCGAACAGGCCGACCGTCAGCGTCAGGTGGACGCGTTCGCTGGAACTATGGAGCATCGTTGCCATGGCCGAAACCATCCGGCGATTCTAGGCCGGGAGTCCCGGGGATTCTTTTTTCGGGGATTCATGAGTCGTTTACGAACTCGGGCACCGAGCTCAGCCCAAAAGGTCCAGATCGGACCAATTCCACCCTTCGTTCACAGCCCCGTTGGCTGCCGCAACCGGAACAGGCCTCGCGCGTTAGGCCATTTTCCGGGAGCCGCTCGAATGCCCTACGCGCTGTTCTGCAACGACGCCAAGCTGAGCAAGACCTATCCGACCGAAGCCGACGTCTGGACGCTCGCCCGGCAGAGCGGGCTGGTGGTCGACGCCGCCAGCGAGGAAGAGAAAGCCCACCCGCGCCCGGTGCTCGACAACGACTACGAGATCAGGGCCTGCCGGCCGGAGCCGAACGAGGATCCCCGGCGCAACAAGCTGGAGGCCGAGCGGCAGCTCAAGCGCGACCCGCAATTCGTCGTGTGAGGGATGCGCCTTTGGACGGCACGACCGCTACGCCCGCCGCGAACGGTCTGCGCGGCGGGATTTTCGCGGCCTGATCGGCAGACGCCTTACGGCGTTGCCGTCGCCAGCGACGCCTGTTCGGCCGCGAGCGCCACGCACGCCCGTTTCCGATGCAGTCCCCGGATCGCGCCGGTCACCTTGAGCACCCTGCCTGCGCCGCAGGACGTATCCTGCACGAGGGCGATCTCATAGGGCGCGAGCACCAGGGGTTCGGATTTGAGGATGGTTTGCGCGGCGCATGGCAGTGCCATCGCAGCCAAGACTAACACCGACGCCAAGATACGCATGATTGTTCCCACCAGCCGGCGAGAAGCATAATAGCCGAACTGCGTGACAGGTTCCTCGCGGCCTGCGAAATAATTTTCGAGAATCGCCCGAAAACAAAAAGGCCGGCTAAATAGCCGGCCTTCGCTGATCGATGCTGTCGCCCGCCTCAATATTTGGCGGCGACCGGCCCGCCCCAGCCGAAGCGGTAGTTCACGCCGACCTTGACGGTGTGCTCATCGTCGCGGAAGCGCGTGCCGACGATCTCGGCGCGGGCCGCTGGTGAAGGTGGTCGAGCCGAACTTGTAATACTGGTACTCGGCCTTGGCCGACCAGTTCGGGGCGAACATGTATTCGAGGCCGGCGCCGACGGTCCAGCCGTTCTGCTGGTTGCCATTGGTGGTGAAGCCGACCGGCGTACCGGCAACCGTCACGCCGATATTCGGATTGTCGCGCCAGGCGTAACCGCCCTTGGCGTAAAGCAGCGCCGGGCCCCAAGTGTAGCCGAAGCGGCCGGTCACCGAGCCGAGCTGGTCGTTGTTGGCGGTGATCACGGTGCCCGCCGGGAAGGCGATGCCGGTGTTGTTGCGGTTCATCCAGCTGTACTGGGCCTCGATGCCGCCGACCCAGTTCGGTGCGAACTGGTAGTCGAAGCCGCCCTGCACGCCGCCGAGGAAACGTCCGTCGCTGCCCTGCAGGCTGTTGTCGCCCGCGAACGCGCCGCCGACATGGCCGCCGATATAGAAACCGGTCCAGTTGTAGATCAGCGCCGGCGCCGTATAGGCCGGCGCCTTGTAGGCCTGCCGCGCCGGCATGTCGGCGGCGAAGGCAGAGCTTCCCAAAGCGATCAAGGCGACACTGCTAAGCAGAAGTTTCTTCATAAGAATTCCCCATTCACGTAGCTAGCGACTTCTCCCAACAAATTGGCCTCAATTTGGTTGCTTCGCGGCGATGCCGCAGGAGTGATGTCGCATATGTGACGGCGCTCGATCTCTTCGGTTTTTGGGTCTTGCTGTCCCCGCAAGAGGCGCCAAAGGGTGCGGATTTGGACCCTTTTCGCCTGTTGATTGGTCGCAGCATCCGGTTCGCCGGTTCATGCCTCGCCAAAACGTGATCGGCAGCCGCCCTGCGCGGACCTGGAACCGCAAGCCTAATATCGCGTCAGCTTTTCCAGCTCGGGAAATGCGGCATAGGCGGCGCCGGCACATTCCTCGGTGGCATTCGGAAGCATGCGCTCGAGCCGCCCGTCGACGAACACCACGGCACGCTCGCGCGGCTCGCGATAACTCCCGTCGGACTGGCGCTCGGCAAAGCGCAGGCAGGCCACATAGCGCGGCCTGCCGCCCACCGCGCGTTGCACCGGCGCGGCGATCGCGGCCTCGTGCACGCCGGCGGGATTGTTGAGATAGGTTTTCAGGAAGGCGAGGATCTCCGGCTTGTAGTTGGCCGGAAACGGCTGCTCGGCATTGGCGCTGTCGACAAAGGAGGTCGAGCCGTATCGTCGCTGTCGAGGCAGGCGGCGAGCGTCAGCGGCAACAGCAGGATTGCCAGGCTTGTCGCTGGTATACGCAAGTGAATCGTGTCCTAGAAGTCGCCGCCCGGGGCATCTTCTAGCGTCTCCACGCGCGAAAGAAAATCGGCTTTCCACCGACGGTATTAATGCGGCACCGGCCCGCTGCAGATCGGGGCATGACTGCAAGCGAGCCGGCTTTCCGCATGACGCGGCGGGGGCAATGTGTGTGGAACGAGCCGCGTCAGGCTGAAGAGTATCAGCCGCGCTTGGTGGTATGCGCCGGGGCCTTGAAGCCGACCTTCGGCGCGGCCGTGGTCGTTGCCATCTTCTTGTGATGGCGATGGCTGACATGCCGATAGTGCTTGCGATGATGGCTGCCCATCCTGGCATTGGCGTTCAGCACGCTGGCTTTCACCGGCGTCGCCTTGATGGTGCGAACCTCGTCGCTCTTGCCGGTCGCGGCGAGCGCCGGAGCCGCGAGCACGGACACAGCCAGCAGGGCTGCGGAAATGGTCTTGATCATGGTGGTCTCCTGTCAAACGTTGGATGATCTGGAGGTCCCGGGTGATCGGTCCCGTCGATCATGGTCGTGACATTAGGGACGGCGCGCTGAACCCGATCTGAAGCCGCGCGCCGGATTTCGTTCATCTGCATGAAGCGTTGGTCATATTCGCTCGTCGGTACACCGGTGCCTCGGGCCAACGGGTCGTGCGAATCGGGAATGTTTCCGCGCCAACGGTGTTCATCTTGCCGGGAACCCGTGTAGCATCGCGCCCGGCGCGACCCGCGCCTGAAATGCAATCGGAGACGTGCATGACGAAGTTTTCGATCAGGCTCTTGCTGCTGGCCTCGTTCGCCATCGCAACGGTCGCCTCGCCGCTGGCCTATGCCGCGGGCGACGACAATCCGGCGCCTCCCGCCAAGGGCAAGAAGAAGGACGACAAGAGCTCGAGCATCGACAGCCCGAAATTCGTCGCCGGCTATCGCACCGCCTACAACACGATCTACGACAAGCAGCGATTACGCATCGGCGATCGATCAGCTGAAGGCGCTGGATCATGACGACCGCGCCAGCGTCGCCAACCTGATCGGCTACTCCTATCGCAAGCTCGGCGACTACAAGCTCTCGCAAGTCTGGTACGAGCGCGCGCTGAAGGCCGATCCGAACCACGTCAAGACCTGGCAGTATTACGGCCTGTGGCAGCTCGAACAGGGCAACCGCGACCAGGCGCAATACCATCTGAACAAGATTGCCCAGCTTGCCGGCACCGGCAGCGCCGAATATCGTTCGCTGGCGGCCGCCATGGAAATGCCGCCGGGCACCGGTCTCGTCTACTAGTCGAGTTGAACACAAACACGCGAAATCGATTCACACAGGAGGCATGCATGCGTAAATCCGCGATCAGGCTGCTCGCTTTGGCGACGTTCTCGCTGGCGTTCGTCAGCGCGCCCGTCATCACCAGCCGTTTATGCCGCACCCGACAACGACGCTCCGGCGCCCGCGCCGAAGAAGGGCAAGAAGAAATCCGGCGATGCCGGCTCCGGCAAGGAGTATGCGAAGTTCGCCGAAGGCTATCGCGCCGCCTACACCACGATCTACGATCGCCACGACTATTCGGGCGCGATCGATCAGCTCAAGGCGCTCGGCCACGACGACTCCGCTGCGGTCGCCAATTTGATCGGCTACTCCTACCGCAAGCTCGGCGACTACAAGGTCGCGCAAATCTGGTACGAGCGCGCGCTGCAGGCCGATCCCAACCACGTCAAGACCTGGCAGTATTACGGCCTGTGGCAGGTCGAACAGGGCAATCGCGATCAGGCGCAGTATCATCTGACGAAGATCGCGCAGCTCGCCGGCACCGGCAGCGAGGAATATCGCTCGCTCGCCGCCGCTCTCGCGCAGCCGCCGGGCACCGGCCTCGTCTACTGAAATCAGTCGAACGCGAAATTCAGCCGGCGCAATCGAGACGATTGCGCCGGCTTTGTTTTGCCTACTTCATCAGTCGCCTCGACCTCGCTGCGGAACGCCTTGCGCGAGGCCTCGCGCGAATAGAACATGTGGCCGCCGGGATAGACCACGAGCTTGACGCGCTGCGGCCCGGCAAAGGCCGGCAACTGGTCGAGCACGATCTTCGAGCCGAAATACGGCGTCGCCAGATCGAACAGGCCGTGCCCCACCAGCACCTTCATCTTCGAATCGCGCGCGAGCGACTTGCGCAGCTCGGTGACGGATTCGGCCGGGCGCGGGCGGTGGCCGAAATCCCAGGCGCGCTCCACCGCGCCGTTCAAAAGCTCGTAGGAGCCGTCGGGCCGCCAGTTCAGCTTGCGGTTGGTGAGATCGACGACGGCGCTGGTGATCGGCGCCGACAGCGAATCGCCGGAGGGATCGCCGAAGATGAAATAGAGCGAATCCGGATACGGATCGTAGCCGGTCACCGACGCATCGTAGCGCCCGGTCACCTTGCCGTTGCGGCGGTCGAACTCGCGGCGGAATTCGCCGACCTCGAAACGCCCGGCGAGCCGGCGGCTCACCGCCTGGTCGATGCCGGTGAGCTGCGCCACCTTGTCGGCGATGCGGTTGCTGGCCTCCGTATCGGCCTCGCCCTTGATCAGGTCGAGCAGGAAATCGCCGCGCGCATATTTCTCGACATCGGCGAGATCGGCGCGCGTCACGCTGCCCTTCGCCTCGCGCGCGACCGCCGCAAAGGTCGGCAGGCTCGCGACATATTGCAGGATGCTGGAGCCGTTATAGTCGCGGAAGTCGAGCACCGGCGAGATCAGGATCAGTCCCTTGATGCCGACGCCCTGCTCGGTCTGCAGATTGTTGACGAGCTTCGGCCCGCGAATGCCGCCATAGCTCTCGCCGGCGATATATTTCGGCGACAGCAGCCGGTCGTGCTTTTCCAGCCAGCGCCGGATCGTCACCGCGACGGAGGCGACGTCGCCGTCGACCGAATAGAACTTCTTGCGCACGTCGTCGCCGGTCGCGACGAAGCGGCTGTAGCCGGTGCCGACGGGATCGATGTAGACGAGATCGGTGAAGTCGAGCCAGGTCTCGGCATTGGGTTGCAGATCCGGCGAGGTCGACGGCGTCACCTGGTCGGCGTTGATGGCCAGGCGCCACGGGCCGTTGCTGCCGAGTTGCAGCCAGGCCGACGCCGAGCCCGGCCCGCCATTGAACAGGAAGGTCACCGGACGGCTGGCGCGATCGGCGCCATCGAGCTGGTAGGAGGTGTAGGCGATATCGGCCTGCGCCTCGCCCTTGTCGTCGAACAGGCGGATCGAGCCGGCGGTGGCGGTGAAGCTCAGCGTTCGCCCGGGCAATTCGAGCGTCTGCTTGGTCGTCGAATCCGGCGGCAATTTGTGCTGCTCGGCCACAACAGGCGAAGCCGGCGGATTGCCGGCGCGGTTGCCGCCCGCCCTTTTGTCCGGCAGGTCCAGCCGGCGTTTGCGGCGACGGCGAAGCCGACGGCTGCGGTGTCGCCGGCGTATCCTCGGCTCGCGCACTGCCGATCAGGCACGCGGCAGCGAGCGCCAAAGCCAAACTCATCCGGCGCAGAGCCTGCACGGCAATGCTCATCGATTTCCTCCCGGCATCGCAATCTCGGAGGAAATTGCGACAGCCTGACGCAGTTCGCAACAGCGGCGGGCAGCATGGCAGGCGCGCAGCCGATCACGACAGCGGCACCGGCCGCGCCAAACTCAAGAGGAGCCCAGGAAGATCAGAAGCCGATGCCGACGATCAGCACGAACTGACGGCCGCACCATTCACCGCTGCAGCCGAGCTGGCGTTGCATGGGCGTAACAGAAGCGACGTGGCGGACATGCCGGACGGACGTCATGCGGCGATGCTTGGCGGCTGAGGATTTCGCCGACAAATCGGTCGCTACGGCCTCTTCGGCGGCAAATGCCGGAACCGTGGCCGACAACATCATCGTCGTCGCGGCGACGGCTGCGAGCGCGCGAGAAAATCTGTTCATCTTGCTGCCTCTCGGTTCGAACCGAACCAACCCGGGTCGCCTCCGGCTGGTTCCGGGAAATTCTACCAATCTAACCGTCAGAATCCAACGCCGATCATGGTGTGGCTGCCGCCGCCACCCCGCCGCCACCACCGCTGACAATGCTCGGCCGCGCCAGCGCCTGCGCGCGTGCACGCGGCGCTTCGGGCGCCGCTGCTGCTGCGCGGGCTTCTGCTTGCGCGGCGACTCGCGATCCGGCTGCGTCTTCGCCTGCTTGCGGCGCGACGAGTCGTCATTGTCGTCGCTCTTGCGCGAGGCGGTCGCCGGCGCCGCGTCAGCGGGCTTGTCGGCGACGCAGGTCTCGCCCTTCAAGGTCTCGCCGGTCTTGCATTCGATCGGGCAAACGCGGGTCGTGTGCCTGGAGAGTTCGGTCACCAGATCCTGCGTCACGACAGGCTTGTCGGTCGGCTGGCCTTCGATGCCGAGATATTTCGTCAGCGCCGCCGTCGTCACCGGATTGAGCGTGCCGTCGGCCTTGCCGGTCATGCAGCCGAGCCTGATCAGTTCGTTCTGCGCCGAGGTCACGAGCTGCGGCGAGTTGGGCGCGACCGCGGCGCGCTTGGCCGCCTCGGCATTGAAGCGGTCGATCGCGGCGACCACGACGGGACCGAGCCGGTCGCAGGTCACGGTCTTCGAGAAGTTCTTCAGATCGTCGACGCCGGTGCCGTCGCTGCCCTTGGTCAGGATCGCATCGAGCTTGCCCTGCTCGTCCTTGCAGGTCGGCTTCCTTCTGCGCGGCAAGCTCCGCCTTCTTGCGCGCGGCTTCGGCTTCCCTCGCCTGCTTCTCGGCGGCGGCAGCTGCGACAGCGGCGGCGGCAGCCGCCTTGTCGCGCTCCGCCTGCTCGGCCTTCTGCTGCGCCGCCTCGGCCTTGCGCGCGGCTTCCGCCGCCTTCGCCTGCCGCGTCGGCCTCGGCCGCCGCGGCACGACGCTCGTCCTCTTCGCGCTTCTTCTGCGCGGCCAACGTCGGCCGCCGCCGCCTTGGCCTTCTCGGCCGCCTCGGCTTCGGCGGCGCGGCGCGCATCGTCGTCGCGCTTCTTCTGCTCGGCGGCCTGACGCGCCTGCTTCCGCAGCCTGGCGCGCCTGCGCGCTCGCGGTCGGTTTGCGCCTTCTTCAAAACGTCGATGCGCTGCTGGGCGTTCAGCGCCAGCGGCGAATCCGGAAAGCGCGAGATGAATTTCTGCAGCACCGCGAGGATCGGTCGCATCCTTGACCTTGTCCCACTCGACCGCCTCCTTCGAGGAGGACTCGCGGTTCGGCGGCTTCTGCTCCGGCAAGGCGGCAACCGTGATATTGGGGACCGGTGCGGCCGGCGGCTGCGGCGGTGCGGCCGCCAGCGCAGGCTGGCCGCTGATCCGCTCGATCTGCGCCTTGGCGAGTTCGGCAGTAGAAGCCGGTGGGATGCTGCCCGAGGAAGACCTCCCAGGCGCGCTTGGTGCCGATGTTGGACACCAGGTCGTAGTCGGTCTTGACGTCGTTGGCAGAGACGGTCTGCGCCGCCGGGGCCGGCACCAGCGAGACATTGCCGCCGCCGAGCGAGCCGTAGACGAACGGCTCCTGACGGTTGCCGGTCGTCTTCAGCACGTCGTCCCTCACCCGTCCGAACGCCAGCCGCACGTCGAGACCGGGGATGGTCAAATCTTTCAGGATCGCGGCGGTGAACGGGCTGTGGTCGCCATCGCCATCGTCGGCGGTCGAGCCGGCCTTGGCCGCGTAGGCCATCAGGGTGTCGGTGCTGGTCGGTTCGACCTTGCCGAGACCCACGGCAACCGCACGGGTCGCGACCTTGCGCTCCCGGCGCATCGAACTGTTGAAGGGATTGTCGCGGCAGGCGTCGAGGATGACCAGGCGCAAGCGGCTCGCGCCATCGGCCGACGACACCAGCCGCTCCAGCGGGATCGCTTCATCTTCCGCGTCGCGATCGCTCGCGAGCCGCGCGTCGACCGGTATCATGTAGTTGGTCGCGGCGATCTCGAGGCCGTGGCCGGCATAGTAGACCACCGCCATTTCGGCCCCATCGGCCGCCGCTTCGAACTTGCGCATGGCGCGCTTGAATTCGAGGTTGCCGACATTGATTGCGAGGTCGACTGAATCGAATCCGGCATCCCTGAACATCTTGGCGACGGCGGTCGCATCGCGCGACGGATTGGGAAGCTGCGGAACGGTCTGATAGGTCGAGTTGCCGACGATGAGCGCGACCCGCTTTCCTGCCCATGCGGTCGCGGGGGCGAGCACCATCGACGGGATGGTCACCCCGATCACCGCCACGATGGCGAGAAGGCGCTTGATCATCTCAAATTCCGCGCGAGCCACTGGCCGGCCGCACAGGTCCTTTCCGGTATAACTTTATAACAAGGAAGCGTGGCGGCACTTATAAATTTCGCAGACGCCCCCAAGCATTTAGCCGCTCCGCACCTGCCGTTCAATCCGCACCGCACCAGGATAGGGCCGGCGCGCACAGGCCCATGGTGACGTATGTCACACGATCCGGCAATGCGACGAAGCGGCTCGCGGATGGTTGAAAAAGCCAGTCGCAAAGCGCCCGTTTGGCGGCACAAATGTTGCCCGAATGGTACAGCCGCCGGAATTCAGGTTTCACGGCCTGTGAACGGGCTTTCTTCAGCTTTCGACCCTCCCGCGGCTGATCTAGCTTGGGACAGCTGCGGCATTTGCGGCCGATTCTGTTTTTGGGATTTTGGGGGATGGCGATGTTTGTAGCGGGATCGCGTTCGACGCAAGCGCGCAAAATCGGATTGGTGGCCGGGGCGGCCATCACCTTGGCCCTCTCGACGTCGTCCGCGCTGGCGCAAGCCGCGCCGCCGCCGACAGTGCCGACGCCGAATTGCACCACGACCCAAACCGGCTTCACCATCAACAATATCGGCCTGCTTGCCATTCCAGCTGGCGCAGCAAGCGCCGCGATCGCCGGTGCGATCGGAAGCGTCAACAGTGTCTTCCTGACGCAACAGGGCAGCGCCTTCGTATCCGCGCCTGGCAATCCGGTGCCGAACCAGCCGGGCGGCGGTGTCTGGGCGCGCGCGGTCGGTGGCGAGGCCGATGTGAAATCGACCTCGGTCTCCAACGGCGTCGGCACAGGCGCCGTCGCCAACACGTCGCAAACGACCTGCGCCAACTCAACTCATGAACAGTTCGCAGGTGTTCAGGTCGGCGCCGACATTGCGCGCCTCAACTGGAACGGCTGGAACGTGCATCTCGGCACCACCGCCGGCTATCTCGGCTCGAAGGAGACCGACAACAACGGCTTCAGCAACACGCTGCAGGTGCCCTTCTTCGGCACCTACCTGGTCGCTACCAAGGGCCGCTTCTTCGCCGACCTGATGGTACGCCAAGAGTATTACAATATCGCGCTGAACAATGTCGGCTTCAACTTCTTCAGCCAGCCTGTGAACGCGCACGGCTATTCGATCTCGACGTCGGCCGGCTACAATGCCGATCTCGGCAATGGCTGGTTCGTCGAACCGTCAGCCGGATTCGTCTACTCCAAGACCTCCGTGGACAACTTCATCAGCCCGGGCGCAACGGCGCTTGGCACCCAGGGTCTGATCCAGACCAACGACGTGGAAAGCGAGCTTGGGCGCTTGAGCGTGCGGGTTGGGCGCACCATCGAGACGTCGACCATGATCTGGCAGCCGTTCGCGACGGCGAGCGTCTTCCATGAATTCGCCGGCAACGTCGTCAGCAACTACGCCACGCTGCCGAACAACTTCTTCGTGAGAGGCGCGCCCGCAATCCTACACCCAGACGACCTCGACCTCGCGTATCGGAACCTACGGCCAGTACTCGTTGGGCTTGGCTGCGCAGGTCAGGAACACGGGCTGGCTCGGCTTCGTCCGCGTCGACTATCGCGATGGCGACAACATCCAGGGCTGGACCGGCAACGCCGGCATTCGCTATCAGTTCACGCCTGAAATGATCGCGTCGGTCATGCCCGTGAAGGTCAAGGCGCCGCCGCGGCCATTCATCGGACCGACCAACTGGACCGGCTTCTATGTCGGCGGCTTCGCGGGCGCTGCCGCCGGCCGCACTGACATCGGCTTCGTCGGCGATCCCATCAACGGCAACCGGCCGTGGGTGATGGGAGGCCTCGGCGGACTTGAAGCTGGTTACAACTATCAGTTCGCCAACAAGTGGGTGATCGGCGTCGAAGGCGACATCGCCGGCGCCAACATCCATGGCGGACGGCCGGCCGGAATCGCCAATGGACTGAACGCGGGTGGCGTCAACACCGGCGCATTCACGCCTGCCTTCTATACCGTGCAGGACCACACCAACTGGCAGGCCACCTTGGCCGGCCGACTCGGCTATGCTTGGGATCGCACACTGTTCTACGTGAAGGGCGGCGTCGCATTCGAAGACAGCAACACGAGCGTCAACTGTATCTTTGGTCCGACGGGCGCCCTGCCGCTGAACGACGCCAACGGCAATCCGCAAGTGCCTCCGGCGTTCCGAACCTGCCGCAATCCTGCCGGGGCCGTGGTGGCTTCCTTCAGTACCCCGACCTATACGCGCGTTGGCGGAATCGTCGGCTTCGGCACCGAGTTCGACCTCGGCCACAACTGGTCGGCCAAGTCGGAGTACGACTTCATGTCCTTCGATCGGCACACCGCGATCGCCTCGGACGGCACGGCCATGACCGACAAGTCGTGGATCAGCCAGGTCACGGTCGGCGTGAACTACAAGTTCGCCCCCGCAGGAGCAGTGTCGCCAAGTACTGAGCGGAGCGGATATCGTTAATCATGACGGGCGGCCCAACGGCCGCCCGTTTGCTTTGGCGCGCAAAGCGTGCTGGCTTGTCTCGACAAGCGCGCCTTGGGTCGTATAGACGACCTCGGCCCAGTTCGCTTTCGGAAAGTGCGTGTCCATGAGTCCATCGCAGCGATATGACCGGATCGCCTTTGTCGCGAGCGCAGGCACCGAGGCGCAGCAGGCGCTGGCGCAGCTCACCGCGCTCTACGGCAATTGCGAGCCCGCGGAGGCCGACATCGTGGTCGCGCTCGGCGGCGACGGCTTGATGCTGCAGACGCTGCATCGAAACATGCGCACGGGCAAGCCGATCTACGGCATGCATCGCGGCACGGTCGGCTTCCTGATGAACGAGTTCTCGACGCACGATCTGCAAGGCGCGGCTGGCGGCGGCGCGCGAGTCGCGTGATCCATCCGCTGCTGATGCGCGCCACCGACGTGCACGGCAAGGTCCACATCCATCACGCCATCAACGAGGTCGCGCTGTTCCGCCAGACCCATCAGGCCGCGCGGCTGCGCATCCTGATCGACGAGCACGAGCGCATGCCGGAATTGATCGCCGACGGCATCCTGGTGGCGACGCCGGCCGGATCCACCGCCTACAATCTGTCGGCGCAGGGACCGATCCTGCCGATCAATGCCGCCCTGCTCGCGCTGACCCCGATCAGCGCCTTCCGTCCGCGGCGCTGGCGCGGCGCGCTGCTGCCCGACGCCGCCTTCGTGGTGATCGAGGTGCTGGAAGGCGACAAGCGCCCGGTGGCGGCGGTCGCCGACCATGACGAGGCGCGCGACGTGCGCCGGGTCGAGGTGCTCTCCGACAAGACCATCGCGATGCGGATGCTGTTCGACCCCGGCCACAGCCTCGAGGAGCGCATCCTGCGGGAGCAATTCGGCCACTAGCCGCCTTCCGCCTGGCAACACTTCGTTAACCCATGGCCCGTTATGGTTAACGCGGGGTATACCCTTCGGGCCGACGCATGTTCCGCATCGACTTCAACAAGCTGCGCTTCCTCATCTGCGACGACAATCCGCACATGCGGCGCATCCTGCGCACGCTGCTGCATTCGTTCGGCGCGCGCGAGGCCTATGAGGCCGAGGACGGCGCCACTGCGCTCGAAATGTACACCCACTACGTCCCCGACATCGTCATCACCGACTGGGCGATGCCGATCTTCGACGGGCTCGAACTCGCGCAGATGATCCGGCAGCCGGAATCCAAGGGCAATCCGTTCGCGCCGATCATCATGCTGACCGGCCATTCCGAGAAGCGCCGCGTCACCTATGCGCGCGATGCCGGCGTCACCGAATTCCTGGCCAAGCCGATCTCGGCCAAAGGCCTCTACCAGCGCATCCTGAACGTCGTCGCCAATCCGCGGCCGTTCATCAAGACCAAGACCTATTTCGGCCCGGATCGCCGCCGCAACACCAACAACGCCTATATCGGCCCCGAGCGCCGCGTCGGCGGCGAGGTCGAGGTGCTGCAGCAGCCGTCGCTGCTCGACAAGGCGCGCTCCTCGATCTGAGGCAAGGAACGATCATGGCAAAGACCGAAGGCGTCCGATATCGAGGTCCAGAAGTTCGCGACCCATCACGTCATCACCCAGCCCAATCCGCTGCGCAAGGTGCTGCGTCGCGTCGACGAAAAGGACGCCGACGATCCGGTGGCGCGCGCCGAGGCGGCGCTTGCTGGCCTCTCCGGCGAGTTCAAGGACTGGATGCTGGCCGAAGCCGACCGCCTGCTGGCCGCGCATGCCGCGATTCTCAAGAACGGTTTCAGCAAGGACGCGAACGGGGAGCTGTTCCGTTCGGCTCACGACATCAAGGGCGACGCCGCGACGTTCGGCTTTCCTGCCGCGGCTGCGACGGCCGAAAGTCTGTGCCGCATCATCGAGCATGCGCCGGATCTGGCGAAGGTGCCGGCGGAATTGATCGCGCACCACATCAATGCGATCCAGGCCATCGTGCGCGATCACACCAGACTCGATACGCTCACCGTCGCCAGCGAGCTCAGCCGGCGGCTGCGCAAGGTCGCCGACGAATATCTCATGCACGTCAACCGCGATCGCCCCGACCATCTGGAAGCGGTGATGGCGCCGAGCATCGTGCCGGGGGATTGAGTCACGTCAGCCCGCGTGAGCGCAGCGAGCACGCCGGGATTGCGCTCACGGTGAAGACCCGGATATCGCTTCGCTCATCCGGGCTACGCGGAGCTTCGTTCCCGAATCAGGACTTACGCCGCGATCGCCTCGTGATGCAGCGGCGCCACCGAGCCTTCCGCGACCAGCTCGTCGCAGAACATGCGCGCTTCCTCGCGCGCCAATTCCGTCGCAAAGCGCCTGAGCAGGATCAACAGCGCCTCGGTCGCCTCCGAATCGGATTCGCAGGCGGTCAACACGCGCTCGACCATCTTGCGGCGCAGCCGCGCGGCGGTGCCCATGCTGTCGGCAAAGCCGATCTCGTGGCAGACTTCGAGCGCGACGCGGAAGGCGGCGAAGGTCGATTCCGGCAGGCCGGCGCGCTTCAAGCAGCGCATGCAGGCTGGCGCCGCCGCGATCGTGCAGCAGCGAGGCGACGCGCGACAGCGGCAGATCGGACAGCTCGGCGAGCGCGAAAGTGAACAGCTCGATGTTGCCCGACAGCAGCGCGCGCAGGATCAGGCCCGCGGTGAGCTGGCAGGTCGCGCGCAGATGCTTCACCAGCCCCTGCATGTCATCGCCGCGCGAGCGCGCGGCAATGTTCAGCGTCGAGCGGTCGCGCGCCTCGCCGGCGATGCGGCCGGCGCGATCTTCGCTGAGCCAGTTCCTGGCGACCACGAATTGCGCCAGCGTCTCGGAAAGCTTTGCCACCAGTGCCGCGCGCGTCGCCGCAGGCAGGTCTTCCAGCACCAGCATGGATTCGCGGATCGCGGCGAGATGGCCGTGGCGCTCGACGATGCGATCCCAGGAGAACGGCGCCAGCTCGGCATAGGGATTTTCGATCAATTCCAGCGCGGCGGCGGCAGAGCCGACCTCGGCGATGGCGGCACAGACTGACGCCGGCAGGCCGGTGCGGCGGGCGATCGCGCATTGCATCTCGCCATTGCCGGTCGCGACGATGTCGACGAGATCGGCGTCGATCAGGAGCGGCGAATGTTCGAGCACGGGAAGCGCGATGGAGGCCTGGTCGGTCGACAGCGCCTGCACGATGGCGGCGGGCGCCTCGGCGCTGCGCGCGAACACCTCGGCCATCGCCTGGCGCACCAGCGGCGAGGCATCGTCGAGCAGCATCAACAGCGCGCCTTCGGCGGCGGCGCGGTCGTCGGGGGTGAGATCGGAGAGCAGCCAGGCGCGCGCCAAAGAGCGCGTGGCTTCCGCGCGTTCGCCGGCGGAAGCGGTCCTGACCCAACTGATGAACTGCCGAACGATCATTGTCCTGCCGGCTTACGCAACGACGAAACCAAAGGCGACGAATGTCACCGCAACACAAAATAAACCACGACGCTTAACAAAGCGTTCACCATAACTATTTGGGTTTATTGACGTTTCGTTAAGGGTGCGGAGCCGGCCGGAACTATTTCCCGGCCACGAAGAAGAACTCCTGCCGCCCCGACACCGATCCGTAGCTGAAGGGCTGCTGGCGCCGGCTGGTCATGTCGAGCACGTCGTCGCGGACGAAATCGAACATGCGCCGCACTTCCAGGCCCGGCGTCTGGATGTTCTTCATGAAGGCGGTCGCGAACGGGCTGTTGGCGCCGTCGCCGTCGAGCGCGGTCTCGCCATGCTTGGCGGCGTAGACCACCAGCGTGCCGCTTTCGGGCTCGATCGACGCCAGCCCGCGGCCGATCGAGCGGCTGGCGGTCGCCATGGTCCGGCGCATCTGGCTCGCGAAGGGATTGTCGCGGCAGGCATCGAGCAGCACCAGCTTCAACCGCTTGGCGCCCTCGACTGCGCTGAGCACCTGGTCGAGCGGTACGGTCTCGAAGCCGACGTCGCGGTCGGTCGAGAGCTTCGCATCGACGGGAATGAGATAGTTGCCGCCGCCCATCTCGATGCCGTGGCCGGCGTAATACACCAGCGCCCAGTCGGCGCTGTCGGCAAGCTGGGCGAAATTACGCAGGGCATCGACGAGCTTTTCTTTGGGCAGGTCGATCAGCAAGGTCACGGTCTGGAAGCCGGTGCGGCGAAGCGCGTCCGCAATCGCCGTGGCATCGCGCACGGGATTGGTGAGCGGCGGCACGTTGCGATAGGCGGAGTTGCCGATCACAAGCGCGATGCGCCGCTCGTTGACGGCGACCGGCTTTGGCTTGTCGGGGACGGCAGCTGTTGCTGCGGCAACCTGCGGCGCGGCGGCGGCCGGGTCCGTCTGGCGCGGTGCAGTGGTGAGCGCGAGCCGTGCGGCGTCGCGTCCGGCCTGCGCCTTCGGCATCGATAGGAATTCAGCGTGAGCGCGCTCTGATAATCCTCCAGCGCCTTCAGCCAGTCGCCCTTGCTGCCGAGCGCGTCGCCGCGATGGACGTAGTAGTCGGCAAGCTCTGGCTTCCTGGCGCTATCGGAACGCGCAAGCTCGATCGCCTTGTCGAAATCCGCGATCGCCGCCGTCGACGTCGCCCTTCTTGACGAGAGCAGCACCGTGATTGTCGCGGTAGGCGGCAATCGAGCCCTGCAAGGCAATCGCCTTGTCGAAATCGGAGAGCGCGCGAGCAAGGTCGCCCTTGCCGAGCCAGGCCACGCCGCGGCCGTTGAATGCCACGTTATCGTTGGCCGCCAGCGAAATCGCCTTGTCGAAGTCGGCGATCGCGCGGTCAAAATCGCCTTTTCTGTTCAAGGCAAGGCCGCGCTCGGCGATGAACATGCCGCTGTCGGGGGATAGCGATATCGCCTTGTCGAAGTCGCGGATCGCGGGGTCGAGCTGGCCCGCGGCCTGATAGGCCTGGGCGCGCCGCCAAAAGCCCTGCGCGTCGTCGCGGTATTGCAGCGCCTTGGTGTAGTCATCGGCGGCGCGCTGATTCTGCGCCCGTTTCTGCCATGCCAATCCGCGCTGATAAAAAACATAGTAGGCACTGATACTGTCGACGGATGTCGGCGTGGCCGGTTCGAAGATCGACTTGGTGACCTTCGTCGCCTTCGCCAGCAACGCGACCGCCTGATCGTAGTTTTGCATGGCGACGTCGAACTGGCCTGTTTGCATGTAGAGATCGCCGCGGTTTTGGTAGGCCTGGATGTGGTCGCGCAGCGGGTGTCGCTTGTCCGCGATCAGCGCGTCGCAGACTTTCAGCGAGGCTTCGATCTGGGCCGGGAGATAGGCCTCGGGCGTGCAATATTGCTTCTCCGCCCGGGCTGGCGAGACGATCAGCGAGACAATCAAGGCCAGAACGCAAACCGGAAGCCGGGCACCTGCACTGCGCATCGCATCCCCCACAGCCTGAAGGCCGGAGTCTAGCCGATGCGCAGCCGGAGAAAAGAGCGAGTTTGCGGCAACTAACCGCTCGAGAAGGTGCCGTTGCGGTCGCTGAAGAGATCGAGCGGGCGCGGCGCGCCCGACATTCTGCACAGGTGCAGCGCTCGCAACCGAGGTCAGCGACGATGATTTGCCCCACAATTCGCGGACCGTCGACGAAATCGGCTGCGCGTTCTCGTCGGCCTGAAACAGCGAGCGGAACATCGGATTGGCCGGCGGCGCAGGATCGCGCGGCGCGCTCGCGGAGGCCACCGTGACCGGCGGCGCGGCGCTGCGCGTGTCCGGAAAAGCCGCGAGGAAGGCATTGGTGTCCATCGCCGGTACGGCGGCCACCGCCGTGCGCGGAGGCGGCGGAGCCGCGCTCGCCACCGCGACCGGCGGCACGGCTGTGGCGGCGGGCGCATCGTTGTACATCGCAAACGCCGTGCGCGTGGCCGGCGCATTGGCCGCGGCCGCATAGCGCGTCGACAGCACCGAATAGACTTCGGAGACGCTGCGCCCCTTGCCGGTGCGATCGTAGAAGATCGAGCGGTTGGCGGCGGCCGCGTTCGGAAACATCCGCACCGCGGAGGCCTGCGGACTGTCCTCCGCTTTCGCGATCAGCCTGGCCGCGCCGCCGGTGCCGAGGAAATGCGCCATGTACAGTTCGGCGTCGGTCGGACGGCGGCCGATCTTGCCGGTGAGCTGGAAGCTGTTGGACTGGGTCAGCACCGCCGCCATCGCCGAGCTCGCGACGGGATCGTCGCGCAGCTTCATGATCGAGCGCCGCATGTCGGGATCCTTGACGACGTAGTCGCCCGACGAGGTCTTGCCGATGGCGTCGGCATACTGGCCGTAGCCGAGCTGGCCGCCGGCCTCCTTCACGGTGCCGAGCCAGGTCTGCTCGATGAACTGATAGAGCCCGTGCGCCGACGAGGTCGACGCGCCCGCGGTCGGATTGAAATCCAATTCCATCTTGGCGGTGGCGAGCATGTATTCGAAGCTGACGCCGGTGGATGAGGCCGCCTGCTTGATCGCGCCGGCAACGCGCACGCGCGCGGGATCGACACCTGCCGTGGCCGTGGCGTTTGAGGTATCGACCGACATAGTTTGGGTGCCCCGCTCCCCGGGAAACAACCGCGCTTTGGCGCACGCCTCTTCTCCCGAAAGGCGCGGCCTTCGCCGTCACAGTGCGGCTTTTATGGTTAATGCAGGGTTAAGGACTTACTTGCGGTAGACCTTGTCCGGGTCGAACAGCCGCTTCCGCGTCGACGAAAGCCAGCCGCGCGCCGCCATCGGCTTGCTCGACCTTGCGATAGAAGCAGGACTTGCGCCCGGTGTGACAGGCCGCGCCCACCTGCTCGACCCGGATCCAGACCGCGTCCTGATCGCAATCCATGCGCATCTCGACCACGCGCTGGGTCTGACCCGAGGTCTCACCTTTCCGCCACAACGCATTGCGCGAGCGGCTGAAGTACCAGGCTTCGCCGCTCGCAACGGTCTTGCGCAAGCGCTTCCTCGTTCATGTGCGCGACCATCAGCACCTCGCCGCTTCGCGGCGTCGGTCGCCACGCAGGTGACGAGACCCGACGCGTCGAATTTGGGGCTGAAGGACAGCCCCTCTTCGCGCTGTTGATCGGCTGATGTGGACACGGGATAGCCCTCGCTCTTCGCAGCGAGGTTCAGCAGCTAACGCTGCGTCCCTCGCACCATGGACAGGAAACGCGCCTGCTCCGCCGGATTGTCGCGGAACATGCCGGTGAAGCGGCTGGTGAAGGTGGTCGCACCATGCTTGGCGACGCCGCGCACCGACATGCAGGTATGCTCCGCTTCGATCATCACCGCAACGCCGCGGGGTTTCAGAATCTCGTCGATCGCGGCCGCGATCTGCGCGGTCAGATGCTCCTGGGTCTGCAGCCGCCGCGCGAAGATGTCGGTCAGCCGCGCCAGCTTGGACAGGCCCACCACCCGCTCCACCGGCGTGTAGGCGATATGGGCCTTGCCGTAGAACGGCATCATGTGGTGCTCGCATTGCGAGGTGAACTCGATGTCGCGGACCAGCACGAAGTCGTCATAGCCGGCGGTCTCGCCGAAGGTGCGGTCGAGCACCTCGGCCGGGCACTGGTGGTAGCCCTGATAGAGCTCGTCGAAGGCCTCGACCACGCGGCGCGGCGTATCGAGCAGCCCCTCGCGGTCGGGGTTCTCGCCGATGTAGGAGAGCAGCGTTTGCACGGCGGATTCGGCCTCGGCGCGCGATGGGCGCGGCTGGTCGGCGCGGACGGCGGCCGCAAGAAATTCGGCAGGGTCGAGCTCGGCCGGGCGGCTCTCGGGAGCCTTGCCGGGGCGGAGCGGTTTGATCGTTGCGCCATCCATCTCGTCGTCTCCGTTCGACCGGCCGCTTCACGACCGGAGTGTCACCGGGCAGACGGGGCGGACGTGCCGCCGGGCGCCTGAGTCCCATTACCAATGCCGGGGCCGGCCGAGACCTGCCCTATATTTCCAGCATTTGCATCCATATATAGGACGATGAGCACCACCCGCCAAGTGCGCTTGGCCGGGTGGCATCCGGGACCTCGCCTCATGCTGAACGACATTTACAACAAGCGGATCATCGAGTTGGCGGGGAATATTCCGCGATTGGGCCGGCTTGCCGCCCCCGACGCCAGCGCAACCGCCCATTCGAAGCTGTGCGGATCGACCGTGAAGGTCGACCTCAAGATGGACGGCCCAGTCGTCACCGACTTCGCCCATGACGTGAAGGCCTGCGCACTGGGACAGGCCTCCTCCTCGATCATGGCGCGCCATGTGGTCGGCTCAAGTGCGAGCGAATTGCGGGAGTTGCGCGAGACCGTTCGCAAGATGCTGAAGGAGAACGGCAGCCCGCCGCCGGCCGATCACAAATGGGCCGACATCGCGCTGCTGGAACCCGTGCGCGACTACAAGGCGCGTCACGCCTCGACCATGCTGACCTTCGATGCCGTGGTAGACGCGATCGGTCAGATCGAGGCGAAAGCCAAGCAGCCCGCCGCGGCGAGTTACCAGTCATTTCGCCGGCTTGGCCACGCCGCCGGTCAGCGCCTCGGCGGTCTTGGTCGACTTCACCTGCTGGATCGCGGCATCAGCCGGAGCGCTCACGAACCGATCCTGCACGCTCTTGTGCGTGACCTCGGCGACCGGCACGGCGGCCCCGACATGCGGCAGCACGTCGGCGACCAGATCGGTCGTCACCAGATTGGACAGACGCAATTCGTCCCGCGACAATTCGTGCAAATCTTCCCACGGCGGCACGCTCAGGGAGAGCGCGAGCAGATCGCCGGAACCGCCCATCTCGAAAGTGTATTTCGCCAGCCGCCCGACGTCGCGTTCCACGATCATCAGATCCTGCGCGGAATAGCTCGCTGCCTTGGCGTCATCGGCACGATCGCCCATCCAGATCTGGTGGACGCGCATATGCGCCTGCTCGCGGCACATAGCGGGTCTTGCCCGACAACAGCAGGAACACGCACATCAACTCGCAATAGGCTTCCGGCGAGACGCTGCCGTGATCGCCATGCGCCGAATGCGTCGATCACGCTGGTGCCGACGGTGGTGCGCAGACCGAGCTCGCGGAAGCGCCGGCCGAGCGCGATGGAATCGTTGACCGAGCCGCCGCTGGAATCCAGCACGATGGTGGCGCCGGCCAAGTCGCGGCCGCGGGCGAACTCGTCGAAATCCCGGGGCGAGTCGGATGTGACGATGCCGACCGCACTGACCCAGCCCGTGCAGTTTGGCTCGCAGGCGATCCAGCCGAACTTCATCGGCAGCTTGCGCTCTTCGAGCGTGCCGCCGGCCCGCGCCGAACTGCCCAGCGTCGCGACCGCGACGGGCACGGCGACGGACAGTGCGGCCATGGCGACAAGCGCCCAGCCGCGAAGATCATGCGACCTCAAGAGCCTCAAATTGGTTCCTTCCCCAAGCCCCAAGCCGGGAGTAACAGCCCCAAATCGACACCTCGCGAATTCTATCACACGGGCGTCATGAAAATGGTATCCGGGGAATTACGTATCGTCCATAGCGACTTGCTGCGGTGCTCCCTAATGACAATGCGATTTTGCAAAAGTGTGGCGCAATTATCTGAATCGTCAAAGTTCCCTGCTGCTGGAACAGTACAAATGTGCGCCTCTGAACAGGGCATGCCGCCCATGAAGGAGTCACGCCCGCAAGGTTTCGCGCTTGCGCCGACTGCCGCGCGATCTCGGCCGCGCGCTGATCTGGCTGTACCGGCACACGCTGTCGCCGCTGGTCGGCTACAACTGCCGGCACCTGCCGACCTGCTCGGTCTATGGCGATGAGGCGATCGCGCGCTTCGGCCTGTGGGCCGGCGGATGGATGACCCTGGCGCGGCTGCTGCGCTGTCACCCCTTCGGCACGTCGGGCATCGACCTTGTGCCATCGGAAGCGCCGCCGGGCGCACGCTGGTATCTGCCCTGGCGTTACGGGCGCTGGCGCGGGGTCAATGCGCCATCCTGAGCAGCTTTGCTGCAGCGCTTTCAAGAGCATGCCGCATTGCTGCCTTTCGGGAACCGGCGGTTCCCCAGCGCATTGTTTCTGTGCTCCTCGGGGAGGAAACAATGCGCTGGAAAATCAGCCCCCACGGTCATGACGCGCGGCAGATCGATCTGCTCGCGGTCGCCGCTCTCCTGATCGTTATCGTCTCCGCCCTGCTCTATTTCGATCGCAGTCCGCAGCCGGCCCACACGCAGCAGCTTCATCGTGCCGAGCCAGAGCGTGCGCTGGTAGCTATTGGTCTAGCGTCCGAACCAGAAGAAGCCATGCCGCGGCTCCGGCTTGGGCTTCTTTGGACGCGGTTTCGGCGGCGGCGCGACCGGCTCGGTCGAGGCCGTGGCATCCGGCGCGGCAGCGGGCTCATCCGGCCCCGTCTTCACCGACAACAGCAGGTTCGAAGTCGTGGGTGCGCCAGCGATAGCCGATGCCGAAGTCCATCGGCTGGGCGTGGCGGAACAGTTCGGCATAGGACTGCTGGTAGCGTCCGGGAAATTCACCGATCGGGCCGGCATAATGGCCGAACGGAAAGAAGTGCCACTTCTTCGCATTGTAGTTGCCGAGCGGGATTCCGGAATCGTCCTGGATGATGGTGGCGCTGTTGGCGAGCAGGAAGTCGCGCACCGTGGTGAAATTGCCGGAGTGCAGGAGATAGGACGCGCTCTTGATCAGGCTGTTGCCGGGCGCGAGCGTCTGGCAGAATTTCAGGAAGCCGCTCACCTTGACGCCGGAGTTGGAGAGATCGGTCGAGAAGTAATACAGCGTCTTCTCGACGCCATCCTTGCCCGCGAACAGGATCTTGACGCCGCGCGGCGCAGTCGCCTTCGCGCCCTCGCCGCCCGTATGCACCTCGCCGTTCTCGTCGATCGTGACCGGGGTGACTTCCTTGATCGACTTGCCCGACCGCTCCATGAACACGAACAGGATCGGCAGCGCGCCGCCGATCTGGCCGGCATGCAAGTCAGTCTTCATGTGCTTGGTGATGAAGAAGCTGAAATTCATGATGGTCGAGAGCGAGTGCTCGATATTGGCCAGCGCGGAATTGACCGTGCCGCGCGGCAGCTTGACGAGATCGGGAAGTGAGCCGGGCGGCTCCAGCGCCGCCATCACATAGGTCGAGGCCTTCGAATAGAACGCGTTGGCGTAGAGGAAGTCGGGGCCCGAAAACATGTAGAACATGGTCGGCTTCGGCGCTGCCAGGTTGGCGTCTGCCCACGCATGAACCTTGGAGAGCTGTCCCTGCTCGAGCCGGCCGAACGCATTGTCGAAGAACTTTGCGTGACGCTGCCAGGACGGATCCTTGGTCAGCGGCAACAGCGGCGAGCCGTCCGAGGGCATCAGGCCGGCGAGGAAGCGCGCGGTGTCGTCGACGGTCGCGCTATCGGCGGCGCGTACGCTGCTTGCGGCAACAAGGATCAGGCTCGCGGCAAGTGCCGCCATTTTCATCGCGCGGAGCATGTTCGTGTGCGGCCCTAGGAACGAGATGCGGCGCCGGGCTCGGCGCGCTTGTGGAAGATGGCGTAGATCGCGAGGCCCGAGATCATGATCAACATACCCAAGAACGCCTGCAACGGCCGCTCGGTCAACAGATAGTACATCATGAAGCCGGTCACGAGCAGGAAAACGATTGGCGTCACCGGGTATCCCCAGGCGCGATAAGGCCGCGGCAGGTCGGGCCGCGTGATGCGAAGCTTGATCACGCCGAGCACGGTGAAGAACGAGCAGAACAGCAGCGCGAACTGGATGAAGTCGAGCACCTTCTCGAAGGACTGGGTGAACAGCATCAAGGTCGCGACGGCAAGCTGGAACAGGATCGCATAGGCCGGCGCGCCACTGGCCGAGCGGCGCGAGAACACGCGGAACGCCGGAATGTCCTCGCCGATCGTCATGGTCACGCGCGGGCCGATCCACATCATCGCGGAGATCGACGAGATCAGCCCGATGCAGATCATCGCCGCGACGATGCGCCCGCCGAATTCGCCGAAGATATGGCGCCCCGAGATGCTCGCGACCTGCAGCTGGCCGGCAAGCTCGCTCATCGGCGCGGTCAGCAGGAACACGGCGTTGAGCGCCACATAAAGCAACAGCACGATCACCGTGCCCATCAGCATGGCGCGCGGCAGGTTTCGCTGCGGCATGCGCAACTCGCCGATGATGTAGGTCGCGGCGTTCCAGCCCGAGAACGAGTACATCACGAAGACGAGACCGATCGCGAAAGGCGCGCTGGTGATGTGGCCGAAATCGGCCGAGGTCGGCGCAAACGAAAGCGGCTGCTTCGCCGGACTCAAGACCCCCGCGATCAGGAACGCAACGATCAGGAGCACTTTCAGGATGGTCGAGATCAGCTGGAAGGTCGATGAGTGCTTCACGCCGGTGAGTTGCACGAGCGACACCAGCCAGACCACGCCAATCGCCAGCAGCAGCGGCGGCGCGCCTGGAAACACCGACGTGGCGTATTGCCCGAACGCCATCGCAGCCAGCGCAACCGGCGCAGCGAAGCCGATGGTCGCGGAGACCCAGCCCGCCAGGAAGCCGAAGGCCGGATGATAGGCGCGGCTCAGGAAATTGTACTCGCCGCTCGAGCGCGGAAACATCGCGCCCAGTTCGCCATAGGAGAACACGCCACACAGCGCGACCACGCCGCCGACGGTCCACAGCAGCAGGATGGAGAAGCCGGAGGGAATGCCGCTGACCTGGAAGCCGAGGCTGGTGAAGACGCCGACCCCGACCATGTCGGCCACGACAATGGCGGCTGCGACGATGAGGGAGACCGAGGGAGCGCCTTGGAGGACGCGATCAGTTATCGCCGCGCTCCCCGTATCTGATGCCGTCATGGTGGATACCTTGGGCCCCTCGCCCATTTCATGGTGCAGGCGGATACAAGCCAATTCAAGCAACGTTAATACAGGTTAAAACCATAGGGTTAATTTTGGTATCACTTTACCTAAAATGAGCCTTGAGCCGCTTTTTGGCGCTGCGGAAAACCCTTGAGTCCTCACAAAGAGGACACGATTGCGTGTTGTTCTGCCTCAGGTTCTTGGGGTCTCCGGGATTTGGGGAAGCTTTTTCCGGAGGCTTAACGAAACCTAAACGCGGTGTCGTTCAGATACGGCGTTTGGACGGGTAGACGGGTCGACTTTGGGGGGTGGATGTTCGGAGCTGTTCCGAAACACCTGACGCATGCTGTTGCTAACGATGCGCGATCGCCTGAGGCGGTCGCGCATCGGAGCAATGCGCGTTTGTCCTGTCGTTGGCTTGCCGTTGCCGCCACCATCGTTCCCCTGTCCTTGCTGCTCGCGCAATGCGGTCGCGCACCAGGCCCGACCACGCTCGCAGCCAATGCGTCCGCTGCGACCGGCGACAGTTTTGACGATCGTTTCCCGAAGCCTGAGTTCCGCGATCGCTTCCCCAGCGCGAATGAAAGCTTCCAGCAGCGCCAGATGACCGACTTCACGCCGCGGCGCACGGTGCAGACCCAGACCTACCGCGTTGCTTCGCTCGATCCGTCGCTGACGCTGCCGAAGCAACAACAGCCGGTGCAGAAGGACGAGCTGACCACGCTGGTCAGCATGAAATCCTCCGCCTTCCCCTATTACGGCAACAATCCCGCTTCCGAGGCCCCGTTCCTCAATGTCAGCGGGAAAGGCCACCGCAGCTATTCCGGTCGGGTTTATTGGCAAGACCAGACCTACAACGACAACCGCGTGCTGGTGCACATTCCCGAGAATTTCGACGTACAAAAGCCCGGCGTGATCGTGGTGTTCTTCCACGGCAACGGCGCCACCCTGGAACGCGACGTGCGCGACCGCCAGTTGGTGCCGCAGCAGATCTCCGACTCCGGCGTCAACGCCGTGCTGCTTGCACCGCAGATGGCGGTCGATGCCGCCAACTCCTCCGCCGGCAAGTTCTGGCAGCCCGGCGGCTTCAAGCGCTTCATGGACGAGTCCGTCGCCAACCTCGCTCATCTCTACGGCGATCCGGCTTCGGCAAAAGCCTTCGAGAAAATGCCGATCGTCATCGTCGGTTACAGCGGCGGCTTCCTGCCGACCGCCTGGAGCCTCGAGGTCGGCGGCATCAGCGACCGCGTCCGCGGCGTGATCCTGCTCGATGCCATCTACGGCGAGCTCGACAAGTTCGCGAAGTGGATCGAGACCCACCGCAACGGCTTCTTCGTCAGCTCGTACACGCAGGGCACGGCGAGCCGCAATCGCGAGCTGATGCACATGCTGCGCGAGAAGGGCATCGCGTCATCCGAGGACATGAGCCGTCCGCTGCGCCCGGGCAGCGTGTTCTTCACCGAGACCGGCTCAGGCATCAGGCATCGCGACTATGTCACGCAGGCCTGGACCAGGAATCCGATCGAGGAAGTGCTGGTGAAGATGGCCGCGCCCTCGATGCGGGTGGCGAGCGCACCGTCCTCCAGCAATCGCTAGCTGCGCGCGATCCGCGTCGGCGGCGGTTCCAACGTACCAATACTCAAAATGTGATGTTGACGACGACGCCTCTCGCGCGTTGGAGCATTGTTCGCGTCGAACGCGGGCCTTAAGGTGCAACGCGCCGGATATGCAACTGGGGACGGGGATTTTGCAGGCAGGGCTTTACAAGGTTCAATTTCACACGGTTCATGGCACAGGCAGCGGCGTCATTTACGCCATCGACGGCAAGCTTCGCGGGGGAAACTCCGCCTTTGCTTTCGTCGGCAGCTATAGCGGCCAGGGCGATTCGATCCAGGTCAGGATCGCGACGGAACGTCACAATGACGATCCCCAGTTCAAGCCGCTGTTCGGAACCGACCGGATCACGCTGACCTTGCGCGGCAAGGACGAGGGCCACATGGTCGACTTCGAGGGCACCGCGCTGCAGCTGCCGGGCGTCGCCTTCAAGGCGACGATGACGCGGATCGCCGATTAGCGCATGATCCGGACCGAAGGGCCGCGCTAGCGCAAAGTGTGAAGCGGTTTTCCCTCGCGACAAACGCGGAACGCGTTTGCGCGGAGATCATGCGCGCGTGTTACGACGACTTCGGCATCTTCGGCATGCTGTCGACGAAACCGTTGTAGCAGGTGAGCCGCTCGTCCTCTTCCTTGATGAACTTGCAATCCATCACGGTCTTGGCGGCGCCCGGCTTGGGTTTCGGTGCGGGCGGCAGCACCGTGTCGTAACAAATCAGCCGTTCCTTGGTCAGGTCGTCGATGTCCTGGCAAGACTGCAGCCGCGTTGCGATCGACTTGCCGGTCGGCGGCCCCTTCTTGTCCTTTGCGCTTTCCTTTGCGCTTTCCTTGGCGCTGTCCTTTGCGGCTGCCTTGGCGCCCTCTTTGGGCTTGACCTGGACCAGGGGTTTGTCGCCGACCATCGGCGGCGGTGCTGACTGCGCGAACGCAGCAGTCGAGCAAAGGACAATGGCGCATGCCAACATCAATCTCATGTCGTCTGACTCTCGTTGATCAGGGGTCTGTCAGCGTCGGTGACACCGCACTCCCGCCGTCCCGCTTAGCCAAAGCCGGCTGTTTTGCCAAGCGCCACGACCGCTGCGCAAACGCCAAATCGGCGGCAATTATGCCTATCGTCGAACCGACGCGCGGCAACGCCGCTACTTCGCGGCCGCCTGCTCGTTGGCGCCGACAGTCGTCTGCGGCTTTGCCGCCGGACAGGTGCCAAGCAGAGCATCAAGCGAATGCGCCAATCCGTCGCCGGAGAGCTTTTCCTTGTGCGGAAGCTGCCGCCCGTCCGGAGCCAGCGAGGTCTCGGTGAACTCGGCCTGCGGCAGGTCGACCAGCGGCTGCAGCGAGGCCTTGCTCAGCCGCATGCCCCATTGCTCGATACCCGCTCCGCGCCTTGGCGGATAGCTGAAGCTGAACGGTATGGCGCCGCCATAGGACAGCGAAGCCGTGGCCAGGACGGCATTGGCGGGGATCGGGCGCTGGAAATCCAGTTCGAAGCGATCGCTGTCGAAACAGACCATCCGCCACTGGATCATGTGGAACGATGCTTCCCCCGCTTTGCGCTGAACCGCGATCTTGCGCACCATGCCGTGCGTGCCGGGCTCGAAAATCCAGGGCGTGTCCGCGAATTCGCGCCGGTCGATGCCGAAGCGCACGATCTCCTCGCGCGTGAGGATGTGCATGTCCTCGAATTTCACGGTTCGCGCCAGCGCGAGCAATGCGCTGTCGCCGCGAACTTTGGCGAAATACGCGGCGATGTTGACGTCGGAACGCTCATGCGCGCGAGCGTTGGCGGCCGCGACCATGGTCGGCGTCGGCGTGCCGCCGGTGAAAGTTATCACGATGCGCGAATTGTGCACGGCAAGCGCCGCATCGGGCGCGATCTCGCGCGTGGATGCGCCGAGTATCAGATAGGGACATGCCGAGCCGCACAGCACGCCGCGGGTCGTGAGCTCGCCGTTGAGCTCGCGGCCGGACCGCTTCAGTTTGAGGCAGACGTCGCTGTCCTGCGCCTCGAAGCCGCAATCGGCCAGCATCGTGCGTCCCACGCGCGCCATCGCAGGCTTCTCGTGAAGCAGCGAGCCCATCGCCATCGCCTGGTCGAGATTGCCGCCGGGCGAATAGAAATAGAGCGGCATGTTGCGCTCGCGCAGCTTGACGAAGAATTTGCGGAAGCGCGCGGCGGCGCCACCGTCGATCTGGCCTTCGAGCTGGATCCAGCGGTCGCAGCCGCGGCCGCACGCGTCAGCCGCGCCCTTGACCACATAGAACTGCATCGGCGGCGTCGGCGTCTTGGGCGGCGCGGGCCGCACCCTGGACGCAGGCGATGCCTTCGCCGCTGCCGGCGCTTTGGGCGCAGCCGGTGTGCTGGGGCCAAACAGGCCGGCCGAGGCCGGACCGCAGACGAGGGCCAAAGCTGCGATCAAAGATAGACGGGCGAACATGAGAGAAGCGGCACTGGCGATTAAAGAAAGGTTGGTGCGAATTTATCCCGCCGATATGGGCAAGTCCATGTAGCGGCAACCGGCGGATGCAACCAGCTCCGCCAGTGTTACCTGCCGGCCACGAGTTGAAAGTGCCTCGCTTCCCGGACGGAACTGTAGGGCCTCCGACGGCCTGAGCTCCATTTTTCCGGAGTAGGCCCGATTGCAACGCCCGAATCCCCTGCTATACCGCTGTCAGTTCCCGCTTACCTGCGCCCGTTCGCAGGAGTGAGCCTCAGGAGAAAGCTATGTCCGACAACAAATCCGAATCCGAATTCCAGTATTCCATTACGAATCTGAAGCCGCCCGAGCCAGAGCACAAGATTACGCTCACCTTCCCCGACGGCGCCAGGCGCGAGTTTCCCAAAGACATCACCGGCCTCGAGATCGCCAAGGGCATCTCGCCATCGCTTGCCAAGCGCACCGTGGCGATGGCGCTCGACGGCGAACTTGCCGACCTCAACGACGCCATCGATCGCGACGCCAAAATCGAGTTCGTCGCGCGCGAGGATGCGCGCGCGCTGGAATTGATCCGGCACGACTGCGCGCATGTGCTGGCCGAAGCCGTGCAGTCGCTGTGGCCGGGCACGCAGGTGACGATCGGCCCCGTGATCGAGAACGGCTTCTATTACGACTTCTTCCGCAACGAGCCGTTCACGCCGGAGGATTTTGCCGCGATCGAGAAGAAGATGCGCGAGATCATCGCGCGCGACAAACCCTTCACCAAAGAAGTCTGGGATCGCGACAAGACCAAGCAGGTGTTCCGCGACAAGGGCGAGGCGTTCAAGGTCGAGCTGGTCGACGCCATTCCCGGCGACGAGCCGATCAAGATCTATTTCCAGGGCGACTGGTTCGATCTGTGCCGCGGCCCGCACATGACCTCGACGGGCAAGATCGGCAACGCCTTCAAATTGATGAAGGTCGCGGGCGCCTATTGGCGCGGCGATTCCAACAATCCGATGCTGACGCGCATCTACGGCACGGCGTTCGCGAAGCAGGACGAGCTCGATGCCTATCTCAAGCAGATCGAGGAAGCCGAGAAGCGCGACCATCGCAGGCTCGGCCGCGAGCTCGACCTGTTCCATTTCCAGGAAGAAGGTCCGGGCGTGGTGTTCTGGCACGCCAAGGGCTGGACCATCTTCCAGGCCGTGATCGCCTATATGCGGCGGCGGCTCGAAGGCGACTACAGCGAGGTCAACGCGCCGCAGATCCTCGACAAGACGCTGTGGGAGACGTCGGGTCATTGGGGCTGGTTTCGCGAGAACATGTTCGCGGCGCAATCGGCCGGCGACGAGGCCGAGGACAAGCGCTGGTTTGCGCTGAAGCCGATGAACTGTCCGGGCCACGTGCAGATCTTCAAGCATGGATTGAAGAGCTATCGCGACCTGCCGCTGCGTCTGGCCGAGTTCGGCGTGGTGCATCGCTACGAGCCGTCGGGCGCGATGCACGGCCTGATGCGCGTGCGCGGCTTCACCCAGGACGATGCGCATATCTTCTGCACCGAAGAGCAGCTCGCCGACGAGTGCCTGAAGATCAACGACCTCATCCTGTCCGTTTATGCCGACTTCGGCTTCACCGGCGACCTCATGGTGAAGCTCTCGACGCGGCCGGAGCAGCGCGTCGGCACCGACGCGATGTGGGATCATGCCGAGCGGGTGATGGCGACGGTGCTGCGCGAGATTCAGGCGCAGAACAATCACATCAAGACCGCGATCAATCCGGGCGAAGGCGCCTTCTACGGGCCGAAGTTCGAATATGTGCTGCGCGACGCCATCGGCCGCGACTGGCAATGCGGCACCACGCAGGTCGACTTCAACCTGCCGGAGCGGTTCGGCGCGTTCTACATCGACCATGACGGCTCCAAGAAGCCGCCGGTGATGGTGCATCGCGCGATCTGCGGCTCGATGGAGCGCTTCATCGGCATCCTGATCGAGCACTATGCCGGCAACTTCCCGCTCTGGCTGGCGCCGACGCAGATCGTCGTCACCACCATCACGTCGGAGGCCGACGAATACGCCAAGGTGGTCGCGGCCGCGGCGCGGCGCGCCGGCCTGCGCGTCGAGCTCGACCTGCGCAACGAGAAGATCAACTACAAGGTCCGCGAACATTCGCTGGCGAAGATTCCGGCCCTGCTCGCGGTCGGCAAGAAGGAGGCCGAGAGCGCATACGGTCTCGGTGCGCCGGCTCGGCAGCGAAGGACAGAAGGTGATGCCGACCGACGAGGCGCTCGCCGCGCTCGTCGACGAGGCGACGCCGCCGACATCAAGCGGGCGAAGGGCGTGGCGCAGGCGGCCTGATCATAATCGATCTAAAGTCGCTTCCGTTCGCCTCGCCGCCGCCTATCTCGTGCGAAGCTCCAACATTGCGAAAGAACTGACCTTGCCCGACGCCATTGAACTCCTGAAGACCCGCCGCTCGATGAAGCCGCGCGAGATGACCGGCCCCGGTCCCTCGCCGGCCGAGCTCGAGACCATCCTGACCATCGCCTCGCGGGTGCCCGATCACGGCAAGCTCACGCCGTGGCGCTTCATCGTGTTCGAGGGCGACGCCCGCGCCCGCGCCGGCGACGTCATCGCAAAGGTGTTCGCGAAGAAGAATCCGTCGGCGCCGGCCGCCGACATCGAGATCGAGAAGAAGCGGCTGACCGATGCGCCGCTCGTCATCGGCGTGGTCAGCTTCACCAGGCCGCATCCCAAGGTGCCGCCGTGGGAGCAGGAATTGTCGGCGGGCGCCAGCGCCATGAACATCGTCACCGCCGCGACCGCGCTCGGCTATGGCGCGTGCTGGCTGACCGGCTGGTTCGCCTTCGATCGCGACGTGCTCGACGGGTTTCGGCGTAAAGGCCGACGAGAAGCTGGTCGGCTTCATCCATATCGGCACGCCGGGCAAGCCGAGCGAGGACCGCCCGCGCCCGCCGCTGTCGGACATCGTCACGAGATTTTGATTACATTGCGCTATCGCGCGACCACTTCGACTTCGCCGTCGACGCCGTTCACGACGTTGAAGGGGCGCTCGTAGACCTTGCCTTCGTTCTTGGCGATGGCGCGGTACTCGCCTTCCGACAGCACGACCTTCGGAAACGCGCCGATCGATTCCTTGATCACGTCGCCGCCGGGCGTGATCACCGACCAGGCGGTGTTCGCCAGCGCCTCGCCGCCCTTGTCGGAGACCAGCTTCAGCGTGATGACCGCGGCGCGATGGGTGACCACCACGTCGGTCAGCTTGCCCGCCGTACGCGGATGTCGGAGCGCACCACCGAGTTGGCGTCGCCATAGTTGGAGATGATGTAGTAGGTGCCTTCCGGCAGCAGCACGACGTCGCCGGCCGCGACGTTCGGCACCAGCGAGGCGCGGTCGCCGCCTTCGAACTGGCTGCCCTTGTAGATCGCAAACGAAATCTGGTTCTGCGGAATCTTGCTGGTGCCGACGCGGCCTTCGATGCGCAAGCCCGCCGGCCGGAAGCACGAAGGCCTCGCGATCGGTCTCGGCCTTCAGCGTCACCGCGCGCACCGCGCTGACGAGGCCGAGCGAAACGTGCACGACGTAGTTGCCGGGCTGCAGCACGAGATTGGGCGTCGCGTTGCGATCCTCGCGGATCATCTTGAAGGTGCCGTTCTCGTCCGGCCTGTCGGCGAAGATCCGCCACACCAGCCCGCCGTTGATGTTGCCGAGGTCCTTGCCGTAGCGCGCCGACAGCGACAGCACGGCTTGCCCCGGTGCCGCGGCGCCTTGCGGCGCATTGACCGGCGGCACCGCGACCATCGAGGGCTGGGTCGTCAGCGCCGGCGGCAGGCTGCCGGTCGGGAGGCGCGGATGCCGGCCCGGTGCTTGGCGCGAGATTGATGGCCGCGCCGGGATCGGGCACGGCGTGGGCGGAACCGGCGGCGGCCGGTCGGTGAACATCTGCGCGGAAGCGGGGCTGGAAAGGGTGGAAAGCACGACGATCGCCAGCGCCGGCCACAGCCGCCCGCCGCGCCGGACACGTCCGATCCCTGCTCCCCCATGGGTCATAGGCCCTGCTTTTCACCGAAAACGCGGCAAATTCAAGCCGTCGCGCCTGCCCGTGCGATCCCGGTTTGGAACCGGCTGGCCTCACGAGGATTTGGTTCCCGGAAGTCGCGATCCCGTCACAAACCCGGCCTAAGCGGCTCCAACGGCGACATAAACCATGGTTCGGGAGCGATTCTGGCGGGTCCACACCGTCGCGCATAGTCTGAATGAGGCCCTTCCGCGCGGGAAGGGTCAGGAGTTTGAGGTGCTGGATTTCCTGAACGGTCGCTCGCCCAAGGACAATGATGACGGCAGCAAGGTCGGACTTGGCAGTATTCGCAAGCCGGTCATCGGTCTTGCACTCGGCGGCGGCGCCGCGCGCGGCTTTGCCCATATCGGCATCCTGAAGACGCTGATCGCCCACGGCATCGTCCCTGACGTCGTGGTCGGCACCTCCATCGGCGCGGTGGTCGGCGGCGCCTATGCGGCCGGACATCTCGACCGGCTGGAAGAATGGGCGCGCACGCTGCAGCCCCGAAACATCCTCGGCTATCTCGACATCCGTCTCAACGGCTCCGGCCTGATCGGCGGCACCAAGCTCGCCGCAGAACTCGAGACGGCGATGGGGGCGAACCTGATCGAGGACTTGCCGATCAAGTTCGCCACGGTTGCGACCGAAATCCGCACCGGCCACGAGATCTGGCTGACGCACGGACCGATGGTCGACGCGATGCGCGCCTCCTACGCGCTGCCCGGAATTTTCCAGCCGGTCTTCGTCGGCGACCGCTGGCTGGTCGACGGCGCGCTGGTCAATCCGGTGCCGGTCTCGGCCGCGCGCGCCTTCGGCGCCGAGATCGTGATCGCCGCCAACCTCTCCAGCGACGTGTTTGCGCATTCGACCACGATCTATTCCTACGGCCAGAAGCCCGCGTGACGGTCGCGCCCACGCCCGAGGTGCTCGATCCCGCGCCGCCCAAGCGCGGGCTCGGCAGGCTCTTCTCCGCCGAGAAGCACCGTCAAACGCGAATTCTTCGGCAGCGCCGGCCGGCCCGGCATTTCGACCGTGATGGTCGATGCCTTCAACATCATGCAGGACCGCATTACGCGCGCCAGACTCGCCGGCGATCCGCCCGATCTGTTGATCTCGCCGCGCGTCGGCCAGGTCGGCTGGTTCGACTTCCATCGCGCCGACGATCTGATCGCGCATGGCGCGCGCGCCGCCGAGCGCGCCATCGAGTCGATCCAGGAGGCGATCGATATCCTCGCGCCGCCGAAGGACGCGACGCCCGCGAAGGAGTGAGCTTACGCGGTCTTGATATATTCGCGCAGCGCTTCCTGCTCGGTCTCGTATTCCCGCACGCGCCACTTCACGATGTCGCCGATCGAGATGATGCCGACCACCTTGCTGTCTTCCACCACGGGCAGATGGCGGAATTTGCCGAGCGTCATCACCTCCATGATGCCGGCGACCGTGTCGGCCGCGCGGCAGGTCACGACCTTCTTCGTCATGACCGCGCTCACCGGCTCGTCCAGCACGGCGGCGCCGCGCTCGGCCAGCACGCGCACGATGTCGCGCTCCGACAAAATGCCCTCGATATGGCCGGCCATGTTGAGCACCAGGATCGCGCCGATCCGCTTTTCGCCGAGCACCTTGACCGCAGCCGACAGCTTTGCGCCCGGCTGGATGCTCTCCACCTGATGGCCTTTGGTATCGAGAATTGCTCGCACCGTCATTGTCGCCTCCCTGAATCCAACCGTATCCCTGCAAAGGGTTCCGGTTTCGCTCGCGAGTCCTGAACAACAGTCTTGCGCCGGTTTCGTTTCCTGCGCTTTGGCCGGCCGGCTTCTTTGTGGCCGGCGGGCCGCGTTGTAAGTCACAACATTTGCGCAAATGATGGACCCATTCGCCATTCCCGGCAAGGACGGATCAGCCCGGTTCCACCGGTATCGGGCGACGACGCAGTTGCAGCATCGCCATTTGTGCGCGGCACCGGATCGAACAGCGAGAACAGCAGCAGGCCTGCGACAAAACCGCCGATATGCGCCTGCCAGGCGACGATCGCGCCTTCGGTGCCGATCGCGATCGAGCCGAGGCCGAAGATGATGTTGATGCCGAACCAGACCGCGACAAAGGCGATCACCCGGCCGTTGCGCAATGCACGCCACAGTGACAACGCCGGTACTTTCGCGGCGGCGTCCGCATCGCCCCGCGAGAACGACAGGAAGCTGCCCTGCACGAAGGCGAAGCGGAGCGCCGCCGCCATCGCGCCGGACACCGAGGCCGATGCGCCGATCATCGGCGCCACCGCATGTTCGTGCGTGATGAGATGCGCGAGCGCGCCGGCCGCCGCCGTCACCGCCAGGAACAGATAGAAGCGCAACGGCGCCGAACCGCCGCGCCAGCGCGCTGCCGAACGGCAACAGCCACAGCACGTTGAAACCGATATGGGTGAGATTGGCGTGCAGCAGCGAATAGGTGACGAAGGTCCACACCTTGGCGCCGGCGCCGCCGGGAATGACGACGTTGAGCGGCGTCGAGTCGTAACGCAGCGGAATGAAGCCGAACGCGTCGACGGTCCAGTTCTCTGCTTCCGGCGGCAGCAGCACGCGCAGATGGATCACCGCGAGCAGCACGATGTAGGCGGTGAGCGCGGCCGGCAATGTCAGGATCGGCTCGCGCGGCGCTTCGGGCAGTGGCTCCGGCGGCAATTCCGGCTGGGGTTCGCTGGGAAAATCCAAGGGGTCGACGACCTGACGGCAACGCGTGAGATGCGTTGAGATAGGCGGCTTTGCCGCGCCAGCGCAAGGGCGCGTCGGACAAGATAAAGGGAGGGCGCTGAGAACGCCCTCCCTGTCCGCTCTGGGTCTTTTCGCGAGGTCTGAGGTATCCCCACCCCTCCCCGCGCAGACCGTTCTGTTTGACGCCTTGTTCGACTGCCTCGCCGGAACCTGGAGAAAACGGCGAGGCTGCGAGCGGACAATAGCCAACAAGGCGGCGGCGGGCAACCGAACAGTTAACTTAACCTTAACGCGGCAAAGCCGCGCGCTGTGGCGGCCGCGGCATGGACGCTGCACCACCGCTCCTGCACAACCATTCAAGGGAATGCGCGTGCGCGAAAGCGGGACAGATGTGTCCCGCGACCGAAGCAAGCGGGGGCGAGCTAGCGTATGAAACATCCGGTCAGCCGTGAGTTCTTCACCTATTGGGAGAGCAAGCGAGGCGAGGCGCGCGCGCCCGAGCGCGGCGACGTCGATCCGTCCGCGCTGCGCGAGCTGCTCGGCGACATCTTCGTGCTGGCTTACGACGATGCGGCCACCTACCCCTTCCGCGTCGCCGGCACCCGGGTCTGCGCGCTGTTCGGCCGCGACGTGAAGGATGCAGAGTTTCCCCGCGCTCTTTGCCAGGCAACACCGCCGCGACATCTCGGACATCATCGCCGCGGTTGCGGAAGATGTGGTGCCGGCGGTTGCCGGCCTGACCGCGACCGCCGCCGACGGCCGCACCACCCATCTCGAATTGCTGCTGCTGCCGTTCAACACCCGCGCCCATTGCCCGATCACGCTGACCGGCGTGCTCGCGCCGTTCGAAACCGAGCATCGCGGCACGCTCGGCGAGCTCAGCCTCACCTCGTGGCGCTACATTCATCCGCCGCAGCAAAAGCTGGTGCCCCGCGCGCTGCGCAAGCTCGCGATCGCCCGCGGCTTCATGGTGTATGAAGGCCTGAGCTGACACTCGCCCTGCCGCCTCTCCCTCGCATCGACTGTCACAATTCGCCGGCCACGCGCGAACGCTCGCCGGCTGTCATAAATCCTTCACACTATTCTTCGTGACGTATTTGCGACGCGCTTGTTACATTCACATGTAATTTCTGACGCAGTGGAGTGACGGATGAGCCTGGAATTGCATGCACGGCAGCCTGCGCTGGCGTGGTCGAACCCCGTGGTCCGGTGGTGGGGGTTCCTCACGCTGGTGAGCGCCGCCAACATCGCGATCTGGGTCGCGCTGTACCGCCAGTTCGGCGAACAGCCGCTACCTCGTCCGAAATCGGCCTGATGCTGCTGCTCTGCGCCGGCTACGTGTTCGGCTGCGCCTTCCGCTCGATCCTGCCGCGCGCCGACGTGCAGCGCATCTGCCTGTTCGACACCTGGCTGTCGAGCGTGGTGGTCGGCCGCTCCGTGGCGACGATCGCCGAGCTCTGCTTCGCCGCGCAATGGGCCATCATCCTGAACCAGCTCGGCGCGATGACGAACACGGACATCACGCTCAACATCGCGCTGGTGATCTTTCCGCTGCTGGTGATCGCCGAATGCTTCTCCTGGTATGCGGTGCTGACCACCAACTATCTCGGCAACGCCATCGAGAATTCGATCTGGGCGGTCGCCTTCTTCCTGGTCGGCATCGCGCTGTGCCCGGCTGCTGCCGGAGTTTCACGGCGTGGTGCGCGCCGTGCTGATCGCGGCGATCGTCTGCACCGTGCTTTATCTCGCCTTCCTCGTCACCGTCGACGTGCCGATGTATTTCAACCGCTGGCGCGCCGGCCGCGCCGACGGCAAGCTGCACCTGCCGCTGTTCGAGGGCTTGCGCGACGTCTCTACGCGCTGGGTCGTGACGCACGATCTCGCCGAGTGGAAGGAAGAGATCGCCTGGATGTCGCTGTATTTCAGCGGCGCGGTCTGGGCGAGCCTTGCGCTGGTCGTGTTCTGCGCGCTCGGCGATCAGCTGCCGCGCTACCGCAACGAGGTCGCGGCCAGCGCGCCGTCGCATGTGGTTGTCGTCAATCATGTGCAGCCGGCGAGCCGCGCGAATTGATCTGATTCGGTTGTCAACGACGTCGCGTAGCCCGCATGAGCGCAGCGATATGCGGGAGCCCCGGGTGTCGCTTCCGCCTTCGCTCTGCGAGCTTCGGCGGACAAGTCGCTCACCCGGGCTACGCTCTTCGTCGCTGCGCTCGCAATGACGATGAAACATGACTCCGCATTCCCGCGGCGCGATTTCGCGTCCGAGGTCTTGCAATTCGGTGTCCCTCCGGAAAAAGAGGGCGCAGGGAATGCCGGGCGCCTGGCGCACCCGCAGCCTCGTGGGCAGAAAAGGGTAGACGGCCCACAAGCATAGTCACCACAGGTTGGCCGAAACATCCGGCACTCCCTGCGCAATGGCTTTACGGCTGCTCCGTGCTCTCCCCGGGGTGTCGGGCTTGTTAGCCCCCGTCGCCTGCATCGATCATCATCGACAAGACTTGACCCCAGCGTCGAGGGGCCAGGACCACACGGCTTGACCGTACGCGACCGCATCGCACGCCTTGCGGCACGACCGCGTCCATCGCATCCCGCGCTCGACGTTCGTGACGATCGCGACGCGCCCTCAGTGAGCGCGGGACGGGTGGAGATATAAGGCTGTTTCCGGTTTTCGGAAAGAGATATATTTTTGCGCGGACGGCTGGACATCGCGCGCCATTTATGAATAGCCGAAGTGTGTTGCCCGTCGTGTCGCGGCGGCAACACCCGATATTGCGCCTCTGAGCGGACAAAAGCAGCCGAACGCCAACTGTCGCGCGACCGTACGGCGGAACTTAGTTCACGACAGGTCGTTCCCATCTGAAGTCATGACCATCAGGGAGACTTTTCATGGAATTGATCCTCATAATCGTTGTTTTGGTGTTGTTGTTTGGCGGCGGCGGATACTGGGGTCGCCGGAGAGGTCACTGGTAGGAGATTGCGCCCGCCCCGGCTGGTAACAGCGCAAGCGTGCGCCGCGCCATCCGCGCTTGAGTGAGAACTATCGATCGTCCCGTCTGCGCTAAGCCGCCAGTACTTTGATTGCATCAAATGTTGGGCTGATTTATCAAGCCCAGAGGACGCCAGCATGTCCAAAACGCCGAAGATCGAGCACGAGTATCACGCCGGCAAGGACAAGATGAAGATAACGATCCGGGGTTATTCGCCGAGCAAGAAGGCGCGTGAAACGATCATAAAAAAGCTGATGAAGCAGCTCGAGAGCAGCCCGGACCGTCTTCAGGCCGAGGCGAAGAAGTCCGGAAAGAAGCCCCACAATCCCCAGAAAGAATCCAAACTCGCTGAAGTCGGCGACTGATCGTCATACGCTGGATTTTTTTGTTTGCGCATGATCCCTCGGGTCGAGCCCGAGGGCATGCTTTTCGGGAAGCCGCCCCGCATCAAGTGCGGGGCAGGCTTTTCCGGATCATGCGCTAGCGACGCGCGCTCACAGGACGAGCGTCAACAATCTTTGCATCCGGGCCTCCGCTGTGAAGACACTCGGTCGTGAGATTCGGCCAGGTCTGCTCGAGGCAATTCGGGCGAGAGGATGTTACGGCCAGCCGGTCGGACTTTACCAGCGCAACACCCTCACTGGCCTCGGCCTTGGGGACAAACGACGGCAAAGCGATCACCGATGCTCCCGACGCGGCGAGTATCGCGAGGGCTGCGAGTGCCTTGATCATCGTGGACCTGCTGATGTTGGTTAATCGATCTCCACGTCTACACGCTCGCGCCAATCGTTGCCAGGCCACGCCTTTTATTTGCGGCGAGCTCTCTCCACCGAGGAACGGAAACAGACATTTGCGATTAGCTCATTGAAACTTCCTCTCAGAGCGGTGGACCCATGAACAACGATCGAATTGCCGGATCGGCGAAGGATTTTGCCGGTAAGGTCGAAAGCACAGTCGGCGGCATCGCGGGCGATGCCAGGACCGAGGCCGCGGGCCGCGCGCGTGAGGCGACAGGCACAGTGCAAAACATGTATGGCCAGGCCAAGGATGCGGCGCGCGACGCGGCGGATGCCGCCGTGAGCTACGCGAAAGATGCGTATGACAATAGCGGCGACAGCTTCCGCGACGGCTCGCAAGCGATCGCGAAGAAGGTTCAGGAAAACCCGCTCAGTGCGATGTTGATCGCAGGCGGCATCGGCTTTGCGCTGGCGCTGTTGCTGTCGAGCCCGCCGCGCCGCCCGCCACCGCGCTCGCGTTATTTTGGTTGATGAGATGGCCGAGGAGCATCAGATCGTGAGGGATGAAAGACCGCCGTTCACCTACGAAGGGCTGGATCCCGCTCCAGAAGCGAAATCCACCATCGCGGAGGTCTCGGACGCCGTGAAGGGCACGGTGAACCGGATCAGCGACACGATAGAGGCAGGCCGGAAGCCCGGGATGCCGTTGAGTGTCTTGAGCAACATCGCGCGGGAAGCGCCGCTCGGTTCGCTGTTGGTGGCTTTCCTTTTGGGCATTGCCGTCGCCCGTCGCCGATGATCGCTGGTGCTGCCCTGCGCCAGGGCTGAAGCGCTAGCAGCCGAAAGGCGGCCAGTCGCCGTGGCGACTGGCCTCATGACGTCACTCGATGACTTCAACGATACGGTGCGTGCGAGGGTCGACAAGAACCGTTCGGCCATTGACGACGGTGTAGCGATAGTCGCGAACGCCGTATTCCTGCGGCACGTCATAGTAGGTGACGCCATCGCCGGGCAGGTCGGCGCCGACCCGCACTTCCCCGTCGTATCGATACGACGGATGATGCCTCTCGACGACATAGCTGTGAAAACGCGGCCGCTGATCGATCCCGAGCACGCCATTGACGCCGCCCACCACGCCGCCAACGACGCCGCCGATGACGCCTCCAACCGGACCTGCCGCACGTTCACCTTCGCGGGATCCGCGTTCGATGCCGCCGGGCACGCCCTGGGCGGAGGCGACCGCGGGAAGAAGCAGCGTCGCTGCGAGCAGCGAGCCCATGACAATTCGTTTCATCGCATATCCTCATATGTTTGGGGGAGCGCACGACAAGTGAACTGCGCCTGATTGGTTCCGTCGATCAGCTCCGGCAGCGCAAACTAATGGGTCGATGGCCGCTGCTGGTCAGGGGACCGAAGAGAGGAAGCGCCTCGGCACCTTCGGATCGCCGACTTTCGTCGTCGGCCGCGAGCTGTTCTGGGGCGACGATCGGCTCGAGGACGCAATCGCCTGGGCGCGCTCGCATCAGGGCGCGTGACGACGGCAAGCGCGATCATGGTCCGCGGAACTTCCTGAACATCCATTCAAGAAAGTTTCTTGCCGGTTCCCGCAACTACCCCGCGCGCTCATGTGTTGTCTATCCGAGCGAAAGGAGGAACACATGAGAAAGCTCACTTACGCACTTGCGGCGGCAGCGACGCTTGCGATCGGCGCTCCGACCATCGCCAACGCGGAAGGCTTCGGTGTCTACGTCGGCGGCGACCACGGGTACTATGGCGACCGCTATGACGGCCCGCGCGTCCGGATCTACGAACATGACCGCGGCTGGCACCGTGGCTGGGATCGCCGCGACTATCGGCGACCGCTACCGCGATGACGGCGGCGTCGTGATCCGCGAACATCGTTGGGACCGATAAGACCAAGGACCCAGAGCCCCGCTTCGGCGGGGCTCTTTTTTGTGCGATCGGGTCGCCTTGCGGTCGCCGCGTGGCGATGCCAAACTTGGCCTCTAGTTCGACAGTAAACGACCGGACAAACGGTCAGCGGGAACGGGGGGAATGATGAGGCTGGCTTCGAATGTGTTCGCCGCGCTGCTTGTCGTAGTCGCGGCGCAGGCGGCCTCCGCGCAATCCAATTTTCCGAACCGGCCGGTGAAGATCCTGGTCGGCTTCACGCCCGGCACGGCGCCCGACCTCGCGGGGCGAATTCTTGCCGACCGGTTTTCGGAAGTCTGGGGCACGCCGATCGTGATCGAGAATGTTCCCGGCGCCGGCAGCAACATCGCCACCGATCGCGTCGCCAAGGCGCCCGCCGACGGCTACACCCTGCTGATGGGCGGCAACTCCGCGCTGGTCATCAATCCGAGCCTGTACGACACGCTGCCGTACGACCCGGTCAAGGACTTTGCGCCGATCTCACAGGTCTTCATCGCGGCGAACGTGTTCGCCCTTCCGCCCGACGTGCCGGCAAAAAGTGTGGCCGACGTCGTGGCGCTCGCCAAGGCGCAGCCCGGCAAGCTGTCCTATGCCCATGCCGGCGTCGGCACGTCGCAGCATCTGGCGGCCGAGTTGTTCAAATATATGGCGCACCTCGACATCGTACCGGTCGCCTATCGCGGCACCACGGCGCTGCTGCCGGACCTGCTGGCGGGCCGCATCACCATGTCGTTCGCCAATATCGCGAACGTCATTCCGCTGGCGCGCGAGGGCAAATTGCGCGCGCTGGCGATTACCTCGGCCAAGCGATCGGCGCTGGCGCCGGACCTGCCGACCATGGCGGAATCCGGCTTTCCCGGCTTCGAGGCGGTGCCATGGTTCGGCCTGCTCGCGCCGGCCGGTACGCCGAAGGATGTCATCGACAAGATATACAGCGAGACCGCCAAAACACTGGCGATGCCGGAGATCCGCAAGAAGTTCGCCGAGCTCGGGCTGGAACCGATCGGCAACACACCGGCCGAATTTGCCGCAGTCATCAAGAAAGAAACGCCCGAATGGGCCAAGGTGATCAAGGACGCCGGCATCAAGCTCGGCAACTAGCCGGGCGCGTTGTCACCGCCGGATCAGCACCACACCCGCGACCAGCAGGCCCGCGCCGATCAGCCGCGGCAGGTCAATGGATCGCTGCTCCAGCCCAAGCCATCCGTAATGATCGAGCGCGATTGAGGCCAGCATCTGGCCGGCCACGAACAACGCAATGAAAGTGGCTGCGCCAAGCTGCGGGATCAGCAGGATGGCAAGGCCGATGAAGATCGCGCCGAACAGACCGCCGCTCCAGGCCCACCACGGAATACGCGCGGCGACCGCCGCCGACGGCAAGGGATCGCGTAGCGCCAGGACCAGCAGCACCATGCAGGCAAGACCGACCGCATAGCTGACCAGACCCGACCATGCGGCCGAGCCGATCGCAGTTCGCAGATTGGAGTTGAGCGCCTGTTGCACGACGACGGAGACGCCGGCAGCGATGGCGAGGAGAATGGAAGTGGCGATGTTGAGCATCTTGCCCCCGACAGTGGATGCAAACGCCCTAGCACGCGCAGTCTACGGCGCAAATCAGACTGGCGGCACGCCTGACCGTAGGGCGGGTTAGCCGGGCACGGCCGCAATGGTTCCGCGCGTCACGACATGAGGTGTAACCCGCCACCGCAACGGCGGATGACGCTGACGTATCTGCCCTACGAGATTGGCAGAGCGGTCAGGCTCTGTCAGAGCGGTCGGGCTCTGTCAGAGCGGTCAGGCTGCTCCCGCCTTGTCGGATTGTCCGCCTCCCTCACCGCGCAACCGCCGCCGCTTGTAGGCGTCGATCGCGGTATTCGCGATCAGGATGCGGCGGCGCTCGCCCGTCCGGATCATGGCGTGGATGATGTCGAGCAGTTCGCCGGCCGCGCCTTCGGCCTCGCCGAGTTCGCCCGTCGCCTCGAGATACTCCCAGGCGATCATGAAGGCGTTCTCGACCAGATGTGAAAGCTTCTCCATGGCGAGCCAACGCCGCCATGGAGGGAGTTGTTCCCGGCGCGCGGTATCCCGGTTGGTTCATCGCATGCTCTCGGCGCAGCGCTTCGCGTCGCCCGGCCTTTCAACCCCGCCCGCATTTCTGCTAGGACTTTCCGAGGACGCGGGCCGCGTCCGGCAGAAACGTAACAGAGACCAGGGAGCAAGGGCAGACATGTTTTCGCACGTGATGATCGGGACCAACGACCTCGACAAGGCCAAGGTATTCTATGACGCGGCGCTCGGCACGCTCGGCACCAAGCCGGGAGCCGTCGACCGCCACCGCATCTTCTGGCGCAACAAGGGCGGCACCTTCTCGGTGACCAAGCCGATCGACGGCAAGGATGCGAGCTGCGCCAATGGCGGCACCATCGGCTTCGTCGCCGAATCCACCGAACAGGTCGACGCCTTCCACAAGGCCGGCCTCGCCAATGGCGGCAAGACCTGCGAGGACCCACCCGGCATCCGCGAGGGCGCGGGCATGAAGCTCTACATCGCCTATCTGCGCGATCCCTGCGGCAACAAGATCTGCGCGCTGCACCGGATGGCGTCCTGACAAAGCGATCGGTAGCCCGCATGAGCGCCAGCGATATGCGGGAAGAGGAGATCCGGATGTCGCTTCGCTCATCCGGGCTACCTCGCGCTCGCGCTCGGCCTTGCGCTGCCGGCCCACTGCCGCGCTCGCGCAGGGGATCGCGCCCGACACGGTCGAGGCGCATCTCGCCGCGGGAAAACGCGTGGTCGGCGGCCGCGACGGCACGCCCGAGTTCTATGGCCTCGTCACCGCGCTCTGCGTCGCGCCCCAGCGCGGCGCGCCGCGGCCGGATGCGCCCGCCCCGCGCGAGGAGCCCGACCGCAAGATCGGCTATCTCGAACCGAAGAAGGCTTTCGACGACGTCTCCTGGCTGGGCACGCGCGGCGAGTCGGCGTGGCTGCTGACGTCGGACGACGGCTACATCCTCTACGACACCGCGCGGGTCTGGGACGCCGAGGACGTGCTGGTCGGCGGCATGCAAGAAGCTCGGCCTCGATCCGGCAAAGGTGAAATACGTCATCGTCTCGCACGGCCATCTCGGCGAGTCCGGCGGCGCCTACCTGTTTCAATCGCGCTACGGCGCGCGCATCGTCACCGCCGACTGGGATCTGATCGAGGGCAATCCTGTACGGCTATCCGACGGGAAAGCCGAAGCGCGACATCGTCGCGACCGACGGCATGAAGATCACGGTCGGCGGCCGCACGCGTGACGCTCTATCTGACGCCGGGCCACACGCCCGGCACGATCTCCGGCGTGTTCGAGGTGCACGATCGCGGCAAGCCGCTCACCGTGTTCTATTCGGGCGGGACCGAGTTCAACTTCCCGAACGACGTCGAACATTTCGACCAGTATCTCGCCTCGGTGCGCAGGCAGGCTCAGCTCGCGAGGGACGCCGGCGCGACCGTGATCATCAACAACCAGTCGCAGTTCAACGGCGCCGCCGACAAGTTGCGCATGCTGGCCGACCGCAGGGATGGCGAACGTCACCCGCTCGATGTCGGCACCGATGCCGTGGCGCGCTATTTCGCGATCGAGGACCAATGCGCCCAGGCGCAGCGGCTGAAGGTGATGGGCGAGGCGAAGAAGCCGTGAAGCACGATCGCTCATCCTGTCCAGCTGCGTACATGCGCCGGGCATGAGCCGGGCATCCACGTCTTCGGCTCGCCAACGGGTCACGCGAAGACGTGGATGCCCGGTGATCAAGCCCGGCGCATGACGAACCATGAGGGTCGCCGGCAGCTTACCGCGCCGTCCTCCACCGCTCGGCCGCGTTGATCGCCGCCGACCACAGGCCATCCGTCGGCTGTCCCCGATGCAGCGCCTTGCCGATCTCGCAGATCGCCATGAAGGCGCCGGCGCGCGCCTCCTCGACTTCGAGCGAGGCCGCACCGCCGCCTGAACGAGGCCGACGAGGCCGTTGAGCATCGGCAGCGCCGCTTGCGGCGGCGCCTGCTCGGCCGCCTTCAGCGTGTCGAGGACTTGCGTGGCTGTCTCGGCGTCGGTCATGACGGCTCATTCGTAGGGCGGGTTAGCGAAGCGTAACCCGCCGCGGTCTTTCAACGAGGAGACAATGGCGGGTTACGCCTTCGGCTAACCCGCCCTACGCATTCCTCACTCCGCCGCGCGCTGCACCTGCGCGTCGAGCGCCGCCGACACCCGCGGCGGCGACAGCGGCAGGTCGTAGAAGCGGATACCGAGCGCATTGTGCACGGCGTTCGCGACCGCGGCCATCACAGGCACCAGCGGCACCTCGCCGACGCCCTTGACGCCCTGCGGATGCTTCGGGTTCGGCACCTCGACCAGCGCGCAATCGATCATCGGCATGTCGGAGCAAACCGGCATGCGATAATCGAGGAAGCCGGGATTATCGACCTTGCCGTCCTTGTTGTAGATGTACTCCTCGTTCAGCGCCCAGCCGATGCCCTGCACCGCGCCGCCCTGCAGCTGGCCCTCGACATAGCCGGGGTGGATCGCCTTGCCGACGTCCTGGATGGTGGTGTAGCGGATCACGCGCACGATCCCGAGATCGATGTCGACCTCGACGTCGCAGATATTCGTGCCGAAACCGCCTTCGGCGCCCACGCGTGTTGAGCTGCACGCTGGCGCCGATCGGCCCGCCCTGCGACGGCGCCTTCTCGGCAAGCTCCTTCAACGTCAGCGGCTCGAACTGACCGGCATTCGGGCTGACCGGATGCGCGGCGCCGTTCTCCCACTTCACCGCCTCGGGGTCGATCTCCCAGATCTTGGCGGCGCGCTGGCGCAACGTGTTGATGATCGTCTCGGTCGACTGCGTCACCACGATCGAGGAGGCGAACAGCACGCGGCTGCCGCCGGTCAGGTTGGAGAAGCCGACCGTCTGGGTGTCGCCGATGATGACGGAGACACGGTTGTAGTCGATGCCGAGCAGTTCGGCGCAGATGTTGGCGATCGCCGCGCGCGAGCCGCCGACATCGGGATGGCCGGTCGTGACCACGACGTTGCCGTCCTCGGTGATGTTGACCGTCGCCGAGGATTCACCGCCGGCGTTGAACCAGTAGCCGGACGCCACGCCCCTGCCCTGAAACTTCTTCAGCGGCGCCTTGTAATGCGGATGGTTCTTCGCGACTTCCAGCGTCTCGACGTAGCCGATGCGCGGATAGACCGGGCCGTGCGCGGCCTTGGTGCCCTCCTTCGCGGCGTTCTTCAGCCGGAAATCGAGCGGGTCCATCTTCAGCGCGCTGGCGAGTTCGTCGAGCACGCATTCCACCGCGAACGCGCCGATCGGCGCGCCCGGCGCGCGATAGGCCGCGACCTTGGAGCGGTTGGAAACGACGTCAAAACCTTCCGACAGCACATGCGGAATGTCGTAGGGCGCGAAGCTGCAGCCGACCGCGCCGCGGATCGGCGAGCCCGGCAACGCGCCGGCCTGCAGATAGAAGATGCCGTGGCCGGCGACGATCTTGCCGTCCTTGGTGGCGCCGATCTTCACCGTGCATTTCGACCCCGACGTCGGGCCGGTCGCCCGCATCACTTCCTCGCGGGTCATCACCATCTTGACCGGACGGCCGGATTTCCTGGCGAGGATCGTCGCGAGCGGCTCCAGATAGACGATGGTCTTGCCGCCGAAACCGCCGCCGATCTCGGCGGGGATGGCGCGGATGTCGCTCTGCGGCATGCCGGCGAGATACGCCGTCATCGCGCGCACCATGAACTGGCCCTGGCTCGAGCTCCAGATCGTGGTCTTGCCGTCAGGCGCGACCGAAACGAGACACGCATGCGGCTCGATATAACCCTGATGCACCGGGCGCGTGGTGAAGGTGCGCTCGATCACGACCTCGGCGTTCTTGAAGCCTTCGGCGATGTCGCCCTTCTTGACCTCGAGCTTGCCGGTGATGTTGGACGGCTTGCCCTCGAACTTGTTGAACTCGTGCAGGATCGGCGCGTCGGGCTTGATCGCATCGTCGATCTCGATCGCCCAGGGCAACACCTCGTAGTCGACCTCGATCAGCTTGCAGGCTTCCGCCGCGATCGCTTCCGTGGTCGCGGCGACGGCGGCGACGGGGTGGCCGGGGAACAGCGCCTTCTCGCGCGCCATCACGTTGCGGCACATCCAGCGCATGTCCTGGATGCCGAGCATCACCGCGCCCTTCTCGATCGGGAAGTCGACGATGTCGCTTCGACGGTGACGACCGCCTTCACGCCGGGCAGCGCTTCGGCCTTTTTGGTGTTGATCGACTTGATGCGCGCATGCGGATGCGGGCTGCGCAAGACCTTGCCCCAGATCATGCCGGGCATGCTGGTGTCGGCGGCGAACTGGGCGCGGCCGGTGACCTTGTCCATGCCGTCGGGGCGAATGGTGCGCTGGCCGATCCACTTGTTGTTGGTGACGACGTTCATCGTGCAGTCTCCCGCATTTCGGCGGCGGCATCCTGTACCGCGCGCACGATCTTGTCATAACCGGTGCACCGGCAGAGATTGCCGGCGAGCCAGAAGCGAATTTCTTCCTCTGATGGATCAGGGTTCTTCTTCAGCAGCGCCTCGGATGCGACCAGCATGCCCGAGGTGCAGATGCCGCACTGAAGCGCGGCGTGCTCCAGGAATTTCTGCTGCAGCGGATGCAGCGTCTCGCCATGCGCCATGCCTTCGATGGTGCCGATCTGCTGCCCCTCGGCTTCGACCGCGAGCATCAGGCAGGAGCAGATCAGGCGGCCGTCGACGGTGATCGAGCAGGCGCCGCAGTCGCCGGAGGCGCAGCCTTCCTTGGAGCCGGTGAGGCCGAGCGAGTTGCGCAGCGCGTCGAGCATGGTCTCGTACGGCTCGCACAGAAATTCCATCGGCTCGCCGTTGATGGTGGTGGTGACGTGAACTTTCGCCATCTTACTTTCCTCCCGCGCGCTTCGCCGCGATGGCAACCGTGCGCTTCAGGAGAACGCCGGCAGTCTTGACACGATAGACAATGGTGCCGCGCTTGTCGTCGATCGGACGGCAGGCGGCGCGGCAGGCTTCGGCCGCTTTCTCGAGCGCGGCCTCGTCGAGCTTCGAGCCGATCAGCGCCTTGCGCGGCATCCTCGACCAAAAGCGCGGTCGGCGCGACCGCGCCGAGACCGACGCGGGCGGCGGTGCAGACGCCGTCCTTCAAGGTGAGGCTGACGCCGAGGCCGACCACCGCGATGTCCATCTCGGTGCGCGGGATCATGCGCAGGTAAGCGTCGCTCGATCCGGGCGGACGCGGCGGCAGGGTGAAGCTGACCAGGATTTCGCCGGGCGTGAGGTTGATGCGGCCGGGACCGGCCGGCACTTTCTCGACCGGCAGTTCGCGGCGGCCTTTCGGGCCCTGGATGGTGACGATGGCGCCGGATGCGATCAGCGCGGGCACGCTGTCGCCGGCCGGCGAGCCGTTGCAGAGATTGCCGCCGGCCGACGCGCGGCCCTGCACCTGCTTGGAGCCGATCAGGTTGATGGCTTCCAGCACGCCGGGCCAGACCTTGCCGAACTTCGGATGCTCGGCCAGCGCCATGCCACTGGCGGCGGCGCCGATGCGGAAGCCGCCGTCGGCGGTCTGCTCGATCGCGCTCATCTCGGCGATCTTCTTGATGTCGACGATCAGGCCCGGCCGGACCGCGCCAGAGCGCATTTGCACCAACAGATCGGTGCCTCCGGCCAGGATGCGCGCCGCACTGCCTGCGGCCGCAAACGCGCCAATCGCTTCATCAAGCGTCTGCGGCGCCACATATCGGATATCGGTCATGCTTGTTACGCGTCTCCCCTACCCCTTAAGCGGGTGATTTTTGCCTGTTTCGGCTTGGCGAGGGCGCAGCCTACACAAGCCGGGGCGATAGGAACAGCCTCCACGGACTGGTCAATTTGGCCGTCTCCTATGCAGGGATGGCGCTTGCGGGGCGTCTCGCTGGGCGCGCGTTGCCCCGTCGATCCCGGGCAGGCGGGCCGCTACGCGCCGGAATACGACGTTACCGCCTCAACCGCTCGCGCTGCAGCGCCGCCACGAACCGGTCCACGTCCGCCTCGTCATTATAGACGTGCGGCGAGATGCGCATGCGCCCGAGCCGCGGGGCGACATAAATACCGTCGGACGCGAGCCCCTCGATCAGCCCGGCCGGCATGCCGCCCTCGAAGGCCAGACTGAGGATATGCGGCGCGCGGAACCTTATGTCCGGCACCGTCACGCCGTTGTCACGAACGCCATCGGCGATCCGTTCCGTCAGACGGACAGGCGCTGCACGATCGCGGACGCGCCCCACTCCGCCATCATCTCCATGCCGATCGCCGCCATCTCCATGCCGATGAAATGGTCGCGCTCGCCCATGTCGAATCGCCGCGCATCCGGCAGATAGCGCAGATCGGCGAAATAGACGTTGTTCTCGGCGTTGACATTGCGCCGCCCGGGCGCGGTCTGCTCCAGCGGAGAACCGTCCTGATGGCGCCTCGCGATATAAAGAAAGGCGCGGCCGTAGGGACCGAGCACCCATTTGTAGGTCGGGAAGATCACGAAGTCCGGATCGAGCCGCTTCACGTCGAGATCGAGCACGCCGACATGATGCGTGGCGTCGATCAGGAATTTGGCGCCGTGCCTGCGCAAGGCGGCGCCGATCTTCTCGATGTCGAGCAGACCGCCGTCCGACCAGTGCACCGACGAGATCGAGGCCAGCGCAACCGGCGCGCCGGGCTGTCTCGATCGCTTCCAGCACCGCCGAGGTCCAGTCGCCGTCATGCGGGCTGGCGCACCGTCTCGACGGCAAAACCTTGCGCGTCGGCGCGGCCCTGCCATTCCAGCACCGGCGAGGCATGATCGTTCTCCAGCACGATGACGCGGCTGCCGCGCGGAATGGTCGATAAGCTTGGCGGCGGTCGCAACGCCATAGCCGACGGAAGAGATCAGCGCGACGTCAGAGGCGTCGGCATTGATCAGCCGCGCCGCGGCTTTGCGCGTGCGCTCATGGATCTCGTTGGCGAAGCTCGCCGGAAGCTTCCACGGCTGCCCCTTGCGCGCCGACGGCGGCGCGCGCGGCCTCCTGCGTTTTCAGCGGCAGCGGGCTGTAGGAGGCCGCGTTGAGATAGCAGACGTCGCGCGGCATATCGAACAGCGCGCGTTGGGAGGGGAGCATGGCGTCGTTCATCGTGCAGCACTGCGCCATTGCGAAGCATGCGAGTATGAGTCAGCCGACATGCAGTCGGGATCAGTGAACGACACGCTGCACCGAATCCGGGACACGAGAGTCGCCGCACTCCCTCGCGGAGAAACGGCCGTGGGAACGTCATCGGATGCATCGCTCCTATACGACCCGTTGACCCTGCGTCCGGCCTTCGGCGCCTCGTCCTTCAGCTTCTCCAGCGCATCGGGCATCATCCGGCCGAACATCGAGCTCAACATCGCGGTCGGGATCAGGCCCGCGTTGCCGGACTCCTGGCCCTGCCCGCCCGACATCAGGAACTGCGGCACCAGCGGCTGATTGATCTTGGTCAGGGCGTCGGCGAACTTCGCAAAGTTCTGCTCGGCCAGCCGGAACTCCGGCCCGCCGTAGGCATCGACCGACAGCTTGGTCGCCTGCGCGTTGGCAGCGCCGACCGCCAGCACGCGATCGGCCTCGCCCTGGCCTTCCAGCCGCGACTGCTCGCCGACGGCGGCCGCCGTCACCTTGCGCGTCTCGGCGTCCTTTTGCGCGCGCGCGAGTGCTGCCGCGCCCTCGTTCTCGTTGACCTTGACCTGGATCAGCGACTGCGTCAGCGCCGACTGCGCCGCCGCCGTCGCCTTGGCCTCGTTCAGCGCGCGCTCCTGGATCGCGGCCTTCTCCTGCTCCTGATAGGTCTCGACCTGCTCGCGCGCGATCTGGCGCGAGCGCAGCTGGATCAGGATATTCTCGATGGTATGGTCGCCCGCCGCCGCGCGCGGCGTGCCGATCAGGACCTCCTGCAGGTCGAGCGAATAGGCCGCGAACTTCGCCTTCATCTCCGCCGCCGATTCCTCCTGGATCGCGGCGCGGTTCTGCAGCAGCTCGATCAGCGTCATCTTCTGCGCGATGTTCTTGAAGAACGCGCTGACCATCGGGTCGAGCGTCTGCTCGACCAGCTTCTTGCACGTCGCCGAAGCGCTGGATGATCATCGGCGCCTTCTTGTAGTCGATATGCATCACCACCGAGAGCGGCAGCGTCGGCTCGAACGCGTCCTTGGTGATCAGCGAGATTTCCGACAGGTTCTCGTCGAGCTTCATCGCGCCGACCTCGCCGCGCACCCATTTCAGGACGAAGTTGACGGTCGGGATGATCTCGATCTTGCCGGCATAGGTGTTGAACGCGTACTTGCCGGGCAACAGCGGGTCCTTCCAGACGCCGCGGCTGCCGTTGAGCACGAGTTCGCCATGGCGATACTGCTCGCCGGAGAGGTCGTCGGTCCGCGGCCCGGTGTAAAAGATGACCACGCCGACGTTGCCGACCGGGATCACCGTCTTCGACACGGCCTCGACGGTGGCGAACAGGCGATTGATGTACCAGGTGCCCTCGACGATGACCTGCAGCTGGCGGCCGCGATAGCCGCCGGCGGCCAGGAATTTCTCGGGCTCCTGGAAATTGTTGTGAAAGGTCTCGCCATCGCCAAGCTCGGCGCCGACTTCGGGCGCGATGATTTCGCCCGGCGGCAGCGACGGTCCGTCATGCACGGTGACGATGCCGACGAGGTCGTGCTCGGTCGCGAGCACGAAGGGCGTAAAGCCCCAGCGCTCGGAGATCGTCAGCTGCATGCCCTCCAGCACGTCACGCTCGCGCTCGGTCAGGGCATGGCCGAACACGCGCTCGTCGGTGATGATGGCGAACTGCGTGGTGTTGATCGCGTAGGTGCCTTCGCGCAGGATTTTCCGCTGCGGTCCCTTCTGGCCGCCGCCGAGCAGGAAGCGGCGCACATCCTGGAAATCCGACTTGTCGTCGGTGTCGTTGGCGCCAAGCACCTGCGAGGCGCCGAGCGGCGCGCCGTCACGCGCGAACACATAGGCGATCTTGCCCTGTCCGACCGTGACCAGATCCGATTTGTGAATCCGGTACATGAACGGGAAGAACACGTGCAGGCCGCCGCGCAGCACTGCGGGCTCGTAGCCGGCCTCGCCGTTCAGCGCGATGAAGCCGCCGTCGATCGAGCCTTTCGCCGACCACAGCTTCTCGACGATGCCGACCTGGTTGTTCGGGATATAGCGAAATACGTTCGATAGTCGCAGCAGGATCACAAACGCGACCGATGCTGCGATCCAAATGGCCGGCTGCAGATAGCCTGAACCATTAAGAAAACCGACGAAGTCCATAGTCCATCTCCACAATTCGCAACCGGGCGGGTTTGGGAGCCAAACCTGCACCCAAGAATTGCGGTGCGGACATGTGAGAGGGAGGCATCGTGCGGGCAAGGCGCGATTGTGATCGGCCTTGCCAATCTTTTTCGGATGGTCCTGTTAACAACGGACTTGTTTGCAGCGGCGAGCTACCTAGCGCGTGCTGTTACATTGTAACAATGCGCGCGGCATTGCAGGGGAACACATTGCGCAACCGCTGGGTCATTCTCGCCATTCTGTTCACGGTGCGGCTTGCAATGCCGTTTCAGTTCCAGAGCGTCGCCGCCGTCGCGCCGTTCCTGAGCTCGGCGTTCAATGTCAACATCGCCGACATCGGCCTCTTGATCGGATTCTACTTCACACCCGGCATCGCGCTGGCGCTGCCGGGCGGCGCGATCGGCCAGAAATTCGGCGACAAGGCGACCGTGCTCGGCGCACTCGCGCTGATGCTATCAGGCAGTCTCGCGATGGCGTTCGGCGAAACCTGGCACTGGCAAATCGCCGGACGGCTCGTGAGCGGCGCCGGCGGCGTGCTGCTCACCGTGCAGCTCACCAAGATGGTCACCGACTGGTTCGCGGGAAAGGAAATCGCGACCGCGATGGGCGCGTTCGTCAATTCATGGCCCGCCGGCGTCGCGTTGTCGCTGGTGATCCTGCCCTTGATCGGCACCGGTTATGGCCTGCGGGCCGTCTTCCTGTTCGTCTCCGCGTTGATTGTGCTCGGAGCATTGCTTGCGCTCGCCTACCAGGCGCCGCCGCCGCAGGCCTCGGTGACGGGAGCATCCAGCGCCCGCCTCGGTCGCAGCGCGATTGCGGCGTTGAGCGTGGCCGGGCTGATCTGGGGACTGTTCAATGCAGCGTTCGCCATCGTCTTCAGCTTCGGTCCGACCATGCTGGTCGAGCGCGGCTGGGGAATCGCGCAAGCCGGCCCGGCGATCTCGATCGTGCTGTGGATCGCGGTGTTCTCCGTTCCGCTCGGCGGCTTTCTCGCCGACCGTTTCAGGCGGCCGCAAACCATGCTGGTGGTCGCCTCCATCCTGTTTGCGGCCTTGATGGTTGCGCTCGCGCATTCCGGTGTGGTCATAGCAACCGTGATCGCGATCGGTATTATCAGCGGCCAGCCGGCCGGGCCGATCATGAGCCTGCCGGCGCGCGTGCTGCAGCCGGCGACCCGCGCACTCGGCATGGGCCTGTTCTACACCATCTACTACGCCGCGATGATGGTCGGGCCGATGATCGCGGGCGCCGCCGCCAAATGGAGCGGCAGCGCTGCCGCCGCCTTCGATTGCGGCGCGATCGCGCTGGTGGTGTGTCCAGCGCTGCTGTGGGTGTTCAACAGGATTACAGTGCCCAGCGCGGCCAGGGCGTTAGCCGGGTGAGCCGGGGTCCGACATGCAAGTGAAACCCGGATCGCATCGAATCCTCATCGACGACACCACCGATCCCCTGGACGGTGATGTCCAATGGGCTCCGGCAAAGTCGCTTTGGCTCGGCGCGATGACGACGGTCGCCCTGATTCTCGGCCCTCTCACCTTCTCCTGGGGCGCGCTGTTGCTCTTCGTCGTGACCAGCGCAGTCACATTGTGCTTCGGCCACTCGGTCGGCATGCATCGGCGCCTGATCCACGCCAGCTTCGACTGTCCGCTGTGGCTCGAGCGCATCTGCGTCTATCTCGGCACGCTGGTGGGCATGGCGGGTCCGTTCGGCATGGTGCGCTTGCACGACTTTCGCGATTGGGCGCAACGGCAATCGGATTGCCACGACTATTCCTGCCATCGTGCCGGCTTCTGGCGCGACGCATGGTGGCAACTTCACTGCCGGCTGGTGCTGAAGCATCCACCGCAATTCCGCCTGGAGCCGCGGCTCGCGAATGATCGCTTCTACGCCTTCGTGGAGCGGACATGGATGTGGCACCAATTGCCCTGGGCGATCCTGTTCGCCCTGCTCGGCGGCTGGGACTGGGTGATCTGGGGCATCTGCGTCAGGGTCAGCGTTTGCGTCACCGGCCACTGGCTGGTCGGCCATTCCTCCCATCGCCGGGGTGGACAGACCTGGGTCATCGATGGCGTGGCGGCTCAGGGGTACAATGTCGGAATCGCCGGCCTGATCAGCATGGGCGAAAGCTGGCACAACAATCATCACGCCTTTCCTGAATCGGCGAAGCTCGGCCTCTCGCCATGGCAAGTCGATCCCGGCTGGTGGCTGATCAGGACGCTGGCGTTGCTCGGCCTCGCCACCAATATCAAGACGCCCGACAACCTGCCGGCGCGCGAAGGACTGCGGCGTATCGCCCGCCTCGCATGATTGTGCGGGCGCGTCGCAGCTCCCGGTAACCCCTCGTTAACCCTGTTGGCCGTAGGGTTTTTCGACAGGTGTGGGTTGGGTCCGCGATGGCGTTGCCGTACAAAAAGTCTCTGCCGGCCGCCGAAGAGCGCCGGCGCTTCCAGCGGGTGAAGGTGCACCTGCTGGGCCGCTACATGCTGCCCGATCGCCGCGAGTTTCCCTGCCAGATCATCAATATGTCGCCGGGCGGCCTCGCTTTGCTCGCCCCCGGCATCGGCAATGTCGGCGACCGCGTGATCGCCTATCTCGACCATATCGGCCGCGTCGAGGGCCGCATCACCCGCATCATCGACAACGGCTTTGCCATGACCGTCGGCGCCACCGCGCGCAAGCGCGACAAGCTCGCCGCGCAGCTGACCTGGCTCGCCAACCGTGACATCCTCAATTTGCCCGAGGATCGCCGCCACGACCGCGTCGTGCCGCGCAACCCGATCGCGATGCTCACGCTCGAGGACGGCACCAAGATGACCTGCCGCATCATCGACCTCTCCAACTCCGGCGCCGCGATCGCCGCCGAGCACCGCCCGCCGCTGAAGTCGCTGGTCCTGCTCGGCAAGGTGCAGGCCCGCGTGGTGCGCAATCTCGAGGAAGGTTTCGCCCTCGAGTTCGTCCACGAGCAGCTCACCGAGGCGCTCGAGGAAGCCGTCACCGCGCGCTAGACTCTTGTTTTGCGCATGATCTCCCCGCAAACGCCTTCGGCGTTTGTCGCGAGGAAAAACCGCTGCACACTTTGCGCTAACGCGGCCCTTCGGGTCCGGATCATGCGCTACGACACGCTGCCGACGATCGAGGCGCGGCGCGACAGCTCGATCCAGTTGCCGTCGGGATCGAGGATCATCGAGATCCGCGCCACCTCGCCGAGCGTGACCGGCGCAAGACCTCGCGAACGCCCTTGCCGCGCAACTCGTCGTGCACGGCGTCGATATCGGCGACTTGCAGCGTGATGTAGCGCCAGCCGCGCGCCGCGCGAACCGGATCGACGGTTACCGCGGTATCCTCTTCGAGACAAACCAGGCTTTCTCCCAGGCGAAAGGCCGCGCCGCCCGGCCAGCCTTGTTCGGCGAAGCCGAGAACGTCGCCATAGAATTTACGGTGCTGCTCGCAGGCTGCGAACTGCCATCGCGACCGCGATCTGGGCGACGCCATTATATCCCGGAGGCACCAGCCGAAGGCGGTTGCCGTCGGGGTCGACCATGGCGCGTGGCGCCTCCACGCCCTTTCTTGCAATGACGAGCTCGCGGTATCCGCTTGGCGCCGCATCCGGCAGCGGCTCCCTGTGATGGTTGAGCTTGATGACGGAGCCGTGCGCATCGTGCCGGTATTGCTTTTGCCCGCGGCGAATTGGCAGCACATGATCGAAGCGCAGACCGGCGTCGTGCTGCCAGAATTGCAGCATCGGCTCCAGCTGGTTGGTCGACAGACCGATATCGATGACGTTCTTGGCGAGCCGCATTGGCCTATCCCTGGAACGACGTACCCGTCAGCGTCTCCGACACGTCCCAAAGTTTTGCGGCCGTTGCCGCGTCGCGGGCCTGCGGCATGATCAGGGCCTGTGCCGGAAGGCCTCGCACTTCGCCGAGTCCGCCGGGGCCGTAATAGGCGCCCGGCTTTGCGTTTGGACTCGTCGCCGCGAACAGGATCGGCCTGGCGCCATCAGCGGCGGATTGACCGAAGAAGGAAGCCGCAAGATCACTCGCAAGCGAGGTCAGTCCGCCCGGACCGCTTGCGAACAGGCCGGTGCGCGCAAATCCCGGATGCGCCGCGATAGCAGCGACGTTCCAGCCGGCCGCTTCGCTGCGCCGTTGCAGCTCCAGCGCAAACATCAGCATCGCGAGCTTGGATTGCCCATAGGCCTTCCACGGCGAATAAATCCGCTGCCCCTGCAAATCGTTGAAATCGATGAACGCGGCGCGGTGCGCGAGGCTGCTGACGCAAACGACCCGCGGCGCGCTGGCCCGGCGCAACAGCGGCAGCAACCGCGCGGTGAGCGCGAAGTGCCCGAGATAGTTGGTTCCGAATTGCATCTCGAAACCGTCAGCCGTGACTTGCCGGCGCGGCAGCGCCATCACGCCCGCATTGTCGATCAGCATGTCCAGCGAAGGCCGCGATTGCATCCGCTCGGCGAAATCGGCAATCGAGGCGAGGCTTGCGAGATCGAGACGCTCGTAGCTGACCCTGGCGCCGAGTGCCTCACGGCCGATCCGCTCGATCGCAGCCTGTCCCTTGCGGTCGTCGCGGCCGGTCAGCACGACCTCGGCCCCGGCCCGGGCCAAAGCGAGCGCCGTCTCATAGCCGAGGCCGCCGGTCGCGCCCGTGACGACAGCCGACCGGCCGAGTTGCGAGGGGATGTCGGCCTGTGCCGCGGCAGCCATGAATTCACCGGCCCTTCGTCAGCTCATCGCGAGACTTGTCGGCTCATGCCGTGAGCGGAACCATACGCCTGCGCTCCAGAATTCCAAGGCTCAAGCGGGGAACGTCTCGCCGAACATCGGCAAGCCGCTCTGCGACTGCTCCCGCGTCGCCTCGTCCTGGATGACGTCCCAATGCTCTGCAAGCAAACCGTTCTCCATGCGCACGATGTCGGCGACGACCCAAGCCACCGGACCGAACCCGCTGAACCGTCCATGCAGGATGACGAAATCGCCGGTCGCCGCCGCCAAAGTGGTTCTCGTAGCGCAGCGTCGCGGGCATTCCCTTGATCAGGCCGAACAGCCCGTCGCGGCCGGGCGGGATATGCGCGCTGTGCTGGACGTAGCGCGGCGACCAGAACCGTTCGGCGGCGGCGTAGTCGCGCTTGTTGAACAAGGTATCGAACGCGTCGAGGACGATCTGCGCCTGGCGGTCGTCGCTGGATGTCATGGCCGCGCGCTCCGAGGTTATTTCCTCACCAGCGGGATCTGTAGATTGGTCGGCCGGTTCGCTTCCGTGTCGAAACCGCGGCCGTCGATGTTGCGCGCGCCCCAGAACAACAAATCGCCCCTGAGATAGACGAGGTCGTATTCCATGAAGTTCGTGCCTTCCTTGAGGCCGAAGGGAAGGAAGGTCTTTCCAAAAACGCTTTGCGACGCGTTGACTGCCCAGGGCGCATATCCGCTCGATGCGACCTTGTTGAGAATGTCGACAAATCCCTGCAGGAGCGGGGTCACCTCGTAGGCTTCATCGGCAACGAAGTCGACCTTCTGCGCGCCTGATACGATCGGATGCGGCCCCTGCCAGACCATGTGTCCGGCAATCCTGATCCGCGCGAGCGGCACGGCGCCGAAGGGATCGGCAGAATTGACGATCTCGAGCTCGAAGCGGTCGGACGGCAGATATTTGAAGGCACGGCTGAGGTAGAGCGGCTTGAGCGAGCCGTCGGCATTCTTGCTCGCGCTCGGCCGCACCTCGGGGGCGATGCTCACCCAGTCGCCAAGCATCGCCTGTTTGATTTTTGCAACATCCGTTTCCATGCCGCTCGCCTTCGCTTGATTGCCGGGAGATTGCGCTGCGGCGCCGCCGGCCGCCGTCGTCAGCACCAGAAGCAGCAGGAGCGACGCTCGAATGGCCATGCGCATGCCCTCCTGTTGTTCGGCGCCCGATACGCCCTGCTTTTCGGGTAGACCTCGTAAAGACTGCCCCTTCGCTTTAGATGGCGCTGGTTCGCCTGAAAAAGACTTTGTAAGCTGGCCCCATGCCTGTGAGATATGGGAGATCGTGATGGAGCTTCGGCACCTCCGCTACTTCATCGCCGTGGCCGATGCCGGCAGCTTGACGGTTGCTGCCGAGCAAAAGCTCCATACCTCGCAGCCATCGCTGAGCCGGCAAATCAGGGATCTCGAACAGGAAGTCGGCATTCCCCTGATGAGCCGCAGCGCGCGCGGCATCGAGTTGACCTCCGCCGGCAAGGCCTTTCTCGACCATGCACGCATGGCGCTGGTCCAGGTGGATGCGGCAAAGGAGGCGGCGCTGCGCGCGGCTCAACCGGCTCGTGCGACATTCGCGCTCGGCTTCCTGTCAGGCGCCGAGATCGGCCTGCTGCCCGAGGTGGAGCGCATCCTCCGTGCCGAGTTCCCCGGAATCGATATTCGCCTCTCCAGCGATTACTCGCCGGTGCTCGCCAAGGCCTTGATGCGGCGCAAGCTCGATGCCGCGTTCATGCGGCCCGAGGAGCACGCTGAAGACCTGGCGTACAGGCGGGTGCGTACCGATCCGCTGGTTTTCGTTTTCCCGAGCGATCATCGCCTGGCATCGAAAACGACTGTTGCGGCCCGAGACGTCGCGAACGAGACCTTCTATCTCCCGTCCAAAGCCGCGCCCGCGGTGCGCCGCGTCGTTCTGGAATATTTCGAGCGGGCCGGCGTCGACCTGAAGGCCGAGCACGAGGTGCACAACGTCGTCCACGCCATATCGATGATCACATCGACGCGCGGCGTCATGCTGCTGCCGGCCTACACAAAGCGCTACCTGCCCGAAACGATCACCACCCGGCCGGTTCGAGGCGACGCGCCCACGCTTGACCTCGTCATCGCGCACCACAAGGCGAACAGGTCGGCGATCCTGAAGCGGCTTCTCGCCAATATCGGAAAGTTGGCGGCTTGCGTAGATCGGCAGCTCCCTTCCGCGCGTCTCAATCGGCTGGCATCGGATAGTTGTCCAAAACGCCCGCGGCCTGCATGGCGGCACGCCACGCAAACACCATGGCCGGCCCGATCATCGTCCCGGGACCCGGATAATGTCCGCGGAAGATCGAGGCGGCATCGGTACCGACAGCGTAGAGACCCCTGACGACGCCATTGCGGTTCATCGAAGCTCGCAGGAACCGCGCGTTTATCGCCCTTCGAAGCTAGCGTTAGCGCAATGTAAAGCGGGGAACCCCCGGAGCGTGCCGATTTTTCCGCAAATACGGCGCGGCCGACGCCAAACCGGCCGGACGACGCCTGCGAATTCGCGGTTAACGCAGGTCCCTTGCGTGCGCACAAGTCTCGCTGCGGCGGGACAAAACCGCTTAATCGATAAAATTTGAATCAATTGCAGTCATCTCGCATTTGAATCGAATGTGCCTCAACCTTTCATCGAATTCGCCGCGAGTTTGATTTTCATTCGTCTCAAGTCCGCCTGTTCCGCTTAGCGGCGGGGCAAAACCTTTCTGCGAACGTGGCCCCAACAAGAAAAACACGGGGGCCACAATGTCTATGCGGGGACGGGGGCTGGCGGCCATCGCCATCCTGCTGGGGATGTACGTTCATCCGGCATCTGCCGGCGATGAGCGCGTGCTTTATGCGAGCCTCGGCGACACCACGCGTGCGCCGATCGGCTGGATCGAATTCTGCGCCGACTACCCGGGCGAATGCCGGGGCGGCGCGAGCCAACCACGCGACATCGTGATGTCGCAGACGGCCTGGCGCGACCTCGTCAAGGTCAACCGCTGGGTCAACGAGTTCGTCAAGCCGATGACCGATATGGATCATTGGGGCGTGATCGAGAAGTGGTCGTTGCCGACCGATGGCTACGGCGATTGCGAGGACTATGTGCTGCTGAAGCGCAAGATGCTGATCGATGCTGGATGGCCGCGCGAGGCGCTGCTGATCACCGTCGTGCGCGACAAGAAGGGCGAGGGTCATGCCGTACTGACGGTGAAGACCGACAAGGGCGAGTTCATTCTCGACAACCAGAATGAAAACGTCGTGCCCTGGACCGAGACTGGCTACCGCTTCGTCAAGCGGCAGTCGCAGGGCGACCAGAATGTGTGGGTCTCGCTCGGCGACAATCGCCCGGCCGTTGCGACGGCCAGCGCCAAGGACCGCTAACAAGGATCGTTGAGACAACAATTTAAGGAGTTACGCGACCCGGTCACATCCCCACCCCTCCCCGTCCCAGACCGGATCGCGCGCGGCCAGCTCTCCCCCAAGAGCTGGCCGCAACTTTTTCGGCCCGGCCTCGCAGCGACGACGGCGCGTCTCATTCGCTCAGGTGAAAAAATCCGGCGATGGAAACACGCGGATTCTGGCCCGCATTGGCGTCGACACGGGTGATCATGTGATAGGCGCGCGGAGATATGATCACCAGGCGGTTCGGTTTGGCGAAGACCGCGAGCGCGAGGCCCGGATCGGCGAACTGCGCCGTCTCCACGTCGTCGGATAGCCAGGGAAACGCGAAACCTTCTGCGTAGGGTGCAGCCCCTTGCGCAGTTCCGTATCTGGCGGGGTTGAAGATCATCAGGTAACCGCCCCAATGCAATCCCCAACGCCGATGCAGGAAAAACGTGTACGACCCCGAATACCGCTTACTGTCGGCGTGCAGCGACAGGCCGGTGCCCGCCGGGTAGATCCACGGCGAGGCGGAGACTTTCTTCCAATCCTCGACGCGTTGGCCCACCAGGTCCGAGTGGTCGCTGACGACACCGTCGAGACTTTTCAGGAATTGATCGAGCGGCGCCTTGTCCGTCGAGGCGGACGCAGCGGCGGCATCCTGTGCACCCGCCCCGAGAAAAGCGGTTTGGCCCTGGAGCGGGTTTCCGTCATGCAGCCGCCATACCTTGCGCACGCCATTCTGGTGAACCTGGTGGTAGCCGGAATTGCTCGCGTATCTCGCCAGCGCCGAAAACTCCGCTTGCGGCAGGAAATCGTCGTAAATCGCAAACTCCTCGGCGCGAACCGAAAGACGGGGGCAGTGTGCTTTCTGGTCTGCGATCGGCATCTAAAACTCCTTTTTCGCTCAGTTGAGCGAAACACGTAAGGGTTGAACAGCGATTCCCGGATGTGCAACCGCTGAATTCGGGCTTCCCGGAGGCGGGAAGCGGCAAAATCTTGTTTGCTTCGGCTGTGACGCGCTGATGAATTGGCCAGCCGCATCGCCACTTGATTAAAGCTGAAGTGCAGGTACGTTGAGTCATCTCGACGCAGGCTATGATCAAGTCCGCGAAATGACCAATATCGTTTTTGCCAACACAGACACTCCATCGTTTCGGCCAGCACTATCGTTCACGACCCGACGGGCTTTCGCGTCCGTCGGCCGGCGTTCGATCATGTTGCATCGTTTCAGACGGAGTGACGATCGGGTTTTTTGACGACGGCAGGCGTGGCTAACGGCGCCGAGAAGATCATCTAACGGCGTGTGTAAGCCGGACAATTGACGCGAGCGGGGATAGCAGATGCCCGGACAGTCGCTGTGGATGTGTTGCCAGAAATGCCGGGGAATGATCCGGACCGGCAATCCGACGATCGGACTCTGCTTTGCAGGCGGCGTCCATGACCACACCGGCAGCCTCGACTTCGCCCTGAAGATGAACGAGCCTGCGGCCGCGAACGAGCAGGCCAACTGGCGGCGCTGCACCAAATGTCAGGGCCTGGCCTTCGCCGGCTCGTCGACTTGCCCCGCCGGCGGGTCTCATTCCCCGGATGATGCATCGAAATTCGTGCTGCCGCTGAATGTGCGGCCAGGATCCCATCAGCAAGACAAATGGATGCACTGTAACAGGTGCCAGGGACTGGTCTTCACCGGCGGCCCCACCGGCGGGAAGTGTGTCTCCGGACAAGACCATCAGCTGAGCGGCAGCGGAAACTACGCTCCCTTCATCTCCCAGAATGTCCTGAAGCTGTTTCAGCGCGCGGTCAGCACCGACACCGACAACGCGAAACAACTGCAGGTCGCGCTGACCGGAGTGCGCGACAAAGCCGCTCCGGTTGTGACGACGGCGCAGCAGGCAAGCCATGCCGGCGCCAAGGCAATAGGCGGCGCGGCCGGCAATCTGGCGACGGCGCTGGGAAATGCACAATCGACTCCGCCGCAGCAGATGCTGTCGACGGCAAAGGACCTGAACGACAAGATCCAGCAACAGGCCAACTCGCTGGGACAGGATGCCGCCGAAGCCAAAAGCCGGAGCGAAGATCTCGAAACCCAGATCAAGCAAATGGTCGATCTGTGGGGTCGCGTGCACGACCCCGCGAGCCTCAAGGCGGCAATCGACCAGACGACCAGCGTGGCCAACGCCGTCGCCGGCCTGCTCGGTTTTCTCGGCGCCATTCTCGCACCCTTCGCGCCTCCCCTTGGAGCTGCCCTTGTGGCGGCCGCCGGTGTAATCACGGCCGCGGCAGCGCTGACCAACAAGGTGGCCAATCAGGCCGACAGTCTGGTCAATCCCCAACAGGCCCCCCCTCCACCACCTGCACCCGCTCCCGAGCCTGGACCTGACGGACCGGATGGACCTGAGGGGCCGGATGGACCTGACGGACCGGACGGACCTGACGGACCGGATGGACCGGACCGGACCGGACGGACCGGATGGACCTGACGGACCGGATGGACCCGACGGACCGGATGGACCCGACGGACCGGATGGACCCGACGGACCGGATGGACCCGACGGACCGGATGGACCCGACGGACCGGATGGACCCGACGGACCGGATGGACCCGACGGACCGGATGGACCCGACGGACCGGATGGACCCGACGGACCGGATGGACCTGACGGGCCGGATGGACCTGACCGGACCTGACGGGCCGGATGGACCTGACGGACCGGATGGACCTGACGGACCCGGCTCCGAACCCGGTCCCGGACCACACCCCGGAGGCAGAGTGGAGTGACCGTCACTCCTGCGACACCGGCTTTCAATCTTCCGCGCCTGTCCGGTCATCCGGCGAGCAAAAAAACGAATGGAGGGCGATCATGGGCGAGATAATGGTCAACAACGGCGACTCCGGAGGACCGATCTCCATCCTCGCCGTCGGCGAAGGTCAATTCATCGTCGCCTGGACTGTCGCCGGCATCATCACCTGCGCACGCTTCTCGGCGGCCGGCGCCAAGCTCGGAGATAATTTCACCGTCAACGGTCCGGACACGCGCCTCGATCCGGGCGGCACATTTCCGGTAATGACGTTTATTTCCGGCGGCTTCGTCGTGGCGTGGGCGTCCCACGGCAATCTGCTGCTTCAGCCACTAACGGCCGACGGCACCAAGAACGGCGCCGCGATGCAGATCAACCTGATCGAATCGAAGCCGGAACCGGTCGACACCAGCAATCCTCCAGCGATCGCACGGCTGCTGGATGGTAGCATCGTCGTCTGTTGGGGCGCGCACGCCCCTTCGCCGCCGGGCTCGCTACAACAGACCACCTTGCAGATCGTCCGCGCCAAGGTTTTCAACTCCGACCTGACCACGCGCAACGAGCATGATCGTGGTGAGCGGGAATGGGCAAATCGAGGCCACCGCCAGCCAGCAGGTGAACTTTCAGCCTGTGGTGACGTTCCTGACCGACGGCGGATTTGTGGTCGCCTGGAGAAGCGGCGTGGGATTCACCCAGGCGTTTCCGCGTTTTCGTCCCTTCAACCCCAACGGAACGTCGGCGTCTCAGGGCGGGACATTGGCAAAGTTCGATCTGTTCCTGCGGCCGCACTCGCTGGGGCCGCTGCCGAACGGCGGCTTCTGCGGCGTCAGGTTTGGCGCCGGAACAAATCCCGGCGACAACGTCCTGATGCTCGATGTGTATGCCCTCAACACCGACCCCCATAAAGTTCTGCCCGACGGAAGCTTTCCGCTCGAATTCCAGTTCTCGTCGAACATCACGCACAGGGAAGATCAGACGATCAACAATCTTCCCATGATCATGCTGTCGCCGGTCGCAAACAACCTGGTCATGACATGGGAACAGAAAAGTCCACATGTCTCGGGCAACCAGGGCACCAACATCAGGGCCGTCATGGTCGGAGGCGGTGGGCTTCCCGGGGGGGCCGTCACGATCAACGCCTCTCCGGCAAGGGGGCAGTCCATGCCGTGCGTCACGCCGGTCATCACCGACATCGGAAGCATCCTGGCTTTCGCTTTCGCCGACCAGAACCTGACTCCGCCTTTCGCACCGACGATAAAGGCACGCATCTTCGCCAACGATCTGTCGCGCGACGTCGGGCCACCCTAGAAAATTGCGCGGCGATCGTTCCCGATCGCCTCTCCCGACAAGCTGGCCCCGCTGCCCCTTGCCATCGCTCCCCGGTCGCGGCATCAATACGCCACAACCGGAAGGAGCAAGCGAGGTGCTCGTATCGATCATCATTCCATCCAGGCTGGCCAAGAGCCCCGTCGAAGACGCGCTCTTCCTCGACGGCGCAATTGCATCCATCCGAAGCCAGACCAACCGGGCAAATGTCGAGATCATCGTCGGTATCGATACCGGCATGACCCGGCCGAAACACCTTGTCCATCAGCCCGGCCTTGCTTTCGTCGAATCATCCGGACGATCGCAGGCTGCGGCATTGAATGCGGCCGCACGGCTTGCGCGCGGCGACGTGATCGCTTTTCTGGAGGATGATGATCGTTGGATGCCGGCGTTTCTCGACGAGGCCCTGGCCGCCCGCGATGAAGCCGACTTCGTGTCGTCAACCCAGCTGGAGGTCGACATCACGGGAACCGTGACCTCGGTACTCGACTTTCCAACTCCGTCGGGTTGGCTGATGCATCGATCTGTTTGGGAAGCGGTGGGCCCGTTTGACGAGGCATTTCGCTGGCACATCGACAACCAATGGCTCGGGAGACTCGCGGAAGCCGGTGTCAGGCGCGCGCATCTGGTCGAAGCCACTGCGCCGATCGATCCCCCATCGCGCGTTCGCCAGGCGCGACCGTGGCTTGGTCACTCTATCGATCTCAGCGCCGGTCACGTCCGCTTGCGGCGGCACCCTTCTCCATGGCCACTGGTGCGACGGCTGGTGCACGATGGGTCTGGCCTGAGCGCGATCAACAGCAACCCGACCCTGAAAAAGCAGAGTCAGGAAGAATATATCCGACTAACCGAGCGCTTCGGTCGCGTGCCCTGGTAGACCATTGCACCAGATGATCCGCCGGCGCGGCGCTGCCAAAACCGCGCCAGAATCATATTGGTGCTCTGGTTCTGACATTCGCAAACGAATTTGACCGCGAGATGATACGAATGTCGGAACCAGGACACCAGCGAGAACGGAGAGATGCGCATGGCGGCGGACATCAATATCTACAATCCCGAAGAGCTCGGCCCCCCGATGGGGCAATACACCCATGTCACGCGGGTCAAGGCCAGCGAGTTCCTGTTCATTGCCGGCATGCTGTCGGGCGATGCCAATGGAAACATCATCGGCGCCGGCGACTTCGACCGGCAGACCACGCAAGTCTTCCGCAATATCGAGGCGGCGCTGAAGTCGGCCGGCGCCGGCTGGGGCAATGTGGTGCAGTTCACGACCTATCTGGTGCACTCGCAGGACATCCCGAAATTCATGGAATTCCGCCTGCGTGAGTTTCCAAGGATGTTTCCGAACGGGAAATACCCGCCGAACACGCTGCTGATGGTCGATCGCCTGGTGCAGGAGCCGTTCCTCGTGGAGGTGCAGACCATCGCGGCGATTTAGATCCCCGCAAAAAATGCGGGCGGCAAGCACGCCTGGCCGCTCGCTTTATGCCCTTCCCCCTTGTATACCCCGCGCCAAATACGGTTTGGGGAAGGCATGTTCTACGACGAGACGCTCCGTCAGCTCATCGATGCCGGCACGATTTCGACCAGCGACAAGGTTCTGGTGGTCTGCGGCGGATCCTACGACGCCGACGTTTTGAAGGAGCTCGGATTCAAATCCGTCACGCTCTCCAATCTCGACGGCTCCTTTGCCGGCCACAACCCCGACTATGTCTGGGAGCGACAGGACACCGAGAACCTCACCTATGGCGACGGTCAGTTCGACGTCGTCATGGTCCATGCCGGCCTGCATCACTGCGGCTCGCCGCATCGGGCGCTGCTCGAAATGTACCGCGTCGCGCGCAAGGCCGCCGTCGTGTTCGAGGCGCGCGACAGTCTGATGATGCGGACGGCGGTGGCGCTGGGCTTCACCGGCGATTTCGAGCTCGAGGCCGTCAGCGGCGAAGGCTACGAAAGCGGCGGCCTCAACAACGGGCCGATTCCGAATTTGAATTTCCGCTGGACCGAGCGCGAAGTCCTCAAGACCATCCGCGCGGCCGATCCGGCTCACGTCGAGCAGATCGACTTCTTCTACGGCTTGCGGCTGCCGACCTTGCGCTTCGAGCATGTCAATGCACCCGCAAAGCGCATCGCGCTGAAGCTGATGGCGCCGGCGGTCAAGGCGTTCGTGAAACTGTTTCCGAAGCAGGGCAATCAATTCGGCTTCATCATCACCAAGACCGGCCGCTTGCGGGACTGGCTCGAGGAAAAGGACGGCAAGGTCCGGCTTTCGGCGGAGAAGGCGGAGCATCGCGGGCAGCGGTATGAGCGCAGTAGCAATCTCCGGACGAGAGAGTGAATCCAGCTTTGGGAACCTTGGGCCGCATGCTAGAAAATTCGCATGAAAAGGGACACCTACTACGACTACATCCGCGCGTACGCGGCGCTGCTCGTTTTTTTTACTCACAAAAGCTTCAAGCTTCCCGGCGGCTCGATCGGAGTTGATATCTTTTTCTGTCTGAGTGGGTTTCTGATTACAGAGATTTTGCTGCACTTGCCCGCACTATCAGTTGGCAATCTTCTGAAATTCATATTCCGGCGCTGGATGAGAATTTATCCACTCTATCTCGCTTCGATAATCGCAGCTTTTCTTCTGATGAAACTTACCGGCGTCTACAATGCGGATACGCTGATCGCATACCTTCCAAAACTGCTGAGCTTCGTAAGCTACCCGCAAACGGGATTTGCGACCGGCGTCTTCTGGACCCTGCAAATTGAATTCTGGTTTTATGTTGTATTTCCGTTCTTGTTTGCATTCGCCTATCCCCGCGGCCTGTTGCCCTACGTCATCGGCATCGCGATCTGCATTAGCTGGACCGCAAAATTTTTGCTCGGACAGCACGAGGATTTTGCGCCGCTCAACACTCTATCCTACATGGACCAGCTCATGTATGGCGCCATCTGCGCGCTGATATCGAAGGACGCGCCGTCCATAGCCGGCTTATTCCGTTCGAGGTGGTGGTTCTGGGGCAGCTTGGCCGTGACATTTTACATAGCCCAATTCGTCAATTTCAATGGACTCTACGACCCGAAGTGGTGGCTGTTGACCAGCCTGTCTGCGATGATTTGCGCTGCCGCGATTCTTCATCGGATAGCTGACAGGACGGAATTCAAGGACAATTTCATCGCGTGGCTGGGACGGATCAGTTTTTCGATCTATCTCGTCCATGCAATCGTGATTGACTACGTCCCCACAGGAACGATCATCCCGAAGCTGGACACGCCGTCCTGTTTGGCGCTGGTTGTTGCAATTTCCTGGCTGACCGAACGATTCATCGAAAGACCCGGAATCTTGTTGTCAAAAACGATCGCACGATTTCAGCCTCGGACCACCGATCCTACCACCGCCACTTTTGCCGCCGGTCTCATGAGCGATTACCGTCGTCCATCTTCGGGACCGCCTTCGGCGGCAACCTCGGCGCCAAAGCCTGTGCCCCGCCAACAATAGGGCACTCTCGATTGCCTCCGCGCGGCGCCGATGCCGACGACTGGCCCTGGGGGCAATAAGCCGAAAAACCGCCGGTTGTGCCGGTTTGGACCGGGTTTTTACGGCTTGTAAGCCTCGCTTTTGTCCGATTTGTTGCTAAAACCTTAGGCGTTGCGTCGGCCGATTTGCGGCCGCCAAGCGTCTCGTCGCGTTCGTTCTTTGTGATCGACCCTGCCCGAAAGGGCGCGAAGACAACTTTCGTTTTGCCTTTATCCAAGGATCTCATGACCCCGATTCCGCGCGCAGCCAAATCCGTCAGCCTCGTCCGTTCCACCACCCAGCCGATCGCGCTGGCAGCCGCCGTGCTGCTGATCGTGCTTGCAGGCGTCGCCTCGATCGCGTTGTGGCGCACCTATACCGGACATGCTCCCGAACTCGACCGCGTGGTCGCCGCCCGCGCGCTGCAGGCGCGCACCGCGCAGGCCTCCGAGCAACTGGTCGAGAAGACCAAGGGCCTGGAAGCGACCCAGCAGGAATCGATCGACCAGCTGCAGGTGGTGCAGGACCAGTTGTCGACGGTACGCCGCCTGCTGGCCTCGCAGCAGTCCGACACCAAGCGTCTGTCGGAGCAGGTCTCGACCCTGACGGAAGCGATCGACGGCCTGCGGCAATCCTTTGCCAGCGCGGCGCCCACCGAGCCCACAGCAGCGCCGTCGCGCAAGCGCGCGGGCCGCGCACGGGCGAGCGTGATCAAGGTCAAGCGCGCGAAATCGCACAGGCTCAAGACGCGCCGGCCGTCGAGCCGGCGCTCACCTCTCCCCAATTATTTTCCTGAGCGCTTTGTGAACTGGCTCACATATGCCCGTGCGATTCCGCGGCATGCTGTAGTTCACCGGAAGGCGAGAGCCGATTTTAATTTCCGGGGCTGGCAAGGCCGTTGACGGTATACTGCGTCGACGGCCTTGTTCCTTTTATTCCCCTCTTTTTCGCATTTTTTCGCGCTCGCTCGCAGGCTGGTGACTTGCGTTCGCGCAGTCTTTGCCGGTGAATGCCGCCTCCTCCAACGCTCTCAAACAGCAAAAAAGCAGGAGAACAGATGAGCGCCGAACCTCTACTGACGTCCGACGTCATCGGACTGACAAAAACCGCGCCGTTCTCGCGCCGCGGCTTCATGACCGCGTCCGCCGCCGTCGCGGCAGGCTACACGCTGGCCGCCGGTCCCGTGCGCGCCGACGTCATCAAGACCGACACCGACGGGCTCGATGCCGGCGACGCCAAGATCAAGGTCGCCGACGGCGAGATGCCCGGCTACTACGCGCGGCCGAAGGGCAAGGCCAATCCGCCGGTCGTGCTGGTGGCGATGGAGATTTTCGGCCTGCACGAATACATCAAGGACGTGACGCGGCGCCTCGCCAAGCTCGGCGTGTTCGCGGTCGCGCCCGACTATTATTTCCGCAAGGGCGTCGACCTCACCAAGATCACGGATATCCCGCAGCTCCTGCCGATCGTGAACGCCAAGCCCGACGCCGAGCTGTTGTCCGATCTCGACTCCACGGTCGCCTGGGCGAAGGCGCAGGGCGGCGACACCGCAAAGCTCGGCATCATCGGCTTCTGCCGCGGCGGCCGCACGGTGTGGGAATATTCGGCGCACAATGCGGGCCTGAAGGCCGGCGTTTCCTTCTACGGGCCGCCGGTCGATCCGCCCAATCCGCTCTGGCCGAAGAGCCCGACCCAGCTCGCGCCCGAGATGAAGGCGCCGGTGCTGGGCCTCTATGGCGAGAAGGACACCGGCATTCCCGTCGCGACCGTCGAGGCGCTGAAGAAGGCGCTGGAGGACAACAAGAAGACCGCCGAGTTCAAGATCTACCCCGACGCGCCGCACGGCTTCCATGCCGACTATCGCGCGAGCTACCGCAAGGAAGCCGCCGAGGATGGCTGGAACCAGATGCAGGCCTGGTTCAAGAAGTACGGCGTGCTGAGCTGAGGCTAGCGCGCCGCTCATAAAAAAGGCCCCGGCGCTCAGCGCCGGGGCCTTGAAGTCAGAATAGTGGTAGCGCGCGCGGCCAACGCGCCGCCGGCACGATCTCGTTCCACGCTGTCCGCACATTCCTACCGCGCCCTGACCTCCGCGAATTTCGCCTGCGCGCGGGCGAATTTCTCGTTGAACAGCCACATCGCATCCATGATCTCGCGGAAGGTCGCGGACGTCCTCGCCCGGTCGGCCTGCCCGAAGGCGAACACGCTGTTGTTGCGCAGATATTTCATGACCGTGGGGTCGGAAACCCGGGTGCCGAGCAGATTGCCCGACCGCAGCGCCGACCTCGTCGGCGACGGAATGATCTGGATCAGCTCGAAGAACTTCATCTGATCGATCGGGTCGGGCAGCATCTTCGCAATCGCCGGCACCTGCAGGAACAGCTCGGCATGCGCGTTCATCAATCCGTCACGCACCGCGGTCCAGTGATTGTAGCGATGGTCGCCTGCGCCGACCCGCGCCTCTTCCTTTGCGTCGCGCGCGGCCAGCTCGGGATCGATGCTTGCGACCTGCGGCTTGATCGCCTCCCATTTCCTGCGGCCGTTCAAATCCTCCGACGGGCCGGTCTGGAAACTGCCCTTGTAGGTGTTGGAGCGTCCGTTGCCGACATTCTGGTTGCCGTTGGTCTCGGCATAGAAGATGCCGAGCGCAATGCGGCCCGCGGCTTCCGCATTGGCCGCGTCGAGCCCTTGCGCACGCGCAATCGCCACGCCGAGGTCGACCACGTCCTTGAACGGCGTGTTGGAGAATTGCGCGCCTGATGGCGGCGCCTCCATGACATCGAACAGTTTCCGGTACTCGTCGAGCAGCGGCTCGTTGTCGGCGTCGAAATAGGCCGGCGGGATGCCGAACTTGTTGGGCCGGCCGATCTTGCGACGGGGTTGGCGTCGGTCAGATCCTTGTACGACCCGATCAGCGCGTTGCGCGCGAGATAGAGCGACTGCCCCGGCAGGTTCGGCAGCGGCTGCTTGGCGTTGATGCGGTTGCGCAGGTCGGCGAGAACCGATTTGAAACGGCTCAATGCCGCATTGTAGGCGCCGAGCGCGTCCGGTTGCGAAGCGCTCGGCGCGAGCGCCGGGGGTGCTGCGCGCAGATGGCCGGATGGCGCGAGCAACAGAAGAGAAAGAGCGGCGGCGAAGACAGCGGTCGGACGTCTCATCGATGCACGAATCCCGGTGGTCTCACCGGCATCGTAACCAACAAAGCGGAGCCGTCCTAGCAACCGCGGCAGATGCTCTTGAGCTTGCGGTCGAGAATGGCGTTTTCCTGATTGATCACGGCGTCGGCGCTCGGCGTCTCCGGCGGCTTGGCACGACCCGTGCCTAACCCGCCAGTCCCCTGCTTGGCGTTCGGCGCGCCTCCGGACGATTGCGCGGTGCCGGCGCTGTTGGTCCCGCGCGGCGACGTGCTGCTTTGCGCAAACGACGTGTCCGGCGCGCACGCGAGTGCCACCGCTGCGATCAAGACAATGGCCGATATCTGGTCATTGGCGCATCTCCGTTTATGATCCAACCGGCGCCCGGCCAGCGGGTTCCGGGGGAACGCGTGGCGCAGTCGAAAGGATCGAGGAACGCATGCGCAAACTGATCGCCTTCGATGACGACACCGCCGCCAAGCTCAAGCAATTGGCGCGCGACCGGATGGCGACGTTTCAGGAACTCGCCGACGAGGCCTTCGCCGACCTCCTGAAAAAGCATGGCATCCCGATCGACCTGAAGGACGCGCTGAGGAAGAGCGCGCGGGCAGCCGGCGCGTCGGCAAAGGTGATCCCGCTCAAGAAGCCGGCAAAAAAGCGCTGAGGCTGCTCGGCTTGCGGGCCAATAAGGCCCGAACGCATGGCTCGGCCAACGCAGCGCACTTTCGCGCCTCCGCCATCTATGCATAATCTCTGCGACCAAAAGATCAATAAATCACAAGGGGGAAAGTCGTGAGCGAGATCGATGGCGCGACCCTGATCGCGCGGAGCCTCAAGCAGCAAGGCATCGACCACCTGTTCGGGATCGTCGGCTTTCCGGTCACCGCGATCGCCGTGGCGGCGCAGAAGGAAGGCATCGCCTATCTCGGAATGCGCAACGAGCAGAGCGCCGCCTATGCGGCCGCGGCCTACGGATATCTCACCGGCCGCCCCGGCGCCTGCCTCACCGTGACCGGCCCGGGCGTGGTGCACGGCCTCGCCGGTCTCGCCAATGCCCAGCAGAATTGCTGGCCCATGATCCTGATCGGCGGCGCCTCGGAGACCTATCGCGGCGGCATGGGCGCGTTCCAGGAGGAGCGGCAGGTGCTGATCGCCTCGCCATTCTGCAAGTTCGCGCACGGCATCGAGAACGTGCACCGCATCCCCTATTACGTCGAGATGGCGACCCGGAATGCGATCTATGGCCGCCCCGGCGCCACCTATCTGGACATGCCCGACGACATCATCCGGGGCAAATGCGACCTCGACAAGGTCGTCGAGGTCGAGCGCGTCGGCGAACCGCCGCGCATGGTGGCGCCGGGCGAGAACGTCGAGGCCGCGCTGAACCTGCTCGAGAAGGCCGAGCGGCCGCTGGTTCTGCTCGGCAAGGGCATGGCGTGGTCGCGCGCCGAGGACGAGGTCCGAACCTTCCTCGAGCGCACGCAAGTGCCGTTCGTGCGCTCGCCGATGGGCAAGGGCGTGATGCCGGACGACCATCCGCTGTCGGCGGGTGCAGCGCGCACGCTGGCGCTGCAGCAGGCCGACGTGATCTTCCTGATGGGCGCGCGGTTCAACTGGATCTTCCATTTCGGCCTGCCGCCGCGCTTCGCAAAGGACGTCAAGGTCATCCAGCTCGACATCGCGCCCGAGGAGATCGGCCACAACAAGGCGACCGAAGTCGCGCTGGTCGGCGACGGCAAGGCCATCGTCAGCCAGCTCAACAAGGCGCTCGACAAACGTCAGTGGTTCCATGCCAAGGACTCGCCGTGGCGGCAGGCCATCGCCCAGAAGACGGCCGCCAACGCGGCGACAATCAAGCCGCAGGTCGACGACGAAGCCGCACCGGCCGGCTACTACCGCGCGCTGCGCGACGTCGCCGCCTGGATGCCGCGGAACGCGATCCTGAGCGCCGAGGGCGCCGGCACCATGGATATCGGTCTGACGCAATTGCCGAGCTTCAACGCCCGCTCCTGTCTCAATGCCGGCACCTACGGCACGATGGGCGTCGGTCTCGGCCAGGCCATCGCCGCCTGCGTGGCGCATCCCGACCGGCCGGTCATCCACCTCTCGGGCGACTCGGCGATCGGCTTTTCCGGCATGGAGATGGAGACGCTGGTCCGCTACAATCTGCCGGCCAAGATCGTCGTCCTGAACAATGGCGGCATCGGCCCCGGTGCGCCGAAGATTCCGGACAACCCGATGTTCAATTCGAAGCCCAACGCGCTGATCTATGGCGCGCGCTACGACCGGGTGATGGAGTCCTTCGGCGGCAAGGGCTTGTTCGTCGAAAACCCGAAGGATATTCGCGGCGCCCTCGACGAGGCGATGAAGTACGACGGTCCCGCGCTGGTCAACGTCGTGCTCTCGCAGGGCTCGACCCGCAAGGCGCAGGAGTTCGCCTGGCATAGCTGAGCTAGTGATACATCAAAGCGCCGCTGCGGCGATTGCCGGCGCAGCGCCATATCGGGAGGATCGCCATGCAGGAACATGTAAGGCAGCCGGACACCGCGACTGCGACGTTCAGCCGGCGCTCAAGGGCATCAAGGTGCTCGACCTCACCCAGTTCGAGGCGGGACCATGCTGCACCGAGGCGCTGGCCTGGTTCGGCGCCGACGTCGTCAAGGTGGAGGAGCCCAATCGCGGCGAGCCGGGGCGCTGGGGATTGACCGATCGTCCCGACGCCGACTCCACCTATTTCATCTACTACAATCTCAACAAGCGCAGCGTGACCTGCAACCTCAAGAGCGAGGAAGGCAAGGCGCTGCTTGAGGCGAATGATCGCCAAGGCCGATGTGCTGATCGAGAACATGGCGCCGGGCACCTTCGCGCGCCTTGGCTTCGACTATCCGAGGCTGAGCGCGATCAATCCGCGATTGATCTTCGCCCAGGTCAAGGGCTTCGCGCCGGAGAGCGAGCACGCCAACTATCTCGCCTTCGACATGATCGCCCAGGCGATGGGCGGCACCATGGGGATCAACGGCTTTCCCGATCAGCCGCCGGTCCGGCCGGGCTCGACCGTCGGCGATACCGGCACCGGCATGCTCTGCGCCATGGGCATCCTCGCCGCGCTCTACCAGCGCATGGCGACCGGCCGCGGCCAGCACATCCAGATCGCCATGCGCGACGCCATGCTGAACTATTGCCGCACGCCGATGAGCCGCCAGGCCGCCCGCAAGGACCAGCTGCCGCGCGGCGGCAACGGCGTGTTCGGCACCGCGCCGGGCGGGCTCTATCAATGCGCGCCGGGCGGGCTCGACGACCTCTGTTACATCTTTGCCTCGCGGGGCAATCCGGAGCATTGGACTCGCCTGGTGAAGGCGATCGGCCGCGAGGACCTGCTCACCGATCCGCGCATGAAAGACGGCCTCACCCGTTACGAGAACCGTGAGGCCGTGGATGCGGCGATCACCGAATGGACGTCGAAGCGCACCAAGCAGGAGGTGACCCGGGTCATCGCCGGCGCCGGCGTTCCCTGCGGCGCCGTCATGACCACGCTCGAGCTCATGCACGACCCGGATCTGCACAAGCGCGGCATGATGCAGACGATCGAGCATCCGGTGCGCGGGCCCGTCATCGTGGCGGGCTGGCCGCTGCGGATGTCGGACACCAAGGTGCCGTTGAAATGCGCGCCGGTTCTCGGCGCGGATTGCGAGGCGATCTATGGCGAGTGGCTCGGCTGCTCGGCGGACGAGGTCAGGACCATGCGGCAGGAGAAGGTGATCTAGGGCGCGTACTCATGATTGCGTAACGTCCGCTTTGGGATGTGAAGCCGACGTGCCTTCAGGCTCGCCCGATGCCATCAGACGACCGACGTGGTGGGACATACTCTTGGGTCAGCGGTCTGCAGACGATCGTCGACTTCCATCGACATCGAGGGCGACCTGCTCGCGCGCGATCGCTGTTGCGCGATTGAGAGCGTCGCAACAGTCTCTCCCGGGCGCTGGCGAATCGCGCATCACTCGGCGGCGAAGACATCGCAGCGAGGCACTTGCCAGCCAGGTTCGATGCTCAGCCGGTCGATGGCAGAACTCACGCTTTAAGATCGAGCACGAAGGCGATATCGAAGTCGACGAATGCGGGCGGAGAACTTGTTCGCTAAGGGATTTTCGGGTCGCGAGGCATGCCGGGCATACGTGCTGCCAAGCAGGCAACCACCACAATCCCTATTGTCATGGCGATAAGCGGCGACGCACCGTCTACAGGACTCGTCTCCAATCTGTCGCGGCCGGAAGCTAACGTCACCGGATCGACGTACATTCTCTCGGAACTCAATGCGAAGCGGCTCCAGTGGCTGCCGACATCTTTCCGACCGTGACCAGGATCGCTGCCCTTTCAAATCCGAACAATCCCGTCAGCCGACCGATCATGACGGCGATGGAATCCATGGCGGCCGATCTGAAAATGAGTGTTGAACAATTCAAAGTGGGGACGACCGACCGAGTTTGAAGCCGCCTTTGCAGCGACGGCAACGGAACGCATCGATGCGGTCGTCGTCACGGAGGACGGAGAATTCGCGGCCAGCCATCGGGCGATCTCCGACCTCGCTGCGGCGAAGAAGCTTCCCTCAATCGGGGCCACTGAGTTTGCAGGTGCCGGCGGCCTGATCGGGTACGGAGCCAATATTTTGCAAGCACCGCATGATGCGTTGCAACATCAATCGGCTGACAAATTTCACCGGACCGGTCGAGTGGTCGACGCCAGCATCCATCACAAAAAAGGCAGACGATCGCGACCGCAAGCGAATATTGCACCAAGCGTCTCTAGTATCGACAGCGATTGGGCACCGATCGTCCGATCGGATATCTTGCTTTCATCCAAGCGTCTTTAGAGCGCCGTCACGAGGGCCGCGCCTTCATCCAGCATGGGCAAGATCGCGTCGCGAGGCTTGGGCGGAAGCATCAGGACGACCCGATCGACGCCGGCGTCACGGTAGCGCTTCAGCACCTCCAGGTCTCGCGGCGCCCCGAACACGTCGAAGGAGAGCGACGCGGGATCGCGGCCGGCGTCCTTTGCCATTTGCCGGAATTGCGGCAGCACCTCGAGCGGATCGGCGGCCCGGCCGCCGATCGGAATCCAGCCGTCGCCATAGGCGATCGCCCGTTTTGCTGCGTGGGGGAATGCGCCCCCGACAATGATGGGCGGGTGAGGTTTCTGAACCGGCTTGGGCCACTGCATCATGGGTTCGAACTTGACGAATTCGCTGTCGAAGGCCGCCGTCGACTTCGTCCAGATTTGCTTCATCGCCTCGATCCGCTCACGCATCAGCTTGAAGCGGGTTGCAAACGCCGTGCCGTGATTGGCCATCTCCTCCTCGTTCCACCCCGCGCCAATGCCGAAAATGAACCGGCCCGAGGAAAGCTGGTCGACGGTCGATACCTCCTTGGCGAGGTGGATTGGATCGCGCTCGACGACGAGACAGATCCCCGTCGCAAGCTTGATCTTCTTCGTCACCGCGGCGGCAGCGGCCAGCGAGAGGAACGGATCGTAGCTATCGTAATAGTACTTCGGCAGCTCGGCGCCGCCGGGCCACGGCGATTTGCGACTGGTGGGAATGTGACTGTGCTCCGGCAACCACAATGACTCGTAACCGCGCGCCTCCGCCGCCACGGCAAGCTCGTGCGGCGGAATCGCGTAATCCGTCGGAAACATCGTCAGCCCGACATGCATGTTCAGTGCTCCTCGGTTGCGGCCAGGCTCCATCACTCGCGACCGCACGTGATAGTCGCACACATCAGGGGCGCGAACCATAGTCGGCCTCGTCCGCGCCCACGGACAGGTCGCCCCAGCTCGTCACCCGTTCCAGGCGGACCGCGATGACGGGCGCTTCGGCGATCTGCATCGCCGCCAACTGGCGGTACCGAGAGCGCAGCAGCTCCTGCGCGCGGTCGTGCTCCGTCCCGGCGCGCAGGATCTCGGCCCGTCCACGCAACATCACCCAGCCAAGCCGGGTCCAGTCTTCGTCGTACCGATCGACCACGATGGCGACCAGTCGGGTTGCGCTCGATGTTGCTGATACGCTTGAGTGCCGGTCCAGCCACGCGCTTCGGCTTCTCGTCGATGGTGATGTAAAGGGTGTTTTGCGAAATCGTAAAGCACACCGGCACGACGTGCGGAATGGCTCGGCTATCGGCCGTGGCAAGATGCCCGACCCGTTGCGTCAACAGGAACCTGCGTTCATGGTCTGACAGCACGTGACGGTCCGCCTCGCAACGGGTTGGGAGCGCTAATTTCCGGCAGTGATTCCGCGCTCCCGGATGATGGCGCCGAACCGTTTGGAATCCTCGCCGGCCCTCTCCCCGAACTCCTCGGGTGACATTGGCGCCGGCAGATTGCCGATCGCCATGATGCGTTCCTTCAATGCGACGGTTGCAAGCGCGCGGTTGATTTCCGTATTCAGGCGCGTGACAATCTCGCGTGGCGTTGCGGCGGGCGCGTAGACGCCAAAAATGGCGTCCGCGTCAAAACCTGTGAGGCCGAGCTCGTCCAGGGTCGGCACGTCCGGAAGCTGCGGCGCGCGTTGCGGGCTGCCGATTGCGATGGCGCGCAGCTTGCCCGCTTTCACGTGCTCGATGGCGATGCCGGGGTCGAACACAAAGTCGAGTTGCGCCCGCAAGCAGGTCATTGAGCGCCGGTGCTGCGCCACGGTAGGGTACATGCACGGCATCCGTGCCGGTCATCTTCTTGAGCAATTCCGTCGCGAGATGCGGAGAACTTCCGATGCCGGGCGATCCGAAATTGCGTTTTCCCGGATTGCTCTTGAGATCGGCGATGAACGCCTTGTAATCCTGCGCCGGATTTTCCGCCCGAACGACGAGATAGAAGGGAACGCGCGCGACGGCGGCGACGGGGACGATGTCCTTTGCCGGATCGAAGGGCATGCTGGCGTAGATGTGCGGATTGATCGCGACCAGGCTGCCTGACGCCATCAGCAATGTGTAGCCGTCGGGTGCGGATCGGGCCACGGCCTCTCCGCCGATATTTCCGTTTGAGCCGCCCTTGTTTTCGATCACCACCGGCTGACCCAGGGTTTCCGTGAGTGATTGACCTATGAGCCGCGCAAGCAGGTCGGCGGCTCCTCCCGGAGGGAAGGCCACGACGAGGCGCACCGGATGCGTGGGCCAGGCCGGTGCCGGCGATGTCTGCGCGAGCGACGCCGATATCAGGCTTCCGGCTAAAGCGAGCGCGATCGCAAAGACCCGCATATCTGTCTCCCTTGGCGCTGCGAAAGCGATTGGCTCGATCAGCCTGTCAAGTAACCGATCCCCGCGCAAGGAGACCTTTGCTGGACAACCTTGACAAAGTTGCCGGGCAACCTTCCAGCTTCGATAAAGCTTCTCACTTTCGCGGCCGGGAAAAACGCATGATCAAGCCCTGGATTTTCGAGTTCTTGTACGCTCCGGCCGATCAGGGCGGGGAGGCCGCGCAGCCGAGCCCCCGGCGTTGTTTACGATAAAGCCATTGCCCTCTGGAAGCGGCTCGACGAATTGGGGTTTGAAGGCATCTTTTTCAGCGAACATCATTTCGGTCTTTCCTACAGCCCGTCACCCAATCTCCTGATCGCTGCCATCGCTCGTTCCACCAAGCGGCTGCGCCTTGGCACCATGGGTGTGGTGCTTCCCCTCTACCAGCCCTGGCGCGTTCTGGAGGAGATCGGGATGCTCGATCACCTCACGGGCGGGCGGCTCGAGATCGGTTGCGCCAGTGGCGTGCCGCAGGAGTTGATACAAACCGGTATCGGACCAGAGGAGAACCGTGAACGCTTCGATGAAACCCTGCAGATCCTGGACGCATGGCTTGCCGAGCCGGTGATCTCGCATCACGGCCGATACTATAATTTCGACAGTCTTCGCGTCGTCCCGCGTCCATTGCAGCAACCTTCGCCTCCGAAATGGACAACCGTGGTCAGCACGTCTTCGGCCATCAAGTCTGCCGCACGACGATCGCGGATATGCACGGCGTTCGAATCCGTTGCGCGCATCAAGGAGATCTTCGATGCCTATCGGCTGGAGGCCGACCGGCTCGGATTTGCCGCAGGAGCGGACCACCTCGCCATCCGTCGCAACGTCTCGATCGCCGCGAGCGAAACGGAGGCAAACGAACGATCCCGGATCGCAAGAGAGGCGACAGCCAAGGTGCTTGCGGGAGACCCACGCGTGCTAGCGCAGTCGTCTTCGCTGCTGGATGCCCCCAAGCGCGGCAGCGGCTTCTCGGTGCATGCGGACGAGTTCATCGCCGGCACTCCGGCCCAGGTGGCCGAGCAGATCATCGCGCAATGTCGTCAGGTCGGCGCAGGTCATATCCTGGCCATCCTCGGCCGTGCCGTCGACGAGCACCGGGTCCGCGCCGTCGAGTTGTTCGCGGAGCAGGTCATTCCGATCTTGCGACGCGCCGAAGTGAATTAGCTACGCTCTCGATTTCTGGGTCCGCGCGCTAGCCGATCCTTTTGAGGCCCTTCCTGTAGAGCGGCCCCCTCTCCTGATAGTGTTCGGCGTCGACGGTCGTAATCTGCTCGGGCTTGAGCGTGCGGATCACCCGCGCCGGCGAACCGATGATCAGCGAGTTTTCCGGAAACTCCTTGCCGGTCGTGACCACGGAGCCGGCGCCGACGATGCTGCCGCGCCGGATCAGCGCGCCGTTCAGCACGATCGCGCCCATGCCGACCAGCGCGGCGTCCTCGACCGTGCAACCGTGCAGGATGGCGTTGTGGCCGATGGTGCAGTTCTTTCCGATCGTGAGCGGAAAGCCGGCATCGGTGTGGCAGGTGCAATTGTCCTGGATGTTGGAGCCCTCGCCGAGCTCGATCCATTCGTTGTCGCCGCGCAGCACCGCGCCGAACCAGACGGTGGCGCCCGGCTTCAATCGCACCTTGCCGATCACGGCCGCGGTGTCGGCGATGAAGTAGTTGCCGTCGGCGGGAAGATCGGGCCCCTGCCCGTCGAGTTCGTAGATCGGCATAGCTCAAGCTCTCCTTTTGACGGAAGACCTTGGCACAGCAGAAACGACTAGGCCAGCACCCCGGCGGCGCGCAGCGTCATCAGGAAGAAGGTTCCGCTCATCATGCTCCAGAAGCCCGCGATGATGGTCGCCATCATCACGAATTCGAAGCGGCGGCGCTCGATCTTCGCACCGCGCAGCGTGTTGCGCATGATGATGAAGGGCGCGGCAAAGACCAGGAAGGGAACGAAGGCGAAGCGCCGCGGCGTCATGCCTTCCTGCAACAGTCCGAAGCCGGCGGGACGCGCGGCGAAGGCCTGAAAGCCGCTGGTGAGCGCGCCGGCGAGCGAGAAGCCGATGCAGAGGGCGAACAACGAATTCAACGCATCGGGCGACATCTGGACTCTTCCGCAACTGAACCGGCTCTTCCTTCGCAAAATCGGCCGCGCGCCGCCACATCATCCTTAATTAAGGGTTAACAACGGAAGGCGGAATGTCCGCTTGCGCATGCGGTGATGAAGGTCGAAGCGCTGCGGAAATGCGCCCGCGCGTGGCATATTCGATGGTGATTCGGCCACCTTGCGATATCAACCATGACGGTATTTTCTCTCCCGCGCCTTGGCTCTCTCGACTGGCACAAGAGCAGTCACGTGCTGCCGATTGCGCTCGCCGCCATCGTCGGCGCGGGCGCGATCACCATCGTCGCCTATCTGTTGTGGCCGACCTGGAGCACGGAGAATGCCGGCGCGCCGGACCGGCTGCCGGTCAGCATCGGCGGCACGCTGTTCAACGTGCCGGCGGCCGCGATCCGCGTGAAGATCCAGCGGCACTCCGGGCCGGCCGAACGCATCGATCTCAATTTCAGCTTCCCGTCGCTGGAGCCGCCGCAGCCGCAGAAGCATGTCAGCGCCGACGAGGTCGACGAGAAGGCGCAGCCGATCGACCGCATCTTCCTGTCGGTCGCCGCTCATCACGACACGCTCGCCCCCGACATGCGCGTGCGCACCATCTATCCGCGCTATCTCGAGCAGCCTTCGACGCCGGGCGACGACGGGCTCACGGCCCGCGCGTTCCGCGATGGTTCGCCTTATGGCGGCGAGGATCTGTTCCTTCGCCACCGCGCCGGCCTTCAACGCGCGCTGCACGCGCGATGCCGCCACGCCCGGCATGTGCCTGAGCGAGCGCCGCATCGACGGCGCCGATCTCACCTTCCGGTTTCCGAAGGACTGGCTCGCGCAATGGCGCGACGTCGCAGGCGCGATGGATCGCCTGACGGCGCAATTACACGCGATGAAGTAACACTGGCGTTTGCGAGCGAAGTGGGCACCGGTTCGCGCGAAGACAACGCGTCAGCCGAAAAGCTATTCCTGCTCGACCAGGTCGTCCTCGAGGATCGCCATCTGGAACTGGAACGAACGGTCGTCGTCCTCGTCATCGACGAACAGCACGCCGATGAACTCCTCGCCGATATAGACCTCGGCGGAGTCGTCCTTCTTCGGCCGCGGCACCACGCGGATCTTGGGATTGCCGAACAGGCGCTTGAGATAGGCGTCGAGTTTCCTGACTTCCTGAACGTCCACGGCAGGCTCCATTTCTTTTCTTGCGGCAGGTTTTAGGCCGAGATCGCGCGTCCGGCTAGTGCTGTACATCTCACTTTGCACGCCGACGCAACGGCACTGGCAGCGCAGCGGCGTCGCCGATAAATCCACGCAACTCCATGAATTACAAGCTATTTCCGGTGACGCGAAAGCAAACGGCCGGCGCGAGGCCGGCCTTGTCACAGCAAAATGGCATTTGGGAACAGCGGGATCAGAGCCCGATCGCGTTGATCATCTGATCCATGGTGCGCGACGGCTCGGCACAGCCGGCCTCGCCGACGATCTTGGCGGGAACGCCCGCCACCGTGACGTTGTGCGGCACCGCCTTCACCACGACCGAGCCGGCCGCAATGCGCGCGCAATGGCCGACCTCGATATTGCCGAGGATTTTCGCGCCCGCGCCGATCATCACGCCATGACGGATCTTGGGATGACGGTCCTCGTTCTCCTTGCCGGTGCCGCCGAGCGTCACGCCGTGCAGGATGGAGACGTCGTCTTCGATGACGGCGGTCTCGCCGCAGACGAAACCGGTGGCGTGATCGAGGAAGATGCCGCGGCCGATCCGCGCGTTCGGATTGATGTCGGTCTGGAACACCGCCGAGGAACGGCTCTGCAGGTAATAGGCGAAATCCTTGCGGCCCTTCTGGAAAAGCCAGTGCGCCAGACGATGGGTCTGCAGCGCATGAAAGCCCTTGAAGTAGAGCAAGCGGATCGATGAAGCGGGCCGTCGCGGGGTCGCGGTCGTAGACGGCGACGAGATCGGCGCGGAAGATGTTGCCGAGGTCGGGCTGGTCGCGCAGCGCCTCGTCATAGGTCTGGCGGATCAGGTCGCCCGACAGCGCGGCGTGATCGAGACGGTCGGCGAGACGGTGCACCACCGCATCTTCCAGGCGGTTGTGATGCAGCACGGTCGAATAGATGAAGGTCGCAAGCTCGGGCTCGCGATGCACGATGTCCTCGGCTTCGCTCGCGAATCCGGTCCCAGATCGGATCGAGCGCCGCCAGTTTTGCGCCTTGCGGATTGATCTGATGCATCGCCATGGGTCGCTCCCCGCGCATTCCAACGTAGCCGGATTTATACCACGGCCATGAGACAAAGTCCTAACAGGCCGGCCCTTGGGGTGAACGCTCAACCGGCGGCATGTCATTGACGGCTAAACGTGGTCAGCGCTTGCGGAAATTCAAGCGGGCCGCCGGCACGCATGAGCCCGTTTCATGGACCGCGTGAGAGAAAATCATTCTCCCGCCGGTCCGGCCGGTCGGAGGCCGTGGCCGCGCGCCGATGACGCAGGTGAGGGCCGAAATCAACCCTGGCGCGTTTCGACTATTGGTGCATTTCGGCCCTGATCGGGTTCCGGGCATGGTGGCCTGACAATGGAAGGGACGCCCATCAGCACGCGCATCCTTGCCGCGCGCCGGACCGACACGATCTCGGTCTGGATCGCCGCCATCCTCATTCCCCTGTTCCTGATCGCGCCCGCGCTGTGGAACGGCTATCCGCTGCTGCAATGGGACACCGGCGGCTATCTCGCGCGCTGGTACGAAGGCTATCTGGTGCCGAGCCGCTCCACGGTGTTCGGCCTCTACCTCCATCTCGGCGAGGGCTCGGATTTCTGGCTCGATCTCGCCGCCCAGGCGCTGGCCACGCTGTGGATCCTGCAGATGACCCTGCGCGTGCTGGGGCTCTCGCAGCCGTTCCGGCTGCTGGCGATCAGCCTGTCGCTGGTCCTGACCACGGCGCTGCCCTGGCTCGCCAGCATGCTGCTGACCGATATCTTCGCCGGCCTGTCGGTGCTGTCGCTGTTCATCCTGGTCCTGCACGGCGACAAGACCGCGACGCATCGAGAAATGTCTGCTGTTCGTCTTCACGGCGTTTGCGGCCGCAACCCATAGCGGCACGCTTCGGCGTGCTGTTCGGCCTGTGCTGTCTCGGATGGATCGCGCGGCCTTTCCTCCGCAAGACCATCGCCGCCCGCGGCCTCGTCCAGGGCAGCCTGACCATCGTCGCGGGCGCATTGATGCTGCTCGCGACCAACTTCGCCTTCTCGGGACAACTCGCGTGGACGCCGGGCGGCATCGGCGTCGCGTTCGGACGGATGCTGCAGGATGGCATCGTCACGCAATATCTGCGGGATCATTGCCCGCGCGAGAAGCTGAAGCTTTGCCCCTATCGCAACGAGCTGCCGGCGACCGCCGACGAGTTCCTGTGGGGCCACAGCATGTTCGACACGCTCGGCCGCTTCAAAGGCCTGAACGACGAGATGGGCCACATCGTCACCGGCGCGCTCGCGGATTATCCGGCCTGGCAGGCCGAGGCGGCGCTGAAGGCGACCGCGCAGCAACTGGCCCATGTCGCGACCGGCGAAGGCACGCGTCGGCTGGCTGCCGCACACCTATGCGATCATCAAATACTACATCCCCTCCCAGACCAAGCCGATGAACGCCGCGCATCAGCAGCATTGGGACATCAATTTCGCCGCGGTGAACTGGCTGCACGTGCCGATCGCGCTTGGATCGATGGCGCTCGTGGCTGTCGATGTTCGGCTACGGCCTGTTCAGGCGGCGCCTCGACGAACTGACCATGCTGGCGGCGACGGTGACGTTCACGCTGCTCGGCAATGCCCTGATCTGCGGCGTGATCTCCGGACCGCACGACCGCTACGGCGCGCGCATGGCCTGGCTTGCGACGCTGACGGTGCTGCTGGCGATCAGCAAGATATTTCGGCGACGAACCGGAAGACGACGTCTCACTTCCGGCGTGACAGGAAATCCAGCACGCCCGTCTTGTAGACCTTGTCGCCGACCGCGCGCATGTGATCGCGATCGGGAATGTCGAGCACTTCCGATCCCGGAATGATTTTTCCGAGCGCGTGCGCGGAGCCTGCGACCTCGTCTTTGGTGCCGACCGCGATCAGCACGGGCACGGCGATGCGCGCGACCTCCTCTTTCGTCAGCAGGTCGCGCGAGCCGCGCAGGCAGGCGGCCAGCGCCAGCCGGTCGGAGCGGGTCTGGTCGGCGAAGGCGCGGAAGGTCCGCCCCATGGGATCGCTGACATCCTCCAGCGACGGCGCTTCCAGCGCGCGCGCCACGTTCTCGCCGGGCCCGCCGCCTTCGATCATCGCAATGCCGATGCCGCCGAGGATCGCCGAGCGCAGCCGCTCGGGCCGGTTCAGCGCGAGCCAGGCCGCCATGCGCCCGCCCAGCGAATAGCCCATGATATCGGCGCTTCGCGATGCCGAGATGATCCATCAGCGCGACGATGTCGCCGGCCATGATCGGAATCGAGTAGTCGGCGGAATCGTAGAGTTTTTCGGACTCGCCGTGGCCGCGATTGTCGAGCGCGATGACGCGATAGCCGTTCTTCTTCAATTCCGAGACCCAGGTCGGATAGACCCAGTTGACGTTCTTGGTCGAGGCAAAGCCATGCACGAGAACGACCGGCGCGCCCTCGCCTTCGTCGAGATAGGCGATTTCGACTGCGCCGTTGTGGAAGCTCGGCATCGCGCCGTCCGTCGTCTTGAGAGAAGGCACTGCCATGAGCTTATCCTGCGGTCGCCACAGCCGCCATCTCGCGGCGCGCAGCCGCCGCGCCCTTTTGCGGTCGAGCCAGGCCTGGGTCGCCCGCTCGGTGGTGGCCTTGATCGACGACAGCAGGCCGAACAGCACCAGCAGCGCCGAGAACAGCCATGTCGCCAGCTCGAACGCGCCGGCCGTCAGCAGCAGCGCGCCGCGGCCGAGCACCTTCATGATGGCGCGGGTCTGGCCGCCCTTGGTCTCGGCAAGCCGCGCCGCGCGCGCGACGTCCTTCGGGCCTTCGGAGATCTTCAGCGTATCCAGCGCGCCGCGCGTGCCGGCCTTTTCCGTGATGCGGCCGACGTCCTTGGCCAGACGCACCAGCGCGCCCGCCTTCTCGGCGCGGAAGGCGGCCGAGATCGCGCTCACGCTTTGGCCGGGACGCAACACCGACGACGACGCCACCGCTTGCTGCAGCACCGGCACGTCGACGACCTCGCGCGCGGAGCGGCCGGCCCATTCGGCGAGACCCTCGCCGATCCGGCCGACCTTGCGCGCATCCTTGACCAGCGACAGGCCCGCGCGGACAGGCGTGGCGCCACCGACGGAGACATAGGTCGCCGCGGTCACCGCGAGGCCGGCGGTGGCAAGCCCGAGGATCAGGCGATCGGTCTCCTCGCCCATCACCAGATGCTTGCTCTCGCGCACAACGTCGCGGATGTCGCCGAACACGAAGAGGTCGCCGGCAATCGTGCCGGAGAGAGAAGCGACATCATCGGCGGTGCCGGTGACGAGACCGGTGGCGAAACGCTTGGCAAAATGCGACGAGGAATTTTCCTCGGTGACCGCATCGCTGACGCGACGCGACGTGTCGTCATCAACGGCGACATTGTTGTCGCGCGCAAGTTGAACGAAGCTGTCGGCCAGATCGGCGTCACCGCCCCGGAGCGCGGCTTCGACATTGTTGGCGAACAGCGCCGGGTTATTCCGCATAGCAGAACTGATTTGCAGGTCCGACAGCGCGGCCGGGTCGTCCTGCGCGGCGAGCGTGCGGCCCGCCTCGCGCGCATGCGGTCCCACTGCGGCAAGCAGCGCGCCACATATTGCCACACCGACTAAAGCCGAACAGACCCCGCGCCGCTTCATCGAAAGTCCTTAAATTGAAGTGCTTCTCACATAGTGTGCCGGAAATGCGACACAACGTCCCCGACGAAAGAAGGGCTTCTCAGACGACAAGATTGTGTCGAATTTGTACATGCAGATAGGCGGCTAAGGTCTCTGGGAATCAGGTGAAACCGCCGCTATGGTGCGCGGCATTTCGCTCCTGTTCCCGGGCTTGAAGTTTGCACCGCCCCTTTGCCGCTAAAGGACATACGATGGCCGACAACGTCGTTCCGCACTTCCACAATGATGCCGGCGTGGCCGTGATCGAGATCGGCTCGCACGAGTTCATGTGCGTGGGCGCCAACCCGCCGTTCGACCATCCCCATGTGTTCCTCGATCTCGGCAACGACAAAGAGATCATCTGTCCCTATTGCTCGACGCTGTACCGGTTTGCCCCCGACCTCGCCGCGGGCGAGGCACGGCCGCCGGAATGCGTGCTGAAGGACGTCGCCTGATCCCTATTTGACATCCATCCCAGTATTTGCTGCGACTCCGACACCGCGAGTATTGGAGTCGGGACAGTCAGGTGGCGGCAGCACAACGCACCATCTTCATTGCAGGTGCCGGGATCGGAGGCATGACCGCCTCCCTTGCGCTGGCCGCGCGCGGCTTCCGCGTCGTCCTGCTGGAAAAGGCCGAGAAGCTGGAGGAGACCGGCGCCGGCCTGCAATTGTCGCCCAATGCGACGCGCGTGCTGATCGCCCTCGGGCTTGAAGGACCGGCTCGGCAGCCGCGCCGTGGTGCCGGAGTCCATCAACATCATGAGCGCGCGGGCCGGCGGCGAGATCACCCGCCTGCCGCTTGGCGAGGCCGCCACGCAGCGCGCCGGCGCGCCCTATTGGGTGGTGCATCGCGCCGATCTGCAGGCGGCGCTGCAGGCCGCGGTCAACGACAATCCCGACGTGGATTTGCGGCTCGGCTGCCAGTTCGAGGATGCGGTCGCGCATGCCAAGGGACTGACCGTGGTCCAGCGCCGCGGCAATTCGCGATACTCCGAAGTCGGCCTGGCGCTGATCGGCGCCGACGGCATCTGGTCGAACGTGCGCCATCATCTGTTTCCGGACGTGGCGCCGCAATTCTCAGGCATGATCGCCTGGCGCGGCACGCTCGATGCGACCCAGCTGCCGCGCGAATACACCGCGCCAAGGGTGCAGCTCTGGATGGGGCCCGGCGCGCATCTCGTCGCCTATCCGATCTCGGGCGCGCGGCGGATCAATGTGGTGGCGATCGTGCCGGGGACCTGGAACAGGCCGGGCTGGAGCGCGCCCGGCGACGGGCTCGAGCTGAAGGCGATCTTCGGCGCCTCGCGCTGGCCGGGACCGGCGCGAATGATGCTGGGGGCCGTCGACGACTGGCACAGATGGGCGCTGTTCACGGTGCCCGAAAGCGGACAGATGGTACGCGGGCACGATAGGCCTGTTGGGCGATGCCGTGCACGCCATGCTGCCGTTCGCGGCGCAAGGCGCCGGCATGGCGATCGAGGACGCCGCGGTGCTCGCGAAAGTGTTCGGCGACGGCCCGGCCGAGACGGCGGCGCAGGTCACCAAGGCGCTGCGGCGCTACCGCCGGCTGCGCCGCTCCCGCGTGGCGAAGGTGCAGGCGCTCGCCGAGAAGCAGGGCCGCATCTACCACATGGCGGGACCGATGGCGCGTCGCGCGCGATCTCTCCATCCGCTTGCTCGGGCCGAAGCGCGTGCTGGCGCGGCAGCGCTGGATCCACGACTGGAAAATCTAAA
>CAVOLR010000016.1:0-192200 GCA_963696845.1 uncultured Alphaproteobacteria bacterium
AGCGGGCTGTTGCTTGCGGGATTGGGCCAGGCCGTCCTGTTCAAGCTCGATGTGGTGCAGTGGAGCCCGGGAATGGACGGCTTCGAGTTCCTGGGGCAGGGCAAGGTGCTGGGCGTTCCGATGCCGGTCGTGGTCTTTGCCATGGCGTGCGGCGTGGTCGCGTTTCTGCTGCGGCAGACCCGGATCGGCGCCTACATCTACGCGATCGGCGACAATCCATTCGGGGCGCGCGTGACCGGGATTCCGTCGCGCCCGATCATCGTGCTGCAATATGTGCTGGCGGCGCTGATCGGCTGCTTCGCCGGGCTCGTGCTGGTCTCATCCGTCAACAGCGGACCGACGCGGATCTTCAACTCGACCCTGATCTACGACGTCATCCTGGTGGTCGTGCTCGGCGGCATCGGGCTATCCGGCGGGCGGGGCGGCGTGCTGAATGTCGTCATCGGCACGCTCCTGATCGGCACCATGCTGAACGGCATGACCATCATGGACGTGTCCTATTCGGCGCAGAACCTCGTCAAAGGCGTCGTGCTGCTCGCGGCCGTGATCGCCGACTCCTTCCTCAATCCGCGCAATGAGGAAACCGCGCAGCAGGGCGATATCTGAACCAACGCGAAAACAATCGGAAAACATCAAGGGAGGTTGCAATGCTTAAGATGACGAAGTGCCTGATCGGAGCAGCAGTGCTATCCGCGTTCGCGGCGTTGCCGGCCGCGGCCCAGCAGGGGCTCGATGAGCCCTTCCAGGCCTCCTTCAAGCAGGCTTTGGCCGGCAAGACGGTGGCCTACATTCCCGTCGCCATGAATTTCGACCTGACGGAAGGCTGGTTCGCCGGCGTCAAGAAGGAGCTCGAGCCCTATGGCATGAAGGTGATCGTGCGCGATGCGAACTGGAGCACCAATGCCGGCGCCCAGGCGCTGACCACGCTGATCTCGGAGAAGCCGGCGGCGATCATCGTTCATAACCCTGATGTGCAGACCTATGCCAAGCTGATGCAGCGCGCCGAGAACGAAGGCATCTACATCATCCAGATCAACATGGGTTCGGTCTATCGCAGCTCGGCCTTTGTCGGCGCCAACTGGATCGAGATCGGCGAGCGCGACACCGAAGCCGTCGTGAAGGCCTGCGAGGGCAAGTCGAACAAGATCGCGATCGTGCAGGGCGCGCTGTCGGCCGCGGCCTCCGCCTACACGCTGAAGGGCGTCGAGAACGTGCTGGCCAAGCATCCCGAGATCAAGGTCGTGTCGAGCCAGGCCGCGGATTGGGACGCCTCGAAGGCCAAGGCCATCGTCCAGACCGTGCTGAAGCAAAATCCGGACCTTTGCGGCATCGTCGGCTTCTGGGACGGCATGGATATCGGCACCGCCGCGGCCGTGAAGGAAGCCGGGCTGACCGGCAAGGTGTTCGTCGCCACCTCCGGCGGCGGCGAGCGCAAGGGCGCCTGCGAGCTCGTCAAGTCGGGCGCGTTCGACCTCAACGTCAGCTACGACGTGCCGACGCAAGCCGCCGACATGGCGGCGATGATCAAGTGGCTGCTGTCGTCGGGGGCGAAGCCCGGCTCGATCAAGGGTTCGGCCTATACGACCCTGATCCCGATCACCAAGGAGAATGCCGACAGCGCCACGGCCTGCTGGAACCTGGCCGATCTGAAGAAGTAGCGCATCGTGACGCAACGGCTCCGGCGCCGATCGAAGCGGCGCCGGAGCCGCCGTCTCAGCAGAAGTCAGATGGTTCGCCGATGCAGGAAGCTTTCGTTCGACTGAAGGCCAGATACTGGCCGGACCATCTGCTTGGCGAAATTCTCTCGAAGCGCTGGACCGAAACCGCGATCCCGGTGATCGTCCTGATCATCATCGCGATCGCGCTCAGCCGGAGCATCGACAATTTCCTGTCGCCGACCTCGCTCGCCGATACCGCGCGCCAGGCCGCCGAAATCGGCTTCGTCGTGCTCGGCATGGCGCTGGTCGTCATTGTCGGCGGCATCGATCTGTCGGTCGGGTCGATGTTTGCGCTGTGCGACTTCTGCGCGCTCTATTTCCTCGACGTTCTGGACTGGCCGGTGCCGGCGGTGATCGCCGTCACGCTCGTCTGCGGCGCCGTGCTCGGCGCGGTCAACGGCCTCTTGATCGGCTATCTCCAGCTTCGCGCCTTCATCACGACGCTGATCACCCTGATCATCTATCGCTCCGCCTACGATCTCCTGCTGTTCAGCAACTCGACCAAGATCGCGGCCGCATTCCCGGATTTCCCGTCCTGGAATTTCATCGGCGGCGGCGACGTGCTGGGCGTGCCCAGCGTCGCCATTCTCTATCTCGCCGTTGCCATCTTCGGCCATGTCTTCCTGACGCGGCTTCGTCCCGGCTGGCATATCACCGCGATCGGCGGCTCGCGCCGCTCGGCCTACAATTCCGGCATCCCGGTGCGGCGGACGATCGCGCTTTGCTATGTCGCCTGCGGCGTGCTGACCTCGATCGGCGCGCTGTTCTTCGCGGCGCGGCTGGGAACCGTCGGCGGCGATGTCGGCGTCGGCCTCGAAGTGACCGTGCTGACCGCGACGGTTCTGGGCGGCATCACGCTCGGCGGCGGCAAGGGGTCCGTCGCCAAGGCCGCGGTCGGGACCTTGATCGTGCTGCTGGTCACCAACGGCTTGACCACGCTGTCGGTGCGGGGCGGCTTCAACCGCATGGTGCTGGCGGCCATCCTGCTGGTTGCGGCCGTCATCGACATCAGATGGCTGAAGAACCGCAATCGGATCATCAGCAAGGTCTATGTCGCGCCGACCTATCACAGCCTGCCGCCACCGCCGTCGACGGAGATCGGCAAGGGCGGTCCCTTTGAGCAGAACGACAAACTACGCGACGTCTCCTTGATCGGACTTGGCCGGATCGAGGCGCCGGAGGACGTGATCCTGGACCGCCACGACAATCTCTATGCCGGCTCGCGCCACGGCGACATCATCCGCTTCTTCCCGCCCGACTATGAGAAGATGGAGGTCTACGCGCATATCGGCGGCCAGCCGCTCGGCATGGCCTTCGACCGCGACGACAATCTCTATGTCTGCATCGGCGGCATGGGGCTTTATCGCATCACGCCCGACCGCAAGATCGAGAAAGCCACCGACGAAACCAATCGCAGCATCTATTCCGTCAACGACGACAGCCGGCTGCGGCTCGCCGACGATCTCGATATCGCCGACGACGGCCGGATCTTCTTCTCCGAGGCGACGGTGCGCTACGAAATGCATGAGTGGCCGGTCGACGGACTGGAGGCGCGCGGCAACGGCCGCATCGTCTGCTACGACCCGAAGACCAATTCGACCCGCACCGTGCTGCGCGGCCTGAAATTTCCCAACGGCATCTGCATTGCGAGCGACCGGCAGTCGATCCTGTTCGCCGAAACCTTCGGCTGCTCGATCAAGCGCTACTGGTTCGACGGCCCGAAGCAGGGGACGGTCGAGGTCGTCATGGACAACCTTCCGGGCTTTCCCGACAACATCAATCTCGCCTCCGACGGCAATTACTGGCTCGCCATCGTCGGCATGCGCTCGCCGGCGCTCGATCTCGCCTGGAAGATGCCGGCGTTCCGCCGGCGCATGGGCAAGCGGCTTCCCGTCGACGAATGGCTGTTTCCCAACATCAACACGGGCTGCGTGGTGAAATTCAACGAGAAGGGCGAGGTGCTGGAGTCCTACTGGGACATCAAGAGCATCAATCATCCCATGATCACCTCGATGCGCGAGCACAAGGGTCATCTCTATCTCGGCGGCATCTCGAACAACCGGATCGGCAAATACAAGCTGGAGAACGCCGATCCGAACTTCGTGCAATACGACAAGCGCTGGGGGAAATCGGCGTGATCCCGGCGCTGGAAGACTTCCTCGATCGCGTGCTCGGGCGCGGTGATGCCGCCATCACCGTGCCGCCGTTCGACGGGCCGCTGAAGCCGAACCAGTTGCTCGAAAGCGCCGAGGTGCTGGGCGAGTTTGCCGAGCCGGAAGACCTCGCCGAGATCGGCGGCGCGCTCTATCTGGCGGACGGCCTGACGCTGCGGCGCTTGGAGGGCAGCTCGTCGCGCGAGGTCCGCCGGTTCGACCGGCCGATCACCGCGATTTGCGGACTTCCCGGCGGGCGGCTCGCGGTCGCGCTCGATGGCACGGAAATCCGGATATTTGCCGCAGCCGAGGGCACGGACGAGGGCAAGCGGATTGCGGGCGACCTGCATGCCGTCAACGCGCTTGCGGCGGGCGCAGACGGCAGCCTGCTTGCCACCGACGGCTCGGCGAACGAGCCGTACGGAGAGTGGGTGCGCGATCTTCTCAACCGCGGGCGAAGCGGACAGGCTGCTCTCGGTCGACATCGAGACCGGCGCGATCAAGGTCAGGGCATCGGGTCTGCAATTTGCGTTCGGCGCGGCCTCGGCCGGCAACGACGTGCTGGTCAGCGAAAGCTGGAAGCATCGTCTGCTGGTGGTCGCCCCGAACGGATCGATCAGGATCGCGCTGGATCAACTCCCCGTCTATCCCTCCCGGATCGTGCCGGCGTCGGACGGCGGTTTCTGGCTCACCGCCTTCACCGCGCGAACCCAGCTGATCGAGTTCATCCTGCGCGAAGGCGGCTATCGCAAGCGGATGATGCGGGAGGTGCCGCCGGAGTTCTGGGTCGCGCCGCGGCTGCGGTCGGGCGGCTCGTTCCGCGAGCCGATGCAGGGCGCGCATCTGAAGACCATGGGCGTGGTCAAGCCATGGGCGCCGCCGCGTTCCTATGGGCTCGTGATCCGGCTCGCATCCGATTTCTCGCCGCTGTTTTCCTTCCACAGCCGCGTCGATGGCGAAAACCACGGCGTCACCGCGGTCGCCGAGCTCGATGGCGCGCTGTACGTGCTTGCCAAGGGATCGCGACGGTTGCTGCGGCTATCGCTCATCGGCGGCGAAAGAGGCGCTCGCGAAATGACCGACAATGTCGTCGAGTTCCGGAAAGCCACCAAGCTCTATGCCGGCGTGCCGGCGATCGAGGGCGTCGATTTCGCGCTGCGCCGCGGCGAAATCCACGCGCTGGTCGGCGAGAACGGCGCCGGCAAATCCACCCTGACCAAGGCGATGGCGGGCGTCGTCACGCTCACCTCGGGCGCGATGTTCGTCAATGGCGTCGAGGCCTCGCCGCAGACCCCGCTGGAGGCGCGGCATCTCGGCATCGCCATGGTGTTCCAGGAGAACAGCCTGGTGCCGAGCATGACGGTCGCGCAGAACCTGTTCCTCGGCCAGGAGAAATTCTACAACCGGCTGCGCGGTATCTACATCGCCGCCCAGCAGTTCCTGCAATCGCTGAATTTCGACGTGACGCCGACCACGACCGTCGGACTGCTCGGCGCCGCCAAGAAGCAGATGGTCGAAATCGCGCGCGCGGTGCTGCATCAGGCGCAGGTCATCATCTTCGACGAGCCGACGGCCTCGCTGACTCCGGAGGAGAAGAACTACTTCTTCGACCTCGTGCGTTCGCTGAAGCAGCGCGGGGTCTCGATCGTCTTCATCTCGCACGCGATCGAGGAGGCCCTGCTGCTCGCCGACCGCATCACGGTGCTGCGCGACGGCAAGCATGTCGTCACCGATGACGCGAGCGCCTTCGATCGCGCGCGGATCGTGCAGGCGATGGTCGGCCGCGATCTCTCGAATACGCTGTACGGCACGCGGAAGACCGACGTGCGCGCCGCCGGCGAGCGGATCCTGACGGTGCATAACCTCAAGATGGCGCCGATGGTGAAGAACAATTCGCTGTCGGTGTTCGCCGGTCAGATCACCGGCGTGTTCGGGCTGGTCGGAGCGGGGCGCACCGAGACCTTCAAGATCGTGGCGGGCGTCCTGAAGCGGGATTTCTTCCACGGCGGCGAAATCCTGCTGCGCGGCAAGCCGGTGCGCTATCGGGTGCCTGCACCGGCGGTGCGCGCCGGGATCGCCTATGTGACGGAGGACCGCAAGGTCGAAGGCTTCTTCGAGACGATGTCGGTCGCGCGCAACATCTATCTCGGCATTCTCGCCAAATTTCCGCGCGGCCGATTTTTCCTGTCGGGCCGGGACGCGCAACGTGCGGGCGACGACTGGATCGCCCGGCTGAAGGTGCGCGCCATCGGCACAAGGGCCAAGGTCGTGGAACTCTCCGGCGGAAACCAGCAGAAGGTCGTGATCGCAAAATCGCTCGCGCAGGAGCCGGACCTCATCATCTTCGACGAGCCGACACGGGGGGTCGACGTCGGCGCGATCGTCGAAATCCACGAGCTGATCAACCGGCTCGCCGACGAGGGCAAGGCCGTCGTGGTGATCTCGTCTTACCTGCCGGAGATATTGGCGCTGTCCGACCGCATCCTGGTGAGCCGTCAGGGCAAGGTGGTCGAGGAATTTTCCGCGCTGGAGGCGACCGAAGAGAAAATCATGTACGCGGCGATTCATTGAAAGCCGCGGCATGGGGTTGAACGGCAATTTCCGCGCGGCAGTGCTCGCGATGGCGCTGGTGGTCGGTGCAATTGCCTGGCAGGCGAAAGTTGGTCCCGAAGCGGTCGCGATCCTGGATTGGGCCAACAGGCAATAGCGGCTGGTTGCGCCGACGAAATTGGCTCGGTGCCAGCCGCTATTCGATCACCACGTCGGCGCGGGTGACCAGGGCGGATGGCACGCTTAGACCGAGCGCGCCGGCGGTCTTGAGATTGACCGCCAACTGAAATTTGGTAGGCGCCTGAACCGGAAGATCGCTCGGCTTGGTGCCTTTGAGGATGCGATCGACGTAGGCGGCAGAGCGCGCGTACTGGTCGTTCAGGTCCGATCCGTACGCGGCCAGACCGCCGTCCCTCACGAAAAAAACATTGCTGTACACGGCGGGTATCCGCTCGCGTTCAGCCGATGCGATGATGACAGTCCGGTTCGCGGCGAGGAACGCCTGGGGTGGAACGATAAACGCACCATTGGAGGTACCGGCGATTGCGCCAATCGCAGCACCAATTTCAGTTTGATTTCGAACGACGGCCTGTTGCGGTTCAATGTCCGCATCTCGCGCTGCGCCTTCGATCGAGCGCCACCATTGCGGACTATTGGAATTCGACGGATCGACAAGGACAGCCACACGCTTCGTCTTTGGAGCAATTTCCCTCAACAGCTCGATGAACTTGCCGCCGATGGAGAATTCCATCAGCATGAAGCCGGTGATGTTTCCTCCTGGTCGAGCGAGGCTTGTGACGAACCCTTGTCCGACGGGATCGACAATGGCCAAAAACACCAGCGGAACCGTACGCGTGGCTTCACGCGCATAAGTGAACGCCGGACCGTGCGCGACGAGCACGTCAGGCTGGCTGGCCGCCAACTCCTTCGCATAGGTACGAGCAAGCTCGTGGTCATCACGGCTGAAGCGTATCTCGATCTTCAGATTGGTTCCCTCTCGCCAGCCGAGCGCGGCGAGCGATTGACGGAGTGAATTGATGAAGCCGGCCGCTACGGCATCGCCCTCCGCAAACGGCATGAGCAGCGCGACCCTGCGTTCGGTCTCCGCAAAGGCGGATCGCGGCAACAGGCCCGCCAGCGCCAGACCGCCCAAGACCTCACGCCGCCTCATTCGATGACTCCACCAGACCGACATTGCACGATTATAGCAGGCGCCATCGTTCTCCACAGCGCAACGAAACTACGCCGCCATCAGCACGCTGATGTCGCGGTCCTCGTCCAGCCGGGCGATCTGGCGCTGGAGCAGGCCGGCGCGTTCGGCCCCGATGACGGGATCGGCAAGGCTATGAAACTTGGCCGCGAGGCGCCCGCCCTGGCGGTCCAGATCCCGATCCGGAATCGCCACGTCGAAGCTGGCCTCGGCGGTCTTGCCGCCGCCGGTCTTGATCATGACGAGCGCGTCCCGGCCTGCGCTGCGATCGCCGTGCACGGTGACCCGTTCGCGAATCCCGGTGAGCGTCGCATCAAGGGCGTTCGCATCCGAATAAGTCCCGATCGCGGCGGTATCCTGGCCGCTGGCCGCGAGTGCCGCGGTGTGGCGCAGGCTGAACTTGGTCTCTAACCCGCTCCGCGGCGAGGCAATGTTGCAAACCGACAGATGTCCCGGCGCGACATGGAGGTCGATACTTGCCACATCGGGGCCGCTGAAAGCGAGCTGCCCGCGCAACAGCTTGATCGCCTCGATGCTGGAATGGGTGAGATAGCAGGCCGCGTGATATTTGAAGAGCGTATCCACGACGAGGCTGCCCGGACGCGGCAATGGCGCATCGGCCGACGGATCGCCGTCGCTCTGGGTTGCGATGAAGCCTTGTGCGACCTCGAGCACGGCGGGATTTGCAGTGAATCCGCGCGCCGCAAGGCGAGCGGCCAGCACGCCGTTGGCCGCGGCACGGCCGGCATGGAACGGCTTCGCCATCGTGCCAAACATCGATTTCAGCCCGGCGGCCTGGGTGCCGGCGAGACCAAGGGCCATCGCCATCTGCGCCTCATCGAGATCGAGCAGGAGCCCGGCCGCGGCCGCCGCGCCGAACGAGCCAAGGGTCGCGGTGCCGTGAAAGCCGCGCTCATAGTGCGAGCGCATCACCAGCGAGCCGACAAAGCCGGCCGTCTCGTAGCCGGCGATGAAGGCCCGCAGCACGTCCATTCCCGAGCGGCCCTTCGCCTCGGCGATCGCCAGCGCCGCCGGCAGAATCGCGGCGGTGGGATGACCGATCAGCGGATGAACGTCGTCATAGTCGAGCGCATGGGAGGTCGCGCCATTGACCAAGGCGGCATCGGCCGGCGAGCAGCGGAGATTGAAGCCCACGATCGACGACGGTCCTTGCCCGGAGGTCGCGATCTCCTCGCGCAGGATGCGCGCCACCGGCTCACTGGCGCCTGCGAGCGTCACACCGTGCCAATCCAGGATGCACTGTTTGGCTACGGTCAGCGCCGCAGAATCGAGATCGGCGTTGCGATAGCCGACGATGTGACGGGCCAGCTTCGCGGTCAGATCGGGCATTGTCGTTCCTCCGTGCCTTTTTCGGTCCCAGCGTGACCACAGCCTATCATAGCGAGATCGCGTCGGCGTGCGTTCCCGACAATTACACCATCCCGTGCAAGACCGTTGCGGCGGGCTCGTGCAAGGTGACCATGCCATTATTGCACAGGGGACATGGCCATGGGTTCGATTTTGCTGCAACTGCACTGGCGCCATCTGCTCGCAACGGTGAGGAGCATGATCCTGGTGCCCTATCTCGTCATCGCGGCCTTGATGGCACTGTTGATCTGGACCGTCTTCATGTCGGATGCCGGCTGGAAGCCGGAAGCGCCGGACGCGGGCATCTTCGCGATCACCTTCGGCATGATGTTCTCGCTGGTGGTGGGAACCGGTGTGATGACGCTGGTGTTCTACGACGACCGGCGCGGCTAGCGCGGCAAGAGCGTCAATCAGCCGTTTTGAACTGGACAAGGCAGGCTGGATTGCGTTTGGTCTCCTCCAACGACAAGGGAGGAAACCATGGTGGACGCATGGATCATCGATGCCTGCCGGACCCCGCGCGGCATCGGCAAGGCCGGCAAGGGCGCGCTTTCGGGCATTCATCCGCAGCAGCTTGGCGCGACCGTGTTGCGCGCGCTGGCCGAGCGAACCAGGATCGACACCGCCGATGTCGACGACATCGTCTGGGGCACCAGCGCGCAGCTGGGGCCGCAGAGCGGCGATCTCGGGCGGATGTCCGCGCTCGATGCCGGCTATGACGTGCGGCCAGCGCCGTGACGCTGGATCGCTTCTGCGGCTCGGGCATCACCAGCGCTATCATGGCGGCCAACGCCATCATGGCGGGCGCCGAAGATCTGGTCATCGCCGGCGGCACCGAGATGATGTCGATGGAGGGCCGGCGCGGCGGCGGCCCGTTCATGATGGATGCCGGCAATTTGCGCCTGCGCGCGCGGCATCCGCAATCGCATCAGGGCGTTTGCGCCGATGCGGTGGCGACCCTTGAAGGCATCACGCGCGAGGACGTCGACCGGCTCGGCCTGGAGAGCCAGAAGCGCGCGGCGCATGCGATTCTGCACGGCCATTTCGACAAGAGCCTCGTGCCCGTCTATCGCGAGGACGGCAGCCTCGCGCTCGACAAGGAGGAATATCCGCGGCCGCAGACCACGCTGGAAGGCCTCGCGGCGCTGAAGCCGGCATTCCCGGCGGTGGCGGACTATCCGCTCGACGACAAGGGCACCACCTACCGCAACCTGATCCTGCAGAAACATCCCGGACTCGAGATCGACCACGTCCATCACGCCGGCAATTCGTCGGGCGTGGTCGACGGCTCCGCCGCGATCCTGCTGGCCTCGCCCGATTACGCCAGGGCACACGGCCTGAAGCCGCGCGCACGCGTGGTCGCGACCGCCAATATGGGGGACTCGCCGACCTTGATGTTGAATGCGCCGGTGCCGGCGACGAAGAAGGTGCTGGCGCGGGCAGGGCTCTCGATCGACGACATCGACCTGTTCGAGATCAACGAGGCCTTCGCGGTCGTCGCGGAAAAGTTCATCCGCGACCTCAAGCTCGACCGCGACAAGGTCAACGTCAATGGCGGCTCGATCGCGCTCGGCCATCCCATCGGCGCCACCGGATCGATCCTGATCGGCACGGTGCTGGACGAGCTGGAGCGGCGCGATCTGCAGCGAGGACTGGTGACGATGTGCGCGGCCGGCGGCATGGCGCCCGCGATCATCATCGAGCGGGTGTGACGCATGAGTCGGGGGAATCGGATGCGCCGGACATTGATCGGGCTGTTTGCTCTTTTGAGCGCGGCAGTGATCGCCCTGGCGAGCACGCCGAGCCACGCGGCCTATCCCGAGCGGCTCATCAGGATCGTCGTCCCGTTTCCTGCGGGCGGTCCGACCGATGTGGCGGCGCGACTGATCGCCAATTCGCTGTCGTCGCGGCTGGGCCAGCCGGTCGTGGTGGAGAACCTCGTCGGCGCGGGCGGGCGGATCGGCGCCAAGGCTGTCGCGACCTCGGCTCCCGACGGCTACACGCTGCTGCTCGGCGGCACCAATGTGAACGCCATCATCGGCGCGCTCTACAGGGATATCGGCTTTGATCCGATCGCGTCGTTCGCGCCGGTGGCGGCTGATTTGCACCGACACCATGGCGCTCGCGATCTCGCCAAACCTTCCGCCGCAGACTTACGATCAGTTCCTGCAATATGCGAAGGACCATCCGGGCAAGCTGACCTACGGGGCCGCGGCCGGCATTTACACCCAGTTCGCCTCCGATTTCTTCAAGGTGAAGACCGGCACGGACATGCTGTTCGTGCCCTACAAGGGCGGCGCACCCGCGATCACCGACCTGCTCGGAGGTCACATCGACATGGTGTTCAACAACAAGTCGACGCTGCTCACCCACTTCAAGGCCGGCAAGCTGCGGCCGCTCGCGGTCACGAGCAAGGCGCGCTGGGCGGAGCTGCCTGATGTCCCGACCATGCAGGAGCTCGGCGTGACCGGATTTCCGACCGAGGTCTGGTTCGGCGTGTTGGCGCCGGCGGACACGCCGGCTGCGATCGTCGGCACGCTCAACGCCGCCATCAACGCAGGACTCACATCGGCGGAAGTGCGCGCAAGCCTCGCCGAGCTCGGCCTGGAAGCCAAGGTCGGCAGTCCACAGGATCTAGCCGCCGCGCTGGTCGAGCAGGCGCGCGACTGGAAGACCGTGATCGACACGATCGGATTCAAGGCGGAGTGAGTCGTCAGCTCGTCATTGCGAGCAAGCGTACGGCCCTTGGGCTGAGCCGATGACAGGCTCCGGCGACGAGCAATCGGACTGTGCCCGCTGATAAACTCTGCGATCGCTTCGCTCGGCGACCCGCATATGGCGGCTTCGCCGGCTCATCGCGGGCTCACGGCGATTGCGTCGACGGTCGCTCGCAATGACGATCAGTCGTCCGCCGACTTTCCGGCCGCGACCGAGCGCGAACTGGCCGACCGGACCTTCGGTATGGAAGTCCTGGCCGGTCATGCGTGCGAACAGCTCGATATTGCCGGTGCCGATGGCGCAGCCGCCGAGGTTCATGTCGGTCGCAGTGAGGTAAAGCGTCTGCAGGAGCACGCCGACATCCCTGAGGATCAGCGAATAGGCGATCGCGCTGTATTTCCAGGACACGCGGTCGAAGCGCGCGGCGATGGTGAACAGGATTTGCGGCGCCATCGGCGCGTCCATGGCGAATTGCGCGGCCTCGAACTGCATCGCAATGGCCTGCTCGTCGGCCGGGATCGGCACCAGCGCGTGGCGCTCGGCGTCATAATGATAGAAGCCGCGCGGCAAACCCTCGCAGGCGCTGACCGCGAGATAAAGCTCGAGCTCGTAGGCGCTGCCGGCGGACGGGTAGGGCCGCCGCGTGTAGGCGATCTCGGGGCCGATATCGCCGCCGCCGAAGTCGATCGGCTCGCTCCAGGTCGATTGCACGCGCGCGGCGTTTTCGAGAAATCGCGCCAGCTCGGCCAGTGTGATTGGCTGCGCCTCGTCGAAATCGCGGGTGGAATGCCGCTCGCGGAGCAGCTTCACAAAGGAAGACGGTTCGGCCGTTTCGGCGAATTGTTGCAGGTCGATCGCGTCACCGCGCCATGGCGCGCGCACCGCCGGCGGCGGCGCAATCGTGTCGACATGGGCATAACGCCCGCCGATCGGGCTGGATTGCCGTCCCTCGGTCGAGCGGGTGTGAAACAAAAGGTCGTGGAAGTCCCAGACCACCAGCTTGTCGTCGCCTTCGGAAGGACGCGAGCCGTCGGTCTTGCCGACCTTGAACAGGATGTCGCAGTCCAGCAGCAGGCCCAGCAACTCCAGTCCGGGAAAGCCGGGCTGCCGGCGCAGCGCGCCGATCTTCTGCGGCGATGACAGCGTGGCGAGCAGGCTTGCGAGTTTGGGATCGCAGATCCGGAACAGCGCCGCCGAGCGCGGCAATTCCAGCACCATGTCGTTGCCGCGGCGGCGCAGGTAGGCGAAGCGCGACAGCACGATGGTGTCGGATAGCGCGCACTTTGCGACTTGCGGCCAGTAGCCGGCGACCTGCGGCTCGATGATCGCGAGGTCTTTGGCTCGCCGTCCCGAAGCGATATTCCAACAAGCCCGTGCGCGCGAGACGCTCGACCAAAAGCGCGATCTCCCGGTCGACGAGCTTCGCGGAGGAGAACGAGGCGAGCGGCAGCCCCGCGCCGATGCCTTGCGCGCGCTTCAATGCATCGATGCTGTATCTGCCGAGCGGCAGCGAAAATTCGTCGAAGCTCGCGGTGACGTTGCCATCGCCCTGCGCCTGCAAATGCACATGCGCATTGAGGCGGGCGGACACGACCGGCGCCGCCTTTCGTCCCCGTTTTTTGGCCGTCGTGCGCAAAGAAACCTCAGGTGTGCGGCAGGAAGGGCGTCAGCTCGCCTTCCCTGAGCGGTTTGTCCGCGAGGCCCATCCGGACCGGGACATCGTACAGACGGCCCGGCGCGAAGCGCTTGTAGAAATGCCGCAGGCCCGGCGCGAGCACGCGCACCACGGGCACGCCGACATCGGGCCGGGTCTGGTCGAGCACGAGGAAATCGAGGCCAGCGCGAGCGGCCACCGTGACGCAGGCTTCGACCTGCTCGCGCACGCTGTCGAGCGGCACGTCCAGACCGAGCGGCGGCGGCTGGCATCGGATTCTTCGCCGGCGACAGGAATGGATAGGCCTCGAGCGCGCAGCGGCGTGACGCCGTCGAGCGACGACTGGTCGCCGCGCGCGCCGCCACCGCCCATCGTGCCGATCGTCAGGAACTGGCTGAGTTCGGTCAGCGACCGCAACAGCGCGATGCGTCGATCGAAATGCGAACCGGAGCCGAACTCCATGTGCTCCTTGCCGTCGGCCATCCAGTGCATCATCGCGACATAGGTCGGGACGCCCAGATCGCTGGTGATGTCGAGCACCCAGATCTTGCGGCCGAAATCGGTGAACTGGGTCTGGATGTCGCGAATGTAGGCGTCGTCGAACGCGCCGAGGTCGACTGCGGGCCGCTGCAGGCGGTTGTACCACCAGATCGCATAGGCATCGCGCTCGACCAGCTCGAGGAAGCCCTGGACGATCGCCTCCTCGCGGGTGTTGCCGGCGGCGCAGCCGTTGGAATCGGTGTGGGTGCCGCCGTAGAAGAAGTAGAGCAGGCCGGTCGGGAAGTGCCTGAATTTCCTGTCGCGCAGCGACCACACCGGCGACCATTCGATCTTCTCGTTGGCATCGATGGGATCGGAGACCGGCTGCGTGTCGTCGTGCGTCGGCTGATGACGCGCCGCAAACTGCGCCTCGCTGTAAAGCTGCACGTCGTTGGTGAGAATGGCGTCGCCCTCTGCAAAGTCGCTGAAGCGCTTCTCGACCCTGATCTCGTCGCCCTGGAAGATGCCGGAATAGCGCTCGATCGCCTCCATCAGCGCACTGGCTTCGGCCTGCTCGGCGGTCGAGCCCTTGCCGAAGCTGCCGCCGCTCAGGCCGCCGCGGAGCTGGTCGACGTTCGTGGCGGGAGGGGCAAAATTATGCTGGGCCACGAAATTGGTGTTCAGCGGCAGTTCGCCGTCCATCTTCTCGAGCTTGGTGACCACGCCGGTCAGCGGTGAGACATGCTTGCGGTTGCGCGCGACCGTGGTGCGCGACGACACCGAGCGGTAGCCGCCGCTGGTCATGATCAGCCGCGTGCCGGCGCTGACCTCGATCGGCTGCGGTTCGCGCTTCGGATTTTGCAGCTTCTTGTTGCCGCAGGTCGGGCATTGCGGCCGGTGCGACACGAAGTGCTTGGCGATGGTCGCGCCCATCAGGTCGAAGCTTGCGATATGATCGCGCAGATCGGTGCGGAATCCGGACGCGATCGCCTTCGCGATCTCGACGGAGGCGAACTGGATCGCGCTCTGCCCGAACGGGCTCTGCGCGAGGGGCGACACCGCAACGGCCTGTCGCTTCGCGATCGAGAAAGCCCTTGATCTCCCGGTTGCGGATCATGCGGTCGAACAGGCAGGTCCAGCAGGCGCTCTCATACGGCCGGAACACCGGTCCGACCAGCGGGAAGGGACCCGATGGTTGCACCAGCAGCCACGGCGTCTTGCTCTTGATGTGCTGCTTGTTGAGCTCGGCGAGGCGCGGCTCGAGATAGTCGTTGGCGAGCGTCACCGTCAGATCGGGCGCGCGATCGACGATGCGGACGCCGAGGTTCTTCAAGGCTGCGGTCAGTTCCTTTGCGCCATCGACGTCGAACGCCTCGACACGGACCCGGCAGGCATCGAGATTGGCCTGGGCCATCTCGGGCGGCAGCCCGAGGCCCGCCCAGAATGCCGCGACGGGGCCGGTGGTCGTTGGCGTTGCCGCGACGACATAGCGGCGTTCGGTCAGCCGCTTCAGCGCCTCTTCAATCGTGTCAGGCGGAAAATTGCGCGACAGCTCGCGCACCAGCTCGGCGCGGCTTTTGCCATTCTTGCCGATCGCCGCTGCGATCGCGCAATAGAGCGTGCCGTGAAGGAACAGCTTGCGGTGCTCGGCGTAAAGACAAATGCTCTCGGGTGGCAGGACGTAGACGGTAAAGCCCGGCGAGAATCGCAGAATGTCTTTCGCTGTCTTGCCCGTTTTCTTGCGCGTCGCGCGGGTCTTGCGTTTGGCTTTCATCGGGCAGCACGGCTTCCTGTTTTACGCGACGGCGTTACGCGCGCATGATTGTCCCGCGCGACAACATCGTCGGCGCGTTAGCATTTTTTGATTGTTGCGGAAATTGTTCGACGCGGGCGAACCGCTGAGGCGCACACACAAGAATTGGCCGGGTCGATGAATCGAGCCCGGCCAATAAGATCTTCGACCTTGTCGCGCAATCGGAAGGCGCCGTGCCTCAGCAGAGGCGGCAGTAGCCGACAGATGCGCAGCAAGCAGCGCAACCGGCGCAGCCGGCGCAACCACGACATCCGCGGCAACCACGGCAGCCACCGCAACCGCGGCAGCCACCGCAACGGCAGCCCCACGCCATCTGCTGAGCGCCGGCAGTGCCGTGCTCCTTGTCGAACAGATGGAAGGTGGAGAGACTGACGTCGGCGATTTCTTCTTCACCGAGCAGGACGCCCTGGGTCGGCGAGAAATTCAGTTTCTGCACCGTGTCGGCCGTCGGCATGGTCGCTGCCGCTGCGCCTCCAGCGAGCGAGAATGTCAATCCGGCAGCGCCCAGTGCCGGGACTGCGGCTTTGGTCACGCGCTTCCTCTTAGAAGCTTGCTTCACTGGCATAGTCGCTATCTCCTCCAACCTGTAAAACCTGTTTTTCAATTCCAGCCCGAACGATCCTACGCGCAAGACAAGCATCGTGCAAGGCCATCGATCCTCACTAACGCGTTGAGCTGTATTCAGTTTCCATTCATATTGATGAATGCGATTGTGATTTTGTTCGGTCTGCTGGACGTGCTGCTGTGACCCTTCGGCGCGCGCATGAAGAAATGCTGCAGCGCGATCTCAACGGAGAAGACGGTTTGAGCCGCGGTCACGGATGTTTCGCCTGGTACGAATTGTTGACGACGGACGTTGCGGCGGCCCGGGCCTTCTACCGTCAGGTGGTTGGATGGGGCGCGCAGGAGGCCTCCACGCCGGCGTTTTCGTATAGCGTGTTTACGGCTGGTACGGTCGAGGTGGGCGGATTGATGAATCTGCCGCCTGAAGGAATAAGGATGGGCGCGGCGCCGCGCTGGGTCGGATATGTCGCGGTCGATGACGTCGATGCGACCGCCGAGCGGCTGAAACAGCTTGGCGGACGCATCTATGTGCCGCCGACCGACAGCAATATCGGCCGCGTCTCGATCATCATCGATCCGCAAACCGCAGCTATCGGCCTGGTCGGCGGCCTCAGGCGTGGCGGTTCGTCTGATGCCTCCGATGAGCCCGGACGCGTCGGGTGGCACGAATTATTGGCGGCGGATGCCGTCGGGGCGTTTGCCTTCTACCGTGCGCTATTCGATTGGGAGGCTGTGGCTGCGGAAAGGGATTCGCTGGATTTCTACCAGCCGTTCGCCGTCGACGGACGCACCATTGGCGGGGTTTTCAACAAGCTGCCGCGGGCACCGGTCCCGTTCTGGTTGTACTACTTCAATGTCGCCGACATGGACACGGCGATGGCGGCCGTCAAGGCGGGCGGCGGCAAGGTCGTGCACGGTCCGTTCGAGCTGACGCCGGGGCACTGGATCACCCGCTGCATCGACCCGCAGGGCGCGATGTTCGCGCTGCAAGGCAAACGGCGCGCGGGCGCCAAGGAGGCGCCGGACGCCAGCCAACTGACCTGGGCCGCGGAATGGGGCGGCTTTACCTCGCGCGGCAAGGTCCTGCAGTCGGCCGGCAAGCCGAAGGCCAAGCCGAAGACGTGAGCGCGCATTACTCCGCGGGCGCGCCGGCAATCGGGCCGGCCGCAGGCTTCGGCGCTTTCGACGCCGGCTTGTCCTGCCGCTTCGACCAGGAAATGTAATAGGCGACCGTGGTCATGATCGCGATGCCGGCGATCGCTCACCAGGATTTGCACGAGCACCGAGCCCGAGCTCAGCGACAGCGTGAAATGCGCGACAAAGGACAGGAACACGCCGACGCAGAACACGGCGAGCGATTGCTGGCCGCAGACGATGGCGGGATCGAACACCTTCCACTCCAGCACCGGCGTGTTCTTGGGGATGAAGCGCACCACCATGATCGCAAGCACCGCGAAGTGGATGAAGCGATAGGGCGCCATGAAGGTCTTGTCGTTGGGATTGAAGGCCGAATACAGCCAGTTCGGAAACAGCGCGCCGAAATCGGAGAATTTGCCGGCAAAGGTCATGATCAGCGCGAAGATCAGATAGGCGATGCAGAGATAGAGCGTGATGTTCGACATGATGATCGCATGCGCCCGTTTGGCGCCGCCGAGCGCGCACCATGAGCCGAAGACGAAGATCACCTGCCAGCAATAGGGATCGAAATACCAGGCGCCGGCGGGATAGGCGGCGAAGTTCCAGCCCATGTAGCGCGCCAGCAGCCACAGCACGATGGAGGCAGCCATGGTCAGATCGGGCTGGCGCAGCATCAGCCACAGGATCGGCGGGAAGAATCCCATCAGCACGATGTAGAGCGGCAGCACGTCGAGGTTGACCGGCTTGAACTTGAGCAGCAGGCCCTGGCCCAGCGTTTCCGTGGCGTGATCGACGAGCCCCGCGACATTGAACTCGTTGATCAGCTCGGAATCGGCAAAGCGGCGCGCCAGATAGCTGATCGCGACGATATAGATGACGAACAGGATGATGTGGGCGACGTAAAGCTGCCAGACGCGCTTGGTCAGCCGCGTGGCGCCGACGATGAAGCCGCGCTCGATCATCATCCGCGCATAGACGAAGGAGGCGGTATAGCCGGAGATGAAGACGAACAGGTCGGCGGCGTCGGAAAAGCCGTAGTTCCGCGTCGTGATCCAGTTCACGATATTGTCGGGGATATGGTCGAGGAAGATCGCCCAGTTGGCGATGCCGCGAAACAGGTCGAGCCGGAGATCGCGTCCTTTTTCGGGGAGGGTGGCGTTGATTTTCATGGTGCCGTTTCAAGCCGATATCGTCGCGAAAGCTCGCTCGCCGGATTTGTCACAGCGCAGCAATGACATTGTCACGCTGCGGCAGAATGACTATACCGGTCAAGAACGTACCATCCAGTACGGGAATCGCCAATTTTAGTCCGACCATTGGCTATCCCTTGCAAAATCGCAGCTTTTCACGAGGCCGACCATCCCATGACGACCGCTCGCATTTTCAAGCCCGCCAAGAACGCGATGCAATCGGGCAGGGCCTCCACCAAGGAATGGCGGCTGGAATACGAGCCGGAACAGCCGCGCGCGATCGAGCCGTTGATGGGCTGGACCTCGTCAGGCGACATGAAGCAGCAGCTCACGCTGCATTTCGACAGCAAGGAAGAGGCGGTCGCCTATTGCGAGCGCAAGGGCATTCCCTATCAGGTGATCGAGCCGAAGGCGTCGGCGCATCGCCAGATCGCCTATGCCGACAATTTCGCGTTCCGGCGCGGCGAGCCCTGGACGCATTGAGCGGTGAAAAGCGCTCGGGAATTGTCGGGAATGCGACATTTCCAAAACTGATGTTGCGCTAGACCGGCGGCCGGTGACACCATGGCGCCCGGCCGAGTTATTTGCGGCGCACCATAAGCACTGAAAGCCATGCCGCTTCATTCCAGCATCGATTCCAAATCCTCCGATTTTGCGCGCAACGCGGACGCCATGCGCGCGCTGGTCGCCGATCTCCGCGACAAGCTCGATGAGGTCGCAGGCGGCGGCGGCGAGGCCTCGCGCAACCGCCACACCTCGCGCGGCAAGATGCTGGCGCGGGAGCGGGTCGACCTGCTGGTCGATCCCGGCACCGCGTTCCTGGAATTGTCGCCGCTCGCCGCCCACGGCCTCTATGGCGGCGACGTGCATTCGGCCAGCATCGTCACCGGGGTGGGGCGGATTTCCGGGCGCGAATGCGTCATCGTCGCCAATGACGCCACCATCAAGGGCGGCACCTATTATCCGATGACGGTGAAGAAGCATCTGCGCGCGCAGGACGTCGCGCGGCAGAACAATCTGCCCTGCGTCTACATGGTGGATTCCGGCGGCGCCTTCCTGCCGATGCAGGACGAGATCTTTCCGGACGAGCGGCATTTCGGCCGCATCTTCTACAACCAGGCGCAGATGTCGTCGCTCGGCATTCCCCAGATCGCGATCGTGATGGGCTCGTGCACCGCGGGCGGCGCCTATGTGCCGGCGATGTCGGACGAGAGCATCATCGTGCGCAATCAGGGCACGATCTTCCTCGGCGGGCCGCCGCTGGTGAAGGCCGCAACCGGCGAGGTCGTGACCGCCGAAGAGCTCGGCGGCGCCGACGTGCATTCGCGCCAGTCGGGCGTGACCGACCATTACGCGCAGAACGACGCCCATGCGATCGGGATCGCGCGGCGCATCGTTGCGACGCTGAAGCCGCCGACGCGGCCGGTGCTGAACATGCGCGAGGTGCGCGAGCCTCTGTTCGCCGCCGACGAGATTTACGGCGTGGTGCCGGTCGACGGCCGCAAGCCGTTCGACGTGCGCGACATCATCGCGCGGCTGGTCGACGGCTCCGAGTTCGACGAGTTCAAGAAGCTCTACGGCACGACGCTGGTCTGCGGCTTCGCCCATATCTGGGGCTATCCGGTCGGCATCATCGCCAACAACGGCATCCTGTTCTCGCGAGAGCTCGCTGAAGGGCGCGCATTTCATCGAGCTGTGCTGCCAGCGCCAGATCCCGCTGGTGTTCCTGCAGAACATCACGGGCTTCATGGTCGGCAAGAAATACGAGGCCGGCGGCATCGCGCGCGACGGCGCCAAGCTGGTGACGGCGGTTGCGACCGCCGGCGTGCCGAAATTCACCGTCGTGATCGGCGGCTCCTACGGCGCCGGCAATTACGGCATGTGCGGCCGCGCCTATAGCCCGCGCTTCCTCTGGATGTGGCCGAATGCGCGCATCTCGGTGATGGGCGGCGAGCAGGCCTCGATGGTGCTCAGTCAAGTTCGCCGCGACGGCATCGAGGCGCGGGGCAAGAGCTGGTCGGCGGAAGAGGAGGACGAGTTCCGCGAGCCCATCCGCGCGCAATATGAAAAGCAGGGCAATCCCTATTACGCGACCGCGCGGCTCTGGGATGACGGCGTGATCGATCCGGCCGACACGCGGCTGGTGCTGGGTCTGGGATTGTCGGCGGCGTCGAACGCGCCGATCGAGCCGACGAAGTTCGGCCTGTTCAGGATGTGACGATGGCCAATATACCGGCGCTTCCGCACGCTCCTGATCGCCAATCGCGGCGAGATCGCCTGCCGCGTGATCCGCACCGCGCGCGCCATGGGTTTGCGCACGGTTGCGGTCTATTCGGAGGCCGACAGCGGCGCGATGCATGTCGCGGAGGCCGACGAGGCCGTGCTGCTCGGACCGGCGCGGGCGCGCGACAGCTATCTCAATATCGAGCGCGTGCTGGAGGCAGCGCGGGCGACCGGCGCGGAAGCGATCCATCCCGGCTACGGCTTCCTGTCTGAAAATGCCGAGTTCGCGGAGGCCTGCGCCAAGGCCGGCATCGTCTTTGTCGGCCCGACGGCTGCGATGATGACGGCGATGGGCTCGAAGTCCGGCTCGAAGGCGCTGATGGAGAAGGCCGGCGTGCCGCTGGTCGCAGGCTATCACGGCGAAGCGCAGGACGAGGCGACGCTGTCGAAAGCCGCCGACAGGATCGGCTTCCCGGTGCTGGTGAAGGCGTCGGCCGGCGGCGGCGGCCGCGGCATGCGGGTTGTGCGCGCAGCAGCCGAGCTTGGGCCGGCGATCGTCAGCGCCAAGCGCGAGGCCAAGGCTGCGTTCGGCGACGACCGCATGCTGATCGAGAAATATGTCGACAATCCCCGCCACATCGAGGTGCAGGTGATCGGCGACAGCCACGGCAATCTGCTGTCGCTGTTCGAGCGCGAATGCACCTTGCAGCGGCGGCACCAGAAGGTGATCGAGGAGGCGCCGTCGCCGACGCTGGATGCCAAGCAGCGCGAGGCGGTCTGCGCCGCCGCGCGCAAGGCGGCCGGAGCGGTGAACTATGTCGGCGCCGGCACCATCGAGTTCGTCTCCGACGGCAAGGACGTGTTCTTCATCGAGATGAACACGCGGCTGCAGGTCGAGCATCCCGTGACCGAGCTGATCACCGGCATCGACCTCGTCGAATGGCAGTTGCGGGTCGCCTTCGGCGAGAAGCTGCCGCTGACGCAGGATCAGATCAGGCTCAATGGCCACGCCATCGAGGCGCGGGTCTACGCCGAAAATCCCAACAAGAATTTCATGCCCTCGGTCGGCAAGATCAGGACCTGGCATCTGCCGGATGAAACCGGCGGCTTGCGCATCGATGCCGGCTATCGCGGCGGCGATACGGTCTCGCCCTATTATGACGCGATGCTCGCCAAGGTGATCGCCTGGTCGCCGACGCGCGAGGGCGCGATCGACCGGCTCAACCGCGGACTGGAGGAGACCGACGTCCGCGGCATCGTCACCAACATTCCGTTCCTGGCGGCGCTGGTGACGCACAAGGACGTGCGCGCCAACAGGATCGACACCGGCTTCATCGAGCGTGAGTTGAAGGCGCTGACGCCGGAGGCTTCCGCGCCCGGCGATCTCGAACTGGCGGCGGCGGCGACGGCGATCCTGATCGCAGGAAGCGCCGCGCGGTCAATGCCGAGGCGCAATCGCCCTGGCGAGACCTCGGGCTGGATGCCGGTCGGACGGCGGCGGCGGGTGTTCAAGTTTCGTGCGCACGGCGTGGAGCAGGAGATTTGCTTTCACTACGGCAAGGGCCCGGCAACATGGTCGATCGGCGCAGCGCGAGCTTTCCTTCACATTCGCGACGACGGCCGGCGGCGCCTTCGATCTGACACTCGATGGCGTCAAGTCGCAGGTCGCCGCCGTCGTCGAGGGTCACGAGCTCTATCTGCGCACGCGCAACGGCCGTTTCGAGCTGCATTGGGTCGATCCGTTCGGCGGCGAGAGCGAGGAGCAGACCGGCGAAGACAAGATCGTGGCGCCGCTGCCGGGCACGGTCGTCGCCGTTCTGGCGGAGGTGGGCGCAAAGCTGGAGAAGGGGGCGGCGATCCTCACCCTCGAAGTGATGAAGATGGAACAGACCTTGCGCGCGCCGTTCGCCGGCACCCTGAAGGCGATCAAGTGCAAGGTCGGCGACATCGTGCAGGAGGGCGTCGAACTCGCCGAGTTGGAACCGGCCGCGTGAGGTCGATATGAGCGATACCGTCCGCATCGTCGAGATGGGCGCCCGCGATGGGCTGCAGAACGAGAAGACGCCCGTCAGCCCGGCCGACCGCATCGCCTTCATCAAGAAGCTGCTCGATGCCGGCCTTGCACACCATCGAAGTCGGCGCCTTCGTCTCGCCACGCGCGATCCCGCAGATGGTCGGCTCCGACGAGGTGCTGCGCGGCGTCAACGATCTGCCCGGCGAATTCCACGTGCTGGTGCCGAACGAGAAGGGCTATGAGACCGCCCGCGCCTGCGGCGCCAAAGTGATCTCGGTGTTCACGGCGGCTTCGGAAGGTTTTTGCCGCGCCAATATCAATTGCTCCATCGCCGAATCGATCGAGCGCTTCAAGCCGGTCGTGGAGCGCGCCAAAGCCGATGGCATCCGGGTGCGCGGCTATGTCTCGACCGTGCTCGGCTGTCCCTTCGACGGCGAGGTCGCGCCGCAAGGCGGTCGCCGATGTCGCGAAGACGCTGTGGGATCTCGGCTGCTACGAAATCTCGCTCGGCGACACCATCGGCGTCGGCACGCCCGTCAAAGCCAAGGCGATGCTGCGCGCGGTCGGCGCGCAGGTGCCGATGGCCAAGCTCGCCATGCACTTCCACGACACCTACGGCCAGGCGCTGGCGAACCTTTATGCCGGAATGGAGGAGGGCGTGCGCGTGATCGATTCCGCGGCCGGCGGCCTCGGCGGCTGTCCGTTCGCGCCCGGCGCCACCGGCAATGTCGCCACCGAAGACGTCGTCTACATGCTCGAGGGCATGGGGATCGAAACCGGCGTCGACATGGCAAAGCTCGTCGCCGCCACCAACGAGATCACGGCGTTGATCGGGCGGGCTCCCGCGAGCCGGGTGGCGAATGCGTTGAATGCGAAGCAAAGCGGCCGTAATGTCATTGCGAGGAGCGCAGCGACGAAGCAATCCAGACTGTGTCGCGATGCGCTACTCGCTTCGCTCGCAATGCGAGTGCTACCTGCTCCCATCCGGACCCATGACCTGGTCCGGCAGCCAGGTCGAAATACCGGGCACGAAGCACAGGATCAGCACGGCGAGCATCATCAAGAGCACGAAAGGCAGCGTGCCCCAGATCACCTCGCTCAAGGAGATGTCGGGCGCGACGTTGCGGATCACGAAGATGTTCAGGCCGACCGGCGGATGGATCAGCCCCATCTCCATCACGATGGTCATCACCACGCCGAACCAGATGATGTCGAAATTGGCGGCGCGCAGCGGCGGCAGGATGATCGGCGCGGTCATCAGGATGATCGACACCGGCGGCAGGAAGAAGCCGAGCACGACCACCAGCACCAGGATTGCCGCCAGCAATTCCCAGCGCGGCAAATGCATGGCGATGATCGATTCCGCAGCCGATTGCGAGATGTGCAGATAGCTCATCACATAGGAATAGAGCAGCGACATGCCGATGATCATCATCAGCATGGTGGACTGGGCGATCGTCGATCGCATGATCGGCCCGAGGTCGGACGGCCGCCATACGCTGTAGATCATGGCGATCAGTATCAGCGCCAGCAATCCGCCGAGGCCCGCGGTTTCCGACGGCGTGGCGTAGCCGCCGTAAAGCGCGATCATCACACCGGTCAAAAGCAGCACGAAGGGAAGAACGCGGGGCAGCACGCTGAAGCGTTCGGCCATGGTGAAATCGTCGCGGTGCAGGATCGCGGTTTCCACGCCGGTCTTTTCGTAGAGCACCTTCGCCGCGGCATACTCCTTCCGGAAGCGAAATACGGCGTAGAGACCGAACAAGTGACACCAGACAGCAGGCCGGGTCCGATGCCCGCCAGGAACAGCCGGCCCAGCGATTTTTCCGCAGCGACCGCGAACAGGATCATGGTGATCGAGGGCGGCAACAGGATGCCGAGCGTGCCGCCGGCCGCGATGATCCCGGCAGCCAATCCGCCGGAATAGCCGCGCTTGCGCATCTCGGGGATGCCGGCCGAGCCGATCGCCGCGCAGGTCGCGGGCGAGGACCCCGCCATCGCCGCAAACAGCGCGCAGGCGAACACGTTGGCGACGCCCAGCCCGCCGGGAATCCGGTGCAGCCAGGCATGCAGCGCCGAATACAGGTCCTTGCCGGCGCGCGATTGCCCGATCGCCACGCCCTTCAGGATGAAGAGCGGGATCGACAACAGCGTGATCGACGCCATTTCCTCATAGACGTTCTCGGTCACGGTATCGAGCGAAGCACCGGGCATGTAGATCGCCATGAACACGACGGCGACCGCGCCGAGCGCGAAGGCGATCGGCATGCCCGAGAACATTGCAAGCAGCGTCGAGAGCCCGTAGGCGACGCCGATCCCGAACACCGTCATCGCCGTGATGCTCCGGCGACGAGGGGAATGATGATTTGCAGCAGGATCTGCACGCAGAGCAGGGTCATGCCAAGCGCCATCAGCGTGTACGGGATCGCAAAAGGCGGTGACCACGTCGAATTGGTGACCCGTCCCTCGACATAGGCCTCATGCATGAGCGTCCAGGATTTCCAGGCAAAGAACGAGCAGAACAGGAAGCTCGCGACATCGACCAGCCAGAGCCGGATGCGGTTCGCCAGCGGTGACAGCAGCCCGACAAAGGCTTCGATGCCGATATGGCCGCGCTGTCCCTGCACATAGGCCGATGTCATGAAGGTGGCGCCGACCAGCAGGAACACCGCCGCTTCGTCCTGCCAGTAATTGGCGAGATGGAACAGCGCGCGGCCGAGCACGCTGTAGCTCAGGATCGCGCAGGCCGCGATCAGCGCCAGCGACGCCAGCACCACGATGATGCCGTTGCAGAACGACAGCGCGCGCTGAAGCGCCGCCACGAGCGGATTGCTCATGGCGGTGTTCTTGACTTCCGTGCTGTCCCCCAGCGGATGGTGCATTTATGCGGAGACGTCGCTCGCTAGCTTCAGCAGATTCGCTGCCGTAGCTGTCTTAGCACCATAATCCTTCCAGGCGGTATCGCGCGCAATGTCGCGCCACTTGCCGACGGTCGCGATATCGAGCGGGCTGACCTTGGCGCCGGCCTTCTCATAGACCTTGGCCACTTCGACGTCGTCGTCCTGCGCGCCCTTCTTGCCGAATGCTTCGAGCTCGGTGCCGACGGCGAGGATGATGTCCTGATGGTTCTTCGGCAGCTTGTCGAAGATCGCCTTCGACATCATCAGCGGCTCCAGCATGAACCAGTAGGAGGCGCCGGCCCCCGACGTCAGCGACTTCGAGACCTCCTCGAGGCGGAACGAGATCAGGCTGGTGGAGGAGGTGATGCCGGCGTCGCAGGCGCCGGTCTGCATCGCCGCATAAAGTTCGTTCGACGGCACCGACAGCACGGAGGCGCCGGCGGTCTGCAGCACCATGTCCATCTCGCGCGAGCCGCCGCGCACCTTCAGCCCCTTGGCGTCTTCGGGCGCGACGATCGGCTTGGAGCGGCTGGCGACGCCGCCGGCCTGCCAGACCCAGGAGAGCAGCAGGATGCCCTTGTCGGCGAGGAAATCGGTCAGCGCCTTGCCGACCGGCTCTTTCTTCCAGCGCAGGCCCTGATCGTAGGTCGCGACCAGACCGGGCATCAGGCCGATATTGGTTTCCGGCAGCTCGCCGCCGGCATAGGGCATCGGATAGAGGCTGATGTCGAGCGCGCCCTTGCGCATCGCGGAGAACTGCGCGTTGGTCTTGACCAGCGAGGAGTTCGGATAGACCTCGCCGACGAGTTCGCCGCCCGAGCGTTTGGAGATTTGCTCTGCGAACATGCGGCAGAGCCGGTCGCGGAAGTCGCCCTTGTCGATCGTGCCGCCGGGGAATTGATGCGAGATCTTCAGCGTGGTCGCGGCCTGTGCAGTCCCGGTGCCCAAGCGCAGGATGGCGGGTGCGGCAACCGCAGTTGCGATGACGTGACGGCGTGTAAGCATGGATCTCCCCTTTGGGTAAAAGCGACCTTTGAAGTGGTCTTGTGAGCCGGCCCTGAGCCCATCTTAGCCGGGTTGGCGCAGGTCTTTCTCTAGTCTGATAGTCGGCCTCGACATCGCCAGCAATTTGCTGCGGCGCACAGTCGGCTCGATACGGCAGCGACTAACACGTTTTTCGCGGGCGAAATTGTGTCGCAGCTGCGGAGAAAAACCCCGCTGACGATGGCAAAAATCCGCTGACCCGGAAAAATTTCGGCCGTCGCGTAACAAAGGCGGCTGCCGCAGCGTCGATCAGAAGGGCGGCACGAGCCGCTTGTCGTTAACCAGCTCTCGAAGGAAGACCCAAATGACCTCGCGCCTCTCGCTCGTACTCTCGGCCGCCGTTCTCTCGCTCGGCCTTGCGCTCGCCCCCGCAGCCTTCGCCCAGGACAAGATGGGCAAGGATGACGGCATGAAGAAGGACACGATGTCCAAGGACAACATGAAGAAGGACACCATGTCCAAGGACACGATGAAGAAGGACGACGGCATGAAGAAGGACGACGGGATGATGAAGAAGAATTGACGGGGCGGAGGATTGCGAGCCGCGTGGCGGCGAGGCAATCGTACGCGGCGTCATCGCGGAATGGTGCGCACGCACCATATCTCAGATGCGCAATTGCGCATCGGGGATCTCGAGATCCTCGGGTGCGCAATGGCGCACCCGAGTTCGATGCTTGCGCATCGCGCTAGCGGTCCGATTCCAACATTCGCTTCCCATTCGCGGAGCCACGTTTGCGAATGCTGGAATCAAAGGACCACCAGCAAACCATGGATGCTAGTGGAGCTTTGGATTTGACGTTCGCATAGGGAAATCGCCGCAGATGAGGAGCGAACGTCAAATCCGCTCCACCAGGATGACGGATCGCCGGGCGCGTTGCGCCCGCGAGTCCGTCACTTCTTTTTCTTGCCGCGATCCTTGCGCGCCGCGTAACGCGCGTCGCGCTTGGCCTTCTGCTCGACCTCGGCCGCGACCTGCCGCGCCGCTTCCTCTTCCTTGTCGCGGGCGATGCGGGCGGCTTCTGCCTCTTTCGCCTCTGCCTCGCGCTGCTTGGCTTCGGCTTTCGCCGCGTCGCGCGCGATCTTCGCCTGCTCGCGATTGGCGGCAGCCACCTCGCGCTCGGCGCGGCGTTTGGCGACCTCGGGATCGTCGGGCCCGGGCTGGGCGCGGAATTTGTTCAACAGGTCTTGCTTGGCCTGCGCCGCCGCCTTCTGCCGGTCAGCGAAATCCGGTTGTTTGAAACCACTCATCGAACGGGCCTTGTCGCTTTCTTTCCATCAAAATGGGATTTGCGGGCTGTGCTTACAGCGCCGCAGGCCCCGATGCCACCCATTATCACCGTTTGTCACCATTGCGTGTGACGATGGGCATTTCCGGGCGGTTCGCCTGATCACACAAGGGCTTGGACCGCTTTCTGGCAGTTTGGTCGCATGTGATCCAGTTCACAGGGGGGCGGGCGGGACGGCCATATCGTCCCTAACTATTGGATGAGGAGTCTCGGCAATGACCGGACAACAGTGGAATCGCAAAATTCTCACTTTGGTCGTGACGGCACTGACCTGCGCGGCGGTGGCAGTCTCGATCTCGTTCGCCTACCCGACACAGGTGGCGAGCCCGACCCTGGGCGCCGAATGGCAGTGCCACCGGGCGGTTGGAATCCTGACGACCTGCAGCCGCGTCAGCCACGTCGTGCCGATGAACAATCCCGCCAAGCCTCGCGCGTCCGATATCCGTAAGGTGTGACGTTGGCCGGACGGCTGTGCTAGAAGCGCCGCGCTTCTAGTTTTTGCGCATGATCTTATCGGAAAATCGCTGCACACTTTTCCGGATCATGCGCCCGCAGGCAGCCGCTGAATGACCGATCCCGACCAGGGTAATGGCGATAACCGGCGCGGCGCGGTGGCCGGGCTGGTCATTGCCGTCGTGCTGCTCGCCGTCGGGATCTGGCTCGCCCGCGACCTCTCGGCGGCCAGCAAGATGCAGGACTGCCTGATGTCGGGTCGCACCAATTGCAACACCATCGAGCCCGCGCGATAACCCCATTCATCATCGTTACAATTCGCGATTAGCCCGCGATCTGACGCAAAATTGTCGCGATCTTACTGATTTGTAACAAGCAAGCTGCGACAAAACCTGTCAGCAACAAGGACCCGTGCCGGGTCCGCGGTCTTGACCGCCCGTGCACGGCGAAAGAGGGGTTTTCCAACAATGAATGCTTTCGGCCGATCCAAAATCGTCCTTCCGCTCGCTGCGGCGTTCACGGTCTTTGCGTTCTCGGCACAAGCCCAGGGCATTGGCGGCGGCGGGCGAGCCGCCGCATGCCAAGGGTCCCCCGCCGGGTGCGCATGCCGCCCCTGGTCCGCGCCCGCCGGGAGCGGTCGGTCCGCGCGTGGGCGGCCCTGCGGGACCGGGACCGCGCGTCGGCGGCCCTGCGGGACCGGGACCGCGCGTTGGCGGCGGACCACCCGGTGCCCGTGTCGTACACGGCGGACCGATCCCGTCTCGCAACTTCGCCGGTCATGCCTATCGTGGTCATCTCGCCTGGGAGGGCGGGCGGTGGCATCATCAGGTTTACAACGGCCGTATGGGCTGGTGGTGGGATGTCGGCGGCGTCTGGTACTTCTACCCGCAGCGCTTCGACGGTCCGCCCGGCTATGTCTCCGAGGATTATGTCGACGACGTCGCCTATGGTGACGATCCCGGTCCGGCGCCGGTCGCCGGCGCCTATGCGCCGCCTCCGGGCGCTTATCCGCCTCCGCCGCCGGATCCGGGCGCGGCTGGCGTTGGCGGCGCCATTGTCGGCGGTGTGCTCGGCGGGTTGATTGACGGGCCGCGCCAGCGGCGCTGCCGCGGGCGCCGTGATCGGCGGTCTCACCGGCGCCACTGCCGCTGCGCGCGAGGGTTACTGGCTCTCGAACGGCGGCTGCTACTACCGCTATCCGTCCGGGGCGTACGTGGTGGCCGATCCGCGCTGGTGCTACTGATCTCGAGTTGAAGTTCGACTAACGAAGCGCGGGCGAAAGCCCGCGCTTTTTGCTTTTGCGCCAGCGGATCGCGCGCAAGGGCGCTTCACGTTTCGTTAACGGCTTTTCTCAACGCAAATTTGCGACCTCGCGGGCTAGATCAAGACCTCCGGTCTTTCGGAATTGTTCAACATATCAGGTGCCCACATGTCCCGCGTTATTGCCGCGTCTTTCGCCGCGATCGTCGCCGCCGCCGTGCCGACGGCCGCCTCCGCCGGCTGCTACAATTGCTATACGCCACAACCCTGTGCGACCTGCTACCAGCAGCAATATGCTCCGCCGCAGTACCGTGCGGTGCAGGAGACGGTGATGGTCTCGCCCGGTGCCGTCGTCGCTCACCGCACGCCACCGCAATACCGCACCGTGATGGTGCCGCAGACCGTGATGGTCTCGCCGGGAGGCGTCGCCTATGAGCATATCCCGCCGCAATATGCGACGCAGGAACGCGTCGAGATGGTCTCGCCCGGCTACAGCTATTACGCGCCGGTCATGCCGCGCTGCGCGTCATGCGGCTACTGATCTGATCCGATCGCGCTTGTTCGAATGGTCAAAAGCGCGGATTTACACCCGCGCCTCTTGTCACTCATAGCCGGCGCGCCGCACGGTGACGCGGCACAGTCCGTCGCATCCGATCTTGCGCGCCGCACCGAGCGAGAAGTCGAGTACCCGCCCTCGTGCGAACGGTCCGCGATCGAGCACCGGGCATTCGATGCTCCTGCCGTTGTCGAGATTGGTCACCACGAAAATCGTGCCGAATTCCTCGGTGCGGTGCGCGCAGGAGACTTCGTCGGGTTTGAAGCGCTTGCCGCGCGCATCCCATCTGTCTTCCCAATAGACGGAGGCTTCCTCATTGTCGGCAGGCGGTCGCGCGATGCGGCCCATCCACATCTGCTGGAAGCTGTCGGCTTTGACCGGCAACGCGCTCATCACAAGCGCGAACGCGGCGAGCCAGGCTCGCAATTCAGGGCGGCGATACTCTGCCATCACGCAACGCTACGCATACACGACACGGTCGAACGAGCCCGGTTATGGTGAATGCGCGGGTTACAAATGGGGCGCCGAGGTGATCGAATTTGGCGGCGGCGTGGCCGGAGCAGGGCAGGGCATGATCCGGAAAAGTGTGGAGCGGTTTTCCCTCGCGACAAACGCCGAAGGCGTTTGCGCGGAGATCATGCCCAAAACAGTTAAGACGCTTTCGCCTTGCGACCGCGTTGCCGGTTCAGGAACGACACGCCGATCTGGTCGCCGTTGACCCAGGCAAGCCTGCAGTGGCGATAGGCGAGACCCGTCGACGACAGCACCAGGAAGAATTCCGTCAGCTGCAATCCCGTGATGGTCTCGCCCAACGACAGCCGGGCGCCGCCTTCGCCGATATTCTCGACAATGCAGTCGCGCCGCCAGGTGCCGTCGATCGCCATCATCTGCGCGGGACGCTCGTGGTCGAACCGCACGCGAGGACCTGCGCGCTTCTCGCCTTGGCTCATACGGCGACCGGGACCGGTGGCGAGCCTTCACCCGTGGCGTGATCGGTCCGCACGATCAGGCGCATCAGCGCGTCGATGTCCTGCCTCTCGACGAACCTGACCGCAAATCCCGTGGCAAACACCCTGACCACACGGCCGATGCAGGAGCCGATCGCGAGCGGCATTCCGATCGGCGGCTGCAGCTCGGAGGAGACCGCAACGCCGGTCGCCGACACGTCGACGACGAAGCAGGTGTGGACGCTGCCGTCGGCCATCGTCAGCGTGGTATGCGAGGTCTGCGGAATGAAGCGCGGGTTGTTGCGCTCGTCCTGAACGCTCGGATCCTTCTGCTTCTTCTCGAGCCAGGTCAGCTTGTCGGCCATCCATTCGCGCTTCTCGGGCGTCATCTCCAGCTCGAGCAGGATGCTGCCTTGCCTGGTGTCGCTGATATTGCCGTGGAATTCCCCGAACTCGCTGAAATAGGAGGTGATGCGATCGCCGACCCGGCCGACCACGGGCACATCGACGATCATGCGGAACGGCGACACGCGCGTGGCGCGGCAGGCGAGCGTGCGCAGCCTGCCTTGCGGGTCGTACCAGCGATGAAGGGTATAGGTCCCTTCAACGACGACGTTGACGGCGCGCTGCTTGAGGAAACGTTCGACTGACAAGAGGGCCTCGCGGGACGGGTCGCGACCGCGAGACGTCAGGCCGGTTTGATGCGGGGCCCTAAGTGCTTGCAGCCGTGCTTCATTCCGCGCGCATGTAATCGGCGAAAAACTAACATTACCCTAAAATCTTACCGCCAGGACACGGTTCCGCGAGGGAACCCTAGGCGTCGAAGTGAGTCTCTTCCCTTAAGTTTCGGCCGTACAACTACGGATTGCGGAGGTGCATGGCTAGTCGCGATGCGCGGCGAGCAGACCGCCGCAACCGCCGACGATTGTGACCTTCGAAGGGCAATAGGAACGCATCGCGCAACCGGCCGTTGAGTAGCCGCCATGGCCCGGAATTTTTATCTCAGTTCGGACGTCGCAACCGTTCCCCGCGAGGCGAACCTGCGGGACGCCGCCTATGCCCGCGCCACTCGCGAGGCGCGGCGTTACCTCGCGGACGGGAACCGCAGCTATCTCGACATTCGCGCGCGCCTCGACGAGCTGATCTCCGAGGGGCGCGGCGAGCTCATGGGCAGGCGCGTGGCCGCCGACGACATCGAGGCTTGGGACACGTCCTTCCGCGCCATGTTCCTGCTTCGCACCTGGCGGCCGCCGTAACACGGTTGCGACGGGTCCCGATGCCGTCAGCATCAGGACCAACCAGACGAACACGCTGTCGATCGCCAAGGTCGGCGTGAACTACAAGTTCGATTGGCGTGAGCCGTCGTCGCGAAGTACTGATCGAATCGCCTTTCCGAAGGTTTGAAAGCCCCGGCGTCAGCCGGGGCTTTTTCTTTTGGCACGGCAACTTCCCGGAGCTTGCAGCACGAATGGAGAGGTGATCAGCTTCGCCGGGAATTGGCTGGAGGCTGACATGAACCGGTTGCTTTTCGCAGCAGCGATGCTCGCGGCATTTTCGATTGCGCCCGCCTGTGCCGACACCAAGGTCGGCGACTGGACGGTCGAGAAGCGCACGCAGGACACCCATTGCAATGCCAGCCGCAGCTACAAGGACGCGGATGACGAGAACAACCAGTACGGCATCGTGCTGAGCTATTCCAACGATCGCATCGTCATGGTGATCATCTACGAAGGATGGGAGTGGGAGAAGACCGGCGACATCCTCAAGGCCGACTTCGCGACCGACAATGTCGACATCATGAAGAAGTCGAAGTGGGAGGTCATGGACAAGACCACCGTGCGCGGCGTGTTCGAGTTCGATCAGGCCGTCGTCGACGCGCTGTCGAAGGCAAAGCGCCTCACGATCGATTTCGAGGATGACGACGACGACAGCATCGAGTTTCAGACACCGCGCGCCGGCGAAGCGCTGGCGGCGCTGAAATATTGCGAAGAGAACCGGAAGTAACGCCCCCGGAAGCGGCCCCGCGATACGCAAGACACTGCGGGGCCGCTACCCGACGGAGGGGGTTGGGCACCGGAAAAATCCGCCGAGCGCGGCCAGTCTACAGCGAGCGGGAAAAACGCGTGTGTCATGATTTGGCACAGGGTCACGCCCTGAGCGCCGCGCCGCTCCGCGACCTCGCGCAGGAAGGTTCTGATCCTGGGTATGATGATCTCGGTGCGCCGCGTCGTGCCGACGTGATCGCAACCGGGCAGGCCAAGGAAGGTCGCATTCGGCATCTCGGATGCCGCCTGTCGTGCCTGTGCGAGCCGGGGATCGAGTTCGCCGCAGAAGATGAGCGACGGCATCGTCATGGTTGGCAGCACGTCGGCGATGTCATCGCGATCCTGCGTCAGCGCACGAAGCGCGTCGAGATCGTTGGCGAGCAGGCGCGCGCGCCGCGCCGGCGTCAGCAGCGCGCCGTAGGTCTTCTCGATCCCCGCAGCAAATGCGGCGGGGTCGTTCGGCATGCGGTCGCGAATGGCCTGCGTGTTCTCGGCATAGGGATGGGCGCCGCCGAGGATGAATGAATTGAACCGCTCCGGAAAATACCTGGCGAGGCCGAAGCCGATCCAGCCGCCCATCGAATAGCCGAGGAAGTCGGCGCGCTTGCAGGCGGAGATCGTCGAGGACGGCGACGACATCGGCGGCGCGCAGGGCCAGATCGTAGGCGGCGCCATCGTGCGGCTTGTCGCTCTGGCCGTGGCCGCGGGCGTCGATCAGGATCACGGTGTGCCGATCCCGCAAGGCCTCGACATAGCCGAGGTCCACCCAATCCGGGCCGCTGCCCATCGTGCCGTGGTGAAGCACGAGCGCCGGTCCGCTGCCGGCGGTCTCGTAATGGATGCGGACGCCGCCGTTGCGCGCGAATGGCATGGTTTCTCCCCCGAACAGTGACGGAGAGGGTGATGCAAGCCGATGGAACTCTCAAGATGGCTCCCCGTCCTTATTTTTAACTTTTCCTTGATATTTGCTGCGCCGAATGGGGCGTCAGCGCTTGGGAGTTAAGTGGGTGAGTCACCAATACAGCGGCCACGCGGCCGAGTTCGACGACGAATTCGAGGACGAGGAGTTCGAGGACGAAGCGCCCAGGCCCCGCTTCCGGGTGTATGCGCTGATCTGCGTCGTGCTCGCGGCGACCGGCTCCGGCGCGGCGTTCGCCTGGCATGGCTATGCCGGCGGCGAACTGATTACGGGCGCGCTGACGGCGGCGCCCAAGGCAATGCCGGCGCAACAGGCCATTGCCGCTCAGGATGCCCTGCTGAAAAATCTGACGGAAGCCCAGCAACGCGCGGCGGTCATCGCGCAGCGCAATCAGGACTTGCTGCAGGCGCAGGGCGCCGAGATCAAGCGGCTGGCGGATGCGGTCGCGCAATTGTCGACGCGCGTGGACGGCTTGAGCGTGCGCAACGCGCAGGCCGCCGTGCCGCCGCCGAAGAAGCCAGCGGCGCCGAAGGTCGTTGCGCCCAAGCCGGCTGCACCCGCGCCGCTATCGCTGGCGCCGGAGGGGAAGCAGTAACTGGCGAGATCGATGGCGCTGCGCGCTTGCGCCAGCGGCCAACCGACGGGTAGCCCGCCGCAACGCGCGGCGAGCCGATGACGGCCTGACAGACCGTGCGGTCTCGCCGTTTCGTCTGCGATCTTGATCCCGATGCCGGTTTCGATCAGCATGACATTCGCGTTGTCCTGGTTTGCCGGCTCGAGGTGGCCTTCGCGCGTGTGCCGGCCGTACGAACAGGCTGAATGACATGATGCGGATCCGGTTTGGAATTTCTGGTAGGACAGGAAACCCGCTTGACCAGCTTTGCACGGAAATCCGCGAAACCGGCCGGAGCCGACCGCGCCGTTGATGCCGTCTCGCGGATCATTTCCGGCTATTCCCCCGACGTAGCCTTCCGCCTCGGCCCCGATCTGAGCACCAATGCCCTTGCCGTCGACTTCGATGTCGGGCGCTTGATGCAAGCGCAGCGGACCAGATGGCGATGTTGTGAGCTCGCCGACCTCCCGGCGCCGATCCATTGTCTCGTCATGGAGGCAAGTTCGCACGAGTCATATGTGCAGATCCGATACGACCTTGCTGTGGCGGCGCAGCGGTTGGCGGCCGATGGGCAATTGCTCCTGCTGGTCCGCGACCGGAAACTGGCGCCGCGCCTTGGCAAGTTTGCCGAGGAGTGGTTTGGCGACGTCGACCGTCGGCCGGACAAGGTGTCGTGGATTCGATGCATGCGTCCGCGGCGCGCAATCCCGGAGCCGCCCTACGGTCCGGCGGTTGCATGCACCGATCCGGTATCCTCTCGCAGCTACGCTCTCGCAACCTGGCCGGGACTGTTTTCCGGAGAAGCGCTGGACATCGGCACCGCGCTGTTGCTCGAGCACATTCCTCCCGTCGAGGGTCGCGATGTTCTGGATGTAGGCTGCGGTTACGGACCGATTTCGATTGTCGCGGCGGGCCGAGGCGGCCGCGTCACCTATGCCGACACCGACGTGCGGGCGCTTCGGCTCACCACCGAGAACCTGGCGAGTGCCGGCTTCGTCGGCAGTTCGTTGCTCACATTCGACCTGTCGGAGTTATCGCCGCAAAGTTTCGATGCCGTGTTGTCGAATCCACCCACCCACGCCGGTAGCGCGACGCTGAAGACGCTGTTCGAGCGAATGGTCAAGGCATGCCGGCCCGGTGGCGATGTTCGCATCGTTCTGCGTCAGCATCTCAATTATGAAAAATGGCTGGACCGCCTCGCAAGGGTGGAAACCATCGCGCTACGCGATGGCTACAAGGTGCTGCGAATGTCGGCCGCGAATTGAGCGGGTGAGAGCGCAGGTATCAAAGCTGATTGCCGTACACTAATCGCATCACGACATATGCGTATACGAAATCCAGCCAGAATCGCTTCAGGAAATTCAAAACGATCATCACGGCATAAAGCGTTTGCGAGAGTGCGCCGATCAGGAAGTGCTCGCGATTCGCATGCTGGTTCACGTTGGCCATATCCTGGTTGCTGGGAAAGGCGTGGACTCCAATCGAGAACCCGAGCCAGAGAAACAGGGCTTCCAGCGGACCTGCGCGGTGAATGTGTGAGGTATAGGCCAACAGCCCACATACCAGCGTGACGGCGGTGTTGACGAAGAGAGGCGCCGCGCTGATGCACAACGACTCGAGATAGCGCGACGGTCGTTCGTGGATGACGTAGCCCGCCTCACCGCCGACCAGGCTGAAATTGAATATGAAATAGGCGATCTTCAGGACGCGGACGCCGAAGAAATTGCAGGCGATCTTGTGAGCCCACTCGTGGACCACAACTCCCGGAAAAGTCAGCAGGCTGACGATGAAGCCCGGTATGATGACCATTGATGCCCCCGACAGCGAGGGTATCGCCTTGGTGATGAAAGCGGAAGTGCGCCTTATCAACGAGCGCTGGAAATCTGTCGGCTCGTGTCGATCAAGCCGCCACCTGGTCGAAGACGGGAGGCTCCGTCAGAAGCTTCAGCTTGATGGCGTGGTCGAGGTCGGGAACCGCGATTGCCGTATGACTGTAAAACGCGTTGGTCTGCGATTTGGCGATCTGATCGAGGATGGGATCGCCTTTGATGAGGTAGAGACCCATCTCGTCCTCGGACGGGTAGATCGCCAACACGACGTCATAAGCAGCAATGACGTCCCGTAGCGCGGCAGCCTTGTCGTCGGCGAGGTCGATGAAACCGCGAACATCGGCTGCGAGCTCGCGCAGCTCTTCAAAATCAAGCACCGGGTTACTCCAACACAACTGACTGGTCGGACTTTGGATCGATAAGATTACCGAACCATCAACGAGGCGTCGTCGTTGGATAGTTGGTCTGCGCGCACTCGGATTCTTTCGGCACAACCGTTAGCGATCCCGGCAGGGCTCGAAATCGGCACCGCGCGTGACGATCTTCGGCGCGTCAACCGGCGCCTTTCCCTTAGGAATGTGTCCCTCCAGACACATCTGGGCGCTTCAAGGCAGAATAGTCTCCAGGCACGTCATCAAGCGCAGGTTGCGCATCACTTGGGGGGCTACTCATGAAGAAGATCGTCCTTGCAATTTCGGTTCTCGTCTAACGTCTGGAGCGGCTTCGGCGGCCGACTTCCCAGTGAAAGCCACCGCTCCGATGGTTCAATCGTGGGGCGGGTTCTATATCGGCGGTCACGGCGGATATGGTTGGAAGGATGACCCGTTTTCTTTCTCGTTCGGCGACACTACGATCGGTGGAATACATGCCCACGGCTGGATGGCGGGCGGCCAAGTTGGTTACAACTGGCAGTATGGCTCGATGGTGGGTGGTCTCGAACTGGACGCCAGCGCTACCGGCATCAGGGGCTCTGCCAGCGGCACCACGGGCACGCCTGGACTCGCGATGAGTATTGGGACGTACGGCGACGACATCAAACTGCTTGGTTCCGCCCGAGGGCGTCTCGGCTTTGCGCCAAGTCCCGATTGGTTATTGTACGGGACCGGGGGCCTGGGCTGGGAGAGAACGGATCAGACTTTCTCTTCGATCACTACGGCGACGCCGCCGCTCATAAGTCAGACACAATGGGTTTCGCAGCCGGTAGACCTGTTTGGTTGGGTTCTAGGAGTCGGAGTTGAGGCTAGGATCGCGCAGAGCAATTGGATCGCCCGGTTAGAATACCTGCACTACGATTTCGGCCATTCACGTACTGCAAATGTGCTTACCGGACCCGTGAACTTGAGCTTCTCCGACACTGTCGGAAACCAAACGATCGACGTTGTTAGAGCAGGGCTATCGTTCAAGTTCGGAGGTTGATTTCCCGGAATAATCCGTAACCCATGTGTTCGGAACGGACCCATGCCCGCTGGCGATCCCGGCAGGATTCGAACCTGCAACCCTCAGAGTAGAAATCTGATGCTCTATCCAGTTGAGCTACGGGACCGTCTTTCGGGCATGATCTTGTCGGAAACCGGGACCCACCCCGCATCAAGTGCAGGCTTGGCTCCGCAGGATCATGCCCCTGACCTTGGCGCGGCGCCTTCATAGCACTGCCAATATGAAAAATCCGCTTCCCGGGAAAGCCCGTTCGAACCGGTTTTCCGCAAGTCGCGACTAAAGGGGGCGGGGGACTGCCTGCAGTTCGCCCCTCACGGTATCCGCCTCGTTCATCTAGCTGAACCGGGCCGGTCGGGACTTTCGGCTTTGGCCATGCGGTATGCGACTTTTTGCGACGCTTGCTCGGCCGCCACGAGTTCGTCACCATTTCGCGCACTTCTATTTGCCTCGCGGCGTTGCTGCCGCTCACGGAGTTCTCCCATGATCGGTCTGGTTCGCGCCGCCACTCTCTGCGCCACGCTGGCGCTTGGCCTGAGTTCGGCGCTGGCAGCGGATAAAGTCTTCAAGCGCGACGACCTCGCGGATTCCGCAATCAAGCTGGAAGCGCAGATCAAGAGCGAGGCGGGGCCGGTCTCGAAATCATCAGCGACGCTCAAGAGCGACGCCGACGCCGCCTTCAAGCGCAACGATTTCCGCTCGGGCCTGCAGATCCTCGGCCAGATCGCGACCGTCGCGCCCGAGGACAGCGGCAACTGGCTCAAGCTCGCCCGCACCATCTTCCAGATCAGGCCGTCGACCGACGAGCGAGCAGACCTTCTTCATGGAGCGCGCCTCGACCGCGGCCTATATCGCCTATCAGCGCGCGAACAGCCCGCAGGACGAAGCCGATGCGCTCGCCGTGCTCGGCCGCGCGCTGTCGGAGCGCAAGCTGTGGCGGCCGGCGCTGGACAGTCTCGCGGCTGTCGCTCGACCTGCGCGAGGTCGCCGATATCAGAGGCCAGTATGAGAAGCTGCGCGACGAGCACGGCTTCCGGCTGTTCGATTACAGCGTCGATTCCGATTCCGCTTCGCCGCGCGCCTGCTTCCAGTTCTCCGAGGATCTCGCCAAGCGCTTCGACTTCTCGCCGTTCGTGGCGCTCGCCGGCAACGACAAGCCGGCGATCACCTCCGAAGGCAAGCAGCTCTGCGTCGACGGGCTGAAGCACGGCGAGCGCTACAACATCAATCTGCGCGCGGGCCTGCCGTCCACCGTGAAGGAGGGGCTGCCGAAATCGGCCGAGTTCAACATCTATGTCCGCGACCGCAAGCCGTTCGTGCGCTTCACCGGCCGCGCCTATGTGCTGCCGCGCACCGGCCAGCGCGGCATTCCCGTGGTCAGCGTCAACACGCCCGCCGTGCTCGTCAACGTGTTCCGGATCGGCGACCGCAACCTGATCAACACGGTGATCGACAGCGATTTCCAGCGGCCGCTGAGCCGCTACCAGCTCTCCGATCTCGGCGACGAGCGCGGCATGAAGGTCTGGACCGGCGAGCTCGCCACCGCGACCACGCTGAACCAGGAGGTCACCACCGCTTTCCCGGTCGACCAGGTGCTCGGCGATCTGCAGCCGGGCGTCTATGTCATGACGGCGGCGGCGAAGAACCCCGGCAGCGACGACGACTACCAGCTCGCCACGCAATGGTTCATCGTCTCCGATCTCGGCATCTCCGCTTTCTCCGGCAATGACGGCATCCATGTCTTCGTCAATTCGCTGGCTTCCACGGATGCGGTGGCGCGCGCCGAGGTGCGGCTGATCGCGCGCAACAACGAGGTGCTGGCGACCCGCAAGACCGACGAGTCCGGTCATGTGCTGTTCGAGGCGGGGCTGGCGCGCGGCGAGGGCGGGCTGTCGCCGGCGATGCTGACGGTGGCGGGCGAGAAGACCGACTACGCCTTCCTCAGTCTGAAATCGAACGCGTTCGATCTGACCGATCGCGGCGTGTCCGGCCGCGCGGTGCCCACGGGCGCCGACGCGTTCGTCTATGCCGAGCGCGGCGTCTATCGCTCCAACGAGACGGTGTATCTCACCGCGCTGTTGCGGGACGGGCAGGGCAATGCCGTCACCGGCGGTCCGCTGACGCTGGTGGTCGAGCGCCCCGATGGCGTCGAATATCGCCGCGCCGTGTCTGCCGGATCAGGGCGCGGGCGGTCGGTCATTGGCCGTGCCGCTCAATTCGGCGGTCCCGGCCGGCACCTGGCGGGCGCGGGCCTTCGTCGACCCCAAGGGCAATGCGGTCGGCGAGACCACCTTCATGGTCGAGGATTACATCCCCGAGCGGCTGGAATTCGATTTGTCTTCCAAGGACAAGGCGATCACGGCTCAAGCTCCGGTGGAACTGAAGGTCGACGGCCGCTTCCTCTATGGCGCGCCGGCCTCCAACCTGCAGCTCGAGGGCGACATGCTGGTCGCGCCGGCAGCCGGCCGGCCGGGCTTCCCCGGCTACCAGTTCGGCGTCGCCGACGAGCAGACCACGTCGAACGAGCGCACGCCGATCGAGGGCCTGCCGGAATCCGACGCCAAGGGCAGCAGCGACCTTCCCGGTCAGCCTGGCCAAGCCGCCGACCTCGTCGCGGCCGCAGGAGGCGCAGATCTTCATCCGCATGGCGGAAGCCGGCGGCCGCGCGGTCGAGCGCAAGATCGTGCTGCCGGTGGTGCCGGCCGCGGCGCAGATCGGCATCAAGCCGGCCTTCGGCGACAAGAACGTCGCGGAAGGCGACAAGGCCGAGTTCGACGTGCTGTTCGCTGCGCCCGACGGCAAGACGCTGGCGCGGCCGGGCCTGCGCTACGAGCTGCTCAAGATCGAGTCGCGCTACCAATGGTATCGCCGCGACTCGACGTGGGAGTATGAGCCGGTCAAGACCACGACGCGCACTGCCGACGGCGAATTGAATATCGCCGCCGACAAGCCGTCGCATCTCTCGTTCCAGCCGCAGCCCGGCCGCTATCGCCTCGACGTGAAGTCGACGGAAGCCGACGGCCCGATCACGTTCGGTGCAGTTCGATGTCGGCTGGTATTCCGACGGCAGCGCCGACACGCCCGACCTGCTGGAGACCTCGATCGACAAGCCGCAATACGCGTCCGGCGACACCATGATTGTGTCGGTCAATGCGCGCACGGCCGGCAAGCTCACCGTCAACGTGCTCGGCGACCGCCTGCTGACGACGCAAACGGTCGACGTCAAGGAAGGCACCGCGCAGGTGAAAATTCCGGTCGGCAAGGACTGGGGCACCGGCGCCTATGTGATGGCGACCCTGCGCCGTCCGCTCGATGCGAGCCGCGCAACGGATGCCCGGCCGTGCGATCGGCCTGAAATGGTTCGGCATCGACAAGCAGGCGCGCACCCTGCAGGTCGCGCTGTCGCCGCCCGCTCTGGTGCGGCCGAACTCGAAGCTGACGATTCCGGTCAAGCTCGGCGGGCTCAATCCCGGCGAGGACGCCAAGGTGGTGGTCGCCGCCGTCGACGTCGGCATCCTCAACCTCACCAATTACAAGCCGCCGGCGCCGGATGATTACTATCTCGGCCAGCGCCGTCTCACCGCGGAAATCCGCGATCTCTATGGGCAACTGATCGACGGCATGCAGGGCACGCTGCGGCGCCATCAAATCCGGCGGCGATGCCGGCGGCGAATTGCAGGGCGCGCCGCCCACGCAAAAGCCGCTCGCGCTCTATTCGGGCGTGGTGACGGTCGCGGCCGACGGCACGGCGTCGATCGATTTCGACATCGGCGATTTCGCCGGCACCGCGCGGGTGATGGCGGTGGCGTGGAGCGCCACAAAACTCGGCCGCGCCAATATCGACGTGACCGTGCGCGATCCCGTGGTGCTGACCGCGACCCTGCCGCGCTTCCTGCTGTCAGGCGATCACGGCACCATGAGCATGGACCTCGACAATGTCGAGGGCGCAGCCGGGCGACTACACGCTGAATGTCAAGGCGACCGGGCCGGTGAAACTCGGCGGCGATGCATCGACCACGCTGAAGCTCGCCGCCAGTCAGCGCAGCACCACGACGCTCGGCCTCGATGCCGCCGGTTCAGGCACCGCGCAGCTCGATGTCGAGATCAAGGGGCCGAACGGGCTCGCTCTCGCGCGGCACTATGCGCTCGACGTCAAGCCGGCCACGCAAATCCTGGCGCGGCGCTCGATCCGCACGCTGGCGAAGGGCGAGAGCCTGACGCTGACCGCGGATATGTTCTAGCGATCTCGTGCCGGGCACCGGCCGCGTGTCGCTGTCGGCGTCGCTCTCGACCGCGCTCGATGCCGCGACCATCCTGCAGGCGCTCGACCGCTATCCGCATGGCTGCTCCGAGCAGATCACCAGCCGCGCCATGCCGCTGCTCTATGTCAACGAGCTCGCGGCCGGCGCCAAGCTCGCGCAGGACAACGACATCGACCAGCGCATCAAGGATGCGATCGAGCGGCTGCTGGCGCGGCAGGGCTCGAACGGCTCGTTCGGCCTGTGGTTGGCGGGCGGCGACGACGCCTGGCTCGATGCCTATGTCACCGACTTCCTGACCCGCGCCCGCGAGAAGGGTTTTGCGGTGCCGGACGTGCTGTTCAAGAACGCGCTCGACCGCATCCGCAACTCGGTGGTGAACGCCGAGGGACCGGAGAAGGACGGCGGGCGCAATCTCGCCTATGGCCTCTACGTGCTGGCGCGCAATGGCGCGGCGCCGATCGGCGACTTGCGCTATCTCGCCGACACCAAGCTGAAGGATATCGCAACGCCAATCGCGAAGTCGCAGCTTGCGGCGGCGCTGGCGCTGGTCGGCGACCGCAACCGCGCTGAGCGGGTCTATGCGTCCGCGCTCGGCGATCTCGCACCTAGCCCGGTGCTGCAGTTCGGCCGCACCGATTACGGCTCGGCGCTGCGCGATGCCGCGGCGCTGGTCTCGCTCGGCGCCGAGGGCAACGCGCCGCGCGCGACGATCACGCAGGCCGTGCTGCGGGTCGAAGCCGCGCGCGGGCTGACGCCCTACACCTCCACGCAGGAGAATGCCTGGATGGTGCTGGCGGCGCGGGCGCTGGCCAAGGAGACGCTGTCGCTCGACCTCAACGGCGAGGCGATCAAGGCGGCGCTGTTCCGCAACTACAAGGCCGCGGAGATGGCGCAGCCGATCCGCATCACCAACACCGGCGAGGCGCCGCTGCAGGCGGTGGTCTCGGTGTCGGGCGCGCCGGTCACGCCGGAGCCTGCGGCCTCGAACGGCTTCAAGATCGAGCGCAATTACTTCACGCTCGACGGCAAGCCGGCCGATGTCAGCAAGGCGAAACAGAACGATCGCTTTGCCGTTGTGCTGAGGGTCACCGAGCCGAAGCCGGAATATGCCCATGTGATGGTGTCGGATTATCTGCCGGCGGGATTCGAGATCGACAACCCGCATCTGGTGTCCTCGGGCGACAGCGGCACGCTGGACTGGATCGAGGACGGCCAGGAGCCGGTCAACGCCCAGTTCCGCGACGACCGCTTCACCGCGGCGGTCGACCGCGCCGCCGACTCCAAATCGGTGTTCACCGTCGCCTATGTCGTGCGCGCGGTGACGCCGGGCAAATACGTGCTGCCGCAGGCCTATGTCGAGGACATGTACAATCCCTCGCGCTATGGCCGCAGCGCCACCGGAACGGTCGAGGTGCGTCCGGCGAAATGAGCGATGAGGCGACGATAGCGCCGGCACCGCGCCGGTGGCGGATCAGGACGGGCAGCGGCCGTCGCGACCGCTGTCGGCCTGTTGCTGACCGCCGCCTTCGCCGCATGGGTCGTCTCGCTCGGGCCGCTGCCGCTGGAGCAGGCGAGGCAAACCTCCGTCACCATCGTCGACCGCAACGGCAAGCTGCTGCGCGCCTTCGCGATGAAGGACGGCCGCTGGCGGCTGCCGGTCGATGCGAAGAAGGACGTCGATCCGACCTATCTGAAGCTGCTGTTCGCCTTTGAGGACCAGCGCTTCTACGACCATGCCGGCGTCGATCCGATCGCGCTGGCGCGCGCCGCCTGGCAACTCGCCTCACGCGGCCGCATCGTCTCGGGCGGATCGACCATCACCATGCAGCTGGCGCGGCTGATGGAAGAGCCGGCCCATCATCGCTCGCTTTCCGCCAAGCTGCGCCAGATCGTGCGCGCGATCGAGATCGAGCGGCAGCTCAGCAAGGAGCAGATCCTCAACCTCTATCTGGCGCTGGCGCCGTTCGGCGGCAATCTCGAGGGCATCCGCGCCGCCTCGATCGCCTACTTCAGCAAGGAGCCGAAGCGGCTGACCCTGGCCGAGGCCGCGCTGCTGGTCGCCTTGCCGCAATCGCCGGAGACGCGCCGGCTCGACCGCTATCCCGAGGTGGCGCGCGCCGCGCGCGACCGCGTGCTCGATCGCATGGTCGAGGAGCATCAGATCGCCCGGGAAGATGCCGCGCAGGCCAAGGCAGTCGCGGTGCCGAAGCTGCGCAAGCAGATGCCGATCCTGGCGCCGCATTCCTCCGATGCCGCGATGGCGGCGATGAAAGATGCGCCGCTGATCAAGCTGACGCTCGATGCCAACCTGCAGAAGGTGCTGGAGCCGCTGGCGCGCGACCGCGCGCTGGCGCTGGGGCAAAACATTTCGGTTGCGATCATCGTGGTCGACAATGCCAGCGGCGACGTGCTGGCGCGCGTCGGCTCCGCCGATTATTTCGACGAGAGCCGGGCAGGGCAGGTCGACATGACCCGCGCGGTGCGCTCGCCCGGCTCGACCCTGAAGCCGTTCATCTACGGCCTCGCCTTCGAGGACGGCTTCGTCCATCCCGAGAGCCTGATCGACGACCGGCCGATCCGCTTCGGCTCCTACGCGCCCGAGAATTTCGACATGACGTTCCAGGGCACGGTGCCGGTGAAGCGCGCGCTGCAATTCTCGCTCAACGTGCCCGCGATCGCGCTGCTCGACCGCGTCGGCTCGAGCCGGCTGTCGTCGCGGCTCAGGCAAGCCGGCGCCAATCTGGTGCTGCCGAAGGACGAGGCGCCGGGGCTGGCGATGGGGCTCGGCGGCGTCGGCGTCACCTTGCAGGATCTGGCGCTGCTCTATGCCGGCCTGCCGCGGCTCGGCACCACCAAGCCGCTGCGCGAGATCATCGATGGCAAGGACGAGACCGCGAGCCGATGCGGCTGATGGATCAGGTCGCGGCCTGGCAGGTCGGCAATGTCCTGCTCGGCGTGCCGCCGCCGGAGAATGCCGCGCGCGGCAGGATCGCGTTCAAGACCGGCACCAGCTACGGCTATCGCGATGCCTGGTCGGTCGGCTTCGACGGCCGCATCACCATCGGCGTCTGGGTCGGCCGTCCCGATGGCGCGCCGGTGCCCGGCCTGATCGGGCGCGTGGCGGCGGCGCCCATCCTGTTCGATGCGTTCGCGCGCACCGGCCGCCAGCCGGTCGCGCTGCCGAAGGCGCCGAAGGGCGCGGTGATGGTCGCGGGCAACGAAAAGCTGCCGCTGCCGCTGCGGCGTTTCCGCGCCATCGGCGAACTGGTGCGGGCAGGCGGCGAACAGGCGCCGCACATCCAGTTTCCGCTGAACGGCTCGCGCATCGATGTCGACCGCTCGGCTGGCGCCGATGCCGCCGCGATGCCGGTCAAGGTCGCGGGCGGCGTGCTGCCGATGACGGTCGTGGTGAACGGCGTCTCCGCGGGCGAGATCGACGGCCGCCGTCAGCGGCTGATTGATCCGCCCGGGCCGGGATTTGCGCGGCTCACCGTGATCGACGCCACGGGCGCGGCGGACACAGTTGTCGTCAGAATTCAGTGAAGTCGCGCCAAAGCGCGATGACGTGAGGCCGTCATCGCGCTTTAGCTTGCTTTTTGGGCATGATCTTTTCGGAAAACCGCTTCACACTTTTCCGGATCATGCCTTAAGCGGTTGTCCCAATAGCGGTTTCAGCGTATGCGGAACCCCATGGTCGACACCCTCCAACCTCGTTTCGGGGCAGGCGCGCAGCCCCAAAAACCGTCGAAATCCAGCCGCGGGCTGGTGCCGATCGTGGATTTCGCGGTCGGCAGCCATTGGCGCGCAACGCTGTTCCTGCTGGCCTGCGCCGCGCTGTTGTTTCTGCCCGGCTTCTTCAGCATCCCGGCCATCGATCGCGACGAGGCGCGCTTTGCGCAGGCGACCAAGCAGATGGTCGAGACCGGCGACTACGTCGACATCCGATTCCAGGACGAGGTGCGCTACAAGAAGCCGGTCGGCATCTACTGGATGCAGGCCGCGGCGGTGAAGACCGCATCCGCGCTCGGGCTGCCGGGCGCGCAGCTGCGCATCTGGGTCTATCGCATTCCTTCGCTGATCGGCGCGACCGGCGCCGTCCTGCTCACCTATTGGGCGGCGCTCGCCTTCGTCACGCGGCGCGGCGCGGCGTTTGCGGCGCTGATGATGTGCAGTTGTGTCGTGCTCGCCGGCGAGGCGCGTCTCGCCAAGACCGACGCCATGCTGCTGCTGACGGTGGTGGCCGCGATGGGCGCGCTGGGGCGGGTCTATCTGTCCTGGCAGCGCGGCGAGGATCCGGAGCATCCGCCCTGGACATGGCCCGCGATCTTCTGGACGGCGCTGGCCGGCGGCATCCTGCTCAAGGGTCCGCTGATCCTGATGTTCGCCGGCCTCGCCATCCTGATGCTCGCGATCCTCGACCGCAGCGCGACCTGGCTGTGGCGGCTGCGCCCGGTCTGGGGCCTGATGTGGATGCTGGTGCTGGTGCTGCCCTGGTTCATCGCGATCTTCTGGCGCGCGGGCGACACCTTCTTCACCGATTCGCTCGGCGGCGACATGCTGGCGAAACTCGCCGCGCAGGAATCGCACGGCGCGCCGCCCGGATTCTATCTGCTGCTGTTCTGGATCACCTTCTGGCCGGGCGCGCCGCTCGCGGGCATGGCGGTGCCGGCGGTGTGGCGGGCGCGGCGCGAGCCCGGCGCGCAATTTCTGCTGGCCTGGCTGGTGCCGTCCTGGATCGTGTTCGAGCTGGTGCTGACCAAGCTGCCGCACTACGTGCTGCCGCTCTATCCGGCCGTCGCCATCCTCGCCGTCGGCGCGCTGGAGCGGCAGGTGCTGGCGCGCAACTGGCTGGCGCGCGGCGCCGCCTGGTGGTTCGCAATTCCGGCGCTGGGCTCGATCATCTTCGTCGTCATTGCGGTCAAGCTGACCCGGCAGCCCGCGTTCGCATCCTGGCCGTTCTTCGCCGGCGCGATGGTCGTCGGCCTGTTCGCGTGGTGGCTCTACGACGACAACCGCGCGCCGCGCTCGCTGCTCAACGCGGTGCTCGCGGCCATGCTGCTGGCGATTGCGGTCTTCGGCGTGGTGATGCCGTCGCTGACCACGCTGTATCCGAGCGCGGAAATCGCCCGCGCGCTGCGCAACGTCACCTGCGTCGGCCCGAAGGCGGCCGCGGCCGGCTATCACGAGCCGAGCCTGGTGTTCATGACGGGCACCTCGACACTGTTGACGGACGGCTCCGGCGCGGCCGATTTCCTCAGCCAGGGCAGCTGCCGCTTCGCGCTGGTCGAGCGCAGCGCCGAGCGCGCCTTCGTGCAGCGCGCCGAGGCGATCGGGCTGCGCTACAACGCCGCGACCCGCATCGAGGGCTACAACATCTCGCAGGGCAGGCAGGTATCGATTGCGATCTTCCGTTCCGAAGGCACGGAGTGATGGCGCGCGCGTCCGAAGGCTACGTCCCGCAGCTGTCGCACCTGATGGCGCAATCGGCCGGCGCGCTGATCCGCTCGCCCTCGCATTCGCGCCGGGCCGAGGCGCGGCGGCGGCTGGCGCGGCACTCGCTGTGGCTGGTGGCAAGCCTCTCCGCGCTGATCATCGTCCTGATGTTCGTCTTCGATGCCACCGAGATCGGCTTGATGCCGAAGCGCGGCTCGCCGGAGCTGTGGCCGGTCCGCATCTTCACCGATTTCGGCAAGGACGAGTACGTGCTTTGGGCCCTGGCGGCGGCCTTCGTCGTCAGCGCGCTTGCCTATCCGCTGCTGCGATCGACCGCGCGGCCTGCGCTGGCGCGCTTTGCCATCCGTGTCGAATATTGCTTCCTTGCCGTGGCGCTGCCGGTCTTCATTGCCGAACTGATCAAATGGATCGTCGGCCGCGGCCGGCCCTTTGTCGGCGGCAAGGCCGACGCCTTCAACTTCGTGCCGTTCACGGGAACCGAGGCCTATTTCAGTTTTCCTTCCGCACATGCGGTCACGGCCTTTGCGCTCGCCTTTGCCATCGCGGCGATCTGGCCGCGGTGGTGGGTCGCCGCGTTCCTCTATGCGCTGCTGATCGCCGCCAGCCGGCTGGTCCTGCTGGCGCATCATCCGAGCGACGTGGTCGGCGGCGCGCTGGTCGGCATCGTCGGCGCGATGGCGGTGCGCTACTGGTTTGCCGCGCGGCGGGTCGGGTTCGACATCAAGGACGACGGCAAAATTGTCCCGCTTTAGGCAATTTGGGTTGCCCCGGCCGCGTCGGCCCCATAGAAGCGGACGCCGCAAGGGCGCATCGCGCCCCTTCGCCAACCTGTTCGATGAGCCCGGATTTGCCTCAAGACAACCACCGACGTTGCGGTTTCCATCGTTGTGCCCGTGCGCAACGAAGCGGACAATATCGCGCCGCTGATTGCGGAGATCGCGGCCGCGCTCGACGGCCGCTGGGCCTATGAGATCGTCTATGTCAATGACGGCTCGACCGACGCCACGGCCGAGCGGCTTGCGGCGGCGCGTGCGCAGCGCGCGAATGTGCGCGAAATCCGCCACGCCAGATCCGGCGGGCAGTCGGCGGCGGTGCGCAGCGGCGTGCGCGCCGCGCGCGGCGCCATCGTGGCGACGCTCGATGGCGACGGCCAGAACAATCCGGCGTTCCTGCCCGACCTGATCGCGGCGATCGAGCAGGGCGGGGCGCGCGTCGGGCTTGCCGCCGGCCAGCGGGTCGGGCGCAAGGACACCGGCTTCAAGAAAATGCAGTCGCGCATCGCCAACGCCGTGCGCAACGCGATCCTGAAGGACGGCACCCGCGACACCGGCTGCGGCCTGAAGGCGTTCCGCCGCGAGGTGTTTCTGATGATGCCCTATTTCGACGGGCTGCATCGCTTTCTGCCGGCGCTGATGCGCCGGGAAGGTTTCGAGATCGCCTATGTCGACGTGATCGATCGTCCGCGCCATTCCGGCGTGTCGAATTACGGCTTCTTCGACCGGCTCTGGATCGGCATCATGGATCTCGCCGGCGTGTGGTGGCTGATCCGCCGCAAGAAGCCGACGCCGCAAGCCGCCGAGGTGAAGTAATGCTCATTCAATACGGGCAGGCGCTCAGCAATTATCTCTACGACGTGTTCGTCGCCAAGTTCGATTTCTGGCTGGCGTTCGGCCTGGTGGCGCAACTGGCGTTCGCCGCACGGTTCCTGGTGCAGTGGATCGCGAGCGAACGCGCCGGCAACAGCGTGGTGCCGATGGCGTTCTGGTTCTTCTCGATCGCCGGCGGTCTCGATGACGCTGCTCTACGGCATCGTCAAGCGCGAGCCGGTCATCATCTTCGGCCAGTTGCTGGCGAACATCATCTATATCCGAAACGTCATGCTGATCTGGAAGAACCGCGGCCGCGGTTCGCAGACGCTGGATCGGTGATCCCTACCGGTAGCGCGGCAACGGCTGCGTTTCCGGAGTGGCCGGCAGCGACGTGGCGTCCGCGGCGACCGCGAGTTCGCCGGCGGCGTCCAGCACGGGATAGGCGACCGAGCAGATGTGCGAGTGAATGCGCCGGAGGTCGCGCAGCACGTCGAGATGCAGCGAGGTGGTCTCGATGGTCTCGGGCCGGCCCTCGCGCAGGCGGTCGAGATGCGTCTCGGTGGCGGCGAGCTCCGCATTGCGCAGCGCCGCCTTTTCCGCCAGCAGCTTGCGCGCCTCGTGGGGTCGCCCGACATGAAGACGCCGAAGGCGATCCGCAAGCTATCCATGATGCGCTTGTGGAAGGCCGACAGCTCCTCGGCGCCCTCGGGCGAGAACTGGAAGCGGCGCTTGATCTTCTTGGTCGCGAGCTCGCTCAGATTCTTGTCGATGATGTCGCCGATATGCTCGAGGTTGATGGCAAAGGAGATGATCTCCATCGCCCGCTTGCCCTCGCGCTCGTCCAGGCTGCCGCGCGTCAGCTTGGTCAGATAAAGCCTGATCGCCTCGTCGAGGCCGTCGACCGCGTTGTCGGTCTTCGAGACCTGATCGACCAGCGCGCGGTCGTTGGTCATCATGGCCGTCATCACCTTGCGCAGCATGGTTTCGACCATGTCGCCCATGCGCAGCGTTTCGCGCGCGGCATCGGCGAGCGCCAGCGAAGGCGTCTCCAGCGCGGTCTCGTCGAGATAGCGCGGCCGCGCCGGATTGGCTTCCTGCACGCGATCCGGCAGCAGGCGCTTCAGCAAGGCCGCCATGGGATCGAGCAGGCCGATGAAGACGATCGCGGTCGCGACGTTGAAGACGACATGAAATTCGGCCGTCAGCTTCGCGAGGTCGGGTTGCCACGCCAGCAGGTAAGTCGCGACCGGACGCAGGAACGGCAGCACGATGAGGATGCCGAGGATGCGGTTGAGGAGGTTGCCGACCGGCAGGCGGTAGCTCGCGGGATTGTCGCGCCGCGCGCCCTCGAACACCGGATTGATGGCGCTGCCGAGATTGGCCCCGAGCACCAGCGCCAGCGTGGCGAGCGGCGAGATGAAATGCGAGTAGGCCAGCGACATGATCAGCAGCACGGTCGCGACGCTGGAATGCGCGGCCCAGGTGATGCCGGCCGCGATCACGATGCAGAGCACGGGATCGGCCGTGATCGCATCCATCAGCACGCGGACGCTCGGCGCGTTCTCGGCCGGCGCCAGCGAATCCAGCAGGATGTGCAGCGCCAGCAGCATCAGGCCGAGACCGATCAGGACGCGGCCGACATCCTTGATCCGCGAGCGCGGCCCGGTGCGGAAGGCGACGAGGCCGAAGATGAAGAGGACGGGCGCGATCGCGGCGATGTTGAAGGACAGCACCTGAACGATGAGCGTGGTGCCGACATTGGCGCCGAGCATGATGGCGAGCGCCGGCACCAGGCCGACCAGGCCTTCGGCGGCGAACGAACTCGTGATCAGCGCGGTGGCGGTGCTGCTCTGCAGGATCGCGGTGAGGCCGAGGCCGGCGGCGAAGGCCTGGAAGCGGTTGCCCAGCGCCTTCGACAGCAGCCGCCGCAGATCGGGGCCGAACGCGCGCAGGATGCCGCTGTGGACCATATGCAGGCCCCACAGCAGCAGCGCCACGCCGCCCATCAGGTCGAGAAGAACGAGGCTTCCCATGATCTTGCGCTTCCGGACTTGAGTCGAAGGATCAGGCTATCGCCAAATGGCGTGGGATCAAACGCTTTGTTGCGGAGCCCGAAAGCGTTAACGCCCGCGCGGCGCGTGCGTTCCTCGTCGCCCTAATCGGGCAAATCGAGCAGATGTGCGCCTTCCACGAGTTTGTCCGCAATGGCCGGGACCAGGCCGATATCCAGGAAGAAGCGATTCCTGAAGCCCGGCTCGAGTTCGAGCGCGCGCCGGACGATCCTTTTGGCTTCGTCCATGCGTCCGCCAAGCGCCAGCGCGACGGCTTGAAAGAAATAAAGCGTGCTGAACCGGGTATTGGCCTGCACGGCATTGGCGAAGTGCGATGCGGCCTCGTCGTAGCGGGCTTCCTGGATTGCCGCCAATCCCAGCGCGTTGTGGGCTTCGTACGAGAACGGATCGAACGGGCTCAAGCGCAGCGCGCGCTTCGCGTGCGTTGATACGACCGCCGGGTTGCCGTTGAAGGCGTAAATATGCGCGCCGAAGAACAGCGCCGCTGCCGAGGACGGATTGAGCGCCAATGCGCGTTCGATGGTGTTCGCCGCGGTTTCCCGCTCCTTCGCAAGGTGAGAAATGACAAGCGCTGCGACGGCCAATGACGCGGCGTCGTCGGTCCCCGAGGCAATCGAAGCTCGCGCGCGGTCGAGTCCGGCTATTCGATCGGCCTCGTCGAACCCGCCGCGCATGAAGCAAATCTCATGGCACCAGGCGAGCAGGGCCTGGGCGGCGGCATAATTCGGGTCGAGCTCGCAGCGCGCGGTCGAGAAAGCCCGCGGCAATTTTCGCGTCCGCGGGCATCACCGAAGCCATGTGGGGAAGCGCGCGCAGATAGAGATCGTAGGCGTCGAGGTTCTCGGGCGGTTTTCGCCGCGACCGTTCGATCTCCGAACGCTGCAGGCTGGGTTCGACGATGCCGACCACGCGTTCGGTGATCTGGTCCTGCAGGTCGAAGACATCCTCCAGCGCACCGTCGAACCGGTCGGCCCACAGATGCCGTCCGGTCTCGGCCTCGACCAGCTGCGCGGTGATGCGCACCCGGTTTCCCGTCTTGCGGACGCCGCCCTCCAGCACATAGCGGACACCCAGCTCGCGGCCGACCTGCCGCACGTCGACCGCCTTGCCCTTGTAGGTGAAGCTCGAATTGCGCGCGATCACGAACAGCCATTTGATCCGCGACAGCCCGGTGGTGATGTCCTCGACCATGCCGTCCGCGAAGTAATCCTGCTCGGGGTCGCCGCTCATGTTCTGGAACGGCAGGACGACGATGGATGGCTTGTCGGGCAGGGCGAGGGTTGGCGCCGCGCGCTCGATGACGACTTCGGACGGCGTCGCGTTGGGTGCGGGACGCGCACGCCAGGCCCGCATCGGTTCGGTAATGTTTTTCAGCGACTGGTGACCCATGTCGTCATAGGCGATCTCGGTCTTGCCCCTGATCTGGCGATGGGCGTCGTCGGAGATGCAGATGCCGCCGGGGTCGGCGATGCCTTCGAGCCGCGCCGCGATATTGACGCCGTCGCCGAAAATGTCGTTGTCATCGATGATGATGTCGCCGACATGGATGCCGATGCGGAACTCGATCCGCTTGGTCTCGGGGATGTCGACATTGCTCGTGGCCATGCCGCGCTGAACCTCGACCGCGCAGCGGACCGCATCGACGGCGCTGCCGAATTCGACCAGCATGCCGTCGCCGGTGGTCTTGACGATGCGGCCGCGATATTCGGAGATTTTGGGATCGACGAGGGCTTTTCGGCAGGCTTTCAGGCGGGCGAGGGTGCCTTCCTCGTCGGCGCCCATCAGACGGCTGTAGCCCGCAATATCGGCCGCGAGGATTGCCGCAAGCCGCCGCTCAACCCGGGCGCCAGTCATTTCCAAAATCACCCACCCACGCGCGAGACGCGTGCATTTCTCTATTTCGACTTACTAGATCGAAAGCGGCGACGACGGCAAGCACCACCTTGGCGTGATGGCGGAAAGTTCCATCCGCGATGGCGAGAGCGGCTCACGCCGCGTTGAACACCGCAAAGCCGCGCTCGAGATCGGCCTTGAGGTCGTCGACATTCTCGAGCCCGATATGCAGCCGCAACGTCGGCCCGCCCGGCGCCCAAGGGGTCGCGGTGCGATACTCGCTGCAATCGAAGGGAATGGCGAGGCTCTCGAAGCCGCCCCAGGAAAAGCCCATGCCGAACAGCTTCAGCGTGTCGAGCATGGCGTCGACCGCCTTCTGCGGCTTCGGCTGCAGCACGATGCTGAACAGGCCGGAGGCGCCGGTGAAGTCGCGTTTCCAGATCGCGTGACCGGGATGGCTTTCCAGCGCCGGATGCAGCACGCGCTGCACCTCGGGGCGCTGCTCCAGCCAGCGCGCCATCTCCAGCCCGGCGCGATGATGCTGCGCGAGGCGGACCGAGAGCGTGCGCGTGCCGCGCAGCGCGAGATAGACGTCGTCGGGCCCGGCGCAGACGCCGAGCAGGCGGATGGTCTCGGCCACGATCGGCCAGGCCTTGGCGTTCGCCGAGATCGTGCCGAACATGATGTCGGAATGGCCGCCGATATATTTGGTGGCGGCCTGCATGCTGATGTCGACGCCCTGTTCGAGCGCGCGGCGATAGAGCGGCGTCGCCCAGGTGTTGTCGTCGATGACGAGCGCGCCGCGCGCATGCGCGACCGCGGCGATCGCGCGCACGTCGGGCATCTCGAAGGATTGCGAGCCCGGCGCCTCGACCAGCACGGCGCGGGTGTTCGGCCTGAACAGCTTTTCGATGCCGGCGCCGACCAGCGGATCGAAATAGCTGGTCTCGACGCCGTAGCGCGCCAGCACGCCGTTGCAGAAATTGCGCGTCGGCCGATAGGCGTTGTCGCAGACCAGGATGTGGTCGCCGGCCTTGGTGACCGCGAGCAGGGTGGTCGAGATCGCAGCCAGTCCCGACGGCGCGAGCCCGACGCCCGCGCACTGCGGACCCTCCAGCGCCATCAGCAGATCCTGCAGCGCGCGCGTCGTCGGCGTGCCGCGGCGGCCATACTGGAACTCGCCGCGATGGGCGTGCAGATCGTCGGCGGTCGGATAGAGCACGGTGGAACCGCGGACCACCGGCGGATTGACAAAGCCCTTCTGTGCTTTTGTGTCGCGGCCCGCCGTCACCAGCCGGGTCTCGGCCTTTTGCGCGTTCGATGCACCGGGGCCGTCAGCGGAATCCATGCGTTCGCCGTTGTTTATCTGTTCTCGATGCGCGCCGCGCGCGGGCGGCCCAAAGCGCCGATAGGGTTACTAACAGGACATCGAAGCGGGCCGTCAACCCCTTGACCCGGCTCGCCAGTCGTTCTGTGATGCGGCGACGCTTTTTGTCGCTGCACGTTGAGGGGCTTGCTGCGACCTTCGATCCATTGCCGGCTTTTGCAGGCTGCCTTAGGGAGGGCGGCTCGCGGCAACGGATTTGGGGGCGCTGGCCTCCTTGGCGTCGCGACGAACGCACCCCGCTACGAGCCGCCGACTTCCAAGACGACCGAAAGGCCTTTGTCCATGAAACGCGTATCCCTCGCAGTTGCCCTCGCTCTCGCCGCCGGCCTTTCGGCCCAGCCCGCCGGCGCCCAATCGCTCAAGGTCATCAAGGAGCGCGGCCAGCTGTCCTGCGGGGTGAGCCAGGGCCTGCCGGGGTTCTCCACGCCCGACGACAAGGGCAACTGGACCGGCCTCGACGTCGATATCTGCCGCGCGCTCGCCGCCGCGATCTTCGACGATCCGAGCAAGATCAAGTTCGTGCCGCTGTCGGCCAAGGACCGCTTCACCGCGCTGCAGTCCGGCGAGATCGACGTGCTCTCGCGCAACACCACCTGGACGCTTTCGCGCGATACCTCGCTCGGCGCCAATTTCACCGGCGTGACCTATTACGACGGCCAGGGCTTTCTGGTGAAGAAGTCGCTCAACGTGAACTCCGCGCTGGAGCTCTCCAACGCATCGGTCTGCGTGCAGACGGGCACCACGACCGAGCAGAACCTCGCCGACTACTTCAAGGGCAACAAGATGAAGTATGAGGTGATCGCGTTCACCGGCGCGGACGAGACCGTCAAGGCCTATGAGTCCGGCCGCTGCGACGTGTTCACCTCGGACGTCTCGCAGCTCTATGCCGAGCGCCTCAAGCTCGCCAATCCGGCCGATCACGTCGTGCTGCCCGAAGTGATCTCGAAGGAGCCGCTCGGGTCCGATGGTGCGCCATGGCGACGACCAGTGGTTCGACATCGTGAAGTGGACGCTGTTTGCGATGATCAACGCCGAGGAGATGGGCGTCACCCAGAAGAACGTCGACGAGATGGCGAAATCCGACAAGCCTGATCTCAAACGCGCCTTCGGCGTCGACGGCAATCTCGGCGAACAGCTCGGGCTGACCAAGGACTGGTTCTACCGCATCATCAAGGCGGTCGGTAATTACGGCGAGTCGTTCGACCGCAATGTCGGCACCGGCTCCAAGCTGCAGATCGCCCGCGGCCTCAACCAGCTCTGGAACAAGGGCGGAATCCAGTACGCGCCGCCGATCCGCTGATCGCTGCTCGCCCGCGGGGGCTGCGGCGATGAGCATCGAGACGCCGGACGCGATCACCACCGCTGCAGCTCGACGCTTCGGCTGAAGCGCGCGCTCGGCGGCCGCTGCCGGCTGGAGCGGCGTTGCCGTCCAGATCGTGTTCGTGATCGTGCTGGCCTGGATCGGCCTACGAGATCGTCGTCAACGCCCGCACCAATCTCGAGACGCAGCACATCGCCTCCGGCTTCGGCTTCCTGAAGAACACGGCGGGCTTTGACGTCAGCCAGAACCTGATTCCCTATTCGGGCTCCGACACCTACACCCGCGTGTTCCTGGTCGGCCTGCTCAACACCATCCTGGTCTCGGTGATCGGCATTTTCTTTGCGACCATTCTCGGCTTCATCGTCGCGCTCGGCCGGTTGTCGCCGAACTGGCTGATGTCGCGCATTGCCGGCGGCTATGTCGAGATCGTGCGCAACCTGCCGCTGCTGTTCCAGATGCTGTTCTGGTATCTCGCGGTGCTCGCGGCGCTGCCGGCGCCGCGACAGAGCATCTCGCCGGTCTCCGGCTTCTTTCTCAACAATCGCGGCATGATCGTTCCGACGCCGGTGCCGCAGCCCGGGCTCGACTATTTTGCGTTGGCCGTCCTGCTCGCCATCATCGGCTCGTTCGTCCTGCACCGCTATGCGCGCCGCGAGCTGTACCAGCAGGGCCGCGCCATCAGGATCTGGCCCTATGTGCTCGGCCTCTTGATCGGCCTGCCGCTGTTGACCGTGCTCGTGTTCGGCGCGCCGTTGTCGTTCGAATGGCCCGTGCTGAAAGGCTTCAACTTCGTCGGCGGCTCGCGGATGATTCCGGAATTCGTGGCGCTGACGCTGTCGCTGACGATCTATACCGCGGCCTTCATCGCCGAGATCGTCCGCGCCGGCATCCTGTCGGTGCACAAGGGACAGATGGAGGCGGGCCTGTCGCTCGGCCTGAGCCGCGGCTCGGTGCTGCGGCTGATCGTGGTGCCGCAGGCGCTTGCGGGTGATCCTGCCGCCGCTGACCAACCAGTATCTCAACCTGACCAAGAACTCCTCGCTCGCGGTCGGCGATCGGCTATCCCGATCTGGTCTCGGTCTTCACGGGCACGGCGCTGAGCCAGACCGGGCAGGCGATCGAGATCATCGCCATCACCATGGGCGTCTATCTCGCTGCTGTCGCTCGTCACCAGCGCGATCATGAGTTTCTACGGATGGCGCCTCGGCCGGAGCATGGGCGCATGAGCGACGTCGCGGCCGATTCCTACGTCCGTGAGGCGCTGGTCGCCGAGCGCGCCGCGCCGGTCAAGACGACGGGCTTTGTCGGCTTCGTGCGCACGCGCCTGTTCAACTCGCCGACCAACATCGTGCTCACGATCGCTGGGCGCGCTGCTGATCTGGTTCACCGTGGTGCCCGCGCTGAAATTCCTGTTGGTCGACGCGGTCTGGACCGGCAGCGACCGCAATGCCTGCCTCGAGGCGAATGCCGGCCATCCGGTCGGCGCCTGCTGGCCCTATATCCAGGCCAAGTACACGCAGTTCATCTACGGCTTCTATCCCGAGCCCGAGCGCTGGCGGGTCAACCTGACCTTTGCGCTGGCGCGTTGCTGCTGCTGCCGCTGCTGATCCCGCGGCTGCCGGCCAAGAGCCTCAACGCCGGACTGTTCTTCATCGCATTCCCGGTGGTGGCGTTCTTCCTGCTGCATGGCGGCGGTCTCAACGGCTTTGCCATCAGCTGGATCGCGGCCATGCTGTCGAGCTTCGCCGACAGCCTCATCGGCGCCGGCAACGCGCTGGCGAACGCGCTCGACTCCCGTGATCGGGCCATTGCTGTGGCTGCTCGGAAAGCTGATCGTCGCTGATCGGCACCGCGATCTCTTTTGTGCTCTGGCCTCTGGTCTGGCTGCGCGACCGGATTCAGGCGAGCGGCCAGCCGGTCTGGATCGATTTCGCGATCACCGCGGTGGTCGTCTCCGCGCTGACCTTCTACTTCAGCCGAAGCCTGCGGCCGCTGCTGACCTGTGTCGCGACCTTCGCCGGCATCGCACTCGTGATCGCGGTCATGGGGCTCGACCGCGGCGGGCTGCCGGTCGTCGACACCACGCTGTGGGGCGGGCTTCTCGTGACGCTGGTCATCTCCGTGACCGGCATCGTCGCCTCGATGCCGATCGGGATCGCGCTGGCGCTCGGGCGCCGTTCGACCATTCCGCTTGATCCGCTTCTCCTCGATCGCCTTCATCGAGTTCTGGCGCGGCGTGCCGCTGATCACGGTGCTGTTCTTTGCGACCTACATGCTGCCGCTGTTCCTGCCCGGCAATTTCACCGTGGATGGCCTGGTGCGCGCGCTGATCGGCACCGCGCTGTTTGCCGGGGCCTACCAGGCCGAGGTCGTCAGGGGCGGCCTGCGGCGATCCCGCGCGGGCAGGGCGAGGCGGCGAGCGCGCTCGGCCTGTCCTGGGCGAAGACCACCTTCCTGATCGTGCTGCCGCAGGCGCTCCGCCACGTCATTCCCGGCCTCGTCAACAGCTTCATCGCCCTGTTCAAGGACACCTCGCTGGTCTCGATCGTGGCGCTGTTCGACCTTCTGGGCTCGCTGCGCGCCTCGTTCTCCGATCCGAACTGGGCGACGCCAACTACCCTGTTTACGGGCTTCGCCTTCACCGGCATCATCTACTTCACGTTCTGCTTCGGCATGTCGCGCTATTCGCTGTTCGTCGAGAACAGGCTGAATGCGCATCGGCGCAATTGAGGGGATCACCATGGCCGAACTCGATCGTCAGTATTTCCCACCTCAACAAGTGGTACGGCGATTTCCACGTGCTGCGCGACATCGATCTTTCGGTCGGCAAGGGCGAGCGCATCGTGATCTGCGGGCCGTCGGGCTCGGGCAAGTCGACGCTGATCCGCTGCATCAACGCGCTGGAGGAATTCCAGGAAGGCGAGATCGTGGTCGACGGCATCGAGCTCGGGCCGAACCTGCGCCGCGTCGACGAGGTCCGCCGCGAGGTCGGCATGGTGTTCCAGAGTTTCAACCTGTTTCCGCATCTCACCGTGCTGGAGAACTGCACGCTGGCGCCGATCTGGGTGCGCAACATCCCGCAGAAGGAAGCGGAAGCGACCGCGATGAAATATCTGGAGCGGGTCAAGATCCCGCATCAGGCCCAGAAATATCCGGGCCAGATGTCGGGCGGCCAGCAGCAGCGCGTCGCGATCGCGCGCGCGCTGACCATGAACCCGAAGGTGATGCTGTTCGACGAGCCGACCTCGGCGCTCGACCCCGAAATGGTCAAGGAGGTGCTCGACACCATGGTCGATCTCGCCAGGGAGGGCATGACCATGCTGGTCGTGACCCACGAAATGGGATTTGCCCGCGAGGTCGCCAACCGCGTCATCTTCATGGACGCCGGCCAGGTGATCGAGGCCAACACGCCGCAGGAGTTCTTCGCCAACCCGCAGCACGCGCGGACGAAGCTGTTCCTGAGTCAGATTTTGCGGTGATCTGTCGTCGTCATTGCGAGCGAAGCGAAGCGATCCACGTCTTCGCGCGTCGAAGATTCGGATTGCTTCGTCGCTTCATCGCGCTCGCGACTGACGCTGCTGCTCGCTCACGATGAGGCGCTCACCTACTCGAACGGCACGTCGATCTCGGTCTTCTTCTCCAGCCATTCCGGCACCGGCAGATTCTTCGACCGCATGAACTCCGGATTGAACAGCTTCGACTGATAGCGGTTGCCGGAGTCGGCAGAGGATCGTGACGATGGTCTTGCCGGGTCCGAGCTGCTTCGCCAGCTTGATCGCGCCGGCGACATTGATGCCGGTCGAGCCGCCGAGGCACAGCCCCTCGTGCTCGAGCAGGTCGTAGATCACGTTGACGGCTTCCTCGTCCGAGACCAGGAAGGCGTCGTCGACCTCGGCGGTCTCGATCACGGGCGTGACGCGGCCGAGCCCGATGCCTTCGGTGATGGAATCGCCCGGCGTCGACTTGGCCTTGCCGTTCTTGAAGTATTCGTACATCGCAAAGCCGTGCGGATCGGCGCAGGCCGTGACGATGTTCTTGTTCTTCTCCTTCAGCGCGCGGCTGGTGCCGGCCAGCGTGCCGCCGGTGCCGACCGAGCAGATGAAGCCGTCGACCTTGCCGTCGAGCTGCTGCCAGATCTCCGGGCCGGTCGAGTCGTAATGCGCCTTGGCGTTGTCGAGATTGTTCCACTGGTCGGCGAACAGCACGCCGTTCGGCTCGCGTCTTGCGCAGCTGCGCGGCGAGACGCTTGCCGACATGCTGGTAGTTGTTCGGATTGGAGTAGGGCAGCGCCGGCACTTCGATGAGCTCGGCGCCGCACAGCCGCAGCATGTCCTTCTTTTCCTGGCTCTGCGTCTTCGGGAATCAGGATCATCGTGCGGTAACCGCGCGCGCTCGCCACCACCGCAAGCCCGATGCCGGTATTGCCGGCGGTCGCCTCCAGCACCAGCCCGCCGGGCTTGAGCTCGCCGCGCTTCTCGGCCTCCAGGATCATCCATTTGCCGGCGCGGTCCTTCACCGACTGGCCGGGATTCATGAACTCGGCCTTGCCGAGAATGGTGCAGCCGGTCGCCTCGGAGGCGCGCTTGAGCTTGATCAGCGGCGTGTTGCCGATCGCTTCGACGACGTCTTTGTTGATGCTCATACCGGAACCAGTTGGCGTTTCCTCGAGGGATTTTCAACGACCCTAAAGGACCCATCCGGGAGCGCACAAGGCGGGCTTGGCTCAACGCGGCTTTGCGAAGACGACCTGTCGCACGTCGATATTGCCGGACAGGAATCCGGCCTCGCAATAGGCGAGGTAGTATTCCCAGAGCCGGCGGAAGCGCTCGTCGAAGCCGAGCGGCGTCGAGGTTCGGCCAGGCGCTGCGGAAATTATTGCGCCAGGTCGCGAGCGTCTTGGCATAATCTTGCCCGAAAATGCGCTCGCGGATGACAGGCACGCCGAAGCGCTCGCCGAGCGACTTCAGGATTTGCGGCGAGGGCAGCATGCCGCCGGGAAACACGTAGCGCTGGATGAAGTCGACCTCGCGCCGGTAGGATCTGGAAACTGCTGTCCGGATGGTGATGGCCTGGATGCCGGCGAGCCCGCCCGGCAGCAGCCGGTCACGCAATTGCGAAAAATAGTTCGGCCAGAACTGCTCGCCGACCGCCTCGATCATCTCGATCGAGGCGATGCGGTCGTAGCGCTCGCGCTCGTCGCGATAGTCCTGCAAGCCGGATCTCGACCTTGTCGTTGAGGCCGGCCGCCTGGATGCGCTTCTGCGCGAAATCGCGCTGCTCCCTGCTGATGGTGAGGCCGACGACCTTAGCGCCGAAGGTCTTGGCGACATATTCGGCAAAGCCGCCCCAGCCGCAGCCGATCTCGAGCAGCCGTCTGGCCCGGCTGCAGATCGATCGCTTCGGCAAGCCGGCGATATTTGTTGTGCTGCGCGGCGGTGAGGTCGGCGGTGCCGTCCTCGAACAGCGCGGACGAATAGGTCATGCTCGGATCGAGCCAGGCCGAGTAGAACGCGTTGCCGATGTCGTAATGGGCGTAGATGTTGTGCCGCGCCTGGCGCCGCGTGTTGCGGTTGAACCAGTGCCGCACGATCTGCAGGAAGCGCACCAGCGGCTTGTCGCCGAGCATGGTCTGGATCAGGTCGTGATTGACGCAGAACACATAGAGGAATTGCGTGAGATCGGGCGTATCCCATTCGCCGTCGAGATAGGCCTCGGCAATGCCGATGTCGCCGCCGTTGATGAGCCGCGACGCAAAGGAATAGCTGTGCAGCGTCATCTGCGGCCGCCGGTCCCGGCTCGAGCGCCGCCCATGCGGATCACGCGGCCGTCCAGCAGGGTGATGTCGAGCGTGCCGCGTCGCAATCTCGCGGCGAAACCGAGCGCCAGCCGCGCAAGGCGCGGCAGTTCGGCAAGCACGTTGTCGATGTTGTCAGGTGTGACCGGAATTGCGTGTCGCCATGGCAGTCCGCCAACCGCTGTGGCCCTGTGTCGCTCATGAAATATAAGCGCGGCTTTCGCCATTCGCCAAGCCGCTATCGGCCTTCGCAGGTGCGGTATCGGGACGGGCGACCAGCCTCGCGCCCTTGAGCCACAGCCGCAGCGCCTCCCAATGGATCGCGGCGACGATCTTCACCGTCATCAGCGGCAGCGCGACGAAGGCGCGCAACAGCGCCCGCGTGGTCAGCGCGGCGGTGGCGGCCGATGAAGGTCGCCGCCAGCAGCGGTCCCTCGCGGTCGGTCTCGAGAATGCGCAGCCTGACCTGTTCGCCCGGCGGCGAGATGCGGAAGCGATAGCGCATGGCCATGTCGACAAAGGGCGAGACATAGAACAGCTTGTCCTGCTCCTGCCGCACGCCGGCCGCGCTGAGTTCGCCTGATCGCACCGGCAGCACGTAGGAGTGGATCTCGCCGAAGGTGTTGCGGACCTCGTAGATGAGGAGCGCCAGCGAGCCATCGGCGCGATAGCAGAAATAGACCGACAGCGGATTGAAGGTGTAGCCGAGCAGGCGGGGATAGCAGAGCAGGAGCACGCGGCCGCCGGCGAGATCGATGCCGTGCTCGGTCGCGCGAGCCTGCGCATAGGCGCGCAGCGAGGAGCCGTCGCGCTCGCCGTGATCGGCTTCGTGGAAGCTGTAGAGCGCGGCGCGGTTGACGCCGAACAGCGGCGACAGCCTGTCGGCCTCGTCGAGCCGGTCGAGGTCGATCAGCAGGCTCATCACCCGGTAGCTGAAGCGATGCCCCATCGGCTTCAGCCGCGCATGCATCACCTCGCCGAAATAGAGCGCGGCGGCTTCGTTGGCGATGGCGGGATCAGGCAGGTCATGACTACTCCGCGGCCTGCGCCAGTTCGGCGGGCACCTCGCGCCAGGGCGCGTAGGCGCCGAGCGCCTCGGCCACCGCAAGTCCCGAGCGCAGGCCATCCTCGTGGAAGCCGTAGCCGGTCCAGGCGCCGCAGAACCAGGTGCGGCGTCTGCCCTGGATGTCGCCGAGGCGCTTCTGCGCGGCGAAGGCGGCCCGATTATATTGCGGATGCTCGCAGATGTATTTGCCGAAGGTCAGCTCGTCCTTCGGCGCAAAGGGCGGGTTGAGGCTGACGAACAGCGGCTTGTCGGCGTCGATGCCCTGCAGATTGTTCATCCAGTAGGTGACGGCGACGTCGTTGGCCATCGTCTCCTCGCGCTGCCAGCGCAGGAAATTCCAGGACGCCCAGGCGCGCTTGCGCTTCGGCATCAAGCTGATCGTCGCGGTGCAGATAGACCGTGTTGGGCGAATAGCCGATCGCGCCGAGGATGGCGCGCTCGTCTTCGTCGGCATCGGTGAGCATGCCGAGCGCCTGGTCGCTGTGCGAGGCGATCACGACGTGATCGTAGCTGTCGCTGTGGCCATGGCTGTCGCGCACGATGACGCCGTGCGGGCTGCGCTCGATCGCGGTCGACCGCGCAGCCGAGCCGCATGCGGTCGCGGAAGGCCGAGGTGAGCTTGTCGACGTAAGCGCGGCTGCCGCCTTTGACCGTGCGCCAGACCGGGCGGTCATATTGCAGCAGGCGATGATTGCTGAAGAAGGCGACGAAATTCTCGGCCGGAAAGTCCAGCATTTCGGAAGCCGGCGCCGACCAGATCGCAGCGCCCATCGGCGCGAGATAGTCGGTGAGCAGCCGCGGCGCGAAATGATTCCGCTTGAAGTAGTCGCCAAGCGACAGCCCGGCGAGCCGGCCGGCCTTGTAGTCCTCGACGCTCTTCTGGTTGAAAGTGAGGATGTCCCTGAGCATCCAGAGATAGGATGTCGACAGGATGTTGCGGCGTTGGGCAAAAAGTCCCTTGCGCGGTCTCGAGCCAGTTCTCGCCGCCGCCCTTCCATTCGAACCTGCCTTGATCGGCCGTGACCGCGAAGCTCATGCAGCTTTCGACGGTCTCGACGCCGAGATGATCGAACAGCGCGGTGAGCTCCGGATAGTTCTGCTGGTTGTAGACGATGAAGCCGATGTCGACTGCGATCTGCGTCGCCGTCGTAATCGATCGTCACCGTATGGCTGTGGCCGCCCGGGCGAAGTTCGCGGTCATAGACCGTGACCGGATAGCGTTTCGAGAGGGTCCAGGCCGCGGCATTGCCGGCAATCCCCGTTCCGATCACCGCGACACGCATTTCCCTTGTCCCCCAGTTGCTTGCCCAAGGGAGATACGGGTCGGCATTGACCGGGGTTTCAGCAGTCGCAGCGGCGCAGGATGGGCGGGGAATCGGCGCCAAATCCACATGAAATGTTCGTAAGCTTGCAAACCTGCAACAGGTCCGGCAGCGTCAAAGAAACCGTTGGGAAACGGCCACTTCTTGAGCTAACGCGGCCGTTCCCGCGCGTCCGAATCGCGTTTCCGGCGAGGGTGAGCAGGGCTGTCCGCGCTTGCGTCACCCAGCTAGTATCGCACCCCAGGGTTCCAGAGAAAGCATCACGCTGTGAACGACTTGCCGACATCCCCCGCCGCGCCGGCCACGATCCTCATGATCGCCTTGGCCCGCGGCTCATGCCGGGCAAACGGCCCGGCGGAGGGGTGATGTGAGCCATCCATCCCCGGTGATTGCGGTGAAGCGGCGAGAGGTCGCCCGTCGCGGCATGGCACGCGCGGCGCGATGGGGCGCAGCGCTCGCCCTGGTCGCAAGCTCGCTTGGCTGCGTGTTGACCCAGGACATTCCCGATCCCGCCCTCGACGTCCCCGGTGCTTACAAGTACGGCGGTCCGCGCGCGGAAGATGCTCCGCCCGCGCTCGACTGGTGGCGCGGCTTCAACTCGACGGAGATGACCACGCTGATGGAGGAAGCCCAGCGGGTCAATCTCGACATCGCCGCCGCCGTGGCGCGCATGCTGCAGGCGGACGCGCTGGCGCGGCAGGCGGGCGCGGCGCTGTTGCCGGCGTTCCAGGGCAACGGGTCGCAGACTTATTCCCGCACGTCGGGTTCGAGCGCCAGCGGCCTGACCAATAATGGTCGCGAGATCACCAACTACAAGGCGTCGCTGAGCGCCAGCTATACGCTCGACTTCTGGGGCGCCAACCGCGACGCGTTGCAGGCCGCGGAAGAGACCGCAACCGCCGACCGCTTCGACCGCGACGTCACGGCGTTGACGCACGCTGACGGCGGTCGCGACCGCCTATTTCAACGTGCTGGCCTCGCAGGATCGGCTGCGCACCGCGCAGAACAACATCGCCAGCGCGCAGCGCATCCTCAACGCCGTGCGAGATCGCCGCCAGGCCGGCACCGGCACCGATCTCGACGTCGCGCAGCAGGAGAGCGTGCTCGCCAACCAGAAGGCGCTGGTGCCGCCGCTGAAGCAGACGCTCGACCAGAACGTCAACGCGCTGGCCGTGCTGGTGTCGCGGCCGACCGAGAGCATCCACATCAGCGGCGGCTCGCTCGCTTCGATCGCAACCCCGCGGGTGACGGCGGGTCTGCCCTCGGAAATCCTGACCCAGCGGCCCGATATCCGCCGCCAGGAGGCGCAGCTCGCCTCCGCCACCGCCAATATCGGCAATGCCCGCGCGCAGTTCTTATCCGACCATCCAGCTGACCGGACAGGGCGGCTATCAAAGCTCTGCGTTGGTGTCCCTGTTCCAGCCGCATGCCGCCTTCTTCCAGTTCGTCGGCTCGGCCACCCAGCCGATCTTCCAGGGCGGCAAGCTGCTCGGCCAACTGGAGCAGACCCAGGCGAGGCAGGACGAGCTGCTGCAGACCTATCGCAAGACCATCGTCCAGGCCTTCGCCGACGTGAACAACGCGCTGTTTTCGATCAAGCAGACCACCATCAAGCTGCGCCTGCAGCGCGAGGTCGTGACGGCCTCGCGGCGCGCTTTTCAATTGTCCGAACAACAGCTCAAGGCCGGCACTGCCGACATCGTAACTGTGCTAAATACGCAGCTGACATTGTTCCAGGCGGAAGATTCGCTGTGGCAGGCGGAGCTCGCCCGGCTGCTCGCCTATGTCAGCCTGTACCAGGCGTTGGGGGGCGGTTGGGAGCCGAGGATAGAGAGGCCGGCAAATGCTCTTTAAGCCGAACGAGACCAGGGAGAGGCCGCGCCCTCCGGCGACGCGCGTTGCGCGGAGCGCGGGCAGCCACATGGTTTCGCTGTTCATTACGCTGTTGGTCATCGGCGGGCTCGGTTACATCGGCTGGACCGTGTTTCAGCAGAAGCCGGCGACCAAGGGCGGACCGGGCGCGCGGCCGGACCTGCCGGTGCCGGTGCTGGCGGCAACGCCGCGCATCCAGGACGTGCCTGTCTATCTCGACGGCGTCGGCACGGTGCGCGCGCTCAACACCGTGACCGTGCGCTCGCAGGTCGACGGCAAGCTGATCGCGGTCAATTTCGTCGAAGGTCAGGACGTCAAGAAGGGCGACGTGCTCGGCGAGATCGATCCCGCGATCTATCAGGCGCAGTACGACCAGGCGGTGGCGAAGAAGGCGCAGGACGAGGCGCTGCTCGCCAATCAGCGCCTCGACCTGATCCGCTATCAGCAGCTGGCCGCCACCAATGCCGGCTCGAAGCAGCAGGCCGACACGCAGAAGGCGGCGGTTGCCCAGCCGGAAGCGCTGGTCAAAGCCGATCAGGCCGCGATCGACAACACGGCGGCAACGCTCGGCTACACCAAGATCGTGGCGCCGCTCTCGGGCCGCGCCGGGCTTCGTCAGGTCGACCAGGGCAACATCGTCCACGCGGCCGACACGACCGGCCTCGTCATCATCACCCAGCTGCAGCCGATCGCGGTGTGGTTCAGCCTGCCGCAGCAGCAGATCGTGCGCGTCAATGCGGCCTCGGCCAAGGGCGCGCTCTCGGTCGACGTGTTCGGCAATGACGGCGTCACCGTGGTCGACACCGGCATCCTGAGGGGCATCGACAACCAGGTCGATCCGACCACCGGCACGCTCAAGCTGAAGGCGGAATTCCCCAACGGCAATTACCAGCTCTGGCCCGGCCAGTTCGTCAATGTGCGGCTGAAGGTCGAGACGCTGTCGAAGGCGGTCGTGGTGCCGACCTCGGCCGTGCAGCGCGGGCCGATCGGGACGTTCAGCTATGTCATCGATTCCGACAATGTCGCCCACGCGAAACCGGTGACGGTGACGCAGCAGAACGAGACCGATGCGGTGATCGCGAGCGGCCTGTCGCAGGACGACCGCGTGGTGACGACGGGCTTCGCCAATCTCGCCGACGGCTCCAAGGTCATCATCGGCAGCAACGACCAGACGCCGTCGGTCGACCTCGCGCCGCGCAAGAAAGGCAGCCGCGATCCTCGCAAGGATGGCCAAGGCAAGGACGGTCAAGCCAAGGACGGTCAGTCGAAGGACGGCGAGCATCGCAAACGCGGTGAACGAGGCGAGGGGGATCAGAAGGGGGCAACTGGACCTGCGGGCGGCGAGCCGCCTGCCGGGGCCGCGAAGTCGCAACCGTGAGATCAACGTGAGAGCGCGCGCACCATCATGAGCGTCTCCGAACCCTTCATCCGGCGTCCGATCGCGACCTCGCTGCTCGGCATTGCGCTCCTGATCGGCGGCGGGCTCGGCTATTTCGCGCTGCCGGTCTCGGCGCTGCCGCAGGTCGACTTCCCGACCGTGCAGGTGACCACGCAGCTGCCGGGCGCGAGCCCCGACGTGATCGCCTCGCTGATCACGGCGCCGCTGGAGCGTCAGCTCGGCCAGATCCCGTCGCTGTCGTCGATGAACTCGACCAGCTCGTTCGGCGTCAGCCAGATTTCGCTGCAGTTCGATCTCAACCGCGACATCGACGGCGCGACCCAGGACGTGCAGGCGGCGATCAACGCCGCGGCCGGCGTGCTGCCGCGAACGCTGCCCTATCCGCCGGTCTACGCCAAGGTGAACCCGGCGGACGCGCCGGTCATGACACTGGCGCTGACGTCCGAGACGATCTCGCTGCGCGCCATGAGCGACATCGCCGACACCATCCTGTCGCAGCGTCTCAGCCAGATTTCCGGCGTCGGCAAGGTCACCATCCTGGGCGGGCTGAAACCTGCGGTGCGGGTGCAGGCCGATCTGGCGCGGCTCGCCGCCTACGGCATCGCGATGGAGGATTTGCGCAACGCGATCGCGGGCGCCAATGTCAGCGGGCCCAAGGGCTCGCTCGACGGCGCGCAGCAGTCCTACACCATCGCCGCCAACGACCAGATCGCGGCCGCCGACGCCTACAAGCCGATCATCATCGCCTATCGCAACGGCAACCCGGTCACCATCGGCGACGTCGCGCAGATCGTGGACGGGCTGGAGAACGATCGCACCGGCGGCTGGTACCAGGGCACGCCGGCGGTCGTCATCGACATCCAGCGCCAGCCGGGCGCCAATGTCATCGAGGTGGTCCGGCAAATCCGCGCCGAAATCCCGAAGCTGCAACGCACGATTCCGGCCGGCGTCAATCTCACCATCGTCAGCGACCGTACCGTCACCATCCGCGCCTCGGTCCGCGACGTGCAGTTCACGCTGGTCCTGGCCGTGGTGCTGGTGACGCTGGTGGTGCTGCTGTTCCTGCGCTCGATCCGCGCCACCATCATCGCCGGCGTCGCGCTGCCGCTGTCGCTGATCACCAGCTTCGGCATCATGTATTTCGCGGGCTTCAGCCTCGACAATCTGTCGCTGATGGCGCTCACCATCGGCACCGGCTTCGTGGTCGACGACGCCATCGTGATGATCGAGAACATCGTCCGCCACATGGAGAACGGCGAAAGCGCGATGAGCGCTTCGCTGCGCGGCGCCAGCGAAATCGGCTTCACCGTGATATCGCTGACGGTGTCGCTGATCGCGGTGTTCATTCCGCTGCTGTTCATGTCCGGTCTGGTCGGACGCATGTTCCGCGAATTCGCGCTGACCCTGACGATTGCGGTGGTGACCTCGGCGGTGGTGTCGCTGACACTGACCCCGATGATGTGCTCGCGGCTCCTCAAGCATGCCCATGAGGAACTCGCGGTGCCGGGGCTCGCCTTGATCAGCAGTCTGATCGATCGCATGGTCGGCTTCTACGAGCGCACGCTGCTCTGGGTGCTGCGGCACCAGCGCGAGACGCTCCTTGTGACGTTGGCAACCATTGCCGCGACCCTGTTCCTCTACATCGTGGCGCCGAAGGGCTTCCTGCCGCTGCAGGACACCGGCTCGATCACCGCGGTGACGCAGGCCGGCCCCGACGTCTCCTTTGTCGAGATGCAGGCGCGGCAGACCCAGGCGGCCGATACGATCAAGGCCGACCCCGACGTGATCGGCGTCGTCTCGGTGATCGGCGCGGGCTCGGTCAACCCGACCACCAATGTCGGCAGGCTGGTGATGACGCTGAAGCCGCGCGGCGAGCGGGTCGACGACGTCAGCGTCGTGGTGAACAGGTTGAAGGCGAAGGTGGCGTCGATCCCCGGCATGACGATCTACTTCCAGCCGGTGCAGGACGTGCAGATTTCGACCCAGTCGAGCCGCTCGCAATATCAGTACACGCTGACCGGCACCGACGCCGCGCTGGTGTCGGAATGGGCCAACAAGCTGGTTGCGGAGATGCGGCGCGATCCGCTGTTCCGCGACGTCTCCTCGGAATCCCAGGACGGCGGCCTGCGCGCGCAGCTCAATGTCGACCGCACGCGGGCAGGGCAACTCGGCGTCAGCCTGCAGGTGATCACGGACACGCTGAACGACGCCTTCGCGCAGCGCCAGATCTCGACCATCTATGGTCAGGCCAACCAGTACCGCGTGGTGCTGGAAGCCTTGCCGATGTATCAGAAGGATCCCTCGATCCTGTCCAAGCTCTACGTGCCGGGCGCAGCCGCGGTGCCGGGAAGTCCGGCGGGGCAGGTGCCGATTTCGGCGGTCGCAACGTTGGTGCGCACCACCGCGCCGCTGGCGATCTCGCATCAGGCGCAATTCCCCGCGGTCTCGCTCAGCTTCAATCTCGCGCCGGGCGAGGCGCTCGGCGATGCGGTGGAGGCGGTGAAGGCGATCGAGACGCGGATCGGCATGCCCACGAGCATCGTCGGCCTCTACGCGGGCGACGCCGCGGAGTTCTCCAAATCGCTGGCGGGCCAGCCCTGGCTGATCCTGGCCGCGATCATCACCATCTACATCGTGCTGGGCGTGCTCTACGAGAGCTACATCCACCCCATCACCATCCTCTCGACGCTGCCCTCGGCCGGCGTCGGCGCCATCCTCGCGCTGATGCTGTGCGGGCAGGACCTGTCGGTGATCGGCCTGATCGGCATCATCCTGTTGATGGGCATCGTCAAGAAAAACGCGATCATGATGATCGACTTTGCGCTCGAAGCCGAGCGCAACAAGGGCATGACCGCCTATGACGCCATCGTGCAGGCCTGCCTGCTGCGCTTCCGCCCGATCATGATGACGACGCTGGCGGCGCTGTTCGGCGCGCTGCCGCTCGCGATCGAAAGCGGCACCGGCGCGGAGCTGCGCTTCCCGCTCGGCATCTCCATCATCGGCGGTTTGCTGCTCAGCCAGTTGCTGACGCTTTACACCACGCCGGTGATCTATCTCGGCCTCGACGCGATCAACCGCAGGCTGGAGCGCGCGCTGCCTCCCGCCGCTCCCGAAGTGCCGCCGGTCGCGGGCGCGACCGAGGGCATGCAATGAGGACGATCGGGCCATGATCTCGATCTCCGAGCCGTTCATCCGCAGGCCGGTCGGCACCACGCTGCTGTCGATCGGGTTGTTCCTGGTCGGCCTCGTCGCCTACGAGTTTCTGCCCGTCGCGTCCGTTCCGAACGTGGACTTCCCCTCGATCCGCGTGCAGGCCACGCGGCCCGGCGCCGATCCTTCCGTGATGGCGGCAACGGTCGCGGCACCGCTGGAGCGCAAGCTCGGCCAGATCGCGGGCATCGACCAGATCACGTCGACGAGCTCGCTCGGCATCACCAACATCCAGCTCACCTTCTCGATCGGGCGCGACATCGACCGCGCCGCGCGCGACGTGCAGGCCGCGATCAATGCCTCGCTGTCCGATCTGCCGAGCGACCTGCCGACCCTGCCGAAATTCCGCAAGTTCAATTCGGCCGCGTCACCCGTCTACGTGCTGGCGCTGACCTCGAAGACGCTGACGACCGGCGCGATCTACGACGTCGCCGATACCGTGATTGCGCAACGCATCGCGCAGGTCCCCGGCGTCGGCGACGCCACCGTCAGCGGCGCCGACCAGCCCGCGGTGCGCGTCTCCCTCAATCCGGTGGCGCTGTCGAACGCCGGGATCGCGACCGACGACGTGCGCCTTGCCATCATCAATGCCAATCCGCTCGGCCCGGTCGGCATCTTCAACGGCAACCGGCAGAGCGAGACGCTCGCGCCTCAACAAGCAGATGCGCACCGCGGAAGAGTTCCGCAACATCATGATCAAGAGCGCGAACGGCAATTTCGTCCGGCTCTCCGACGTGGCCGACGTCGAAGACTCCGTGCGCAACAGCCGCTCGATCGCCTGGTTCAACAAGCAGCCGGCGGTGCTGATCCAGATCACCAAGCAGGGCGACGCCAACGTGATCGAGACCGTCGACCGCGTGAAGGCGCTGATCCCCGAGCTGAAGCAGTGGATTCCGGCGGGCGTGGAGATTTCGACCCTGGTCGACCGCACCAGCACCATCCGCGCCAGCGTGCAGGACATGCAGTGGACGCTGCTTGCGACCGCGGTGCTGGTCATGGTCGTGGTGTTCGCCTTCCTGCGCCGGGTGATACCGACCATTGCCGCCGGCATATCGGTGCCGCTGGCGCTCGCCGGCACCTGCGCCGGCATGTGGCTCGCCGGCTTCTCGATCGACAATCTCTCGCTGATGGCGCTGGCGATCTCCGTCGGCTTCGTGGTCGACGACGCCATCGTCATGATCGAGAACATGTACCGCAATCTCGAGCACGGCATGGCGCCGCTGCGCGCGGCGACTGGAGGGCGCGCGCCAGATCGGCTTCACCGTGGTCTCGATCAGCCTGTCGCTGGTCGCGGCCTTCACGCCGCTGATCTTCATGGACGGCATCGTCGGCCGTCTGCTGCGCGAGTTCTCGCTGACCCTGACCTTCGCCATCGTGGTGTCGACGGTGGTGTCGCTGACGACCACGCCGATGATCTGCGCGCATTACATCAAGGAGGCGACGTCGGATCGCGCGACCTGGCTCGATCGCGTGATCGAGGGCTCGCTGTCGCGCATCGTCGCGTTCTATACCTGGACGCTGCGTCGCGTGCTGCTCTACCCGTTGCTCACGCTGCTGGTGTTCTTCGCCACCATCGCGCTGACGGTGACGCTCTACGTCAAGACGCCGAAGGGCTATTTCCCGATCGACGATTCCGGCTTCATCATCGGCTCGACGCGGGCCTCCGCCGACATTTCCTTTCAGTCCATGCTGACTCTGCAGCAGCACATGGCCGATATCGTGATGGCCGATCCCGGCGGTGGCCGGCATCGGCTCCGTGCTCGGGAGGGGCCGGCGGGCCCGGCGGCGGCGGCTCGAACCGCGGCACCATGTTCATCAGCCTGAAGCCGCCGGAGCGAGCGCGGCGGGATCACGACCGCGCAGGTGATCGACCGCCTGCGCCGCCAGATCTTCGACGTGCCCGGCATCCGCCTGTTCATGTTCGCCGCCCAGGACGTGCGCACGGGCGGGCGGCAGAGCAACTCCAACTACCAGTACACGCTGTCGAGCAGCGACCTCGATCTCCTGCAGAAATGGGCGCCGATCGTGCAGAAGCGGATGGAGACGGTCGACGGCGTCACCGATGTCTCGGCGGACCGCGATCCCGGCGGCCTGCAACTGACGCTGCAGATCGATCGCAAGATGGCGGCAAGACTCGGCGTCGCCGTGCAGGACATCGACAACGCGCTCAACAACGCGTTCTCGCAGCGGCAGATTTCCTACATCTACACCCAGCGCAACCAGTATGTGATCGTGCTGGAGATCGATCCGAAATTCCAGACCGATCCGTCCAATCTCGAACGCATCTATGTCGCCGGCACCGGCGACACCCAGGTGCCGCTCTCGGCCCTGGTGCATTACAAGCGCGACCTGTCGCCGCTCGCGGTCTATCACTCGCAGGCGTTTCCCTCGACGACGGTGTCGTTCAACGTGCCGGACGGCGTGCCGCTCGACACCGCGACGACGAATATCCAGCAGGCGGTGGCCGAGCTGCACATGCCCGAGGGCATCCGCGGCAGCTTCGACGGCAATGCCGGCGATTTCGGCAAGACCAGCAGCCGGCAGCCGCTGCTGATCCTCGGCGCGCTGGTGGCGATGTATATCGTGCTCGGCGTGCTCTATGAGAGCCTCGCCCATCCGCTCACGATCATCTCGACCTTGCCGTCGGCCGGCCTCGGCGCGCTGCTGGCGCTGCAGATCACCGGCACGCCGCTCACCGTGATCGCCTTTGTCGGCATCATCCTGTTGATCGGCATCGTCAAGAAGAACGGCATCATGATGGTCGACTTCGCGCTGGACGCCGAACGCAATCAGGGCCTGTCGTCGGAGGAGGCGATCTTCGAGGCTTGTCGCGCGCGCTTTCGTCCCATCCTGATGACGACGATGGCGGCGCTGTTCGCCGGCATTCCGCTGGTCATCGCGACCGGACCCGGCACCGAGCTGCGCCGGCCGCTCGGCATCACCATCATCGGCGGCCTGTTCGTCTCGCAGATCCTCACGCTCTACACCACGCCGGTGATCTATCTCCTGATCGATCGCTTGCGGGGACGCGCCGCGCCGGCTGCGGCAGGTGCGCCCGCCGAATGAGTTCGGTTGAAGCGGGCTAAGCGCGGCGTATAGCCGGCCCATGTCCGAACCATCCGAAGCAGATCAGGCGGTCGCGGAGTGTCCGCAGTGCCGCAAGCCGATGCCGCTCTGCATCTGCGAGACCGTCACGCCGATCGAGAGCCGGATATCGCTGTTGATCCTGCAGCATCCGCAGGAGCAGGACAGGGCGCTCGGCACCGCGCATCTCGCCGCGCTGCACTTCAAGAACGCCGTGGTGAAGATCGGCCTGTCATGGCCGAGCCTCGCCAAGGCGCTCGGCCGGCCTGTCGCCGATCCCGCGCGCTGGGCCGTGCTCTATCTCGGCTCGGCCAAGGCCAGCGATCTCGACACCGATGCGGAGATCGTCGCGCTCGACCCGCAAGGGCGAAGCCGCCGACCAGTCAGCGCGCGATCCTGTCCGCCATCGAAGGCGTGGTGCTGCTCGACGGCACCTGGAGCCAGGCCAAGGCGCTGTGGTGGCGCAATGCCTGGATGCTGAAATGCCAGCGCGTGATCCTCGAACCCCAAGCATCCGTCGCGCTATGGCGCGCTGCGCCGCGAGCCGCGCGCCGACGGGCTGTCGACCATCGAGGCCGCCGGCATGCTGATCGCGGCGCTGGAGCGGCGGCCCGAGATCGCGGCGACGCTCAACGCCAGTTTCGAGCGGATGCTGGCGCGATTCCGCGAGGTCCAGCGCACCATGCCGGAACTCGCGCCAAAGCCGAAAGGGCGGCCAAAACGCGACTTTCGGCGGCGGAAACGAGGCTAGGCTGATCCGGATCGCGTCGAAGATCATGCGCAAACTGCGCTCGGTTGCGTATCGGGGGAACCGTCACGCCTCATCCTTGATCTTCTCGAACATCTCGTAAATGTCGGGAAGCAGTAGCTCCCTCACCGAGGAAGGATTGTAATCTCGCAAGGCGACAAGCTGCCGGCGTGCGATCTCGTCGCGGCGAATAGGGTGCTTTTCCCCGAAATACGCGCGCATGTCTTTGACGAACGCGCGGGCGACATCCGGCGGCAGGTTGGGCTTTTTTCTCGCGTCGGCTTTTCCCGTGATCCGATGCTTGGCGTGGTTTGACCGAGGAAGCGTGTGTTCCTGGTCTGACGAGATTGCGATAAGCCGGATATCGAGCGCCTTCAGCAGTATCAATATACGGCTCAAGGTTGGATTGGCTGCCGCGCCCAAACTCTTGTTCAGAGTGTTCCGACGAATTCCAGTCGTGCGCGCTACCGCTGACAAATCGTACCGCTTGAGAATTTCTTGCAGAGCCAGCATTACCTTTCGGCTGTCGTTCTCAGCCAATGAACGCGTGAGCTGATGTGCAATGCGGGCTGTCTCGATGCGTTCGGCCGGCCCCTTCGCGAGCAAGTCGCCGGTATTGGAGAAGTCGAGATTTGCACCAAGCGCCGCCGTTCCTTGATTGCGCATAGCCCTTTCTCCTAGCCCCGCCGTATTCAAGCGCAGCGGAGGTGCGACATCAATGGGGAGAGCGTGGGTGATTGGCTTTGTCAACACCCCGCGGATCAATCTCTTGCGGTGCTCGGAGACCATCGGACCGCGCGAACGCGGACGCGAAAACGCGCTTCGAGAGCTGTTTGCGATCTATCCGCCTGAGCTGCACGCAATGCTGCCTGCGCCATTGCGGGCATCGCCGGGTTGACCGCTCACGTGCGCCTCTGTATGGCATGGCGCGCCCGCAGATCGGTTCCGAAACTGTGGGGACTTTTGTGGGGATCTGTACCGTTTTCGTGCGCGTTTCGTGCGTTGGCGCGGGAAAATCGGAACTGAGAAATCAGTATCTACACGCTGATTTTTCAGGTATTTCCCCCGGTGGGGCCACGTGGCGGAGTGGTTACGCAGCGGTCTGCAAAACCGTTTACACCAGTTCAATTCTGGTCGTGGCCTCCAACAGCCCTGTCAGCGGCTTAGCTCGGCAAATTTGAACAGTGGCGTCGCGCCTTCAGCAGGCGGCGTACCAGCCTTGCGGGAACGGAATCAGCGGCCAGGCCGCGCCGTTGTCGTTGGCTGCCTTCGGCGAATTGAACAGCGGCAAGCGGGCCAGCATGATGTCCTCCCCAGGAACGGGCTCAATGGCCGTTCGCACGGCATCCAGCAATCGATCAAACTCAACTTCGCTCATGGCGCACTCCCCTTATTGGGAAGCACGCTCGCAAATCTCTTTTGTTGCCGGCTTGCCCGGATCGCTCAAATTGTAACGATCCGGCCGATCCTGCCCCGTTTGGTTACTGAATTCTTTTTGTAACGCGGCGAAAACTAGTCGGTTCCTGTGCGCGCAAAGTGTGAGAAAAATCACATTTCGCCGAAATTAATTTTCGTATTCCGGCAGATGGACCGGGCGCGCGTGGCGCGCTCGCGAAAATCAAGGGAATCTCGCCATGACCGCAAAGGCCCCTTCATCTCCGATGACGCCGCGCACCCTTGCCGCCGCCATCGGCCTCGGACTGACCCTGATTTCAGTTAACCCCGCCTTTGCGATCGGCACGCCCGAGCAGCGCCGGGCCTGCACGCCCGACGTCTACCGCCTCTGCGCCGGCGAAATCCCCAATGTCGGCGCCATCACCGCCTGCCTGCACCGTCACAAGGGCAGTTTGAGTGAGGCCTGCAGGGCCGCGATGGACCAGGCTGGCCGCTAACGGCACTTAAGGCCGGCAACCCAAGGGGCTGTGGAAAAATCATCCCAAGCCTGTGCAGGAGTGCGCAGCAAGCCTTTGCCTGGCAGGCGAGAATCCCCCGTGGCCTGCCTGTGGACATGCTGCGGAAAAGTCTCGCTCTGACGTAGAGCGTACGGCTTCCACGCGACTTTTCGATGCGCTGCCGGCCGGCGACGAAAGCGCTTCCAGCCAGACACGCTCCATTTCGTGAGCCGAAACCGGCCGCGGCGGCTCTCGTATCTATAGCCGCAGACAATTGGCCGTCCGCCGCCGAGAGGCGCATTATTTCAACAGCTTACTTTCAAATTTCATGTGCCTGTGGTCTCTTACCGCAGGCAGGGGAAGCCATGGCTATTGTTCAACCAACAGACGTGATGTCGGTGGCCGATGCCGTGTCGGGGGCGAGGTCGCCTCCGGTTGCGGAGCGCGTCTCCGCGCAACCGCCGCGCAACCCAGTCCGTTACCTTCGCGCTCGCCGCCGGCCAGCGCGAGTTGCGGCTCGATCTCTTCCGCGGGCTGGCGCTGTGGCTGATCTATATCGACCACGTCTCGCCGGACCTGCTGACCTGGTTCACCATCCGCAACTACGGCTTTTCCGACGCCGCCGAAATCTTCATCTTCATTTCGGGATTTACCGCAGCCCTGGTCTATGGCCGCGCGACCTTCGAGAAGGGCATCGTGATCGGCACCGCCCGCATCCTGCGGCGGGTCTGGCAGATCTACACCACGCATCTGCTGCTGTTCCTGCTGCTTGATGGCCGAGATCGCCTTCGTCACCGCCTACTCGGGCAAGACGTTCTACGAACACGAGATGGTCGTCGAGGATTTCTTCCGGCAACCCGGCAAGGACGTGATCCAGGCGCTGTTCCTGCGCTTCCGTCCGCTCAACATGGATGTGCTGCCGCTCTATGTCGTGCTGATGGGCGCGCTGCCTTTCGTGCTGCTGCTGGCGAAATGGAAGCGCGATCTGCCGCTGATCCTCTCGATTGCGCTCTACATCGTCGCCAACCGGCTCGACCTGCATTTGTCGACCTATCCGGACGGATTCTGGTCGTTCAACCCGTTCGGATGGCAGCTGCTGTTCGTGTTCGGCGCCTGGTGCGCGCTGGGCGGCGCCAAGCGTCTGCAGCCGATCCTTAGCTCCCCGATCGTGTTCTGGCTCGCGGTCGCCTACCTCTCTGCGGCGTTCGCGCTGACCATGACCTGGTATTTCCCGCAGCTCGAAGCCTTCGTGCCCGGCTGGCTGGCGTACTGGATCTACCCCATCAACAAGACCGACTTCGACATCCTGCGCTTTGCGCATTTCCTGGCGCTCGCCGTGGTGGGCTTGCATTTCGTGCCGGCCAACTGGCCCGGCTTGCGGTCGCCCTGGGCGCAGCCCCTGATTCTCTGCGGCCAGTATTCGCTGCAGATCTTCGCGCTCGGCGTCGCCTTGTCGTTTGCGGGCTACGCGCTGCTGATGGAGCTCGATGCCGGCGTGGCGCTGCATTTCATCGTGGGCGCCGCCGGCATCCTGATCCTCTATGGCGTGGCCAGAACGTTCACGTGGTACAAGCGCGTCACCGCTGCCCCGGCGCGCGCGAAGGCGCCGGCGACTGCCACCGCTGCACCGACATCCGAAAGTTCATGAGTTGCTAACCGACTGGATCGATTGACATGGCAAATCAAAGCAAAGGCCTTTTCGTTGTCGAACGCGATTTGAGGCTCGACCTTTTGCGAGGTCTCGGCCTCTGGATGATCTTTCTCGATCATATTCCCGACGACGTCGTCTCCTGGATGACGATGCGCAACTACGGCTTTTCCGACGCCGCCGAGTTCTTCGTTTTCATCTCGGGCTATCTGGCCGGCTTCATCTACGGTCCGATCATCGCCTCCGGCAATTTCCTGCCCGCCCTGAAGCGGCTGTGGCTGCGCTCCTGGCAGATGTATGTCGCCCACATCCTGTTGTTCCTCACCTTCACGGCGCAGATCGCGCGCACCGCGAGGAAGTGGGACAATCCGATGTACAAGGACGAGTTCAATGTCGCGAACTTCCTTGCCCATCCGGACGAACTGATCGGCAAGGCGCTGACCCTGCAATACAAGCCGGTCGATCTCGACGTGCTGCCGCTCTACATCGCCCTCGTTGCGGCCGCGCCGTTCGTGGTCTGGGGCCTGACGCGCCGGCCGAACCTGACGCTGGCCGGCTCGTTCGTGCTCTACATCCTGGCGCGCTATTTCGACTGGAACCTGCCGTCCTATCCGAAAGGGGCGACCTGGTATTTCAATCCGTTTTGCTGGCAATTCATCTTCTTCTTCGGTTCCTGGTGCGGCATCGGCGCCGTCGGCCAGCTCAAGGAAATCCTGAAGTCGCGGATCGTCTACGCCATCGCGGTCGCCTGGCTGCTGTTTGCCCTCGTCATCGTGATGACCTGGCACAGCGCGTTCCTGGAGTCGCTGATTCCGAAATGGATGATCAAGCGGATCTATCCGATCGACAAGACCGATCTGGACATGCTCCGCTTCACCCATTTCTGCGCGATCGCCTTCATCGTCTCGCGTTATCTGCATCGCGACTGGAACGGGCTGAAGTCGATCTGGCTGCGGCCGCTGGTGTTGTGCGGGCAGCACTCGCTCCCCTTGTTCTGCATCGGCGTGTTCCTGTCCTTTGGCGCGCACTGGGTGCTGGTCCAGTACAGCAACAGCGGGCTCGAGCAGGTCATCGTCGCCTTTGCCGGCTTCTCGATCATGACCGCGGTGGCCGGAGCGCTCGACTTCGCGAACAAGGTCCCGAACCTGTTCGTCGACGCCGGACTCGGCGAACAGCCGGATCCCGGGAACGCAGCCGGGCGTCGCGCTGAATTCAAGGAGCAAGCTATGTACAAATCATTGGCCGTTCTGGGCACATTGCTTTTGCTTTCGACGGGTGCGGCGCGCGCGCAAAGTCCGTCGCCCGAGACGACGGCGGCCGCGCGCAAGCTCGTCATCACGCTGAGGCTTCCCGATCAATACCGGGCGCTGCTGCCGGGAATCCTGCTCGGTCTCAAGCCGTCGCTGACCCAGGACCGCCCCGAGATCGAGCGTGACTTCGATGCGCTGGTGCCGACGGTCATCGACACCTACGCCACATACTACAACGTGATGGTCGACAACGCCGCCGCGCTTTACGCAAAGACGTTCTCGGCCGATGAGCTGCGCGCCATCGAGGCGTTCTACTCGAGCCCGGCCGGCGAGAAATACCGGCAAAATTCGCGCACGCTCGCCGAGCAAACCCGCCAGATCGGCGAGGAGTCCAGCCGCAAGGCCGCCGACGACCTCAAGGCGCGCATGACCCAGGCCCTGCGCGAAAAAGGTCACAAATTCTAGCTAATCTGGGCTGGAAACCGGCGTTCCGGCGACGATTTGAGTAGCGTGTTGACGACGAAGCTTGCCGAGACGATGGGACAAGGCCGGACATCACCGCTTCTGACGACGCAGGCTTCGCGTAACGCGGAGCTGCGCCGCCGCGCGGGGAGGGCGGTGCGTTCGGCTATCCCGTCGAACCCCTATGACATCGCCACCTGCCTGTTGCTGACAGCCATCGCGGCGATCGCGCTGTTCACCTTCCGCGACTACGCGATCTCCAACGATGAGGGCGTGCAGCACCATTACGGCGAGTTGATCATCGCCTATTACCGCAGCGGTTTCGCCGACCGCGATCTCTTCACCTACCAGAACCTCTATCTCTATGGCGGCCTGTTCGATGTGATCGCGGTCGGCCTCGCCAAGCTCATTCCGATCGATCCCTACACGCTGCGCCACATTCTCTGCGCGATCACGGGGATCGGCGGCATCGCGGCGGCCGCCGCCACCGCGCGACTGGTTGCGGGTCCGCGCGCGGGCCTGATCGCGGCGCTCGCGCTTGAGCCTGTGCGGCGCCTGGTATGGCGCGATGTTCAACCACACCAAGGACATTCCCTTTGCCGCTGCGATGATGGCGGCGACGTTCTTCCTCGTCCGTCTGGCGCGCGCGCTCCCGTCGCCGCGCATGCGCGATGTCATTGCCTTCGGCCTGCTCGACCGGTGCGGCGCTTGGCGTGCGCAGCCTCGGGCTGTTGCTGTTCGTCTATCTGGCGCTCGCGATCGTCATCCAGCTGCCCTGGCGGGAGCGCGGGGCGCGTCTGCGCTTTGCCGGCGACTGGCTGCGCTGAAAACCTTTCCGGCGGTGGCGCTGGCCTAGCTCATCATGATCGCGGCCTGGCCCTGGGCCGCGCTGTCGCCGCTCAACCCGATCCGCGGATTGTTTGCTTTCTCCGAGTTTCACTACGCCATCCGCACCGTGTTCGAGGGACATACTTACGAGATGGGTGAGGTGCCGCGGCTCTATGTGCCCGGCTATCTCCTGATCCGCGTGCCGCTGATCACGCTGGCCGGCGTGACGCTCGCGATGGTTTCGATGCTGGCGCTGCCGTTCGCATGGACGGCGCGGCGGCGCGATCTCGCGCTGCTGCTCGCTGCCGCCGTCCTGCCGCTCGCCTGCCAGGTGGCCCTGCATGGGCCGGCGTTCACGGGGATGCGGCATTTCCTGTTCGTCTTGCCTGTTCTCGCCGCACTTGCGGGCATCGGCTTCGACGCCGTGCTCGACAGGCTCGCGGCGCACGGACGCTGGCTCGTGGCGGGCGCTGCTGCTGCGATCTGCGCCTGCTTCGTGTGGGACGGCGCGACCCTGGCGCGGCTGCATCCTTACGAGAACCTGTCCTACAACGCGCTGGTCGGCGGCTTGCCGGGCGCCTATCGCCGCTACGACATGGACTACTGGTTCAACAGCATGCCCGAGGCGATCCATCGGCTCGAGGCCTACCTTCGGGACAAGACGCCGCTCGAGACCAGCCAGGCGCCAAAGATCTATTCGGTCGCGGTCTGCGGCATCCAGCTGTCGTTCGACCGCACGGTGACGCTGCCGCAGCTGCATTGGGATTTCAGGTCCGAGTGGGACGAGTCGGAATTCTTCATCGCGCCGACGCACATGAACTGCGACAGGGATCTCGACGGCGACATCGTCGCCACCGTCGAGCGGTTCGGCGTGCCGATCGCCTATGTGAAGGACCGCCGCAAGATCGTGAAATTGCCGATGGCGACCGCGGCCTCGCCGTCGTCAGCGCAGGACTCAATCGCAAGGAAAACTGAGCAGCATCCGCCATTTGGGGGACTTTGGCTGCGGCACGCGCGGCGTGGTACCGGTGTGTGAGATCATTCGGACGGAGGCAGGGCGGGGACAATGCTGAAGCGTGCACTCTTCGTGGCGGCTGCGCTGATCGCCGCAGTCGTGATCTGGTCGCAGGTCGCAAGCGCGCTTGTTAGCCGCAATCCGTTCGGCCTGCCCGATGTCATCTCGCCCGACGGCCGCGATGTCATGCAGCTCGCCGAGCGCATCCAGATGCCGGGCGGTCCGGACGATCGCAACGCGCCGCAATGGTCGGACGCAATGACGTCGGGCCACGCGGACTCGCTCGACGGCACCTGGTACAGCCGCTGGGAGTCCGGCACCTCGGGCACCGCGTCGGTCCGCGTGGTCGGCGATCGCTTCTATGCGATGTACAGCAATTTGAGCGGACGGCTGGCCGGCAAGACCTGGCTGCTCGAAGCCATCATTCTCCCCGACAATCGGCTCGCCGGCCGCTGGGTGCAGATCGGCAATTCCCGCGACACCGGGCCCTTCATCGGCAAGGTCGTCTCGCCCGAGCGCATCGACGGCATCTGGAGCCCGCGCATCACCGACCGCTGGGATTTTCGGAGGAGGCTGCAGGATGCGAATTGACTTGTCGGGGCAGCTTTCTCTCACCAGGCGACGAGGCCGCTGACGACCACGAATCCGATGCTGGCGGCAACCGGGATGGCGGCGAGCGTGCTCAGCGCGAGCACCGTGATCTCGTGTTTCGTTTGCGGGTCCATTTGGCTCTCCACTGGCTTTGTCGACGCACCAACGCTCGAGCCTGCCGGATGGTTGCGGGCGAAAACGGAACTTGATGTGGTGGGGCGGGGGCCGTACTGCGAAAGATTTCCAAAATATTTCCGCCGGTTTTTGCTATCATCTCCGCATCGGTAGATGTCTCACGACTGCGCCGGACCCGCAGTCTCGAAATTTGACGATGTTTGGCATCTCGCAAGTCGTCCCGGCGATCCGATCATGCAAGCCGCAGCTCCGCGTGACTGATCGACTTTCCGGTGCGCTGCGTGTCGCGAATGGTCGAACGACGCCTTTGCCCGTCGGGGCAGCCGCCGAAAAAACCGCCGCCTGTTTTGCCCGACGAGTCAAGCGCGTCCCGCAAAAATATTTCTCTTTCCGAAATATAGAAATTATGATTTAAAGAAGGGCCGTACTGCAAGATTTCGGAAACATTTCCGCCGGTTTTTGCCATCTTATCCGCATCGGTAGATGCCTCACGACTGCGCCGGACCCGCAGTCTCGAATGTGACGATGTTTGGCATCTCGCAAGTCGTCCCGGCGATCCGATCGAGCAAGCCACAGGTCCGCGTCGGCCGGCCGACGTCGCGGGCGCTGTGCGTCGCGAGTCGTCGAACGCGCCTTCGCCCGTCGGGCAACCGTCCGAAAAGCCGCCGCCTGTTTTGCCCGACGAGTCAAGCGCGCTCGCAAAAATATTTCTCTTTCCGAATGACAGAAATTATGATTTAAAGAAGTCGTCCCCTCCCACAGGAGGACGTTCCGGCCGATCGTCACGAAACGGGGAGGGGATGCGATGGACGCGAAAGGCGCGTGAGATGATGCGCGCTTGAGGCGGACGGCGAAGTCGTGTGGTCCTGATTCCCCGACGCTGGAATCAAGGTCATTGAGACAGTCAATGATCGACGGGGGCTAGCAAGCCCGGTACCCCGGGGAGAGCGCGAAGGACACCGTTAAAACCATTGCGCAGGGAATGCCGGATCGTTTCGGCGAACCTGTGGTGACTTTGCTTGTGGGCCGCCTACCCTTTTCTGCCCACGAGGCTGCGGGTGCGCAAGGCGCCCGGCATTCCCTGCGTCCTCCACTTTTCGAGGATGCCCCTGGCGAGCAAAACCCGGACGCAAATCGCGTCGCGGCGACGAGGAGCCGTGCGCTGCGCAGGCGCTGCTCAACAGAAAGACCGACGGTGTTGGAAATGTTGAAGCTGTTGGCTCCCCGGGCTGGATTCGAACCAGCGACCATTCGATTAACAGTCGAATGCTCTACCGCTGAGCTACCGAGGAACAGGCGACGCAAATGCTCGCGAGCGGCAGCGTATAACAAAGCCGATCCGGCTTGCATAGAAGAAATAAGGGCGTTCGCCATCGTCCGGCATCAAAGGGAAGCCGCTGGTTTTACAGCGGTTTGGCGGCCTGTTTTCAGATGTTCGAGAGGTGGGATGACGAGATCCGCAAACGACAGGCTGAACCGTTCGGCGGATGTTGCGTTTTACTGGGCCTTGTTCCAAACATGACCGATCTTTCGAGGCTTTCACCTCCGCTTGCAACGGGTCAGCCCATGTCCGATTTTGCGATCGCGCGCCAAAAGATGGTCGATGGTCAGGTGCGCACCGCCGATGTCACCGATCACAGGATTCTGGACGCGATGCTCGCGCTGCCGCGCGAGGTGTTCGTGCCCGCGGCCAAGCGCGCGCTGGCCTATCTCGACCTCGATCTCGATGTCACCGAAGGCGGCTCGGTTCCGCGTTGCCTGATCAAGCCGATGCTGATGGCGAAGCTGCTGCAGGCGGCCGAAATCCGCACCAGTGACAATCTGCTGATCGTGGGCTGCGCGACCGGCTACGGCGCTGCCGTCGCCGCGCGGCTCGCCGGCAAGGTCACCGCGACCGAGTGCGACGAGGCGGTCGCGGCCAGGGCCAGGGACGCGCTCGCGAGCGTCGGGCTCTCGAATGTGACCATCAGGGTCGCCGAACCCCGGCCGGAATTCGGCCGAGGCGCCCTATGACGTGATCGTCCTCAACGGCGCCACCGAGGTCTTTCCCGAGACCCTTTGTGGACAACTCAGGGACGGGGGCAGGCTGGTCGGGGTGTTTGCGGGGACCGTGCCGCCACGGGCGACCATCGTGACGCGCTCCCATGGCGACTTCGGCCACCGGACGCTTTTCGACGCCTCAGCCCCGGTTTTGCCGGGCTTTGAGCGGGTCCCGGCCTTCGTCTTCTAGGGGCTGATGGGCCATTCGGCCGCTCCGCCGGCTGATAAAATTCCGTTTCAAAACATAAGTGTGGCCAAGATGCTGCACGTCGAGAGTTTCGACCGCGCACCCCCGCCAAGGTGTTCCGTAGTGCCGGTGCGGGGAATATGTTGCCTGTTGGGGTACTGCCTGAGTGCGTAGCGGTGGCCCGGTTCACGCGTGCGAGCCGGTTAAAAATGAATGGAATAACAGGGATGTATCGTGTGAGGGTCGTCACCTCGGCTGCGGCCGCGGTGTTGTTGATGGCCTTTGCCGGCCCGGCACCAGCCTTGGCCGAGACCATTGAGGCTGCGCTGGTGCGCGCCTATCAGAACAACCCCCAGCTCAATGCCCAGCGCGCGCTGGTGCGCTCCACCGATGAAAACGTGCCCCAGGCGCTGTCCGGTTACCGACCCAAGGTCGCGCTGACCGCAAGCGCCGGCTATCAATATCAGGACACGCTCGCGACCTCGGGCGGTACGCCCAACGTCCTCGTCAGGACAGAGACCCACGGCGCCAACCCGCCGCGCAGCGTCGGCATGACCATCAACCAGACGCTGTTCAACGGCAACCAGACTGCGAACAAGACCCGCGTCGCCGAAAGCCAGGTCTCCGGTGCGCGCGAGGCGCTGCGCGTGCTCGAGCAGACGGTGCTGCTGACCGCGGCCACCACCTATATGGACTATCTGCGCGACTCCGCGATCGTCGAGGTGCAGAAGAGCAACGTGCGCGTGCTGGAGCAGACGCTGAAGCAGACGCGCGACCGCTTCAATGTCGGCGAGGTGACCCGTACCGACGTCGCGCAATCCGAGGCGCAGCTTGCCGCCGGCAAGACTTCGGAGCTGACGGCCGAGTCCAATCTGGTGACCACGCAAGCGAACTACCGCCGCGTCATCGGCAACGAGCCGGTGAAATCTCGCGCCGGGTTCGCCGGTCGACCGCCATCTGCCGCCGAGCTTGCCGCAGGCCGTCGAGCTCAGCCTGATCGAAAACCCCAACGTCACCGCCGCGATGTACGGCGTCGACGTCAACTTCCTGCAGGTCAAGGTCAACGAGGGCGCGTTGCTCCCGTCGGTGACCTTGCAGGGATCGGTGCAGCAGGCCTACGAGCAGACCCTGATCTCGCAGCGTTCGTTCGGCGCCTCGGCGATCGCGCAGGTCAATGTCCCGATCTATCAGGGCGGCGCGGAATATTCGCTGATCCGCCAGTCCAAGGAAACGCTGGCCCAGCAGCGCCTCAATCTCGAAACAACTCGCGATCAGGTCCGCGCCAACACCGTGACCGCGTGGGGGCAACTGGTGGCCGGCAAGGCGCAGGTGTCGTCGGCGCAATCCCAGGTGCAGGCCTCCGAGATCGCGCTCAACGGCGTGCGTGAGGAAGCCAAGGCCGGACAGCGCACCACGCTCGACGTGCTCAACGCCCAGCAGGCGCTGGTCAACGCGCGCGTCGCGCTGGTGACCGCGCAGCACGATCGCGTGGTGGCCTCCTATTCCACGCTCAACTCGATCGGCCGCCTGTCGCCGCAGATCCTGAACCTGGCGACCATCACCTACGACGCCAGCGTGCACTATCAGCAGGTGCGTGACAGCTGGGGCGGCCTGCGCACGCCCGACGGGCACTGATTCGACCGGCGCATCCCCGAGCAAATCGACTGCGCAGAATCACCTGCGAGCTGCCGGCGCGTTTGCTTGCAATCGTTAATTCCAATGACATAGCCTTCAATGAGGCAGCCGAGTAATTCGCGGCGGCGTTGCGCGCGTCACGACGTTTCGATGTCCTTGAGCGGCGACGGAACCGCGCGGCGATTCCCGCGGCTCTTGATCTGGGGACAAGTCAGGCTCGTGCGACGAAAATCGTGAGCCGCTTACAACCGGAACCGGCAAATCACGTCGCGCTTGGTGTAGGATTTGCGCATGCGAGGGCGTTGATGATTTGGAGTCGGAGATGACGCAGCCTGCGAAGGTCCAGGAACCCTCCATGGAGGAGATTCTGGCGTCGATCCGGCGCATCATCGCCGATGACGAAGCCAAGCCTCCGCCGGGCGCCGACAAGCCCGCTGCGGCCGCGCCGCCGCCGGCACAAGCGAAGCCCGAGAAGCCTGCTGCATCAGCGGCGAGTGCGCCGGCCGCCAAGCCGCCGGCGATGGCCGACATTCCGCCGTCGAAGGTTGCGCCGGCGGCCGCCGCCGCAAAACCGGTAGCGCCGCACCGCCCGCGCCGCCCCGGGCTGCGAGCAACAACCAGGACGACATCGATGCGCTGCTGAACGGTCTCGACGAGACCACGACCGAGGAAGAGGTGCGCCCGCCGCAGGCCGATGGCGAGGTGCTGGAGTTGACCGACGACATGGCGGTCGAGGCTCGAGCCGCCAGCGTCCAGAACGCATTCCAGAAGGTCGAGCCCGAGGACGATCTGGAGTTCGCGGAATCGGCGGCGTCGAAATCGATGCGGCCGCCGCCGGCCTACGAGCCGCCGCCGGTCGAGGCCGCACCGCCGCCACGGCCGACGCGAGATCCTGTCGACGACGACGGTCTCGGCCGTCGAGTTCGCCTTCAACACGCTCGCCCACACCGTGCTCAGCAACAACGCACGGACGTTGGAGGACCTCGTCAAGGAGATGCTGCGCCCGATGCTGAAATCCTGGCTCGACGACAATTTGCCGGGGCTGGTGGAGCGCATCGTCAAGGCCGAAATCGAGCGGGTTTCGCGCGGCCGCTAGCGGCCGGCTCGCCGGGACGCCCATATCAGCCCCGAATGTGCCATTTGAGCCGGAATAATTAGCGTTTTCGAAGCGCGAGCCGTGTTGACTTGGCGCGCCGTGGCGGCTTTTTAGGCCTCCAACCATCGCCGATTGCACATCATGATCGAGAAGAACTACCAGCCCGCCGACATCGAAGGCCGCATGTCCCTGATCTGGGAGGACGCCCGCGCCTTCAAGGCCGGCCGTCCCGAGCGGCGAGGACGCAAAGCCCTTCACCATCGTGATCCCGCCGCCCAACGTCACGGGCTGGCTGCACATGGGCCACGCGCTCAACAACACGCTGCAGGACGTGCTGAGCCGCTTCGAGCGCATGCGCGGGCGACGACGTGCTGTGGCAGCCCGGCACCGACCATGCCGGCATCGCCACGCAGATGGTCGTCGAGCGGCAACTGATGGAGCGCCAGCAGCCGGAGCCGGCGCGAGATGGGCCGCGAGAAATTCCTGGAGCGCGATCTGGAAGTGGAAGGCCGAGTAGCGGCGGCACCATCGTCAAGCAGCTGCAGCGCCTGGGCGCGTCGTGCGACTGGTCGCGCGAGCGCTTCACCATGGACGAGGGCCTGTCGCGCGCCGTCATCAAGGTGTTCGTCGAGCTCTATCGCGAAGGGCCTGATCTACAAGGACAAGCGGCTGGTCAACTGGGACCCGAAGCTGCAGACGGCGATCACCGATCTCGAAGTCGAGCAGGTCGAGGTCAAGGGCCATCTCTGGTACATCCGCTATCCGATCGAGGGCAGACATCAGCCCGACGATCCGCGAGCTTCATCGTCGTCGCCACCACGCGGCCCGAGACCATGCTGGGCGATACCGGCGTGGCGGTGCATCCCGACGACGAGCGCTACAAGGCATCTGGTCGGCAAGCATGTGATCCTGCCGCTGGTCGGCCGCCGGATTCCGATCGTCGCCGACGAATATTCCGATCCGGAGAAGGGCTCCGGCGCGGTCAAGATCACGCCGGCGCACGACTTCAACGATTTCGAGGTCGGCAAGCGTCACAACTTGCCGCGATCAGCATCTTCGACCAGGAAGGCTGCATGGCGCTGGTCGGCAACGAGGATTATCTGCGCGGCTGCCCGAGGGCGCGCTGAGTTCGCGCAGGAGCTGCACACGTCGACCGCTTCGCCGCGCGCAAGACGATCGTGGCGCGGCTGGAGGATTTCGGCTTCCTCGAGAAGATCGAGCCGAACACCCACACGGTGCCGCATGGCGATCGCTAGGGCGTCGTGCTCGAGCCGTTCCTCACCGAGCAATGGTACGTCGACGCCCAGACGCTGGCGCAGCCGGCGATCGCGGCGGTGCGCGACGGGCCGCACCAAATTCGTGCCCGAGAACTGGACGCAGACCTATTTCGACTGGATGGAGAACATCCAGCCCTGGTGCATCTCGCGCCAGCTCTGGTGGGGCCATCAGATTCCGGCCTGGTACGGACCCGACGGCAAGGTGTTCGTCGCCGAGACCGAGGAGGAAGCGGTCAGCCACGCGCTCGGCTATTACGTCGAGCAGGGCGCCATCACGGCCGAAGCAGGGCCGCGAGATGGCGCTCGACCGCAACAAGCGCGCCGACTTCATCAAGCGCGACGAGGACGTGCTCGACACCTGGTTCTCGTCGGCGCTGTGGCCGTTCTCGACCTTGGGCTGGCCCGACGAGACGCCGGAGGTCAAGCGCTACTACCCGACCGACGTGCTGGTCACCGGCTTCGACATCATCTTCTTCTGGGTCGCGCGCATGATGATGATGGGCCTTCACTTCATGAAGGAGGCGCCGTTCTCGACCGTCTACATCCACCGTCTCGTCCGCGACGAGAAGGGCGCCAAGATGTCGAAGTCGAAGGGCAACGTCATCGACCCGCTCGGCGTGATCGACGATTACGGCGCCGATGCGCTGCGCTTCACGCTGGCGCGCGGCGCGGCGCAGGGCCACGACATCAAGCTGTCGCCGCAGCTGGTCGAGACCAACCGCAACTTCGCGACCAAGCTGTGGAACGCGTGCCGCTTTGCCGAGATGAACGGCTGCGTGAAGCCCGATGGCTTCGATCCGGCGCAGACCAAGGACACGCTCAACCGCTGGATCGTGCACGAGACCGTGCGGGCCACGCGCGAGGTGACGGAAGCGCTCGAGGCCTATCGCTTCAACGACGCGTCCAACGAGATCTATCGTTTCGTCTGGAACGTCTACTGCGACTGGTATCTCGAGCTCTGCCAAGCCGATGTTGCTGGGCGAGGAGGGTGCGGCGAAGGCCGAGACCCGCGCCACCGTCGCCTGGGCGCGCGACGAGATTTTGAAGCTGCTGCATCCCTTCATGCCCTTCATCACCGAGGAGCTGTGGGAGGTGACCGGCCGACGCGACACGCTGCTGGCGCTGTCGCCGTGGTCGGCGCACGGACATCCGAGTGTTCTCCGGACGCTCGCCGACGCACGAGAGCCGAGGCGAAATCGGCTGGGTGATCGACCTCGTCACCGCGATCCGCTCGGTGCGCGCCGAGATGAACATCGGACCGCGCGACGCCGCTGGTGCTCGCGGGCGTCTCCGCGGAAACCAAGGCGCGGATTCCGCGCTGGGGCGACGTCATCAAGCGCATGGCGCGCCTCTCCGACATCTCCTTCGCCGATCGCGCGCCTGAGGGCGCGGTGCAGCTGCTCGTGCGCGGCGAGGTCGCCGCGCTTCCGCTCAAGGGCGTCATCGATCTCGCCGCCGAGCGCGCGCGCCTCGACAAGGAGATCGCCAAGGCCGACGCCGACATCAAGCGGGTCGACGCCAAGCTCGGCAACGAGAAGTTCGTCGCCAACGCGCCGGAGGAGATCGTCGAGGAGGAGAAGGAGAAGCGCGAGGCGGCGCTGGCGCGCAAGGCCAAGATCGTCGAGGCGCTGGAGCGCCTGAAGAACGCATCCTAGATGCGCGACGGGCAGCCCAGCTCGACGGCGAGGGGAGCCGCCGCCTATCGCGCGATCCACCAGAGGCATGAGAGCGCGGCGATCTTTCGCGATCCCTTCGCGGAAAAGATCCTCGACGCAGAGACGCGCGCCACGCTGGACGAGATCGCCGCCGATCCGTCGCGGCGCGGGATACGGCTGTTCATCGTTTCGCGCAGCCGCTTCTCCGAGGAGGCGCTGGCGGCGAGCGTGGCGCGCGGCGCGCGGCAGGTCGTGGTGTTAGGGGCCGGCCTCGACACCTTCTCGCTGCGCAATCCCTATTCCGACGTTCGCGTGTTCGAGGTGGACTTTCCGGCGACGCAGGCCTGGAAGCGTGAGCGGTTGCGCGAGTCCGGACTCGCCATACCCGACACGCTGACCTTCGCGCCGGTCGATTTCGAGCGCGAGAGCCTCGCCGACGGACTGGCGCGGGCAGGGTTTCGGCATGACCGGCCCGCCTTCTTCCAGTGGCTCGGTGTCACGCCGTATCTGACCCGAGAGACCATCTCCTCCACGCTCGATTTCATCGCCGGCATTCCCGGTTCGGCGGTCGCGTTCGACTATACCGAGCCGTTCGAGAACCAGTCTCCCGAGCGTCGCGCCAGGCTGATGGCGATGGCGGAGAGCGCCGCCGCGCGCGGCGAACCATGGCTGTCGTTCTTCGATCCGCCCGAGATCGCCGCCATCCTGCGCGACAAGGGATTTCAGGACATCGAAGACGTCGCCTTTGCCGACATCATCAAACGCTACTCGCCCGAACTGGGGAGGGGTCTTCAATCCGGGGGCGGCCATGTCATCCGGGCCGCTCGTTAGGTCGGAAACGGCTTGCTGAGATACCGCGAGCCCCTGCAGGCCGTAGCGCCACGGCAAATCCACCGCCTTGGTGATGCCGATCCGCATGCCGGACACGACATCCGCCTTGCCGACCCGCGCATGCAGCGCGAATGGCGGCGCGGTCCAGCGGCAGGCCGCTGTGCGCCATGGTGATGCCGAGCGCCTCGCACAGTTTGCCAGGCCCCGAGCACAGCGCGCGCTCCTCGGGCACAGCCGCGGCGGCGGCGCATCGCGGCCAGTCCATGCGTCGGCGCCAGCGCGCGGATCAGCACGGCGCTCGCCGAACCCTCCTTCTCGCAGACGAAGTTCACGCACCAATGAATGCCGTAGGAGCGGTAGACATAGGTGAAGCCGGGCGGACCGAACATCACGCGGTTGCGCGGCGTCGGCCCGTTATAGGAATGCGCCGCCGGCTCGGTCTGGTGATAGGCTTCGACCTCGACGATCAGCGCCGCCGACGCCGTTGAACAACAGCGTCGCACCGATCAGATCGGGCGCCACCTCGTGCACGCTGCGGTCGAAGAAGCTCCGCTTCAGCGGCTTGCCCAGCGGCGGCAGCTTGTCGGTCTTTTCGGGTGCGGGGTTTTGACCAAGGGGAATCGGCGGGAACGGTTGAAATGCTGCCTGACTTTTGCATGTTTTGCGCGGCTTTTGCGAGTGTCCTTGCAGGCATCGGCGATACGGATTAGCTAAGGCTGTCAGGATCAAGCGGACCATCCATGGCCGTCATCATCGATACCATCTCCGACCGGAAGTTGCGGCCGCGCCACCCCGAAAAGGCGAACCGGCCCGACGCCGTGTCGCCGCCGAAGCCGGACTGGATCCGCGTGCGCGCGCCGAACACGCGCGGCTATGCCGACACCCGCAACATCGTGAAGGAGAACGGCCTCGTCACCGTGTGCGAGGAGGCCGGTTGCCCCAACATCGGCGAGTGCTGGGACAAGAAGCACGCCACCTTCATGATCATGGGCGACACCTGCACGCGGGCCTGCGCCTTCTGCAACGTCAAGACCGGCATGCCCGGCGCGCTCGACGCGCACGAGCCGGAGCATGTCGCGGAAGCGACCTTCAAGCTCGGCCTGGCGCATGTCGTCGTCACCTCCGTCGACCGCGACGATCTCGCCGATGGCGGCGCCGAGCATTTCGCGCAAACGATCCGCGCCATCCGTGCGCGCTGCCCGACCACCACGATCGAGATCCTGACCCCCGACTTCCTGCGCAAGGACGGCGCGCTGGAGATGGTGGTCGCGGCCAAGCCCGACGTCTTCAACCACAATCTGGAAACCGTGCCGTCGCGTTATCTCAGCGTGCGGCCGGGCGCGCGCTACTTCCATTCGATCCGGCTGTTGCAGCGGGTCAAGGAGATCGATCCCACGATCTTCACCAAGTCCGGCATCATGGTTGGCCTCGGCGAGGAGCGCCACGAGGTGCTGCAGGTGATGGACGATCTGCGCTCGGCCGATGTCGACTTCCTCACCATCGGCCAGTATCTGCAGCCGACCCGCAAGCATCACGCCGTGATGCGCTACATTCCGCCGGACGAGTTCGCAGGCCTCGAGAAGGTCGCCTACACCAAGGGCTTCCTGATGGTGTCGGCGAGCCCGCTGACGCGCTCGTCGCATCATGCGGGTGAGGATTTCGCCAGACTGAAGGCGGCGCGCGCGGCGGCCGCGCGTTGAGCCGTGCCGCAGCTTCTCCAGCAAGCGGCGTGTCGCACACCGCGCGGACGAGATGTTCGACCTCGTTGCCGATGTCGAGCGCTATCCGGAATTCGTGCCGCTGTGCCAGGCGCTGAAGGTCCGCCAGCGCAGGCAAAACGGCGACGGCACCGAGACCATCGTCGCCGACATGACGGTGTCGTTCAAGCTGGTCAAGGAGACCTTCACCAGCGAGGTCACGCTCGACCGCGCCGGCGCGCAAGATCAACGTGCGCTATCTGCGCGGGCCGTTCGCGAGTCTGGAGAACCGCTGGACCTTCGAACCGAGAGGCGAGGAGGCCTGCGATGTCGGCTTCTTCATCGCCTATGAGTTCAAGAGCCGGATGCTGGCGATGCTGATGGGCACGATGTTCGACGCGGCGTTCGCAAGATTTTCGACGGCGTTCGAGAAGCGCGCCGATGTGGTTTACGGGAAGGAAGGGATCTCGACGTGCCCGTAAGCGCTGCGACACCGTCGGATCCGCAAGGCGTGGATGGCCGCGGTTGCGGCACGTCTTGACCCCGCGCGCAATCGGCGTAGCATCTCCGACCCGATGGGGATGGAGTCCCCCGACAACCGCCGCAAGGCTGATGACTCCTACCGGACGCTTTGCGTCGGTAGGAGCTTGTTCCTTCCAGCAGCGTCCACAAACGGGGACGCGCATGGCAGGCTTCCAAGCGCACGACTTCCCAACGCACTCGCAATCGCGCTCTGGATCGCCGGCTCCTGCTGGGCGATCGCCGGCTTCGCCTGGCTGCTCAATGCCGACACCGGATTTCCTCACCCCGCTCGTCGCGTTCGGCGCGGTGACCGGCGCCCTCGAATGGTGGCTCAGGAGGAAATCGTGAACCCTGCACTGATTGCCGCGGTCGCGGCCGGCGGCGCGCTCGGATCGGTCATGCGCTATCTGGTCGCCATCGGCGTGGGCCGGACGTTCGGCACCGCGTTTCCCTGGGGCATCCTCCTCATCAATGTGAGCGGCTCGGCGCTGATCGGCGTCTTTGTCGGCATGTTCGCGTTGCGCTGGAATCTCCCGGAGGCGGCGCGGGTCTTTCTCACGGTCGGCATCTGCGGGGGCTATACGACGTTCTCCAGCTTCTCGCTCGACGTCTGGTACCTGGTGGAACGCGGGGAGGCGTGGGCTGCCTTCGCCTATGTCGCGGCGTCCGTCGTGCTCTCGATCGGGGCCTTGTTCGGTGCCGATGCATCTGGTGCGCGCGCTGACCTGATTTGACGACGCCGGGCGCGATTACTAACCTTGCACAAGAACAGCAGCGGAGCGACCATGTCCGGCGACGCAAAGCCCAAAATCCGTCGCGCACCGCGCGGCATGCGATGGCCGGGCGACCGCCATCTCGCCGTCGTCTTCAATGTCGCTTACGAGGCATGGACGGAGCAGGGGGCCTCGGCGATCGGGCCGATGGGCAACCCGCTGCGGCCGGGCGTGTTCGACCTCAATGCCAATTCCTACGGCCGCTACGGCGCGAATGCCGGCATTCGCCGCTTGATGGCGATCCTGGACGGAGCGGGGATTTCGGCGAACGTCTATGTGTCGGGCGTGCTGGCCGAGCGTGATCCCGATCAGGTCCGCGCCGTCGCGAAAGCCGGCCATGAGATCGTGACGCACGGATATGCCCAGGATCTCGTGCCGGCGTCGCTCACGCCGGACGAAGACGAGGACTATGTGCATCGCGCCACCACCGGACTCACGGAGGTCATCGGAGCGCAACCGACGGGCTGGATCAGCCCGCGCGCCACCGCGGGTGACGACACTTTCCGACGTCTCGTCCGGCACGGCTACAAATGGCAGGGCGATGCGCTCGACGACGACCTGCCATACTTGCAGACCTATCCGGAAGGCGATCTCGTCGCGGTCCCCCTGACCATCGAGATCAACGATCTGTCGCACGCGATGCGATGGGGGCGCACGCCCCGTCAATTCGTCGAGATGTTCGACGATGCGCTCAGCGCATCTGCTGCGGCCACGCACGACGTCGTCATCTTCGACGTGCTCTGCCACACCCATTGCTATGGCCGTCCGGCCGGCGCATGGGCATACGACGAGATCGCCAAGAAATGCGCAATCGCGGCGACATCTGGGTCACGACGCGAGGCAGGATCGCCGATCATTTCCTGGCGTCGTTCTGATGCGCCCGGTGTAGCGCGGGGCCGCCCGCAGAGCGGCCTGCGCATAAAACAAGGAGGAACACGCCATGCAGCTTCCCTATCACGGTCGCTACGCCTACTCGCCGATCGTCGACCGCCCGGATTATGCCTGGCCGGATGGCAAGCGGCTCGCGGTCTATCTCGGCCTCAACATCGAGCATTTCGCGTTCGGCGCGGGCGAGGGGCACCTGCTCACCGTGGCGGGCGCGCCGCCCGATCCGCGGACGTTCGCCTGGCGCGACTACGGCAACCGGGTCGGCGTCTGGCGCTGCCTCGAGCTGTTCGACGAGCTCAACCTGCCGGCGGCGCATCTGATCAACACCGCGGTGTTCGACTATGCGCCGCGCATCGTCGACGCGCTGAAGGCGCGCGGCGACGAGTTCATCGGCCACGGCCGCACCAATGCCGAGCGTCACAGCCATATGTGGGAAGCCGACGAGAAGCGTTTCCTGCAGGAGGTTCGCGACGCGATTACGCGGGCGTCCGGCAAGCCGCCGCGCGGCTGGATGGCGCCGTGGATGGCGTCGACCCACCATACGCCCGACCTGCTGAAGGAGGTCGGCTTCGATTTCCTGATGGACTGGCCGGCCGACGACCAGCCGCTCTGGATGAAGACGCGCTCCGGGCCGCTGATGAGCGTGCCATATCCGATCGAGATCAACGACAGCCCGCAGATCCTGGTGCGGCATCATTCGCCGGAACAGTTCCGCGATTTCATCATCGGCCAGTTCGAGGAACTGCTGCGGCAATCGGCGAAGCAGCCGTTGGTCTGCGGCATCGCGCTGCATACCATGATCGTCGGGCAGCCCTATCGGCTGCGGATGCTGCGCGAGGCGTTGCAGCACATCGTGAACCACCCGCAAAAGGACAAGGTGTGGTTCACCCGGCCATCCGCAATCTACGACCATTGCGCCGCGCTGCCGGCGAGCCAGTTTCCGCCGGCGTAGCGGTTATTCCATCCTGTGAAGGCGAAAATTCCGTTGTCGCGGCCGTTGCCTGCCGCGCGCGCGGCGACGTAACTTGCGGCGGACCAAACGACAGGAAACCGAGGGAGGCAATCATGAAGAATCTCGCAGCCGCGCTGTGCGCGCTGGCGCTGATCGCGACCGGCGCGCAGGCGCAGACCGTCAAGGATTTCCTGGCGGCGGTCACCAAGAAATGGACCACGCCATTCGAGCCGTTCCAGCTGATCGGCAACATCTACTATGTCGGAACCGACGGCATCGCCGTCTACATCATCAAGACCTCGCAAGGCCTGATCCTGATGGATACGGCGCTTCCGGAGTCGACCGGCATGATCAAGGACAGCATCGCCAAGCTCGGCTTCAAGGTCGCCGACATCAAGATCATCCTCAACACGCCACGCGCATTTCGATCACACCGGCGGTTTTGCCGAGATCAAGAAGGAAACCGGCGCGCAGATGGTCGCCGGCGAGCGCGACAAGCCGCTGCTCGAGGGTGGCTACTATCCGGGCGACGAGAAGAACGCCGATCATGGCGTTTCCGGCCGTAAAGGTCGATCGCGCCGTCAAGGAAGGCGACAAGGTCACGCTCGGCGACACCACGCTGCTTCGCGGGGCTGCAGAGATCAGCCGCGCCAGGCGCAGCGGATCGGCAGCGAGGCGAAGCGGGCGACGATGAAGGAAGCGGCGCGGCGGGAAGGGGCGAGCTTGGTGAGCCACGACCGACTCCAGCCAAGCGCGGGCAATCAAGACGCGCCACGTGCTCGGCCGAGCAGTGACGGTCGCTTCGAACAACTTTCGATTCCGGAATCCAGGGCCCATCTGCGACATGATGGTGCACGTGCGTAGCTTCGCAGGGACGCAACCACGTGGCGTCGTCGCGCCGCTCATGAGGTGCTTGCACCCGACCGTAGCACAAGGCGACGTAGATGCGACGCGACGGGCGCTTTGGTCGGGGCGGGTGACGTCGTCGAGGAGTCGAGAACGTGTGCGGTCAGGCCATCCAAATTCCTCAGCAGACGCGACAGCGCAGACCAAAAAGGACCTGTTTGAGCGCATTGGGGGTCGCCGCGGGCAATTGGCGAGGACCTTCTCGCCGCCTATAAGCTGCGGGAGTTGCGGTTAGCGCCCCTTGGGCAGCTTATCTCCAGAATTGAGCGCAGAGAATATCAACGCGATCGCTCAGGCGCGCTTCGACGGCTTGCAAGGGGCGTGGCAATGAACGTAAATACGCACCGCGCGGAGGCGCAACGAAGTCGACGTGACGTCCGAAGCGGACGGGTCGATCGTGATCAGCGCACCTATGTCTGCGGAGCTCCGAAGCGGACATATCGGACCGGCGCTCGCCAATCCGACGGCCGCGCTGCGGGCCGAATAGGGCGGGGATGCGGCTACAAGTTCGGTTTTTCTGGCAAACAGCCATACGGTGCTCGCCCGGCCTTTTGCGCAAATGCGCGTCAGGACCAGGCGATCCAGTAGCGCAGAGCCAGGCGTGTTCGACTGAAACTCCTCTGGGACACTGGATGCCTCGCTTGCGAGCGGGGCATGACGCGGAAAGCCGGGCGGAGCATTATTCCTGCGGCGCGATGGTTCGCGTCCGGGTCAACGCTCAGACGCGCCAGGCGCAGCGGATCGGGAGCGACGAGATGCCGCTGACCATGGTGGAGAGGTGCGGCGGGGAGGGGCGGCGAGCTCGACCTACTCCAGCCGCGGCAGCAAGGCCTTCAGCAGCGCGCGCATTTCGAGCCGCGCCATATGCGCGCCGATGCAGTGATGCCGGCCGAGCCCGAAGGCAAGATGCGGATTCGGACGGCGGTCGATCCGGAACTGGTCGGCGTTGGCGAAAACGGTCTCGTCGCGATTGGCGGAATTGAAAAACAGCGCCACCGCTTCGCCTTGGCGGATCGTCTGGCCGCCGAGTTCGACATCCTCGGTCGCGGTGCGCACGATGTGGCGGCCCGGTGTCGTCCAGCGCAGCATTTCCTCGATCGCGGTATCGATCAGCGACAGGGTCGTCGCGCAACCTCGCCAATTGCTCGGGGTGCTCGACCAGCGCATGCATGCCGCCGCTGAGGCAGAAGGCGATGGTGTCGTGGCCGCCGGTCGCGATCATCGTGTAGTAGGAGAACCGCTCGTAGTCGGGCATCGGCTCGCCCTGCACCTCGGCGGTGGCGATGACGCTGCTCAGGTCATGCCGCGGACAGGCGCGGCGGTCGGCGGCGACGGGATCGAAATAGTCTTTGGAAACCGAGGCCGGCGCGGCAGATCGCCGCGGTCGGGTGATCGGCGAGGCGGCGCACCGGATCTTCCGGTCCGACCAGCCCCCAGGACAGTTTCAGGATCAGATCGTCGTCGGCCTCGGGCAGGCCGAGCAGGCGCATGATGCCGCGGATCGAGAACGGCACCGCGATGTCCTTGGTGAAGTCGAACGCCTCGGTGCGGCCGGCGATCCGGCTGACGATGTGGTCCGCCCACGTCTTCCAGCCACGGCTCCATCGCGGCGAGCGCGGCCGGCGTGAAGTGAGGCTGCGCCACGGCGCGGTAGGCGGCATGCTCGGGGTCGTCCATCTGCAGCAGGCCGCGCAGCACATAGGGCTTGCCGAGCATCCGCTCGAGGCGCTCCTCGGTCATCTTGCTGGTGAGGAAGGTGCGCGTCGCGGCGACGAAGGGAGCGCCCCGGCGCTCCACCGCCGAGATATCGCGGTAGCGGCTGAGCAGCCAGAACGGACGCATGCCCGGGGTGTCGACCCAAAGCACCGGCGCCTCGGCGCGCAGCAGCTTGAACGCGGCCTGAAGCCCTGCGTCGTCGGCGTGGCCGTCGGGGGAAATGACGAAGCGGGCGGCCTCGTGCAATGTGGGAGTCGGTCGCCGCCGATGGCGGCAACCGCGCGTCAGTGCGCGGGGCGCGAACTCGCGCTCGAAGTCCGTGACCGCCGCGGGACGCGTCATCATTCGCTGCCGCCGTTTTCCTAGGCCTGCTATCTCGATGTCGGCAGCGGCGCCAGAGGAACGTAAGGTGAAGAGATCGTGATCGATCCGTCTGATTCGTGGTCACCTGACCGTGTCCGCTTGAATGATGGTCGTGAGGATCGTGTTTATGTGTTTTCATTTTCACGTTGTTTGTCAGGCCATGGTAACGAGCCTGTGCAATCTTCTTAATATTTGAATGTCCTTCGTCCTACTCGGCAAGGAGAAGATGATGGTGTCGCCCGAGTTGACCTTGGCGTTGACGTTGGCCGTCAACGTCACGGTAGTGGTGTCGAAGTCTGACACAGTCTGGCCGCCAGTGATGGCACGCGGAGTCGTGGTGTCAGAAACGATCAGATCGTTGGCCATCCAGCCGGGGACGCTGCTGAATGTCAGAATCGCACTCGACGTGGCGGTCGCCGCTGTCGTGACGATGTTGCCGCTGTTGCCGCCGTCTGGCTCTAAGTTACCGAGTGCATCGAGGTAATCTGACCATCCTGCGGGCAGCGGAATTCCCGCGGCGCCATAAGGCCGTGCTGTAGGCGGTCCAAAGGTCGTTCCAGACGCCCGAGTCGCAGCATTCTGAAGTAATCCAGAGAAGCGGTCTTCGCGTCCTTGTATTGCTCGTATTTGCGGATTCTGGCCGAACAACGTCGTTCAGCGCGTCAATGACGTCATCGCCGTTGCACCAAGCTGCAGCGCCTACCGGAAGAGCGCCCATGAAACCACCACCACCCATCGCCGTTCCCGCTTTGCCCTGTTTCAACCGTGCAAACACATCATGAGACGCATGAGGACGCAAGGCTTTTTTCCTCGCCTACTTGAGCTCGCACGCGCAACATCATGGGCTCATAGGCCTTCGCGCCGGTCTCATCGATCAGGGCATTGGCACGGTTCAGCAAGGCAGCTGCCTCCTCGGCGTCTTGAGAACCGCCCCGCGTCAGACACACCTCAGGCCGCGACAAGGCTCGCGTGGCATTCGGCCAGGCGATCCGCCTTCCGCCGCGCCACGCCGATCGCCTCCGCGGCAACCTCACCGGCGCGCCGTGGATCGCCCGCGCGCATGAGATTGTCGGCCTGGAATGCCAGTATTCTGGCCTCGAACTCAAGACCTGCCCTGCCGCGGCGGGATGCGTCCAACGCCTGCTGGAAAAAGCCGTCGGCCTCAGTGAAGTCTCCTGCTGTCGAGGCTGCCAGACCCTGGCAGTAAGCTTGCGACCACGAACCAGTACGGGATTCGCCGCCTGGGTGGCGATGCGGGCAACCTGATTGGCGTGTCGCGTCGCCGCGAGCGTGTCGTTGCGAAACCAGGCAAGTTCGACGGCGATAATAGTGCGGGATGCCTTGATGAAGCGGCTCGGCCTCGGCCGGATCAACCTGGAAGAGCCTGGCAAGCCGCTCATCCGCGTCGGAAAACCGCCCCAGCATGATCAACGACCTGACCTGAAGGCATTTGATCCAATGCGGAACATCGAAGCCGACCATTTGGCCGACAGTCAGGCCAAGCACGACGCCCGCATTGCCTCGACGCTCGCGGTCGATCATATCCAAGGCAGCGCTATTCGCCTTGAGGGCATCGCCGACGAAGCCCGCGAGCATGTTGGCCTGGCACAAGCAACCCGTTCAGCAGCAGCGCCTCCGCCGGGTTGGCTTCCGCATCCAGCACGGCCAGCGCTTCGCGAACCAGTCGAATATACTCGTCCGCCGAACCGCTTGCCGCGATGATCCGTCCGTAGCCCGCGATCAGCATCGCTTCGTGGCGCCGGTTGCCGGCTCCCCGCGCGTAGCCCAACGCCTCCTCGACATAGGTCTTGGCTTCCTCGACCGGCATACCCTCGCGCCAGCCGAAGGTCAGCAACTGTCCGCCGGCCAATGCCCGCAATTCATCATTTTCCTTCGACCGCGGCTGGTCCTGCATCATCTTGCGGATTTTCTTCCAATCCGCCAGCGCGCGTCCCGAGTTCGTCCGTCCGACCCAACGCGCCGAACGCTGCAAATGCATCGCCGCGGCAACCATATTCCCGGCGGCCTCGTAATGATGCGCCACCAGGCCGGCGAACTCGTCACGCTTGCCCCACTCCTGGCCTCCATCGCCTTCGCCACGGCGGCATGCAGGCTGGTGCGCGTGGAGCGCAGTTGCATCGCGTAGGCCACCTCCTGAATCAGGGGATGGCGGAACGCGAAGCTTTCTCCCATCGCCGTTTGCCGCGGCTGGATCAGTTCGGCCGCGCGAAGCCGCCGCAGCAGCGGCCGGGCGGCCGCATCGGACAGGCCGATGACCGATGCGAACCACCTCGGACGGAAATTCCTTTCCGATGATCGCAGCGGTCTGCAGCAGCGTCTTTTCGGCGTCGGGCAGAAGATCGATACGCGCGCCGATCACCGCCTCGACGGTCGTCGGCAGGGTCGGATTTTGCCAGCCGGACGGCGCCAGCCGGTAGCGGCCCCGCTCTCCCACCAGGACGCCGCTTTGCGCCAGCGACAGGATCAGTTCTTCCGCGAAGAACGGATTGCCATCGGATCGTTCCGCGACATGCGCCACCACCTGGTCCAGTCCGGCGGCCGTCTCCGATCAGATCGCGAAATGACCTGGCCGACCTCGCCCAGGCCAAGCTCCGGCAGAGCCAGTTCACGATACCAGGCGGGCCGCGAAGGCAGCGACCAATCGGGCCGGAAGGTCAGCACCATCAGGACCCGGGTGCCTTCCACCGCCGCGATCCAGGTTTCCAGAAAGTCCTGGCTGGCTTCGTCCAGCCAGTGCAAATCCTCGATGATGATCACCGAGGTCTGCGACCATGCCGCCTTCGCGATCCGGCTGATGGTGTCGCGCAACCGCATGCGTCGCGTCGAGGGGTCGATGGCCCGCGATGTCGGCTCCGCGCATCCCAGAAAATCCGTCAGGGGCGCCAGATGTTCGGCCACCGGCAGCGCGAGCATCGTCAGGGTCTGCTCGATCCGCGTACGCGCCACATGCGGCGTCCATGTCGGGATCGATACGGAAGAAGGCGCGCAATGCTTCCAGCACCGGCAACAGCGGCGTCGCCCGGCTGTGAACCTGCGCACGCGCTTCCAGCACCCTGATCTGACGTTCGCGGCACCACTCGCTGAACTCGAAACAAAGCCGGCTTTTGCCGACGCCGGGCGGCCCGGACACGCCGATCACCCGCGGCGAGCCCGGCGCGGTGTCCGTGCAGCGCGCGTTGCAAGGTCTCCAGCTCCGACTGCCCGCCCGCGCAATGGGCATCAGCGACGCGCCGCGAAAATGCTCGCTGTTGACGGCCGGCTTCAGGCCGACCAGCCGGAAGATCTCCACCGGATCGGGAATGCCCTTCAATGCGCGCGGACCAAGCGTCTCGGTGTCGCAATAAGCCCGGAGCAGGGTCTGGCAATCGCGGCTCAGGCAAATCTCGCCGGGCGAGGCTTCCTGCTCGATCCGGCTGGCCAGATGCACGGTGAGGCCCGTCACGTCCTGCTCGATCGCAGAGCCGGAATGGAGTTTGCCCGAAACCACCTCGCCCGAGTGCAGGCCGATCCGGATCGGAGGAGCATCCGGCAGCTCGGCGACGGCGGTACGCATGGCGAGCGCGGCATGGCAGGCGAGCACCGCGTGCCCCTCGCGCGCGTGCGGCACGCCGAAGGCGGCCTTGAGGCCGTCGCCCAAGGTGCGAAGCACCGTGCCGTCGTAGCGGTGGACCGCACGCGCCATGACCATCACGATCGGATGCAGGAAATTCATCGCCGCTTCGGCATCGAGGCCGGCGATCCGCGCGGTCGAGCCGGCGATATCGGCGAACAGAACGGTCGCCTGCTTGCGCTCGCCCGGCACCTCGGCCACGCGGGCGTCGGGTTGTCGCGGCTTGCCGCACGAGGTGCAGAACCGGGCTGTTTCCGGGAGATCCCGCCCGCAATGCGCGCATACGGAAGCGAGGGAGACGCCGCAGGCCGCGCAGAACCTGCTCCCGGCCTCGTTCTCGTAAGCGCATGCCCCGCATCGCATCGTCAATCCGCCGTCCTCTGGATCACCTCGGCAGTTCGAGTATAGAGGCCAACCTGACGCTTAAAAAGCTAATTCAGACCACAAGGCGACGAGCCCCGGACGACTTTTCGACGGTTAACGTCAAAGCGACAATCTTAGGGTGTCTATCGCATCCGACGCGCCTTGCGTGACGATCGGCCGCACCACGTCCGACGCGAATAGCAGCCTGCGTTCGAATGCGCGTATCCCGGCCGCGAATGCTGGCAAGGCGGGGCCGCTCGTCCGCCGGAGCGCTTGCGAGGCGGTGCCCGTCACGTCAAAGCACATCGCCGTGATCGTCGGCCTGACGCGGAACCGGAGCGGCGAGCAGAACGTTATCGTGTCGGTTCGGGAGCGAGACGGCAATTCCGTCCCCGCTGATTTCAATTCGGAAAGCCAGGCTGCTTCAATCGGTCGCGCTTGCGTCGCGAACGCGACGGTCGTGCATGCCGACGAAGCAGCAACACGGGATCATTCGCATGAGCGTTTCGAGGTCCAGAGAATTAGCCGTCAGGCGGCATACAGCCTCGATGGCGCGTGCGTTGACGTGGCTGCGAAGTGTTTCGCCCGCTTTGGTCGTGCCGCGGTCGGAATTCACCGTGATGTCGCCGGTTCGTATTTCCTCCGCGACGCGCAAGAGGCCTCCTGGCGCCGATCCGCCGAAACGATTCCTTGCACTGAAGCTTCGCGCGTCGATGGACGCGCTTTACCTCGGCGTCCTTCTCCGCTTCACCGCATGCCGACGCGGCGATCGCGCCACGCGATGGCGCAGGCGGGTTGCGGCCTCGCGCGCCGGCTTCTTCGCGGCCTGCGGCCCGCGCGCCAACTCCATCAGCATGCGCAAGGCCTCGACCACCGAGCGCTCGCGCACGACAGTGCGGCCGATCGCGCCGAAGCGGCATTCGCGATGGATGATCCGTCCGTCGCGCGCGGCGACGGCGAAATGCACCAGCCCCACCGGCTTGCCCGGCGTGGCGCCGCCGGGGCCGGCGATGCCGGTGATCGACACCGCGAGATCGACGCCCGCGCGCTCCAGCGCGCCGACCGCCATTTGCGTCGCGGTCTCCTTGCTGACCGCGCCGAAGGTCAGAAGCGTCTGCGCGTCGACGCCGAGCATCGCGCGCTTGGCGTCGTTGGAATAGGTGACGAAGCCGCGGTCGATCACATCGGACGAGCCGGGGATGTCGGTGAGCGCGCCGGCGACGAGGCCGCCGGTGCAGGATTCCGCGGTGGCAATGGTCAGCCGGCGGCTGCGGCACAAATCGAGCAGCGAACGGGACAAGAGCGCGTGCGCTGCTCGTGGCCATCTCACTCGCTCCAGGGCAGGCGGATGGTGGCGCTCGCGGTCGCCGCGATGCCTTCCTCGCGGCCGGTGAAGCCGAGCCGCTCGCTGGTGGTCGCTTTCACGGCGATGCGCGAGATGTTGACACCGGTGATCTCGGCGATGCGCGCGCGCATCTGGTCGCGCAGCGGGCCGATCTTCGGCCGTTCGCAAATCAACGTCACCTCGAGATTGGCGATGCGGCCGCCGCGCGCGGTGACGCGCTCGACCGCGTATTTCAGGAACTGGTCGGAGGAGGCGCCCTTCCACTTCATGTCGCTGGGCGGAAAGTGCGAGCCGATGTCGCCGTCGGCGAGCGCGCCGAGGATGGCGTCGACCAGCGCATGCAGGCCGACGTCGCCGTCGGAATGGGCGAGGAAGCCCTTTGCTGTGCGGCACGCGCACGCCGCAGATCATCACATGATCGCCCGGGCCGAAGGCGTGCACGTCATAGCCGGTGCCGGTCCTGATATCGCCGAGCAGGCTTGCCAGGCGCGCCTCTTCGCGGACGAAGTCTTCCGGGGTCGTGAGCTTCATGTTGGCAACATCGCCCTCAAAGGTCGCGACCGTCAATCCCGCCCATTCGGCGAGCGCCGCATCATCCGTGAAATCGTCGCGTTGATCGCGCGCCGCGCGGCGATGCGCGTCGAGGATCGCATCGAAGCGGAACACCTGCGGCGTCTGCGCAATCCGCAAGCGTGCGCGCTCTGGCGTTGCCTCGACGTCGCCATTCGCACGCACGAGCTTGATGGTGTCGGCCACCGCAATCGCAGGGATCGCCGCACCGGTGCGCTTGACCGCATCGATCGCACGCGAGATCAGCGCCTGCGAGACGAAGGGACGCGCGGCGTCATGGATCAAGACAATGTCCGGCTTCTCGGGCGCGATCGCCTCGAGCCCGGCATGCACCGATTGCTGCCGCGTCGCGCCGCCCGGCGTCGGCGCCGCATGAGCGAGGCCATCGCAGGCCGCATTGAACATCGCGGTGTCGTCGGGATGCAGCACCGGCTGCACCGCTGATACTTGCGGGTGCCGGCAGAACGGCTCCATCGCGCGATAGATCACGGTCTGCCCGCCGATCGTGCGGTACTGCTTCGGTCCGCCCGCACCGGCGCGAAGCCCGCGGCCGGCGGCGACGACGATGGCGGCGGTACGCTGTGAATTTGCCATGGGACTCAATGAGAGGTGAGCGCGCGCGAAGGCAGATTGGCGCATTGCCCTTATCACGGCACGACACCGGAAAAACCCTGATCCCTGTGGGAAACGCCCTTTTTGTTGCAGTGCACTTGCTATGCAGACAACAACTGTCTAAAGTGTAGGCATGCAACTTGACTGCACAAGATTTGTGCGCAAGATAGGAATCGGCCGGTGCGATGAAGCATCGGCTGGGAAAACGAGAATACCGTGACCGGTTCGGCCGTTCCAAGCTCTAAGCCGTTGAAAATCGGCGATATTCACCTCGCCAATCCGGTCCTCCTCGCGCCGATGTCTGGCGTTACCGACGCGCCGTTTCGGCGGCTTGCGGCCACGCTCGGCGCGGGACTCGTGGTCTCCGAGATGACCGCCAGCGACGATCTCGTACAGGGACGCCCGATTTCGCAGTTGCGCTGCGAAGCCGCCGGCATCGGGGCGCATGTGGTGCAGCTCGCGGGCTGCGAGGCGCGCTGGATGGGCGAGGGCGCGCGCATCGCGGAAGCGGCGGGCGCCGACATCATCGACATCAACATGGGTTGCCCCGCGCGTCACGTCACCGGCGGCCAATCGGGCTCGGCGCTGATGCGCGATCTCGATCATGCCGCGACGCCTGATCGAGGCGACGATCTCGGCCGTGAAAGTGCCGGTGACCTTGAAGATGCGGCTCGGCTGGGACGATCGCACGCGCAACGCGCCGGAGCTGGCGCGCCGGGCCGAAGCTGCCGGCGTGCAGATGATCACGGTGCATGGCCGCACACGCTGCCAGTTCTACAAGGGGGAAGCCGATTGGACCGCGGTGCGCGCGGTGAAGCAGGCGGTTTCGATTCCGCTCGTCGTCAATGGCGACATCACCTCATACGAGACCGCGATCGATGCGCTACGGGAGTCCGGCGCCGATGCCGTGATGATCGGCCGCGGCGCGCAGGGAAAGCCCTGGCTGCCCGGGCAGATCGGCCGGCAGCTCGCCGGCGGCGTCGCGGAAGCCGCGCCGTCGCTGCCGCAGCAGCTTTCCTTTGTCCGCAGCCTCTATGACGAGGTCTGCGCGCATTACGGCGTGCGCGTGGGCTTGCGTCATGCGCGCAAACATCTCGGCTGGGCGCTGGATGTCGCAGCCACCCTCGGCCGCGTGCCGCAGGACAAGCTGAAAGCCTGGCGGCACAAGATCCTGACCTCGGAAGATCCGGCTGACGTCCATCGCTCGCTCGAAGAGGCCTTCGACGATTTCGCGTGGAGTGCCGCGGCATGAACTCGGCCTTCGAGCATCGCAGGCCTGCGCCGTCGGATGGCGAGGCGATCCTCAACGCGCTGCCCAATCCGGTGATCGTGATCGGTCCCGATGGAAAAATCGTCGACGCCAATATCGCCGCCGAATCCTTCTTCGAGATTTCGACCCAATTCCTGAAGCGGCAGTCGCTGAAGGAGTTGGTGCCGTTCGGCAGTCCGCTGCTGGCGCTGATCGACCAGGTCCGTTCGCATCATTCCGCCGTCAACGAATACAAGGTCGATCTCGGCACGCCGCGCATGGGCGGCGACCGCCAGGTCGATCTGCATGTCGCGCCGCTCACCGAGCGTCCCGGCCATATCGTCGTGATGCTGCAGGAGCGCACCATCGCCGACAAGATGGACCGGCAGCTGACCCATCGCAGCGCCGCGCGCAGCGTGATCGCGCTCGCCGCGATGCTGGCGCATGAGATCAAGAATCCGCTGTCGGGCATTCGCGGCGCCGCGCAGCTCCTGGAGCAGCAGGCCTCCTCCGAAGACCGCATGCTGACCCGGCTGATCTGCGACGAGGCCGATCGCATCGTCACCCTGGTCGACCGCATGGAAGTGTTCGGCGACGACCGCCCCGTCGCGCGCGGCCCGGTGAACATTCATTCCGTGCTCGATCACGTCAAACGGCTGGCGCAATCGGGCTTTGCCCGCAACGTCCGCTTCGTCGAGGATTACGATCCCTCGCTGCCGCCGGTTCATGCCAACCAGGATCAGCTGATCCAGGTGTTCTTGAATCTGGTGAAGAACGCTGCGGAGGCCGTGGTCGACCTCGGCACCGACGCGGAGATCCAGCTGACGACGGCGTTCCGCCCGGGCGTGCGGCTCTCCGTGCCCGGCAAGAAGACGCGGGTGTCGCTGCCGCTGGAGTTCTGCGTCAAGGACAACGGCTCCGGCGTGCCGGAAGACCTGTTGCCGAATCTTTTCGATCCCTTTGTCACGACGAAGCAATCCGGCAGCGGGCTGGGCCTGGCGCTGGTCGCCAAGATCGTCGGCGATCACGGCGGGATCATCGAATGCGAGTCGCAGCCGCGCAAGACCACCTTCCGCGTGCTGCTGCCGATGTACAACGCTGCCAAACACTTCGATCAAACCAATCGCGACGACGTTGCCGGGACGCCTTCGCACGCTCCGCAAGGAGCCAAATGAGGGACGACAATGCCTGCTGGTAGCATCCTGGTCGCAGACGACGACACCGCCATCCGAACGGTTTTGAACCAGGCGCTGTCGCGCGCCGGCTACGAGGTGCGGCTCACCGGCAATGCCGCAACGCTGTGGCGCTGGGTCAGCCAGGGGGAGGGCGATCTCGTCATCACCGACGTGGTGATGCCCGACGAGAACGCGTTCGACCTGCTGCCGCGCATCAAGAAGATGCGGCCCAGTCTGCCCGTCATCATCATGAGCGCGCAGAACACCTTCATGACCGCGATCCGCGCCTCCGAGCGCGGCGCCTACGAATATCTGCCGAAACCGTTCGACCTGAAGGAGCTGATCGCGATCGTCGGCCGCGCGCTGGCCGAGCCGAAGGAGCGCGTCGCCGAGCCCGGCGGAGGAGACCGAGTTCGACTCGATCCCGCTGGTCGGCCGCTCGCCGGCGATGCAGGAAATCTACCGCGTGCTGGCGCGGCTGATGCAGACCGATCTCACCGTGATGATCTCCGGCGAATCCGGCACCGGCAAGGAGCTGGTGGCGCGCGCGCTGCACGATTACGGCAAGCGCCGCAACGGCCCGTTCGTCGCCGTCAACATGGCGGCGATCCCGCGCGACCTCATCGAATCCGAATTGTTCGGCCATGAGCGCGGCGCCTTCACCGGCGCCAACACCCGCGCCTCCGGCCGCTTCGAGCAGGCCGAGGGCGGCACGCTGTTCCTCGACGAGATCGGCGACATGCCGATGGAAGCGCAGACGCGGCTGTTGCGCGTGCTGCAGCAGGGCGAATACACCACCGTCGGCGGCCGCACCCCGATCAAGACCGACGTGCGCATCGTCGCCGCCTCGAACAAGGATCTGCGCATCCTGATCCAGCAGGGGCTGTTCCGCGAAGATTTGTTCTTCCGCCTCAATGTCGTGCCGCTGCGGCTGCCGCCGTTGCGCGAACGCATCGAGGATCTGCCCGATCTGGTCCGCCACTTCTTTGCGCTCGCCGAGAAGGACGGCCTGCCGCCGAAGAAGCTCGACGCGCCGGCGCTGGAGCGGCTGAAGCAGCATCGCTGGCCCGGCAATGTGCGCGAGCTGGAAAATCTCGCGCGCCGGCTGGCCGCGCTCTATCCGCAGGACGTCATCACCTCGTCGGTCATCGACGGCGAGCTGGCGCCGCCGGCGGTGACCTCGGGCGGCAGCATTTCGCTTGGCGTCGACAATCTCGGCGGCGCGGTCGAGGCCTATCTGTCCTCGCACTTCTCAGGCTTCCCCAACGGCGTGCCGCCGCCCGGCCTCTATCACCGCATCCTCAAGGAGATCGAGGTGCCGCTGTTGACCGCGGCGCTGGCGGCGACCCGCGGCAACCAGATCCGCGCCGCCGACCTGCTGGGCCTCAACCGCAACACGCTGCGCAAGAAGATCAGGGACCTCGATATTCAGGTCTATCGCAGCGGGGGCTAACACCCGACGCCATTTTTCGGCCTCTCGTCTGGGTCGAAGCGTCGCGGGCGGACAACGCATTTTGACCTGCGAATGCGCCGCGGAATTGTCGCAATTCGGCAACATTGTGATATGAATGCATCAGTCCGCCGTCCCGCGGACCCCAAGCCATTCGAGCATCACCCTTTTCGTCAATGACCAGCGCAGACACATCGGCCGCTCCGTTCGATCCGTCGCTTACCGAGCCCAGCAACTTCTCGGTCCGGCGCTGGCTGCCGCCGTTCGCGGTCGTGATCGCGCTGCTGTCGGCCTTGCTCACCTTCGTGGTGCTGACTGGCCTGACCCCGATCGAGCCGACCCGTCAGGTGGTCCGCACCTTCCTGCTGGTCAACGCGGCGACCATCCTGCTGCTGGTCGGCATCATCGTTCGCGAAGTCTGGCAGATGGTGCAGGCGAGGCGGCGCGGGCGCGCCGCGGCGCGGCTGCATGTGCAGATCGTCAGCCTGTTCTCGATCATCGCGGTGCTGCCGGCGGTGCTGGTTGCGATCGTCGCCAACGTCACCATCCAGCGCGGCCTCGACCGGCTGTTCTCGGGGCCGACGAAGACGGTGATCGAGAACTCGCTGATCATCGCGCGCGCCTACACCTACGAGCATGCGCAGCTGATCCGCGGCGACATTCTCGGCATGGCCAACGATCTCTGGCGGGCGCGGCCGCTCTACGACCAGGACCCCAAATCGTTCCAGGAGTTTCTGACCGCCAATGCCGGGCAGCGCAATCTGCCGGGCGCCATGCTGATCGACAAGGACGGCAAGGTGCTGGTGACGGCGCAGACCGGTATCAAGCAGGATTTCACCAGCCCGCCGCCGGACTTCCTCAAGAACGTCAACGACAGCGATCCGCAGATCGCGGTGTTCCCCGAGGCCAATTACGTCGCGGCGGTGATCCGGCTGCGCAACTACGACGACATGTTCCTCTATGTCGCGCGCTGCTCGATCCCCGGGTCGTGGCACAACTCAAGCAGACCGAGACCAGCGTCGCCGAATATGCCCAGATCGAGTCGCGCCGGCTCGGCATCCAGGTCGCGTTTGCGCTGATGTTCGCGGTGATCGCGCTGACCATCCTGATGGCCTCGGTGCTGATCGGGTTGAACTTCGCCAACTGGCTGGTGTCGCCGATCCGCCGGCTGATGACGGCGGCGAGCGACGTCTCGACCGGCAATCTCAACGTCCAGGTGCCGGTGGTGAAATCCGGCGGCGACCTCGCCCAGCTCGGCGAGACCTTCAACAAGATGATACAGGAGCTGCGCACCCAGCGCGACGAACTGGTCAACGCCAGCGAATTGATCGACAGCCGTCGCCGCTTCATCGAGGCGGTGCTGTCCTCGGCGAGCGCGGGCATCATCGGCGTCGATGCCTCCGGCAGCGTCGGCATCCTCAACCGCTCCGCGGAAAAGCTGATCGGGCACGCCGAATCCGAGACGCTGGACCATCCGCTCTCCGACGTGCTGCCGGAACTCGACGAGATGATGAAGACCGCGCGCGAGGGCACGCAGCGGCTGGTGCAGGGCAATGTCACGATCCTGCGCGACGGCGACGAGCGGAACCTGTCGGTGCGCGTCAGCGCCGAGCAGACCAGCCAGTCGCGCGACAGCTACATCATCACGCTCGACGACATCACCGACCTGGTGTCGGCGCAGCGCACCTCGGCCTGGGGCGACGTCGCCCGCCGCATCGCCCATGAGATCAAGAATCCGCTGACGCCGATTCAGTTGTCCGCCGAGCGCATCCGCCGCAAATTCGGCAAAACCATCACCGAAGACAAATCGGTGTTCGATCAATGCACCGATACCATCATCCGCCAGGTCGACGACATCAGGCGGATGGTCGACGAGTTCTCGCGCTTTGCGCGGATGCCCAAGCCCGTGATCGAGGGCGAGGACGTCGCCGACACCGTGCGGCAGGCGGTGTTCCTGATGCGGGTCGCCCATCCCGAGCTCGATATCGAGGCCGAGATCAAGGAAGATCCGCTGAAGGCGCAGTTCGACCGCCGCCTGATCTCGCAGGCGCTGACCAACATCATCAAGAATGCCACCGAAGCGATCGAGCAGGTGCCGGCCGAAGAACTCGGCAAGGGCCGCATCGACGTCATCGCGCAGCGCGAGAACGACGACATCCTGATCGACGTGATCGACAACGGCATCGGCTTGCCCAAGGTGGCGCGGCAGCGGCTGCTGGAGCCTTATGTGACGACTCGCGCCAAGGGCACCGGCCTCGGACTCGCCATCGTCGGCCGCGTGCTGGAAGACCATGGCGGCCGGATCGAGCTGAAGGACGCTTCCGACTTCCGGCCGGGCCAGCGCGGCGCCTGGATGCGGCTGCGCTTTTCCGATCACCGGCCACAGCAAGTCGACCATCGAAGGCCAGCAAGCGGCCGCCGCCACCACGGCGCCGGCCAACGAAACAAAGCCGCCCGAGGGGGAAACCAAAGGCGGAGCAGAGACGACTAACAATGAAACAAAAATCGAAGCCGCAACAGGCAACTGACAGGCGGGGCGCGATCCATGGCAAGTGACATTCTGATCGTCGATGACGAGGCCGACATTCGGGAGCTGGTCGCGGGCATCCTGGACGACGAGGGATTTTCCACGCGCACCGCGCGCGACAGCGATACCGCGCTGGCGGAGGTCTCCAACCGCCGGCCGCATCTGGTGTTCCTCGACATCTGGCTGCAGGGCTCCAAGCTCGACGGCTTGCAGCTGCTCGAGCAGATCAAGAAGGACAATCCCGAGCTGCCGGTCGTGATGATCTCGGGCCACGGCAACATCGAGACCGCGGTCGCCGCGATCAAGCGCGGCGCCTATGACTTCATCGAGAAGCCGTTCAAGTCCGACCGACTGATCCTGGTCGCGACGCGCGCGCTGGAGACCTCGCGGCTGAAACGCGAGGTGAGGGAGCTGAAGCAGCTCGCGCCGACCGCGAGCATCCTGACCGGCCATTCGCCCTGCATGAACCAGCTGCGCCAGACCATCGAGCGCGCGGCCAAGGCCAACAGCCGCATCCTGATCGTCGGCCCGTCCGGCGCCGGCAAGGAGCTGGCGGCGCGCACGCTGCATCAGCATTCGACCCGCACCGAAGGGCCGTTCGTCGTCATCAATGCCGCCGCCATCACGCCGGAGCGGATGGAGGAGGAAATGTTCGGGGTCGACCATGCCAATGGCGATCAGCGCAAGGTCGGCGCGCTGGAAGAGGCGCATGGCGGCACGCTGTTCATCGACGAGATCGGCGATCTGCCGCGCGAGACCCAGAACAAGATTTTGCGCGTGCTGGTCGACCAGACCTTCCAGCGCGTCGGCGGCACCACCAAGGTGCAGGTCGACGTCCGCATCATCTCCTCGACCGCGCGCAATCTCGAGGAGGAGATCGCGGCGGGCCGGTTCCGCGAGGACCTCTATCATCGCCTGTCGGTGGTGCCGATCCGCGTGCCGCCGCTGTCGGAGCGGCGCGAGGACATCCCCGAACTGATCGACTATTTCATGGACCAGATTTCGGCCAACACCGGCCTGCCGAAACGCCAGATCGGGCAGGACGCCATGGCGGTGCTGCAGTCGCATGTCTGGCCGGGCAACGTCCGCCAGCTCCGCAACAATGTCGAGCGCGTGATGATCCTCGCCGGCGGCGGGCCGGAGGTCATCATCACCGCCGACATGTTGCCGCAGGACGTCGGCTCCATGGTGCCGGCCATGCCCAACAGCAACAATGGCGAGCACATCATGGGCCTGCCGCTGCGCGAGGCGCGCGAGGTGTTCGAGCGCGACTATCTGATCGCCCAGATCAGCCGCTTCTCCGGCAACATCTCTCGCACGGCGGAATTTGTCGGCATGGAGCGCTCGGCGCTGCATCGCAAGCTGAAGGCGCTCGGGGTGGGCTAACGGCCCACTCCTCCCGCATCCATGCATTTGCTTGGGAAAATTCCGCCGCATGACCTGCTTTTGGCGGGAAAGCCGGCTGCGTTGATGCCGGAACCGGCTTGCCTAATAATCCGCGCCTGCCTTCTAATTGCACCGCTTTGGCCCCGGAGGGGGATCTCATGGGGTCGCGGCAAACGGGGAACGCTCCACCAGAGGGCAGAACCGTTCAACGAGAAAAGTAAAAATGGCGGGATAACAACAATGGCGGCAGACCGCGCACAAAACCTACAAGACACCTTCCTTAATCACGTTCGTAAAACCAAGACGCCACTGACGATCTTTCTGGTCAATGGAGTGAAGCTGCAGGGGATTGTCACCTGGTTCGACAATTTCTGCCTGCTGCTGCGGCGCGACGGTCACTCGCAGCTCGTCTACAAGCATGCGATCTCGACCATCATGCCCGGCGCTCCCATCCAGTTGTTCGAGGGCGGCGAGGATGCTCCTGCTTGAGAGTGATTTGATTGGAACCCCGGAATTGGGAAGGGGCAGCTGACCGTCCACGGTCGGCAGGGGGCAAGGCCAGCGGCCGAGCGGTTGTCATCGGCCCGTACTTGCGGATGCGCCGCGGCGAGGCCGACGCGCAAACGGATGCGCATGCCTTGCGCGATTTCGAGGCGCGGCTGGACGAGGCCAAGGGCCTCGCGGCCGCGATCGATCTTGTGGTCGCCGATGCGCTGATCGCGCCGATCGCGCAAATCCGGCCCGCGACCTTTCTCGGCAAGGGCAAGGTCGAGGAGATCACCGGGCTGATCGCCGGCCACGACATCGAGCTCGTCGTGGTCGACTGCGCGCTGTCGCCGATCCAGCAGCGCAATCTCGAGAAGGCCTGGAACACCAAGGTGGTCGACCGCACCGGGCTGATCCTGGAAATCTTCGGCCGCCGCGCCAAGACCAAGGAAGGCGCGCTGCAGGTCGAGCTCGCGCATCTGAACTACCAGCGCTCCAGGCTGGTGCGGTCATGGACCCATCTCGAACGCCAGCGCGGCGGCTTCGGCTTCATGGGCGGTCCCGGCGAAACCCAGATCGAGGCCGACCGCCGCCAGATCGGCGACCGCATCGTGCGGCTGGAGAACGAGATCAAGAAGGTGCAGGCGACGCGGCGGCTGCATCGCGAGGGCCGCAAGCGCGTGCCGTATCGCGTGGTCGCGCTGGTCGGCTACACCAATGCCGGCAAGTCGACGCTGTTCAACCGCCTGACGCGCGCGGACGTGCAGGCCGCCGACATGCTGTTTGCGACGCTCGACCCGACCTTGCGCGCGCTGCGCCTGCCGCATGGCGGCAAGGCGATGCTGTCGGACACCGTCGGGTTCATCTCCAATCTGCCGACGCAACTCGTTGCGGCGTTCCGCGCCACGCTGGAGGAAGTGCTGGAGGCCGACGTGATCCTGCATGTGCGCGACATCTCGCATGAGGATGCCGAGGCGCAGGAGAGAGACGTCGACGCGGTGCTGCGCCAGCTCGGCATCGATCCGAGCGAGAACGGCCGCATCATCGAGATCTGGAACAAGATCGATCGCTTTGCACCGGACGAACTGGAGAACCTGCGCAACATCGCATCGCGCCGTTCACCCGATCATCCCTGTTACCTCGTGTCGGCCGTGACCGGGGAGGGGATCGACGAATTGCTCGCTGCGATCGAGACGCGGTTGGCCGCGACGCGCACCACGCTCGATCTGTCGATCGACGCCTCCGACGGCGCCGGCATCTCCTGGCTGCATCGCAATGCCGAGGTGCTGAACAAAGAGCTGCATGACGGCCGCTTCGACATGACGGTGCGGGTCGACGAGACCAAGCGGGATATCGTGGTGAACCGCTACGCCGCCGTGCCGCATGTGATGTGAGGGTCGCTCGCCGAGGCCTGCGCAATCGACAAGCCATCGAGCCGGAAAGCACGGCAGCGGGTAGGGAATTGCGATGGATCAAACCGATCACCAGAAAAGATTCTCGGGGCTTAAGCACCATGCCAAGGTGCATTCGTTCAGGATTAGCACTGCGATACTCACTTGGGTCATGTTGGGAGCCATTCTGTTCTATAAACCCGAATGGATTCGATGGGCTCTGCGGACCGGTACGCATGCCATTGAAAGCGTCGGTGACGTACTTCCGAGCTATTGGGGCGCGCAGGCTGAAATCGTCCTGCGGGAACTAGGAGGGTTCCTGTGGATACAAATCACGGCAGCGATCATCCTTGTTCGGTCTGTTTTCTGGTTGATCGGCGCTGCCTGGCGGCGAGGCCAGCGATAGGCGGCATCGCCATCACCATCGTGTGATGCGGCAATTGCCGGATCGCGTCGGGGTTTGTCCTCTAGACAAGGGAGGACGAAACATGAAGACAGCGATCACAGCGCTTTCTGCTCTCATCGTCGCCACGCCGGCCGTGCTTGCCCAGAATGTATCGGGCAAGCCACAGCATCACGCCTCCAGCAGGCATCATCGCGTCGTCGCGGCTGGCCACGCGCCGAGGCATGCGATGCGCGTCAAGGGCACTCCGGGCGCGTTCGGCTATGCGCCGAATGCACCCAAAGACTACACATACGAAAACTCCAGCAATGCCGGCGGTGGTGGCGGCGGCGGTGGTTCCGGCATGTGAGCCGCGTAGCGGCAAGTCGAAATCCATACCCACAGGCTGTGGTTATGGATTCCGGGCCTGCGCCTCCCGATCAAAATTGACGCTGCGCGTCAATTTTGTCTCGACGGCGCGCCCCGGAATGACGCGGGAAAATGACGCTTCTTCAATCCGCCCTGAGGTTGGCGGTGCGCACCACCTTGCCCCATTTCTCGGTCTCGCTGGCGATGTGCCTTGCGAAGTCGGACGGCGAGCCGCCGAACGTGGTGGCGCTGAGTTCGGCAAACCGCGCCTTCATCTTCGGATCCGCGAGCCCCGCATTGATCTCCTGGTTCAGCCTGTCGATGATCTCGGCCGGCGTCTTCAGCGGCGCGCAGACGCCGAACCAGCCGGTCGTCACGTAACCGGGGACGAACTCACCCACGGTCGGAATATCCGGCAGCACCTCCGAGCGCGCGGCACTCGTCACGGCGAGCGCACGAAGCTTGCCGGTCTTCACATATTGCGATCGACGACGACAGCGGGCTGAACATCATCTGCACCTGTCCGCCAAGCAGATCCGTCAGCGCCGGCGGCGAACCGCGATAGGGCACGTGAAGCATGTCGACGCCGGCCATGATCTTGAACAGCTCGCCGGCCATATGCGGCCCCGTGCCATTGCCGGCGGAGGCCATGTTGAGCTTGCCGGGATTGGCCTTGGCGTAGGCGATGAATTCCGGGACGGTCTTGGCGGGAAACGACGGATGTACTTCCATGCCGTAGTTCTCGTGGCTGACGCCGACGACCGGCGCCATGTCGCGGGCGAAATCGAATTTGAGATTGCGATAGAGCGTGGTGTTGACGGCATTCTGCAGGCCCGCCATCAGCAGCGTGTAGCCGTCGGCGGGCGCATCGATCACGGCCTCGGTGGCGATGTTGCCGCCGGCGCCGGTCCGGTTCTCGATGATGAATTGCTGGCCGAGCCGGTCGGACAGCCACTGCGCCACCAGGCGCGCGGCGATGTCGGGCGCGCCACCGGCCGCAAAGCCGACCAGCATGCGCACCGGCCGCGCCGGATAGGTTTGCGCAAATGCCACGCGCGAAAGGGCGGGAAGGCCGATCGCGGCCGTGGCCATGGACAGGAATTTTCGGCGAGGAAGCTGCATGCGCACTCCGTCGCGCTCAGCATACGCCCTTCGCCGGGGAGGGGATAGCCGCTACTCCTTCGCCTTCGCTTCATCCCACAGCGCATCCATCTCTTCCAGCGACGCGCCGTCGAGCGTGCGTCCCTTCGCGGCCAGCGTGCGCTCGATATAGGCAAAGCGGCGCTCGAACTTGGCGTTGGCGCCGCGCAGCGCCATCTCCGGATCGGCATCGACGTGGCGCGCGAGGTTGACCAGCGCGAACAGGAGATCGCCGGTCTCGGCCGCGAGCTCGTCCTTGTCGGCGGAATCGAGCGCCGCCTCGATCTCGTCGGCCTCTTCCCTGATCTTGTTCAGCACGGCGCGCGGATCGTTCCAGTCGAAGCCGACGGTGGACGCCTTGCGCTGCAATTGCATCGCGCGCGTCAGCGCGGGCAGGCCGGCCTTGACGTTCGCAAGCAGCGATTTGTGCTTGATATCGTCGCCGCGGCGCGCGGCGCGCTCGGCCTTCTCCTCGGCCTTGATGCGCTCCCAGGCGCTGACGACGCCGGCGGGCTGGATGTTGCCGTCCTTGTCGGCGAACACATGCGGATGACGGCGGATCATCTTTCGTCGTGATCGCTTCCACCACGTCGCCGAACGCGAAGGCGTTTTGCTCTTCGGCCATCCGCGCGTGATAGACCACCTGCAGCAGGAGATCGCCGAGCTCGTCCTTGAGATCGTCGAAATCGCCGCGCGCGATGGCGTCGGCGACCTCATAGGCCTCCTCGATGGTGTAGGGCGCGATCGTTGAAAATTCTGCTCGAGGTCCCAGGGGCAGCCGGTCACGGGCGTGCGCAGCTGCGCCATGATCTCGATCAGGCGTGAAATATCGCGGGAAGGGGTCATGGCGCACCTCGGCAGGAGGGCGTCTTATGCCGCAAGACGGGCGGCGATCCCAGCGTGAGGCGGTCCTTTTCCACCATGAGGATAGCGCGTAGCCCGCATGAGCGCAGCGATATGCGGGTCACCTGGATGTCGCTTCGCTCACCCGGGTACGATCCTCGCAATGACGGGGAACTAGCGGAAATCCTCTTCCCGCAACTCGATCGGCTTGCCGTGCGGCGTGCGGTCGGAGGCCCGATCCCAGGCGTCGCGATAGCGATGCAAGCAGCTCGGAGGTCGCGACGCCCTTGGCCGCGACCAGCGTCTCCAGCGTCGCGAGCCAGTGCCGGTAATAGGTCTCGCCCGTGTCGGGATCGCCTTCGGCCTGCGCGCGCTTGATCTGCGCGCCCAGAGTCTCCGCCCATTCCGCCCAGGTGAAGACGCCGCGCTCGTGCAGCGCCAGCGCCATGGCAAAGGCCTGCGCTTCCCAGGGTTCGCGGAACACCGGCCCTTCGGCGTCGCAGGGAATGCTCGGGCACGGCACGGTCGCCGCCGCTGACGGCGGCATCCATCACGCCTTCTCCAGATAAGGCTCGAAGGCGTCGACGGAGATTTTCACGCGTGGGATCGCTGTCCGGGCCCCACAGCTCGGTGCCGTCGAACACCACGGTGTAGAGCCATTGCGGATTTTCGCCGGCGTCGTTCGCCGCCGAATCCGGAAACACCTGGACGCCGTGATCGCGCTCGACCACGCCGACATGGCCGCGCACATAGCGCGGCAGCCGCGTGTGGGTGAGGGGATGGATGTTCTTCGCGCGCACGCGATCGCCGGCCTTGAACTTCGCCGGCGCCTGCGCGTTGCGTCCGAACTTGCCGCGCACCATGATGCGCTCGACGTCGCCAGCGGTGAACTTGCCGCGCTTGAGCGGCTTGGCCGGCTCGAGCGCGTGGCCCTCTGCGACTTCCGCTCTTTCCGATGAAACCGCGCGCGATCAGCATGTCCTCGAGGCCGAGAAACCATTTCTTGTAGTAGGAGCTCGCGAGATAGACGTCCGGCGGCAGCGACTCCCGATAGAAGCGCGAGGTGTCGATGTTGAAGGCGCCGGCGGCGCCCATCGCGCGCACCATCGCCAGCACGCGGCTTTCCCAGCGGGTATGAAACATCGGCTCGTTCGGCTCAGCCTCGACCTTGCCGAAACCGTCCATGCCGCCCATGTCGTGCACGCCGTTCATGAGGGCGCGCCCGGCTCTTTCGGGAAACCTGTGCCGATCATGGAATCGCGCGTCACGAGTTCGGCGAGCTTTTCCTCGCTCCAGCCTTCGGTGCCCTTCGGGACGCATCGGCAGCACCAGGAAGCGCGTCTCCGCGGTGGAATCCCAGACGCGGATTTCGGTGTCCTTCGGGACGCTCACGCCGAAATCGGCGAGCACGCCGCGCGGATCCTTCACCGCGCGCGAGCGATAGGGCGCGGCCTTGTACCAGACCGGCGGCAGCCCCAGCATTTCCCAGGGGTAACAGGAGCACAGCGTGCACACGACCATGTTGTGGCGCTCGGGCGTGTTCTCGACCGCGACGAGATGATCGCCGACGCGGCTGACATGGCCGAGCGTGCCGACCGCCTTGGTCGCGTCATCAAGCAACGCCTGCTTGAAGGCGGGATCGGTCCAGGCCTTGGCGACGACGCGCGCGCCGTTGTGCGGGCCGATCCGGGTCTCATAGGCCTGCACGATGGCATCGAGCGCCGCCGGATCGACATAGCCCTTCTCGGTCAGCACCGTCTCCAGCGCGCGCACGCGCAGCTCGATCTCGGACAGTTCCGAGTGGTCGTGGTCATGAGTCATGATCGCTCATGTCCGGAGAATACAGGAAAAAATCCGGCTATGTCGAGGCGGTGGGTTTCGCTATCGTGCTGCGAAACAATGCGAAAGGGGAGGCGCGCTTGCCGGACTATCATCAAAATCGAAAAAGGTCTCGGGCCCGAGGGCCGCATCGCGGTGGTGCGGTTCGATCGCGGCGACGGCATCAATGCGCTGTCGCCGGAGGCGATGCGTCAGCTCACCGCGGTGGCGCGCAGCTTCGAGGATGACGGCGATACTTCGGTCGTGGTGCTGACCGGCAGCGCGAAGACCTTCTCCGCCGGCTTCGACCTGAAAGACCCGGAGGGCCGCGCGCGCAGAGCCATGGACCTCGGCGCGCTCCGGCGCTCGCTCAAGGTCGGGCCGCGGCTGACGCGGGCCTGGCAGGAGATGGAGCAGGTCACGATCGGCGCCATCGAAGGTTTCTGCATCGGCGGCGGCGTCGCGCTGGCGGTGGCGCTGGATTTCCGCGTGATGGCCGCGAACGCGCATATGCGCGTGCCCGAGATCGGGCTCGGCATGAACATGAGCTGGCAGAGCGTGCCGCGCATGCTGCATCTGATGGGGCCGGCGCGCACCAAGCAGGCGGTGATCGTGGCGGACGAGCGCATCTCGGCCGAACAGGCGCATCAATGGGGACTGGTGGAGGAGGTGGCGGCTCCGGGCAAGGCGTTCGACGCCGCCATGGCGCTGGCGGAGAAGATCGCGCGGCAGCCGCCGATGTCGGTGGCGATGACCAAGCTGACGGTCAATCGGCTGGCGCACGCGCTCGACGATCTCGCCGGCCATATGGACCTCGACCAGTTCGCGCTGGCAAGCATGAGCGAGGACCACAAGGAGGGCGTGGCGGCCTTCATCGAGCGGCGCAAGCCGCGCTTCAAGGGACGGTAGCGGGCGCAAAACGCCTGTCATCGGGCTAGGCGCAGAATGCGGCGACGGTCGATTTACAGATTGCGGCGATGCGACCTCGCAACTAAAACGGGATCATCGGCTCGTTTCCTCTGCATCCGAGGCGCCCATGCCAATCGCAAGCCTGATCCGTGTCGCGCTGACCTTGTTCGCGCTGCTCTCGCTGTTCACGCCGACGTCGGCTCTCGCCTGGGGCTATCAGGGCCACGAGGTCGTCGGCTCGATCGCCGACCAGCTGCTCAATGCCAACGCCCGGCAGCACGTCAAGGACATCATGAACCTTCGCGACCAAACCGCCGCTGCAGACCTCGGGCCCATGGGCCGACTGCGTGAAGAGCGTCGTCTCCGATGTCGACGGCTTTGAGTACGTGGTGGACCCGACGCATCTCGAATACGAGGTGCCGTGCACGCCGTTCAAGTCGCCGGAGGCGAGGGCGCGAATGGTGGATTACGTCGCGCGAAACTGGTTCAACTGCAGCACGGCGCCGGGCAAGCCGCCGGGCAGCTGCCACACCACCTATCATTTCGATGACGTGGCCATTCAGCGCGACCGCTATGACCGCAAATATTTCGGCACCAACGATCACGATCTGGTCTCCGCCATCGGCGCGGCCATCGCGGTGCTCACCGACAAGCCGGCGCCGGCACCGTTCTCCATCAAGGACAAGAAGGAAGCCCTCCTGATGCTCGCCCATCTGGTGGGTGACCTGCATCAGCCGCTGCATGTCGGGTCGGTCTATCTCGACACCCAGGGCAAACTCGTCGATCCCGACGCCGGGCAGGAAAATCCGGCGACGGAGACCGCGGGCGGCAACCTCATCCAGGATCAAAACCTGAATCTGCACCACGAATGGGACGACATCCCGACCGACCTTGGCGAGGCCTTCACCAGGGAACTGCTGGAAGCAGCCGGGAAGGTGCCACCCAGCCAGGGGCAGACCCGAAGATTGGCCGGCGATGTGGGCGTCCGACACGCTCCTCGTCGCGCGCGATGCCTTCGCGCATTTGAGTTTCGTGCCGATCCAGGCCGTGCCGCCATGTAACTGCAAATGGTCCGTCGTGTTCGAGGATCACGGCGCCTACCTCCTGGCGATGGACACCATCAAGCGCCAGCAATTGGCCAAGGCCGGGCAAGAGGCTCGCCGAGCTCCTGAACGCGATTTGGCGTCAGCCGTGAGACCCTTCGAGCATGCCCTCCGCCGATCCATGATTCGCATAAGGTATATTATGGAATATTTATATGTCTAATTAGATCAGATATTTAGGCGGAGTTTCTCTACCGCGCCGGCTCAGCAATGGTAAATTCCGGGCCCGCCGGTTTGGCGATAGCGATCGCTCATTCCGCCGGCTGGTTGATCCGGCGCAACGCGACGCGCCAATCTGGTCTATAGAAAAATAATCCGGATTTGGGAGGTGACCGATGGGCAGCAAGCAGAGCCAATACGATATCGGTCTGGACAAGAACGCGGCCAACTACGTGCCGCTGACGCCGCTGAGCTTCCTCGAGCGCAGCGCGGCGGTCTTTCCGAACCATCTCAGCACGGTCTATGAGGGCCGCAGCTTCACCTGGGCGCAGACCTATGAGCGCTGCCGGCGCTTCGCGTCCTGGCTCGCCAAACAAGGCATCGGCGAAGGCGACACTGTCGCGGCCATGCTGCCCAACGTGCCCGCGATGAACGAGTTGCATTTCGCGGTCGCCATGGCCGGCGCGGTGCTGAATGCGCTCAACATCCGGCTCGATGCGGCCTCCATCGCCTTCCAGCTCGACCATGGCGCGGCAAAGATCATCCTGGTCGATCCCGAATTCGCCGGCGTGATTTCGGATGCGATGAAGCAGATGAGCGGCGTAAGGCCGGCCGTGATCGACGTCGACGACGCCTCGTTTGCGGGCGGCAAGCGCATCGGTGCAATCGAATATGAAGCCGCGGTCGCGCAGGGCGATCCGAACTTCGTCGGCAAGCGCCCCACTGATGAATGGGACGCGATCGCGCTGAGCTACACCTCGGGCACGACGGGCAATCCCAAGGGCGTCGTCACCCATCACCGCGGCGCCTATCTGAACGCGGTCTCCAATATCCTCGCCGGCAATCTCGGCCAGCATCCGGTCTATCTCTGGACCTTGCCGATGTTCCATTGCAACGGCTGGTGCTTCCCGTGGACGGTCGCGGCCGCCGCCGGCGTCAATGTCTGCCTGCGCAAGGTCGATCCGGCAAAGATCTTCGAGTTGATCCCCAAGCACGGCGTCACCCACATGTGCGGCGCGCCGATCGTCTACAACACGCTGATCAACGCGCCGAACGCGCCGAAGGGCAAGAGCGCAAAGCCGGTGGTCGGGCCTGATCGCGGGCGCAGCACCGCCGGTCGCGGTGCTCGAAGGCGGCTGAGAGCATCGGCATCAAGCTGACGCATGTCTACGGGCTGACCGAAGTCTACGGCCCCGCCTCGGTCTGCGCCGAGCAGCCGGGCTGGGACGATCTGCCGTCGGCCGAGCGCGCGCATTTCAAGCGGCGGCAGGGCGTGCCCTACCCGCTCGAGGAAGCCGTCACCGTGCTCGATCCCGAGACGATGAAAGAGGTGCCGCGCGACGGCGAGACCATCGGCGAGGTGATGTTCCGCGGCAACATCGTGATGAAGGGCTATCTCAAGAACGAGAAGGCCACGAAGGACGTCATTCGCCGGCGGCTGGTTCCACACCGGCGATCTCGGCGTGCTCGACGAGCACGGCTATGTCATCATCAAGGACCGCTCCAAGGACATCATCATCTCAGGCGGCGAGAACATCTCCTCCGTCGAGGTCGAGGACGTCCTTTACAAGCACCCGGCGGTGCTGTTCGCGGCCGTCGTCGCCAAGCCCGATCCGAAATGGGGCGAAGTGCCCTGCGCGTTCCTCGAACTGAAGGAAGGCGCGAAGGCCACCGAAGCCGAGATCATCGCCTGGTGCCGTCAACACATGTCCGGCTTCAAGACGCCGAAGGCGGTGGTGTTCGGCGTGATCCCGAAGACGTCGACGGGCAAGATCCAGAAATTCCTGCTGCGCAACGAGGTGCAGTCGGCGAAGGCGATTTCGGCGTAGTGGAAGCGTCGTGTAGCCCGCATGAGCGCAGCGATATGCGGGGTCCCCGGGTGTCGCTTCGCTCACCCGGGCTACGGGCTACCGTGTTTAGAGAAGACGAAGCCACAAAGGCTCGTCCAACAAGAAGAAGGGGCTAAGGGATGAAATCACTGAAAATCGATGACGTTGCTGTCGTGCGTGGTCGCAAGCCTGCTCGGTCTTGCCGCCGTCTCCGCCAGGGCCGAGGACGGCCCCCTCAAGAACAGCGCGATCCTCGATAAGCTGGTCAAGCAGACCGGCGTCTATGACCGGTCGAAGACCGGCAAGACGCCGGACTTCGTGTCCGATCCGACCTGGCCGCAGCCGCTGCCGCACAGCTGGCTGCTCGGCCAGATCGGCGGGCTCTATGTCGACAGCCACGACCACATCTGGGTCTACAATCGGCCGCGCACGCTCAACGACGACGAGGCCGGGCTCGAGAAGGCCCTGCCCGGCGTCACCGATGCCAAGGGCCAGCCGGCCAACGCGCTTGGGCTTCGCCCGTGCCAATGGCTCCGGCGCGGATTGCTGCCACGCCGCGCCTTCGGTGCTGGAATTCGATGCCGACGGCAAGCTGCTGCGCTCCTGGGGCGGCCCGGCCGATCCCGGCTTCCTCGGCAGGCAAGTGCAAGGCCGAGGATGGCTGCATCTGGCCGAACAGCGAACACGGCATCTATGTCGACCACAAGGACAATGTCTGGATCGCCGGCAATGCGGCGGCTCCCAAGCCCGACGCCAAGACGACGGCCTGGACCACCAACAAGGCCGGCGGCGACGGCTTCATCCTGAAGTTCGACATGAACGGCAATTTCAAGATGCGGATCGGCGGCACGCCCACCGGTCCCGACAGCAACAACAGGGATGGCGGCATCAACGGCACGCCGCTGCTGTATCAGCCGGCCGACATGGTGGTCGATCCCAAGACCAACCGCCTCTATGTCGCCGACGGCTACGGCAATCGCCGCATCCTGATCGTCGACGCCGACACCGGCAAATACATCGGCCACTTCGGCGCCTATGGAAACAATCCGGTCGACGATGCCGCGGCCGCCGCTGCCGGCACCTGGCCGCAGGCGTCGGTCAAGGGCGAAAAGAAGCCGGCCTTCTTCCGCAATCCCGTGCACTGCGTGAAGATCGCCGACGACGGCAAGATCTATGTCTGCGATCGCGGCAATGATCGCATCCAGGTGTTCGACGGCAAGGATCCCGCGCTCGGCAAGCCCTGCAGCAATCCCAATGGCGAGGCCGGCAAATGCGGCTTCGTCGCCGAGCGCTGATCAGCGGCAACACCGACACGCAGCCGGTGATGCCCGGCACCGCGGTGTCGATGAACTTCTCCCGCGACAAGGCGCAGAGCTGCCTCTACGTCGGCGACAACACCAACCTGACCATCTACATCCTGAATCGCAGCAATCTGCAGGAGCTCGGCCGGCTCGGCCGCGGCGGCCGCATGGCCGGCGACTTCCACTGGCTGCATCAGGTCAGCCTGGACAGCAAAGGCAACATCTACACCGCCGAGGTCGACACCGGAAAGCGCATCCAGAAATTCATCCGCTATGGCGCGGATGGGTGCAGCGGAACCGGATCGGCCGTGGTCGGCGGCGAGGCGCGGAGAGGAAGTAATCGTCATTGCGAGGAGCCAACGGGTCCGGCCCGTTTGGGTCGGCCCGATGACAGGCTCCGCGACGAAGCAATCCATAGCGCCGCAAGCGGATGGATGGATTGCTTCGCTTCGCTCGCAATGACGAGGTTATGGGTGACGGAACCAGCACAACACGGTTATCGAAGCACGGTTGTCGCCGCGGCATGCCTCGGCCTTATCTGGTTCGGCGATGCCGTCATCTACGTCGTGCTGCCCCTCTATGCGCAGGCGTTCGGCTGCGATGCGCTGATGGTCGGCGTGCTGCTGTCGGTCAATCGCGTCGTTCGCATTCTCGGCTACGGATGGGTTGGACCGCTCGCGCGCACCTACGGCGCGAATGTACTGACCGCGGCAGCGTGTGCCGCGGGCGCCGTCTCGACACTCGCCTACGGCCTCCTGAGCGGCTTCGTGCTGCTCTTTGTCGCGCGGATGCTGTGGGGCGCGGCATGGGGCATCGTCAACCTGACCATGACCGCCTATGCCTATGGGGACGGAACGGGCGCGGGCGCGCGGATCGGCATTGCGCGCGCGGTTAGCAGTGTCGGCGCCTTTGCTGCGCTGGTTGCGGTCGGCCCGCTCTGTATCGCCATCGGCCCGCACCGGATGTTCGTGCTGTATGGACTGATCGGCCTGGTCACGATCCCGCTCGCATTTCTCCTGCCGGCGCTGCGTGCCGCCGCAAGCGATGCAAAAGCCGCCCGGCGCTGGACGCTGACGCCGCTGAACGCCCTGTTCTTCGTGGTCTCGTTTGGCGCTGACGGCGTGCTGGGGGCGACGATTTCGGTGCTGCTCGCCGAATTCATGCCAGTGACATCGGCAATCATCGGAGCAGGACTTCTGCTGGCGCTGCAGCGCCTGAGTGCCATCGTGCTGGCGCTGTTCAGCGGCCCGCTGACCGATCGGCTGGGAGCGCATCGATTGCTGCTGCCCTGCACGCTTGCGATCGCTGTCGGTTTCGCCGTGATCGCCGGCGGTTACGTCAAATCAGGGACGATCGTTGTTATCCTGGCGCGCGCGCTGCTGGGGACCGCAGGTCCCGTGCTCGCGGCCGAGACGTCGACCGATCGTATCGCCGCGCTGGCCTCCTATGCGACATGGACCGACGTTGGCCTGGCCGCAGGCGCTTTCTTCGGCATCGTCGGGGTCACCGAGATCGGCTACGCCAGCAGCTACGCGCTGCTGGCCATTCTGTTGCTCGCGACTGCGCTGTGGCAATTTCGGAGCCTGAAGGCGGAATAACGCTGTTACTCCGCCGGTGCCGCGACCGCCTCCGCTTCCGGCACCACCGGCTTCGGCTTCGGGATGTGCAGGAACAGCGCGCACACCAGCGCCGCGATGAAGCCGAGCAAGGCGAGTCCGTACAGCCCGCCGGCGTAGCTGCCGGTCACGTCCTTCATGACGCCGACATACCAGGGCCCGAAGAAGCCGCCGAGATTGCCGATCGAATTGATCCAGGCGATGCCGGCAGCGAGCGCCGGCCCCGACAGGAACATCGGCGGCATCGCGAAGAACGGACCCTTGGAGCCGTAGAAGCCCATCGCGGCAATCGACATGCCGACCAGCGCCCACCACGTTCCCATCGTCATGCCGGCGATGATCAGGCCTACGGTCGAGAACACGCAAGCGTAGAACAAATTCCATCGCCGCTCATCCATGCGATCGGAGACGCGTCCCCACACCACCATGGCGATGCCGCCGCAGATGTAGGGGATCATGGTGAGCCAGCCCACCGTCATGTTGCTGTAGCTGCCGAGCGACTTGATGATCTGCGGAATGAAGAACAGCATGCCGAGGCTGGCGGTGACGATGCCGAAATAGTTCAGCGCCAGCAGCAGCACTTTCGGATTGTACAGCGCCTCCCACAGCGTGTAGCGGCGAACCGCCTCGGTGGCGCGGCGTTCGGCGGCGATCGTGGAGACGAGCCAGTTGCGCTCCTCCGCCGTGAGAAACTTTGCCTGCTCGGGTTTGTCGGTGAGCACGAAATAGGTGATGACGCCGAGGAACACGGTCGGAACGGCTTCCGCGATGTACATGACTTGCCAGCCGTGCAACCCGAACAGGCCGTCGAGACCGAGCAACGCGGTGGAGATCGGCGAACCGACGGCGACCGCGACCGGCAGGCCGACCAGGAAGCCCGACACGATCCGCGCGTGGTGATTGGCGGGGAACCAGTAAGTGAAATAGAGGATGAGCCCGGGGAAGAAGCCGGCCTCGGCGACGCCCAGCAGGAAACGCACGGCCGAGAAGCTCGTCATACCCGTCACCGTCGCGGTCAGGCCGGCCAGGATGCCCCAGGTGATCATGATCCGGGCGATCCAGATTCGCGCGCCGATCTTTTGCAGGATGACGTTGCTCGGCACTTCGAAGATGAAATAGCCCCAATAGAACATGCCGACGGCAAAGCCGAAGTCACCGGCCGACAGGCCGAGGTCGCCGCGCATGGTGAGCCCGGCGAAGCTGACATTGATGCGATCGATATAGGCGAGAATGTAGCAGATCATCGCAAACGGCAGCAGGCGCATGTAGACCTTGCGCATGGTCGAGCGTTGGATCGCGGTGTCCAAGGTTCCCTCCCCTGATGAACTGTTCTTGTTATTTTCCGGCAAGCCTACGCTGCAGCCGCGGCGCTGTCACCGACCAAGGTGCGATGCTGCGCTGCGATTAAAACTAAAGGATGGCGCAACGGCGATTTGTCGCAGACTTATCGATTGGACGGCACAGTGGCGATGCAAGCCAGTGCGTGCTCAAAGATTGGGCCTGCGCCCCCGGTCCGATCGAGGCAATCAACCAAGTTCACCGCGGGCATCGCGGGATTTCCGCAGAACACCCGCATGAAGTCGACGACGAGTGCGGCTTTTGCCTCTCTGCTCGCCTGCTCCCATCCGGTTTGGTCGAGATAGAGCAACGTGGTGGCGGGCGCGATCGTGATCGGCGAACGCGCTTGCGCATGGCATTGCGATCGCCAGCGCCGCTATGGCAGACGTGATCCTGATCGCCCTCATTTGGCCACGGCCTGCGCCGGCGGCACGTCGAGCGCCGGGCTTTGATCGAAGAAGTTGAACGGCCGCAAGCGGAAGCCGTGCCAGAGGCCCGGCATCGCCGGCCAATCCTCCGCGCGCGGAACGTGACGGAAGCCGACAGTGTACCAGAGCACGAGATCGTTGCCGTCGATCGGGCGCTTCGCGGCCACCCATTTCGGCAGGCCGTCGACGTCAGGGTTTTCGTTGGGATAGGCGCCGGCCGCGTACAATTCATGCGGCGCATAGGCGCTCGACCACATCGTGTAGGCAGAAAAGCCCGCGCGGATCTGGGTGGGATCGTCGGGCGCGAGGATCGAGCTGTCGGTATGTCCGGGCATCAGCTGATAGCTGGTCGGATAGCCCTGCGCGTTTTTCCTGGTCGTGCTTTCGACGCGGAATTGCGCCGCGTTGATCGGCGTCGTCACCGGCCCCTCGACTGCCTGTGTGCGGCTCTCGACCTGCCACAGGCTCCGCCGCGGTCCGCTCTCGGAGATCCGCTTCGGCACGATCCGATCCTCGACAAACCGGTTTCCGGTGCCGTCCACGTCCATATCGATGCGGAACGCCATGTAGTGGTCGTGGTTGACGGCGACGAGGCGCTTGCCGATCAGCGTGCCGTAGGCGATGTCGGCGGCTGCCGTCGGATCCGACAGCGTCGAGGACGCAACGCCCTTGGTTTCGTCGATGCCGTAGGCGCCGAGCCGCACGTCGATGTCGCCGGCGCGGTCGAACACGTAGTCGACGAGATAGTCGTAATTGCCGACGACCGGCGCCATCCGCACCACGAGCTCGGTATTGGCGCGCGCCTCATAGGTCTGGTTGACCGCCTCATCATGCCGCCACAGGGGATCGCCGGACGGGCGCTCGAAGATGCAAACCACCCCCGGCAGGCCAAGCGGCGCGCCCTTGGTGTCGGCGATGGTCACATCGAGAAAGGATGCCCCGGTTGGACAGTCCTGGCCCGGACGAAGCCGGGTTGCGAGCACGCCAAAACCGTATTCACCGATGTCCATATAGCCGCGGAACGACCATGTCGGTGCCGGGTCCATATAGGGCACGAACATCTCGCTGGCCGAGAGTTGATAGGCGATCTCGCGCACACTGCCATGGTCGTCGTAACGGATCAGCGACAGCACCGCGCCGAGCCGGGGATCGAGGCGGACATGGAACGACCAATTGTCCCAGCGCACCTCCCCTCCTTCGACCGAGATGTTCGAGCCTTGCGGCGAGGCGATCTCGACGGGCTTTGTCATAGGGCGCGCCTGCCCGGAATCCTTCCACGCATGGCTTGGCGTATCCGGCGGCAATGGCAAGACGCCGAGGTCGGTGATAGCAACCACTTTCCGCGTGGTGAGATCGACGGTCGCCATCAAATTCTCGATCGGCTTGCCCCAGATATTGTTGCCGGCGCCCGCGCGATCGACGCAGGACGAATTGAGCAAACGCCGCCCGGCCAGCGCAGGGTCGAGCAGCGTGCCGGTCGAGAACGGAAAGCACATGATGTTCTCGAACCGGGTGATGCCGCGCTTGGCCATTCCCGCGCGCCAGCGTTCGTCCGCTTTCAGGATGTCGCCGACCGCCATGATTTCGTCGATCGTGATCGCGGCCTGACGGTTCTCGATCACGGTCCAGGCGGCGAGCGTCCGTGCATCGAGGTTGATCGCGGCCTCGCCGAGCTTGCCGTCGGCCAGCACGACCGCGAACGCATGTCGGGAAAACGCCTCGCCCTTGAGCCAGCCGCGCACCTCGGCCTTGGGCGGCTCCTCGAGTGTCATCGACACCAGAAGTGCGCCGTCGCCGAGCTTGCCGGCGTTGCGGAGGATTTTTGTTGCCGCCGTGATCTCGTCCGCTGTCAAAGCGTCCATCGGATGGGTCGCGCGCGTCGGCGCCGGGACGCGATCCTCGGCGCGGACGGTCACGCACAAAAATGCAAGGGCGACGGCGAGCGGGAGCGAAAAACGGTGAAGCGGCATGCGAAAGCTCACAGCAAAGACATCGACCCGCAGCCTGTCCCACATCATGCCGGGGCACAAGAGGCCCGGCGAGCTACGCCGAACTGCGTTCGACCGGCGGATAATATTGCGGCGCTTCGGATCGCTCGTACATGCCGTAGTCGCGCATCACCTCGAAGATGCGGACATATTCCGTCGTCGGTTCTGCAAACAGCCGCTCGCCGAAGGCAATGCCGGATTGCGGGTCCGGTACATCGACGAGATGCGCGAACTGCCCCTGGCGATAGACGCTCGCGAAGGCGTCATGCCGCCATTCGGTCTTCACGGCAAGCTTGTCGCTCTTCGATTCCGTTGCCAGCACATAGGTCGGCGCACGCCTTGCGGGATCGTTGTAGGGCGTGCGGCGCTCGGGTTGCCAGACCGGCTGGTTCGGCCTCGCCTCATGGATCACCTGGGCGATGCGGATGCGATAGTCCGAGAAGACCGCTTCCCGCCCGATCTCCTGAATCCGGTGATGCTTGGCATAGACCCGCCATGCCGTCATCGCGCCTTCGTCCTGCCAGATCTGATAGGACAGCAGCAGATTCTGGCGCGAGAGACTTTGGAAGCGGTCGATGAAGAGGCAGCCGCCCATCGCATCGAGCGCGGGCCGCAGCGAGGCGGCAAGCTCCAGATATTGATCGCGGTGACCCACTCTGGTCTCGACTTCAAAGAATTGGGCGATCATCGGAACCTGCCAATTGAGATGCGAAGGCCCGCTTGTAGGCAGGCCGTGCTTCGCCGCGAGCAACATAGGCGCTCAGGTTCGGATATTCGTCCAGAATGCCTGACGATTTCAACCTGAGCAGCACCGAGACCATCATCAGGTCGCCCGCGCTGAACGCGCCATCGAGCCAGTCGGCGTCGCCAAGGCGAGCGGAAAGTTGCTTCAGTCGGTCGCGGATGCGATCCAGGACCAGAGGCATGCGCTCCTTGGTCCAGGACCGGTCGCTCTCCAGCAGTTTGGCGGTGACGAGTTCGAGGATCGGCGGTTCCACCGTGTTGAGCGCGGCAAACACCCACGTGATCGCGCGCGCCCGGGCATTGGCATCGTCGGGCAGCAGGCCCGCATGGCGCGCGGCGATGTGGTGCACGATCGCGCCTGTCTCGAACAGCGCGAGATCGCCGTCCTCATAGGTCGGAATCTGGCCGAAGGGATGCAGCGCCAGATGCGCGGGCTCCTTCATCGCACGGAATGAAACCGGGCGAACCCGGTAAGGTTGGCCGACTTCTTCAAGCGCCCAACGGACGCGCGTGTCGCGCGCCAGCCCCTTGCCTCCATCGGGCGACCGTTCAAAGGCGGTGATGGTGATGGTCATCGCGAGGCCTCGAGTTCCGGCCCTAACCTTCCAGCGTCAGGCGCATGCCATCATAGGCCGGGATCACGCCCTCGGGCAGGTGTTGCTGCACCTCCTCGTAATCGAGGTCGGAATGCATGTTGGTGATGACCGATCGCTTCGGCTTGAAGCGCTCGATCCAGCGCAAAGCGTCGCTGACGCTGAAGTGGCTCGGATGCGGCGCGTAGCGCAGCCCGTCGATGATCCAGAGATCGAGGTTTTCGATCGCGCCAAAACTCTCGCGCGGGATGTCGCTGACGTCGGGCGCATAGGCGCACCCTGCGATGCGATAGCCGAGCGCGGGAATATTGCCGTGCTGCATGGTGAAGGCCGACAGCGTCACCGGCCCGCCCGGGCCATCGATGGTCCTGCTCTCGCCGGCCTCGATCGCATGGCGGTCGAGGATCGGCGGATAGTCGCTGCCGGGCGGCGTCTCGAACACATAGCCGAAGCGCGTCATGATGTCTTTTGCGGTCGACGCATTGAAATAGACGGGAATGCGCCGGCGCTGATGCAATACCACCGAGCGCAGATCGTCGATGCCGTGGGTCTGGTCGGCATGCTCATGGGTGAGGAAGACCGCGTCGATATGATCGACCTCGGCATCGATCAGCTGTTCGCGCAGGTCAGGCGAGGTGTCGATCACGATCCGCGTCACGCCCCGCTCCGATCGCCGCTCGACCAGCAGCGAGCAGCGGCGGCGGCGGTTCCTGGGGTTGTTCGGGTCGCATTTGCCCCAGCCGAGCGCCGGGCGCGGAACGCCGGCGGAGGAGCCGCAGCCGAGGATTGTCAGTGTCAGCGTCATGCGGCGACAGACGCCGGGACTTTGGAGAAGAAGCGGAAGAAGTTTTCGGTGGTCTGGCGCGAGATTTCTTCCAGCGTGACGCCGCGCGTTTCCGCCAGCACCTTGGCGACCTCCACCACATAAGCCGGTTCGTTGCGCTTGCCCCGGAATTTTCCCGGCGCCAGATACGGCGCGTCGGTCTCGACCATGATGCGGTCGGCCGGCAATTCCGCGGCGAGCGCGCGAAGCGCGTCGGACTTCTTGAAGGTCAGGATGCCCGTGAAGGAAATCGACAGGCCCAGTTCGATCGCGCGCATCGCAAGCTCCCGTCCCCCGGTGTAGCAATGCAGCACGGCGCGGAAAGGTCCCATTGCGATCTCCTCTTCCAGGATGCGCTTGCAGTCCTCGTCGGCGTCGCGGGTGTGGATGACCAGCGGCAGGCCGGTGGCGCGGGCAGCGGCGATATGGGCGCGGAAGCCGCGCGCCTGCGCCTCCGGCGAACCGTTGTCGTAGAAATAGTCGAGTCCGGCCTCGCCGAGCGCCACGACTTTCGGATGCTTCGTCAGCGCGATCAGTTCATCCGGCGAAATGCCGTCTTCCTCATCGGCGTGATGCGGATGCGTGCCGACCGAGCAATAGACGTTGGGAAAGCGCTCGGCGATCTCGAGCAAACCGCCGAGCCGCTTCACCCGGGTCGAGATCGTCACGATGCGGCCGACGCCGGCCGCCGCCGCGCGCGCGACAATGCCGTCGAGATCGCCGGCAAAGTCCGGAAAGTCCAGATGGCAATGGCTGTCGACCAGCATCATGATCGTACTCAGGCTGCCGGCTCGACATAGCGCGGGAACACGCCGACCGGCGGCGGAAGCTGCGTGCCCGGCGCAATGCGCGTCTTGCCGCCAAGCGCAGAGAACATCCGCAGCTTCCCCTCGCCGATGCCGAGGCTGTCGAGCAGCTTGCTTGAAGCGGCCGGCATCACCGGCTGGGTCAGGATCGCGATCTGCCGCACCACTTCCGCGGTGACATAGAGCACCGTGCCCTGCCGCGCCGGATCGGTCTTGGCCAGCGCCCATGGCGCCTCGCCCGCGAAATAGCGGTCGCCCTCGGCCACGACCGCCCAGACCGCATTGAGCCATTGGTGGATCTGCTGGCTCGCCATCGCCTCGCGCGCGAGCGCGATCATGCCGTCGGCCTGCGCCAGGATCGCCCTGTCGTTGTCGGTGAAATCACCTGGCGTCGGCAGCACGCCGCCGAGTTGTTTTGCGATCATCGACAGCGAACGTTGCGCCAGATTGCCGAGACCGTTGGCGAGATCGGCATTGATGCGCGCCACGATGGCCTCATGGTTGTAGCTGCCGTCCTGGCCGAACGCGACCTCGCGCAGGAAGAAGTAACGGATCTGGTCGACGCCGTACTGGTCGGCGAGATTGAAGGGGTCGACGACATTGCCGACCGACTTCGACATCTTCTCACCCTTGTTGAACAGGAAGCCGTGGGCGTAGACGCGTTTCGGCAAGGCAATGCCCGCCGACATCAGGAACGCCGGCCAGTACACCGCATGGAAGCGGATGATGTCCTTGCCGATGATGTGCAGATCGGCCGGCCAGAAGCGCCAGTTCTTCTCCGTCTCGTCGGGGAAGCCGACGCCGGTGATGTAATTGGTGAGCGCGTCGACCCAGACATACATGACGTGCTCGGGGTCGTTGGGCACCTTGACGCCCCAGTCGAAGGTGGTGCGCGAGATCGAGAGGTCATTCAGGCCGCGCTTGACGAAGCTCGTGACCTCGTTGCGGCGCGCCTCCGGCCCGATGAAATCGGGCTGGCTCTCGTAAAGTGCGAGAAGCCGGTCCTGATAGGCGGAGAGCTTGAAGAAATAGGTCTTCTCCTCGACCCATTCGACCGGCGTGCCCTGCCCGCCACGGCGCACATTGTCCTCGCCGACGGTGGTTTCGTCCTCGGCGTAGTAGGCCTCGTCGCGCACCGAGTACCAGCCGGCATAGGTGTCGATGTAGATGTCGCCGTTCTGCTGCATCCGATTCCAGATCATCTGGCTGGAACGATGATGCTGCGCTTCGGTGGTGCGGATGTAGCGGTCGAACGAGACGTTGAGGCGCTCGTCCATTGCCTTGAAACGCCCGGCGTTGCGCGCCGCCAGGTCCTCGACCGTCAGCCCCTCCGCCGCCGCGGTCTGCACCATCTTCAAGCCGTGCTCGTCGGTGCCGGTCAGGAAGAACACGTCCTTGCCTTCGAGACGCGCAAAGCGCGCCAGCGCGTCGGTGGCGATCGCCTCATAGGCGTGGCCGATATGCGGCTGGCCGTTCGGATAGGCGATCGCGGTGGTGACGTAGAAGATGTTGTCGCGCGAGGCTGCGGGCTTTGCGGCCGGTGCGAGTGCGGCGGCTGCATTCTGAGCGGCTCGCGTGATCGCGGTCGCGGCGGCGAGTTTCGGCGCAGAACCCGCTTTGGGTTTGGGCGTCTTTGGCGTCTTCGAAGCGGCTTCTTGACGGTCTTTCTTCGCGGCCTTCCTGGCGAGTTCTGGCAACCTTCTTCGCCGATTTCTTCGCAGCCTTCTTCGCGACCTTTTTGGCCTTCTTCGCGCCACGCTTTCGTCGCCGCCTTGTGGCGGCTTTGCGGCTTCTTCTTTTTCATGGACGTCTTGGCCACGGCGAAAATCCTTCAACAGACCCTGAGCATCGGAATTCCGGCGATGATTTTATTGGAGCATGATCTTGTCGGAAACCGATGCCCACTTTGCCTGGATCGCCTACCGCGTCGCGTCCGCAAGCATCGAGAACACCGAGAAAACCAGCGGTTTTCGTTCCAGATTGTAATCCTGGGTGTCGCGCGCGGCGCGGGCGATCTTTTCCCATACCTCCGCCAGCCGTGCAAGGCGGGGCAGGTTCGCATTGGCATTGCCCGTGCGCAGCCGTTCGGCCATCCACCGATCGACGCTGTCGACAAAGGCCGACAGCGCCACCCGGTCGCTGGTGCCGAGCGCTTCCCCCAGCGCATGCAATTCGCGCGGATCGACCCGCGGCAGGTTCGCAAGCAGCGCCGCCGTGCGCTGCTGCAGTTTCGAGCGTATCGCCGCCCAGCAGCGTCAGCGCGCGCGCCACGCTGCCTTCGGACGCGGCGGCGGCCTCGCCGAGCGCGGGATCGTCGGCGGCGATGCCAAGGGCTTGCGATGCTGCGCGAATGACATCCTCCGTGGACAGCGGCCGCAGCATCAGCTTGCGGCAGCGTGACAGGATGGTCGGCAGCACCCGCGCCGGCGCGTGGCTGACGAGCAGGAACAGCGACTGCTGCGGCGGCTCCTCCAGCACCTTCAGCAGCGCGTTGGCCGCGTTCGGATTGAGCTCATCGACGGTGTCGACGATGCAGACCCGCCAGCCCTCGACCGCCGCGGTCGAACCGAAGAACGAGATGGTCTCGCGCGTCTGGTCGACGGAAATGACGGTGCGCATCGTGCCCTTCTCATTGAGCGTGCGCTCGAGCGTCAAAAGCCCGCCATGCGAGCCGGACGCGACATGCCGCGCCACCGCACCGTCGGGATCGACCGCGAGCGCCTCCGCGCGCTGCACCGCTCGCGGACAGCGGATCGCGATGGCTGAGCACGAAGCGCGCCATGCGATAGGCCAAGGTCGCCTTGCCGATGCCCTGCCCGCCTCCGATCAGCCAGGCATGCGGAATCCGCCCGCTCTTGTAGGCATTGAGCAAGGCCGTCTCGGCCTCGCGATGTCCAAACAACTCGGACGTCTCGCGCGGATGCGGAACGTTGATTTCGGTGTCAACCTTGCGGGGGCTCATGCCGGGCTAGCAGCCGTGGAAAAGAAGCGGTCGCGCAGCGCGGTCCACACGCTTGCGGCCACGGTGTTGGCGTCGCCGCTGGCGTCGATCAGCACGCAGCGCGCGGGCTCGGCGTCTGCGATTTCGCGATAGGCGTCGCGCAGATCCTGATGAAATTTGAGGTCTTCGGACTCGAAGCGATCGGGCGCTGCGCCTTCCCGACGCGCGGCCGCGCGCTTCAGGCCGACCTCGACGGGAACGTCGAGGATGATGGTGAGATCGGGCTTCAAGTCGCCGATGGTGACGCGCTCCATCGCATTGAGAATGCCCGGCTGCACATGGCCGACCTTGCCCTGATAGGCGCGGGTCGAATCCGAGAAGCGATCGCAGAGCACCCAGGTGCCCTGCGCCAGCGCCGGCTGGATCACGGTATGGACATGGTCGTCGCGCGCGGCGGCAAACAGCAGGGTCTCCGCTTCAGCGCCCAAGAGCTTGCCCATGCCCGACAACAGGAGATGCCGGATCACCTCGGCGCCGGGCGAGCCACCGGGCTCGCGGGTCAGGATCGCGCGCAGCTTCGCCGCTTCAAGACGCTCCGCCAACTTCTTGATCTGCGTCGATTTTCCGCTTCCCTCACCACCCTCGAAGGAGATGAACCGCCCCCGTCCGGGCGACCGTTTGGCAGCCGCGTCCCCCATGGTCAGAGCTTCTCGGCGCCGGCGCGGAACATGCCGGTCACGAGCTCCTGGGCGCCATCCATCGCGCGCCGCATGGTCGAGCCGGTCGCCGACGGCATCGACCGCATAGACCGGGGATTCCATCGCGACATTGCCGCCGCGCCAGACCCGGACAACGCCGACTTTCTGTCCTGCCGTCACGGGCGCGCGGATCGGGCCGCTATAGACGAGGCGCGCGATCAGCTTGTCATTGCCTTGCTTGGACACCATCACCTTGACCGGCTCAGGACTCGTCACCTTGACCGAGCGGGTCGCACCGCCGAACACGCGGACATAGCCGAGCGGCGCATCGGCCGCGAACAGCGTCCTGGTCTCGAAATTGCGATAGCCCCACTCCAGCATCTTCTTGGCTTCGCTGGCGCGATCGTCGGGATCATCGAGCCCGTTGATGACGACGATCAACCGGGTGCCGTTGCGCACGACCGAGCCCACCATGCCGTAGCCGCCTTCCTTGGTGTAGCCGGTCTTCAGCCCGTCGGCGCCTTCCATGGAATTGAGCAGCGGGTTGCGGTTCTGCTGGTGGATCTTGTTCCAGGTGAAATCCTTTTCCCCGAACAGTTTGTAGTATTCCGGAAAGTCCAGGATGATGTGGCGCGCGAGCATCGCGAGCTCGCGCACCGTCATCTTGTTGGCGGGATCGGGCAAGCCGTTGGAGTTGCCGAAGGTCGATTTGGTCAAGCCGAGCTCGCGTGCCCGCTTGGTCATGTAATCATTGGCAAAGATGCGCTCATTGCCGGCCATGCCTTCGGCGAGCGCGATGCAGGCGTCGTTGCCGCTCGGGATGATCGCGCCATGCAGGAGGTCGTCGACCGAGACCTTGCTGTTGATGGCCGCAAACATGGTCGAGGTGCCGGACGGCGCGCCGCCACGCCGCCACGCATTCTCGCTGATCCTGAATTCGTCGGTCAGCTTGATCTTGCCTTCCTTCAGCGCGTTGAAGACGACCTCGGCGGTCATCAGCTTCATCATGCTGGAAGGCGCGCGCAGCTCGTCGGCATTCTTCTCGAACAGCACGCTGCCGCTGGACGCCTCGATCAGGATCGCGGTCGGCGCATCGCCGTCGAAGGCGAGTTCGTCCGGCTTCTTGGCGCCCTGAACGCTCTGGTTGGCGGCATGGATTCACGCCGCTCCAGCCGACCGCGGCGATCACCGCAGCCGCGATGATGGCGCGGACGGCCAGTTTCCAGCTGACATTTGAGGGGTTGCGGACCATTCGGATGCCTTCAAGAGAAGCGCGTTCTAACAGCTGCAAGTGGCGCAAACAACACAGGTTTTGCGCGTATTCCGCGATCATTGCAGGGGCTTGCGAAGGCCCCTATCCTGTCCCCATCAAGCGGGAAGAACGGGGCGGAAAGACGATGTCATCCACGCGCACCATTGCAGCCAACGGCATCGAGCTTTTCGTGCGCGAGGAAGGCCAAGGACCCCTGGTCGTGCTCTGCCATGGCTGGCCGGAACTGTCTTACTCCTGGCGCCATCAGATCCCGGCGCTTGCCGCCGCCGGCTTCCATGTCGTCGCGCCCGACATGCGCGGCTATGGCGGCAGCAGCGCGCCGCAGGACATCTCCGCCTACAGCATTTTCGACACCGTCGGCGACATGGTCGGCCTGGTGCAGGCGCTCGGCGAAAAGAAGGCCGTCATCATCGGTCATGACTGGGGCGCGCCGGTCGCCTGGTCTGCGGCGACGTTTCGCCCCGACATGTTCACGGCGGTCGCGGGCTTGAGCGTGCCGCCGCCGTCCCGCGGGCCCGGCCGTCCGCTCGACATGCTCAAGGCGAACGGCATCACCAATTTCTACTGGCAATATTTCCAGACGCCCGGCGTCGCCGAGGCCGAGTTCGAGCGCGATCTCGCGCGCACCTTCCGCACGCTGCTCGGGCCGCGCGGCTTCTCCGATCCGGCGGAAGCGACCTTCATCAAGCCGGGCAAGGGATTCCTCGGCGACAGCAAGGGCGATGGTCCGCTGGCGTCCTGGCTGACCGAGGCCGATGTCGCCGTGTTCGTCGAGGCCTACAAGAAGTCCGGCTTCCGCGGCGGGCTGAACTGGTATCGCAACATCGATCGCAACTGGGAGCTGACCGCGCCGTGGCACGGCGCGCAGATCCATCAGCCGTCGCTGTTCATCGCGGGCGCCAATGATGCCGTCATCAGGGGGTTCGGAGCCAAGCGCGTCAACGAGCTCGAGGTGGTGCTGCCGAATTTGAAGGGCAAGCTGATCATCGACGGCGCCGGCCACTGGGTGCAGCAGGAGCGCCCCGACGAGGTCAACGCGGCGCTGATCGATTTTCTGAAGAAGAATGCGAGCTAGTACAGCCCGCGGCCGCTGAGGATCTCGCTCGGCCCGCGCGGATCGACCGGCGCATAGGCCGAGGACGGCCGGTAGGCCGTCACATAGCGATCGTCGTTCTCGTAGGAGACCTCGCGCGGATTATCGAGCGTGCGGCCGGCCGCGCGCGAGCGGCTGGAGGCCGACATTTCCGAGGTGGCATTGAGCGAAGCGTAGTCGGCCGAGGTGTTGCCGAGGCTATAGGGCCGCCCCTCCGGCATCGGGATGTCGCCCCGGATCGGGCGGCCGCCCTGCGGCACGAACGGATGGGCCGAGGCGACCCGGACCAGCGACGGCGCCGGCGCCGGCGTGCCGGTGCGAAGCGTTGCGACCAGCTGGCGGTCGTCGGAACCTTCCAGAGGGGCGCGCGCGACATATTCGACCCGGACCCGGGCGACGCCATTACCTTTGAATTCAAGCAGTTCGGCGGCCTTGTTCGAGACATCGATGAGGCGGTTGCCATGGTACGGCCCGCGGTCATTGACCCGTACGATCAGCGATTTGCCGTTGGAAAGGTTGGTCACCCGCGCGTAGCAGGGCATCGGCAGGGTCGGATGGGCCGCCGTCAGCGCCCCCATGTCGAAGACTTCGCCATTGGCGGTCAGCCGGCCGTGGAAGTCATCGCCATACCAGGAGGCCATGCCCTCCTCGCGGTAGTTGACGTCCTCCTCAGGAACATACATCCGGCCGCCCACCGTGTAGGGCTTGCCGACCCGGTAGGTCCCGCCGCCCTTGGGCACGGGATCGCCATAGGCCACCACGCGAGGGCTCGAGGACACCCCGTATTTCGGGTCGACTCGGCCAGCAAATTTCCCGGAAGAGGCGCAATTGGCGAGCGCAAGGCACAGGCTCAACGCAGCTGCGCAACGCGCCGCCCGAGCCGCCGAATCTGCGCGGAGAATCCCCATACGCCCCAATTACCATTGCAACGGTGGCCGCCCAATCCAGGCATTCACCGCTCGTCGCTGTCGATACGGCCCACCTCCGCATCTACAAGTGAAGATATCGCAACCGGAACGCGGCAGAAATGGGGAGACGGGTTCCGTGGTGAACCAATGGTTACGCGCGCTTCCCGTGGATTTGCGGGCGAAACGAGCGCTTTCGCTGGCCTCTTTTGACACACCTGTTGCCGAGAAGCCGCGGTCTTCCCGCATTGTGCCGATGCGTCCCGGAATGTTTTTGACTGTGCAAGCCCGCCACCGTTTTCTGCACGTGCGCTAGGGGTGCCAAGGGAAGTTTGCAATGTTCGAGACAATGACTGCGATGATGGGACTGGTCGGTGCCGGAATCTTCCTCGCCCATGCGTTCGAGGGTATCCGCTCGCGGGCGTAAGCCCGGGGGCGCAAGCGTGTATCGCTTCGTTCAAAGTGGCTCGTTCCGAAAGCTTTAATCAATTCGGACGAGCATGAAGTCGGAGGGTGTGTCATGCGAAATCGAGATCTCGTTTCCGACGGCTTCCTTGCCCTGACTGCCGGTGGGGTCGCCCTGCTCTGTTCCAGCCTGCTGGCTTTCGCCTTCGTCTGAGCTTCACGGAAGTCGGTCCAGCCCCGGACTTCCGCGCCAGCTCCGACCTGCCGACGGCGTTCGACGCCGACCATGTGTCATTCATCCTGACGTAATTGACCGTGCTCGCGCGTCCGTGAAGAGGTTTCGCGGACCAACGTTCCAACGAAGTTATTGGGGTCTCCGGCGAAGCCATTTTGGGTCGCCAGCGAAGACAGGAGGAAACAAAGCCGGCGCAGGCTCGAGCCAGTGATCAACAATGGAGTCGATCATGTGGACGATCCTTAGTCTCGCGTACCGGTATTATTGCTGGGCTCGTCTGGTGGAGATGCGCAAGCACCGCTTCATCGGCATTGCCTGATTTTTTGGAAAGGGCCTCACCATGCTGGCCGAGAAATTTTTTCTGTACCTGGAAGCGCTGATCAAGTCGCAGCAGAGCCATTCCGATGGCGCGCCTCGCGTCATCTCTTCGTCGCCGCATGTGCCTGTAAAACTGCCCGGCGCGAAGTAAGCGCGGCGCCGACCAAGGCTACACGCCCGCTCAATCCTCGGCGATGCGGCCGGATCGGATTTGCGGCGGGTTCTCTCTGTCCAGGATCACCGTCTTTGGCGCAGTCGGTTGCCGCAACGCGCCCCTGAAGCCGTAGGGGTCCTCGCTGCGCCGCTCGGTCCATGGCGACGTGTCGCCATACCAATGATGTTTCACAGCCTGGTTCAAGATCAGCTTCCCGAATGATGTGCCCTTGATCCGCTGACAGAGGCTAACACCATCCGCAGGCTCAAGCTGTGCCGCGGCGGCCACACTCAACGCAAACCAGACGCGGGGCGTAGTTCGGCGCAGAGAAGATTGCGTTCCTCTTTGGACGCGCAACCGGCCGATCGGTCGTCGCGGCGTTGGAGCCGCCATTCAGGTTCTTGATATTCCCTGCCGCAGGTGATTGAAGTCGCCTGCAACGGAAGGGTGACCGAGTGGTTTAAGGCACCGGTCTTGAAATACGAATAGCCACATCGCCATGCCTACCGCGATGTGGCTCACTCGCCGCCGCACTCAAACCGAGTTCGCAGAACGTTCGCGCTCCGCTCCTATGCGCTCGGTGGTACTGGCCTGTTTCCATCGCTAGTGGACTAGTTTGAAAAATACAGTGGCCTAGTTTGAATTGTGTCTACTAGGGAACAGACAGCCGGGCGACGGCGTATTTAAATCGGCACTGGCAATGAACCCAACGGTTAGGACCCGTAGCTACGAGGTGATGTCATGCAGCGTCGTCGCTTCAAACAGAACATATCCCTTCGAGACCAACTCGCCGCGTGGGCCAATGAGGTTCGCGCACAGGCCAAAAAGCTTCCACCTGGTCCAGAGCGCGAGGCCCAATTCAAACGAGCAAGTCAGGCCGACGTAGCGGCCCATCTAGACGCCTGGGCCAACTCCCCCGGATTGCAGCCACCGACGTAAAATGGACCGGCTCATCCTAGGGGCATGTTTTTGCTGACGGCGTGGTCCGTCAGCCAGCTCGCGATTGCCCTCATGCAGTAAGGCCGCCTCACTTGGCGGCAACTTCTTGCTAACCATAGTCCGGGTCGGCGCGATCATCGGCATGCCTGATGTGTTCACTTTTTAGCACTCGGCGGAACTTTTGCCCCAATTCCGAGTAGCGTCGGTGGCGCGCTGGGATACCACGGGGAAAATCCATGTGATTGGTAAAGCGTACTTCGTGCGTCAAGCGGCGATCTTGTTCAGGTTTGCCAAGGCGACCACCGACCCCAAGATTTCCGCTGCGTTATTGGAGAAAGCGGCTGATCTAAAACTGCGAGTGGACGATCCGGCAGCATCACCTCAGGTGACGCTGCATGCACCGGATGTCGAGCCGCCGTCCACGACGTGAACGAGTAAAAGGCCGCCTCAGTTGGCGGCCTTTTATTGTGTGCCAGAGTCCGCCGCGAAAAATCCTTGCGGCTTCTCTCGCGGCCCGGTCGGCGCGATGATCGGATGGCCACGGCAAAGATCACCGGAGTGTGAAGTTCCGCCCCGGAACAAGGTTCGCTTTTGTACTTTCGCTGACGAACGGAATCGGCTTCAAGAATCTTAGTTGTCTTGGCAACCAGCATGCTTGGTCGATGGCACAGAACCGTTTCCATACCCGTGAAGCAGCAGCGGCGCTGCTCAAGATGGCGCAAGCCACCTCTGATCGGAACGTCGCCGCGCGGCTCATTGAAGCTGCGGCCGACCTCCAAGACCAGGCAGGCGAATTGCCGCCACCGACAAGCCCCAAGGCTCCTGACATACAGACAGGGTAAGGGTCGCCCAGTTGAATTGCGTCGTATCCATAGTTCTCCGGGCGTGAACAAGCTCCGGACCGCTATTATAGTTCACTGGCTACGCGTGCTTTGAGCCAAGGGACGACGGGAGATGCCGATCACTTGCTTGCTGATGGGAAGCAAGCTGGAGCCGGAAGAAGTCGAGAGACTCCACCGCGCCTTTGCGTCCACGCTGAAATCGCTGCAACGATGCTGCTCCGCGGCGCATGCCGCCGGGGTTCAAGATCGATGCCGACAAGAAGGGCTGGCGGAATTGATATGGGTCCGCAGCTAATTGGTCTTCCCGGCGTCTCGCTCTTGTTCCATGATGAGGAACAAAGGGGTGCAGGGATGCCCATCTACCGCCTGTTGCAGAACTCTCCGTTGGGCCCGGAGGAGCTCAAGGTGCTGACCGACGCTTACGAGCAGACCTTGCGAAGGCTCAGCCTTGTTGACCGCAACGACCCGATCACAGAACTGGTCGCACGAAAGATCATAGAACTTGGTCAGCGCGGCGTCCGTGAGGTGACGCAGCTTTCCGAGCTTGCCATCAAGGAGCTTGGAGTCGAGCCTTCGTCGAGGTGAAACCGGGACTGAAATATCTACAATGTCCGGAACCCGACATAGCTGAGCCCGTTTGTTCAGAAGATCTTCTGAGCCGGTCATCAACCGGCATCCCAAAAGAACACCGACCGTTATTGATCGGGCTTGGGAAACTGGCCGCCGCAGCGTCCATCAAGATCGAACTCCAAACAGTTCGAGGTCGTCATGTCCTCAAGAACCGAACACGCTCGCGCGCGGGCGCGGGCCAGGCTTCAGCAGGAAACGCCCATTGCCGACGACGCGAGTTTGCTCGCGTGGCAAGACGAGGCCGCTGCTATTGTTCGCGACGCGAAGCAAAAACGAGGGTCAGGAACTGATGAGCTACCCTCGACTGTGATAGATGAAGTCGCGCGTAGTTATTTCCGGCATGCCCGTCGACAGCGGTGACGTCGCTCGACCGTCATCGCCGACAAGGTTAACCGCTCGCGATACCACACCCCCTCCAAGCACGGCCCTACCCTTGGGGGGTCACGGAGTGGTCGGTAAGGCCGTGCGGGCCAGTGGGTTTGGAGCACTGACCTAAGGCAATAAAGCTCGAATGGCTGTGCTGGTTCCTCCGGTTGGCATAGGCAACTCCAACGCCTATTTTTTTCCGGCCATGAAGTTCGAGTTCTGCATCCCTACCAGGGGCACCAGCGTCCCGTCAGGCTCTGACTGGCTCCACGAGGTCAAGTACGACGGCTACCGGCTCCGGCTGGAGCGCGACGGTGATCGGGTGCGTCTGTTCACCCGAGGCGGCTACAACTGGACCGACCGCTATCCGTGGATCGTCGAGGCCGCGCGCAAGGTTCGGCAGAAGCGGTTCGTCCTCGACGGCGAGGCCGTGGTGCTCGGTGTCGACGGCGTCTCCGACTTCAACGCATTGCACAGCCGCAAGCATCAGCGCGTCGGCGACGACCCGGCGGTGTTGTTGCGCAGCTATGCCAAGCGGACGCGGACCAAGACCGCCGATGCGTCCTTGTCGAATGCCATCGAGGCTTTGGCGGCCAGCTTCCTCGGGTCCTGACCGGGGCCTTGGGGCCAACTGTGGGGCCAGAGCCCGTCTTGTTCGCGGTTGTCCGTGGTTGTTCTTGATCTTCCAGCAGCTAAGTGATTGATACCGCTCGTTGCGGAAAAGACGGAAGGGTGGCCGAGTGGTTTAAGGCACCGGTCTTGAAAACCGGCGTGCCTGCAAGGGTACCGTGGGTTCGAATCCCACCCCTTCCGCCAACGCTCAGATTCGATGACAAGGCAACGCCGGCCGCGAGCAAAGGGCCAGTCGCGATCACGCCGCCATCCATCGGACGGCGGCGCTGGTCGAGGCCAAGCCTGGACGATCGAGGTGGTTACTTCATCCCGGAGTTGTGCTTGTTTTTCATATACATGGCTTTGTCGGCGGCACTGACACCGCCCATCATCATCGGAGCTGCCGGCGCCGGGGCGGCGGCAGCTGCTTTCGGCTTCATCGCGTGATGTTTCATGGCCAAAGCGCCGGACGTGGAGACGGCGAGGATAGCAAGACCAAGAACGATTTTCTTCATGCTCAGCTCCCTAGACTTGAAAAGACACACAACGTTACAAAGCTACCGCAGAGAGATTTCATTTCCAACAGTCCGAAAGCAAATTTTCCGGTTGTTTTGCTCGGTGCGCCCGCTATTGGCGCCGCCTCCGACCTGCCCGATCAATGCCCGCTCAACACCAGCGTCTTGATCGGCAGCAACAGCGCCTGGATCCGCAGCAGCAGCGCGTGCACCAGGCCGACCGCGTCGATCGCATGCAGGACAAAGCCATGGAATGCGCCGGTGTCCTTTGACGCGATGACGTCGTGATTGCTGGTGTAGGCATTGACGATGCAGCTGCTGCCCGCCGTCACGTCGGCGAGACCGTCCTTCTCGATCGGCTCGAGGAACACGATGATGGTTCCGGGCTCGCGCCGCGCTGGCGTCGATCAGCTGCTCGCCACCGCGGAATTGACCGGCGGCGATATAGTCCTGCACGCTGGTGATCACCATCGGAATGATCCGCCATGGCGTCGACACGCAGGCGGCTTCCGCAATCATTCCGGGTTTCAGGACCTGCGCCTCGATCTGACCGAAGCCGGCCTGCAGTCGCGCGCTGGCCCGCGCCCTCCGGGATCAACACGCCGGCGGGCCGCAACATCTGGTTCACGACGTCGCCGGGGCGCAGGAGGAACTGCTCGACCCGCCCGTCGACGCCGGCGCGGATCACCGTCTTGTCGAGATCGACCTGGGCCTCGTCGCGGGCGGCTTCGGCGCTGGCCTTTGCCGCAGGCAGGAGCGTCGAGACCTGGACTTCCGTCGATCGCTTGGTGGCGGTCGCGGCATCGAGCGCCGCCTGCCGTCCGTCGACCAGCACCTGCAGCTTCTCGATGTCACGCTGCGGCACGATGCCGGGATTGCGCCGCTGCAGCTCGCTCTTCGCGTCGAGCTCGTCCTTGGCCTGCTTCAGGTCGCTGGTCGGCCTGCTGGATCTGGGCCTCCGCCTTGGCGACGTCGACCTTCGCGGCGACGAGCTGGGCGTCGACCTCGGCGATCTTGCGCTTCGCGGTCTCAAGCGCGGCCCTCTGCTTCGCGCTGTCGAGCGTGAACAGCACGTCGCCCTTCTTGACCTCCGCGCTGTAGCCGACCTTGACCTCGTCGACGCGCCCCGCCACCTCGGGAAGGATCGGCACCGTCCGGAAGAACAGCGCCGCCGACGAGGTCGAGGGATGGTAGTAGAAGATCAGGGTGATCGAGCAGGACCGTCAGCATCACGCATCCCGTGATGCCCCAGCGCAGCTCGTACCACATCGAGAACAAGCGTGATCTCCTCGCCGATGCGCTTGCCCTGCCGGTAGCGGCGGTACAGATAGTCCGGCAGCAAGCGTGAACATCGAGCAGAGCATCAGCTCAAACATGGCTGCCGCCCTCCTTCTTCGGAAGCTGGGCCGGCGGACTGGCTTGTTCGGGCGCTGTCGACGTCTCCCCCGACATGCCGTCGCCCGTGTCCGCGATCTTCTCGACCGATCCGGCGATACGGCCAGCGGCGTCGAGAAATCGGGCAGATCGACCAGGGCCAGCAACAGCCCGGCGATCCAGAAGATGTGCATGTGCGTGAAGAGCGAGATCAGGCCGAGCACGGCGACGATCTCGAACTGCAGCTTCTGCGACTTGTGCGCCATCCGCTCCGGCAGCGAGTGCAGCTGCAAATAGATGTTGCCGACGCCGAGCACGCGAGGATCAGGAAGATGCCCGTCACGATCATCAGGACGTCGGTCTCGCCGGGCTTGACGATGTAGAACGGCAAGATCGTGCGGCGTCATGGCATGAAGCTGATCGGTCAATGAACGATCTCCCGGCCGGCGTGACAGAAGGAGAGTGATGCGGCGACGTGACCACGCCTCATTAGCAGGTTTTCACGGGCGGGCCCTCCGCAAACGCGGCCCCGCGACGCGTCCGCGCAAATGCGGCCCCGCGATGCGGCGGCTCAATTCGACTTTTGCTTCACATAGCGCCCGGGCGCGTCTTCGATCTCCGGATAGCGTGGCATTGCCCGGCTGCGACGGCGCAGCGACAGTGCCGCTGGAGTGACGCTTCATCCAGCCGTCCCAATCGGGCCACCAGCTGCCGGTCTTCTCCTCGGCCTTCTCGAGCCAATCGGCCGCCTCGCCCGCGAGATCGTCATGGGTCCAGTAGCTGCGCTTGTTGCGCGCCGGCGGGTTGATGACGCCGGCGACGTGACCGCTGGCCGCCAGCACGAAGCGCGGGTCCTTGCCGATCAGTCCCTTCGAGAGATAGGCGCTCTGCCAGGGCACGATATGGTCCTCGCGCGAAGCCAGCACATAGAGCGGCACCTTGGCCTTGGAGAGGTCGATCGGAACGCCGCATTGCACGGTCGCGCCTCCCTCCCTGATCTTGTTCTCGAGATAGGTGTTGCGGGTGTACCAGCAATACATCGGGCCCGGCAGGCTGACGCTGTCGGAATCCCAATACAGCAAATCGAAGGCGTCCGGTGGCGCGCCCTTCATGTAGCTGTCGACGACATAGCGCCAGATCAAATCGTTGGCGCGCAAGGTGCCGAAGGTGAAGGCCAGCTCCTTGCCGGGCAGGATGCCGCCCTTCCCGATCGTCGCCTCGCGCAACGCCACCGACGGCGCGTCGATGAGCAGGCCGATGTCGCCGGTGTCCTGGAAATCGATCATCGTGGTCAGCAAGGTCAGCGTCACAAGCTTGTCCTCGCCGCGCGCGGCCAGCACGCCGGCAGCGCAGCTCATGATGGTGCCGCCGACACAGAACCCCAGCGCATGGACGCGGTCGACGCCGGCGATGTCGCGCGCGACGTCGATCGCCTTCAACGGTCCCAGTGTCAGATAGTCGTCCCAGGTCAGGTATTGCGTCTCGGTCACCGCGCTGCGCCACGAGATCAGGAACACCTGATGGCCTTGGGCAACGGCATATTCCACGAACGAGTTGCCCGCGCCGAGATCGAGCAGGTAATACTTGTTGATGCAGGGCGGCACGATCACGAGCGGCGTCTTTTCGACGTCCGGTGTCTGCGGCGTATATTGAATGAGCTGGATCAGCTCGTTCTCGAACACCACCGTTCCGGGGGTAGAGGCCAGATTGCGGCCGATCTCGAAGGCGGATTCATCCACCCGCGTGATGCGCCCTTTCTGCAGATCCTCGATCAGGTTTTGCATCCCGTCCGCCAGACTCTTGGAGCGGGTCTGGATCGCGCTGCGAATGACTTCCGGATTGGTCGCCGGGAAATTCGACGGGCTCATCGCGTCGATGAATTGCCGCGCATAGAACCGAAGCTGCAGCTTCGCCTTGTCGTCGACCTGCGCCTGATCGACGAAGTCGGTCAGTTGCTTGGAGCCCAGCAGATAGGATTGCTTGAGCAGCTCGTAGAACGGCGAATGGGTCCAGGCGTCATCCTTGAAGCGCCGGTCGCCGCGCGGCGCTTTCGCCGAAGACGCCGCGCCTTCGGTCGGCTTGCCGGTGAAGAAGCCGCGCCAGAAATCGATCGCCGGCCACCAGAACTGCCGGTGCAGGTTTGCGGCAAGGCAAACGGCGACATGTCCTCGCCCCGGCGGGCTTGCCATCGACGCCCATGGCGGCGGCAAGCGCATCGTCGAATTGCCGGGTTGCCTGCTGGCCGGCCTGCATCAGGCTTTCGAGATAGGCGGAGGGACCGCCTGGCGCGGACGGAGAACCCATATGCAACTCCCACGATCGGCGTACTAACCGATCGATCTTACGTCCGGTTCCGATTTCGCAAAGCGTGTTTTCACGATCGCCCGAGCGCGGATTGCTGCAGCGCAGACGCGACGAGATCACTCAGGCTTTCGCGGCCGGTATCGTGGTGGCGTCCTCGCGTCCGATCCACGCCATCATGATTTCCCAGGCGACCGCCAGGATGATCGGTCCGATGAACAGGCCGACGATGCCGTGCGCCAGCGTTCCGCCGATCACGCCGATGAAGATGACGAGCACCGGCGTCGACAGGCCGCGGCCCATGAAGACCGGCTTGAGCGCATTGTCGGAGATGCCGACAAGGGCAAGAAAGATCGTGATCAGCACGGCTGGACCGACGTCCTTGACCATCCAGACCCAGATCACGACGGGGATGCAGGATCGGCAGCGATCCGATCTGGATGATGCCGAGCACGAGGATCACGAAGGCGAGCACGCTCGCGTTGGGTACGCCGGCGATCTTCAGGACGAATCCGGCCAGCAGGGCCTGAATCACCGCAACCCCGATCACGCCCTGCAACACCGTGCGGATGGTGGCGCCGGCGAGCGCCAGAAAACTTTCGCTGCGGTCGGCGACGATGCGCGTCAGCGCGCGCCGACCTGCTGCGGCCAGTGACGGCCCGTAGGGATAAAGGAAGCCGGAGATGACGACGGACGACAAGAAACATCAGCGTGCCGGTCCCCGCGCTGCCGGCGATCGCAAGGACGGGACCAGCCAGCGGCTTCGAGTAAGGCGCGAGCTCGCGAAAGACGGACTCCAGATTGACGGAGGCCATTTGCCAGTATTCGTGCAAGGTCGCGCCGATGACCGGCCAACTCTTGACGCTGTCGGGCGGCGTCGGGATGGTGAGAGCGCCCGACGTCAGTTGAATCGGTGATGCTGCGCAGTCCTTCCACCAGACCGATCCCCAGCCACGCCGCCGGCCCGAGGAACACGGCGAGAACGGCGAGGGTGATGAGGAGCGCGGCAATGCGCGGGCGATCTCCCAGATGCACCGTCAGCCAGTCGTAGGCGGGATACAGCGCCACCGCCAGCACCACGCTCCAGAGCAGGATCGGGATGAAGGGACTCAGCAGGACGAACGACCAGTAGATCAGACCAGCCAGCAGCACGAGGCGAATGGCGATCTGGATGACCTGTTCGCTGGTGCGGGCTTGCCGCGCTTCCGCAGGCGTTTCACCGACGTCCATGATCTCTCCCGCCGATGCGGCTCGCATCTTTCTGTGTCGGCATAGTATGGACGGACGGCTTGATCCAGATCAACCACTAGCGCGAGCCGATCAGCGCGCCCCGATAGAAGCTGGAGCGCGCCTCCTCGCGGCAGACATAGCTGCCGTTCAGGCCGCGGCCATAGAGCTGCTGGCTCTTCGAATAATATTTGCCCTTCGCAAAGTCGAGCCAGACCACGGTATCGCCGGGACAATGCCGCTGCGCCTGCACCTCGGTGCGAAAAGGCGTCAGCGGAAGCGCGACGGCGCCCGTCACACCCGCAAGGAGTGCCGCGAGGCTTGCGGCAAATGGCAGCAGGTCGGCTTTTCGCATCGGCATCGCTTTGCACCTCATCCCCCGCAAGCACAGGATAGTGCCGGTTTGATCTGGATCAAAGCACTGTCGGACCTCGGGCCGCCCACTGCAGGCGAGTGCCCGGCGAGCCGCAATCGCATTGGAATGTTTGGAACTCGAAAGGACCGACACCCACCCGTTTTATTCCAAGAGATTTCAGCCATGAGACGTTTCCTGAATTCCGCACTCGGCAGGATCGCCCGCATGCTGCCGCCGACACAAATTCTGGAAGGTTACGAACATCCTGAGTTGATCGAGATGATGTTCCTTAGAGGCGCTGCCACTTTTCGCCCACCCGCCGCTGGGACGAGTTCGCGAACAGGTCAGCGGTGCTGGATTTCGGCGGCGGTTTCGGCCAGCACTACAAATGCGCAAGGCCGTTGTCGCCCGATGTGAAATGGGCCGTGGTCGAGACACCGGCCGTGGTCGCCCGCGCGTCGGCTCTGGTCTCGGACAAACTTCGCTTCTTCACCTCGGCGCAAGCGGCGGCGGATTGGCTCGGCGAGATCGACCTGATGCATTCGGATGGCGCCCTGCACTATTCGCCCGATCCTGTTGCCGCGCTTCGCAGCCTGTGCGCGGTGGGCGCAAGGGAAATGCTCTGGAAGCGCACCTTCTTGTCGCCGACCGATCGGACCGAAATCGAGGACCAGCTTTCGAGGCTGGACGAAAACGGTCCGCGGGTCGCAAACGAGCGCGGCCTGACGGTGTCGCGAAAGCTGGTGCGCTACCGGATGACGCGGATTCCGGAGGCGATGTTTCTCGCGATGCATTCCGCCTACGCGCTGGCCGAACGCGGCGCGAGCGACTTTCGTTTCGTCAGGAAGTGATGGTGCCGGCGCAACGGAAATGCGCGCGTCTCAGAACGGGCAATCGGGGCCGTATTTCTTGAAGTTGGCGATATCTGCCTTCACGCGGCTGACGCAGGTCCCGGCAGGAGGCGTTCCGTCCGGGCCCGCCTCCAGATCGAACAGCATAGCGATGACGGTGCCGTTCGAAATGTACCGGTATTTCTTGCCGCTTGCGCTCAGCGGGATCGCTTGGGATTTCGGCGAGATAGCCGCCACCCACGAGATCCTTCTGAAGATTGTCGACATCAACGAAATCGGCTGTTTGCGGATAGGCCTTGTGAGCTGTCTTGTACTTTTCCAGCGCGTCCTTGAGCAGCCGTGCGTGCGCCGCTCGTGTGGCATTCCTGATCTCCGCGGGCGTCCGTTGCGATTCGGAATAGTTCAGGATCTGCAACGTCACAAAGAACGAGGCGACCACGATGGCCAGGGCCCCAAGGGCTAACAGCAAGCGCCTCACAGCGTTGTTCTCCTCGAATCGCCCCTGCAACCTTGAAGCTCGAATTGTTACGATCCGGTTTGCGCCGCGGCCGGGAGCCCGCCCGGCACATGGTATCGTCTTCTTCGCATAATCGAAGCGTCAACTGCAGGGTTTGCGGCCGGTTCCCGATTGCGAGAGCAGGCCGCAAGTCGATCCGGCCCGTCCCTTCAGCCTTACGGCTGGCGGGGCTTTGATCGGGCGGAGCGATGGCTCCTCGGCCCAACAATATCCGCTCATCCTTCCTTAACGGAGGCGGTCTTACCGTCCCTCGATGGACGATAGCGTTCAGGTCAAATGCACGCGATGCAAGTCGGCGTTCCGCGAACGCGCCCGGCGGCTGCAGAACGGCTATTCGCGCCAGTGCGTGACTTGCGAGGTCGTGCTGTTCTTCGATGAGGATTCATCCGACCCGAACATCAAGAACGCCATGCGGATGGCGCGCCGCGTCCGCAAAGAGCTTCGCGAGGCCGAAGCCGAATTCCGTCCGAGGACGAGGGTGGTGTCGCGCCGGGGCTCGGGCCGGCATGCGACCGACGATGAGAGCGCGGCCTGATTCGTCGCCGCCGCCGTCGTTCATCCCCCGAAATAGCTTGAAACCCGCTGACTTCCGTAAGCGTGGTGTAAGCCAGCCTCTCTAGGATACGCGCCGCCCCGGCCATCTTGGAACTGACTGTGGCTGTGGCTGCATGACTTGCCCGCTCCGGCACTCCCGGGGCGGGCCCTTCGTGCACGCGGGGCGCCACATCATCGGCGTTCGGGGAAACGCGATGAAGGACATGGAGGCGCGCGACGGACCGCGCGCTCACATCCTGACGGTCACCTTTCGATTTTCACCGAGCTTTGGTTCTTCACCCGTCAGCCTCGCCTTGGCGAACTCGAAGGCTGTCACGAGAGAGCTCGCAGGCCCATCCCACAGTTCCGCCGTGACGGGCTCGATCCGCAACAAGCATACGCGTGCACTGTCCGGGCCCGGCCACCACACCTCGTCGGTTTTTCGCCAGTACTTCTTCGTCTTCCCGGCATCGTGCAGGACGCTGGCGCGGCCTGATATCGACAGGTAGGCCTTGTCGCTCGCATCGATGAAGACAAGCCCGACATCGGGCGCGGCCTCGATCTCATTCTCCTTGGCGCTATCGCTATCGGTCACGAAGAAAATCAGGCCGGCATCGCGGTCGGCTCTCGCTTCGAGCGGTCGCGCGCGCAGTCCGCCGGCAGATCGCGTCGTCAGCATGCACACGCCGACCTGTTCGATGATGTCCCAGACGCGCGCGATGTTGTCTGTCTTGCTCATGACGTGGGAACGCGGGAATCAGGGTCGCAGTTCCTTATCGATCGCGTCGTCGCGCTACGCCAACCAATTCGGACAGGCCAAAAGCTCAATCTGACTCAAATTGCAGCAACGAGCTATTTGCGATCGCGCGCTTCATTGCGACCGATCGAGGTTTTGCAGATACGCGCGAACGAGCCGCATTTCGCAGCCCATGTCCGCGGTGCCCGCAAAATCATGTCCGGCGCCGGGAAAATAATAAGTCGTCGGCGGCTTCCCGAATGTCTTCAGCGACGCCTCGATATCCCGGGTCTGGCCTCGCCCATGCCAGGCTTTGTCCTCTTCACCCTGAATGAGCAGGATGGGACCGCCGAACTTTTCGATCGGAATTCGCGTTCCCGAAGCTGTGCTCACGCCGTGGATGAGCCAGCCGCTCCTTGCATAATCGACCGTGTCGGGCGTGTCGCCACCGCATCGCGGATGCCACGCGAAGTTCGGGTCGGGTTCTCGCGGCGCGTTGGTCTTGCACTGACCGACACAGGTCCAGCAGCTCGGCTTCACCCAGTTCGGATTGAACGGCGGATCGAAGAATTCGCCGGGCGAGTGCGCGATCAGTGCATTCGGCGCGCGTTCGCCGGCCTGGAGGGTGCCGACGATCAACGCCAGTTCGGCGCCCATCGAGAAGCCGAACAGCGCGACCTTGCCGTCGCTGAAGGATTGCTGTCGCAACCACGCGACGGCATCGAGCACCCTGGATGTCTCGACATTCTTCAAGGTGGCGGGAAGAGCATCGGGCAGCGCGACCGCAATCGAAATAACAATAGGCCAGGACCGCGTAGCCGAGTTTGGCCCAGAGCCGCGCATACCAGGCAAACTCCGGATCCGAGCCGCCTTCGCTTCCATGCAACAGGATGAGCGAGAGATGGCGGCGTCCGTCATCGATCCGAAACAGCGTGGAGCCCGTGAAAGGCGTGGACTCGCTGATCGGCGAGGCGTCCCCGACATAGGGAGGCGGCCGATTGCAAATCGTCGTACCACCGGGTGGGCTGGCGAAAGCGGCCGTGCACAAAAGCCGGCGGCCATCTGCGCCAGGACAAGGGTCCATGACAGATGGAATTTGAACCACATGCGCATTGCAATTGCCGGCTGCATTCGCCTAGCGGATCGACGCGCCGTCGCGCGCCGTCATGGCAACCGGAGGTCAACCGTTTTGTTCCCGAACGGGGACATCGATCAGGGGCCAGGCGGGATATGGATACATGAAAAAGCCCCGGCCATCGCCGGGGCTTTTTGTCGCGTTACTTCTTCTCGGGCACCCAGGTCGTGCTGGCCTTGTCGTATTTGAAGCCAGGCGCGTTCTTGAGGTTGTCCTTGGTCTCGTCCAGCGTCAGCCACCACTTGTCGTTCTTCTTGGCGGTTTTGACGGATGTGAACGGGACGATCACGTCCTTCTCGCCCGCGCCCAGAAAGCCGCCGACGCCGATGACGAGGCCGGTGACCTTGCCGCCCTTGTCGACCAGCACGTCGTCGACGTCGCCGATCTTGCTCTCCTTGGGATCGTAGACCGACTGCTTGTAGTAGTTGGTGACGGTCCAGCTTTCCGAGGGAGCGGCCGTCATGGTGGTCGCCGCATAAGCGGCCGAACCGCCGAGGGCGATCGCCGATACGGCCAGAATGGTCTTGAGTTGCATTGCTTATCCTCCAATTTGGAAACTGTGACGCCAACGGGAAAAAGCAGCAAAAGGTTCCAGACGACGTGCGGTCAAATAGGCGCAGGCAGGCCATGGCCTAGCTTCCCGACCGGTCGAGCTCCTTCTTCACTTCAGCGGCGTTGTTGCCGACCGTTTCGACCACCTTGTGCAATTCCGCCGGCGAGACCTCGAGCTTCCTGGACCAGGCCCTCACCTGCCCGCTTTTCCGCATGTCGATCTTCGAGCGATCGGGCGCGACGGGTTTGGTCAGCCTGGTCATAGATGTGCACTCACGACGATCGCCAGGGAAAACAGGCTGACGGCGAGAGTCAGCGACACCAGCAGCGCGTCGCGCAGTTCGTTCTTTTTTGGTTTGGGCTGGTTCTGTGACATCACAGAGATGACGAACGACTTGGCAAAACGTTCCGGTGGTCATCGGGCACCGGCGCGAGCAGCTCATCCACCACATTTGTTGGAAACGCTGCCCGGCACGCGCTTTCGTCCACCTCGTAACCGCGGCGTTGGCCGGAACTCTTCGCCCGATCGGTTGTTTTGATCAGCGGTTGATTGACTGGGTTCTCGCGCCATCCAGCGCCGATGCGACGAGCGCCGAAAGCGACGAGTGCTGGCAAGTGACCAGTGTCCGACGGGACCAAATGTCCAGACAGCGAGTGTCGTTGAGGCCAGGGTCCAAAGGTCAGTGTAAAGCGAGCGGTCAACCCTGCGGGCAGCGGCCAGTCTGCGCGCAGCACCAACTGGCATGAGGGATCATCGGGGGCCGCCCCGGTGATCCCATCGCTTTTCGGGAACACTCGGCGCCGGCTTTTTTCGTGTTCGCTCGCCTCCGATCCGACAAATTCCGCGGCTGTAACACCTCCATAACGATCGTGGTGTAAGCGAACGCCGGCTTTCCAAGAAACGATCGGGAGGAATTGATGGAAAACGCTCAACGTTGCCGCACGATGGCGCTGCTGTGTCGCCAGCAGGCCGTCCTGCATCCCGAACAAAAATGGAAGTGGCTCGGACAGGCCGAGCGTTGGGAGCACCTGGCCGAGGCGCCGCAGCTTGGCAAGGCCGCAGCGCCTCCGGAAAACGTCGCGGCCTGATGGTTCAGGTCCAACGTCCTGCTCATATGAACAGGGTTACGCCCATTCCGAGGATGCAGAGGCCCATGGCCACGGTGGAAGCCCAGCCCAGCCAATAGAGCCAGCCGCTGACGACCAGTTCGCCGACGTCGGCCGCGATATTGAAGCGCCGGTGATGAAGCCGGGGCCAAGACGAGCGAAAAAGCCCTTCCCATCCGCCTTCGCGCGATCCTTCGCTTTTCGCTTCGCCATCAACAGCCCCGCGCGAAGCCGCCAAATGGCTTCTCTGTGCAAAGCTCTTTTGGCGACGGGAAGTTCCATGTGGTCTGTCCACTTGTGAACATTCGGCCAATTGAAAACGCCGGTACAGAATAACAAAGGGTCTTGCGATACATTGTCGCGCGCGGCGAAAGCTGCGAGCATCGAAGCCAAACCAGTGCCGACGATCTGAAGTCCCTGACTCACTCGCGGTTGAATGGGGATCAGGGACTTCAGATCGAAAGCGGCACTGGAATCATAAGTTTGCTAGTGCCCTGACCTTCCGAAGTTCGTGAACGGTAGCGCGGCAATGGAGCACGAACTTCGGAAAGTGGGCACCAGCGGGCCGGGGCTCCCGATGCGCACTCTTGTCGTTGCGTTGCTGATGTGGCTGATCGCGGCCGCGGCAGCGTTTGCGCAAGAGGAAGACAAGAAAACCGACGACCTCAAGCCCGCCGATCCCGACACGGGCGAAAGCACGGTTGAAGAGGCCACTCTCGGTGTCCTGCCCAATCCGTTCGAGAAGAAAGGGGTCAAGTTCGCGATCACCTATATCGGCGAAACGCTCGGCAATACCTCCGGCGGCATCAAGCGCAGCGCCGTCTATGAGGACCGCATCAACTTTGCCGCCGATGTTGATTTCGAAAAACTGGTTGGCGTGAAGGGCCTCGCCTTCCATGCCAACGTCTTTCAGATCGATGGCGGCGGGCTCTCGCGCGGCACGCTGCTCAATTACATGGTCGTGAGCGGCATCGAAGCCTTGCCGACCACGCGGCTCTACGAGATCTGGTTCGAGCAAAAATGGGCGAACAAATTTGCCCTGCGGGCGGGCCAGCTCGCGGCCGACACGGAGTTCATGACCGCCAAATATACCGATGTCTTCACCAATGCCTCATTCGGCTGGCCGGTCGGCCTGTCGCTCAATCTGCCGAGCGGCGGCCCCTCGCCTCCGCTGGCGACGATGGGCACGCGGCTTCGCGCGGACCTCTCCGACAATTTGAGTTTGCTCGGTGCTGTCTTCGACGGCAATGCCGCAGGCCCGGGGCCGGAGGATCCGCAGCTGCGCGACCGCTATGGCCTCAACTTCCGCGTCAATGATCCGCCGCTTGTGCTGGGCGAAGCGCAGTTTCTCTGGAACGCGAAGAAGGGCGATCCCGGCCTCGACGGCAAATTCAAGATCGGCGGCTGGCGCCACTTCGGCGATTTCAGCGACCAGCGTTTCAGCACCACCGGACTGACGCTGGCCGATCCCGCCTCGGGCGGCGTGCCCGCGACCCTGAAAGGCGACTTCGGCGTTTATTCCGTGTTCGAGCAGAAGCTGTACCGGGTCGGCCACGATGATGACCGCGGCATCGGCTTCTTCGCCCGCGCCTCCTATGCACCGCCGGATCGCAATCTCATCGATGTCTACGCCGATGCCGGGCTCGAGTTGATCGGCCTCAGCGACGCCAGGCCCAAGGACAAGTTCGGGATCGCGGTCGCCTATGCCCATGTGTCGCGCTGGGCCCAGGCGCTGGATTGGGATTTTCAGCGCTTCAACGGTCCATTCTGGCCGGCGCGCAGCTATGAGGGGCTCATCACCGCGGTCTACCAATACGAAGTTCGCGGCGGCTGGACGCTGCAGCCGAACTTTCAATACATCCTTCATCCCGGTGGCGGCGCGACCAATCCGCTTGCGCCCTATCTGCCGGGTACGCCGCTGAAAGACGCCGCGGTGTTCGGTCTGCGAACCGTGCTCAAGTTCTGAAAGCCGGTGCTCCGGTGATCCAAACAAAAGGAGCGCCACCCATCGTAAAAAAAGCCCCGGAAGGTCCGGGGCTTTTTTGCAATCAATCCCTGTCGTGATGGATCACGGTCTTTTCGCGATTGCCGTCGCTGTCTTCTTTCTTGATGACAGTCTTGGACTCCGGCTCGCGCTCCTTGATCACGGTGCGGTCGCGGTCACGATGCTCGCCGACGGTCACGCCGGCGCCGACGGGACCCGCGCGGACACCGACGTCATCGGCAAACGCGGGCGCCGCGATGGCGCAAACGATAGAAGCGGCGAATAGATACTTCTTCATGCTTCTCCTCGTTCTTTCAGTCTTCAATGATGGACGTGCATCAGCCAGTAGCCGCCACCGACGACCACGAACAGCGTGGGAATGCCCCACAAAAGGATCACAGGCATTGGTTCCTCCTCAGTCAGCCATGCCAAGGATACGCGCGCCTCACCCGGTTTGTTCCGGCCGTCGGGAAAATTCGGCAATTGAGACGTGACGTGAAAGCGCCGGGAGCACTTGGCCGAAGCGCCGCAACTCTGCAAAACCGAACCGCATCGCGAGAGCGTCGCCGCTTAATTGAGGCCGGCATCATTCGATCTCAAAGTCCACGGCAGGTTCCGTTCACTGGGAACAAGCGGGTTCGGTTGGTTGTTGAAAGGACAGACCAGCTGCAGGACGACCATGGCACCACTCGACATTCGCAAGGGGATGCCACCGGTCAAACTGCCGCGCGCCGAATTTGAAAGACGTTATCGTAGCCGCTTTGTCGACCCTGCATTCAAGCCCCTCCAAACGGAAGTCGGCACGATCGTTGCTGCGGTACTCAATGTCGCGCGCTCTGGGCGCCACGCTCGAGCGCGGAATGATAGTCTTGACCGGATATGGCAAGGCCGGACGGCCGTGGCGCAACCCGCCGGCATAGCAACCTAATCGAACCGCGAACGTTGAGCCTTGCATGCCGGGTGTCAACCGGCCGCAACGAGGATGGCGACCGCAGCTGTTTTGCCGGTTTCTGGCTGCGACATCAACGCATCGGGCGCTGACGTCTGACTTGTTCCCGGCATGCAGCCACGGGGTGTCTGATGAAGTCGAAATCCATCAACGATGGTGCGGAACGAATTTTCGTCCTGATTCTCGATCGGGGCGAAGAGGCCTTCAAATCGATCACTGCCTTTGCCGAGCGTGAGAAAATCAGCGGCGCTTCGATCACGGCGATCGGCGCGTTCTCGGAGGCGAAAGTCGGCTGGTTCGATCTCGCCGCCAAAACATACAAGCCGATCGAGGTGAACGAGCAGTGCGAAGTGTTGAGCCTGATCGGCGATGTCGCGCAGGGCGACGACGGCAAGGCCAGCCTGCATCTGCATGCGGTCCTCGGCCTGCAAGATGGCACGCTTCGCGGCGGGCATCTGCTGTCGGGTTCGGTGCAGCCGACGCTCGAGGTGACGATTACCGAGACCGTGGTGCATCTGCGCCGCAAGAAGCGCCAGGATCTCGGCATCGCGCTCATTGACGTCTGAGAGCCCCACAAAGGATAGTTGAAAAATGGCCGTTTCAGAACTCAAAGACCCGACCAGCAAGTACCCCAGGCCTCCCTACAAGAAACAATCGCAGCCCTGGCCGGGTTTGGCGCAGAAGATGGAGCCGCGCCCTGACCACGGCGAGACCAGTTACAAAGGATCGGGGCGACTCGCCGGCCGCAAGGCGCTGATCACCGGCGGCGACTCCGGCATGGGGCGCGCGGCGGCGATTGCATTCGCGCGCGAAGGCGCAGACGTCGCCATCAACTACTTTCCCGCCGAAGAGCCCGACGCACAGGAGGTGATCGCGCTGATCAAGGCCGAGAAACGCATCGGGCTGGCGATCCCCGGCGATCTCCGCGACGAGAAGTTCTGCCAGGAACTGGTCCGGCGCGCTGTCGAAGGCCTCGGTGGCCTCGACATCGTTGTGAGCAATGCGGCGCGTCAGCAGTCGCGTGACTCGATTCTGGACGTGTCGTCGGAGGATTTCGACGCGACCATGAAGACCAACATCTATGCGCCGTTCTGGATCATCAAGGCCGCGCTGCCGCATCTGAAGCCGGGTGCGGCCATCATCGGCACGGCGTCCGAGCAAGCATATGATCCCTCGCCCGAGCTTTACGACTATGCCCAGACCAAGGCCGCGACGATGAACTACGTCAAGTCGCTCGCCAAACAACTCGGTCCGAAAGGTATCCGCGTCAACGCCGTCGCGCCCGGTCCGATCTGGACACCGTTGCAGGTGTCCGGTGGCGCATCGATGGAAAAACTCCAGCAGTTCGGCGGCCACACGCCATTGGGACGACCCGGCCAACCGGCGGAGCTGGCGTCGATCTATGTGCAATTGGCGGCAACGGATGCAAGCTTCGCGACGGGGCAGGTCTACGGATCGTCCGGCGGTTCTGGTCAACCCTGACGGTAGGCCACGAAACCGGAGCGCGGTCTCAGGATTTTGCCCAGAATCCCGCGCGCCGATGCGGCGCGGTCAATCGGACACGGCGCCAGGCCCACCACCCAGCGACGGAAATCACGCACCATGCGATTGTTGCGACTGTGAAGGCGAGTGACGCCAACCGTTCCGCGAGCAGCCAAAAGGCCAGCGCGAAACCCATCATGCCGAAGCAGCCGATAGCCGCTCCCGTCGCATCGAGCGCGGCGGCTTCTTGACCGCGTCTTTGCCCGGAAAGTCCGTGCTTACGCTTGCGCTGCATTTCATGGTTTTCAATCAAGGTCGCGCTGGCGCAAAAGATCGCCGGCAGGGCCAGGAAAAGGCCGCCGACGGCAGGTCCGTAGCGGTTGCTGATGAGCCCCGTCGTCACGGTCGCCGCGCCGCCGAGCAAGAAACGGACAATGTATTCGTACCAATGGCTGTCCCGCAGCGAGGAAAACGAGACCTTGACGATCATGCGCTTGCCCCCACCACAAGATGCAGGCTCAGCGCGACGGCGAGCCAGACGATGAGCGCAATCAGCGTGGCCGGGAGTGCATTCCAGCGAAACCGCATCAGAAGTTGGCAGACCGCAACGCTGTAAACGAACAGCGCGATGGCGCCCCACAGCATCGCCCGGCCCTCCGTGGCGGCATATTGGCCGCCATGCTGGAACACCGCGACGCCGAGCGTCGCCAGCGCCACCGAAGGTGCGGCCCCGAACAGGCCGGCAAAGCTCTTTGGCCGCAATATGTCGCCCAGGATGGCGAACAGCGAAACGGCAAGAGCGCCGATCACGAAGCGCGCCAGGTACTCCATCACGGCGCCACCGGTCAGGCGGCGTCCGAGGCCTTGGCGTTGACGCCCTTGCGCAAAGCGATGGTGTTCAACTTGGTGTTGGCGGCCTTCTCCTCGTTGAGATTGGTGTTGAGGAAGCGCACGATGTCGTCGTGACCGAGCGCTTCGGCCCACGCGATCAAGGTGCCGTAGCGGCACATCTCGTAATGCTCGACTGCCTGTGCGCTGGCGACGATCGCCGCATCCAGCACGGCTTTATCCTCGACCTCGCCCGCGACCTCATCAGCCTCGCTGATAATGCCGTCGATAGCCGGGCATTTGGTGCCGCTCGGCTGCTTCCCGAGTTTTCCGAACACCTGGTTCAGGCGCTCGATCTGTCTGTTGGTCTCTTCGAGATGATTCTTCAGACCGGTCGCGAGATCGCGGTTGGTCGCCTTGTCGATCATCTTCGGCAGTGCCTTGGTGATCTGCTGCTCGGCGTAATAAATGTCCTGCAGCCCATGCAGCAGCAGGTCATCCATGGTTTTGATGTCCTTGGTGAAAATTCCCATCGTTTCGCTCCTTGTTCGATGAGAGCGCAACGCGTGCTTGCGCGCTTCGTTCCTAACTCAGGATCGCGCTGCGAGGGTTGATCCCTCAGATCGCCTTGCAGCCGAATTCGCTTATCCGAGTCTTCTGGGTGATGGCTCGGATTGCTGATGCCCTGTCGACGCCACTCGTGAAATTGCTGAGCGAATGAGAGAGGTCAATTTTCGTCGCGGGCGCAAATCCGCTGTTGATCGCCTTTTGAAAGCTGGTTCATATTGGCCACAGCCGGCGGCTGTGTGGCACTGACCCGGCCGTTGGTCAGGCCCGGCGCGTGCTTACGGAACGCGACCGGGCCGCTTTCTCAGACGAGGTTCAGAATGCGTATCGCCCTCTCAGCGCTTCTCTTGCTGTCGTGTGCTGCCGCCGTTGCCCAAGCTCCCTATGCCGGAATGCAGGCGCGGACCATCAAGGCCCTTTCGCAAGAGCAGATATCTGATCTCAATGCCGGACGCGGGATGGGTCTCGCGCTCGCCGCAGAGCTGAACGGCTATCCCGGGCCAGCGCACGTGTTGGAGCTTGCCGACAAGCTGGAGCTTTCGCCTGATCAGCGAAGTCAGATTGTGGCGCTGTTCAATTCCATGAAATCGGAGGCGCAGCCCCTTGGGGCCAAGCTGATCGAAGAGGAAACCGATTTGGATCGAGCTCTTCGCGAGCAGATCGATCACCCCCGAAAGCCTCAAGGCGTCGACGGCAGCCATTGCCGTTACACAGGGGGCACTTCGAGAGACGCACCTCAAATACCATCTCGCGACGGCTGGGATGCTCACACCACTGCAAATGCATCGCTATGCCGAACTGCGCGGCTATGGCGATCAGCCGATGATGCATCATCAGCATTGACGATCGGCCGGCCTATCTTCTTGCTGGAACATTCTGCATGAATGACTTCGCGCGATCGGTCGGTGCCGCTTTCTCGCTGATCGGCAATCTCGATGCCGAGCTGTTGAGCATTGTCGGATTATCCCTTCGGGTCAGTCTGACAGCCAGCCTTCTCGCGCTCGTCATCGGTGCCCCATTTGGCGCATGGCTCGCCATCACCAGGTTTCGCGGCCGGCAGATCGTCATCGTGCTGACGAATGCCTTGCTCGGCCTGCCGCCGGTCGTGGTCGGCCTTGCGCTTTATCTCCTGCTGTCGCGATCCGGCCCGCTCGGGGCGGCCGGATTGTTGTTCACGCCCGCTGCAATGATCGTCGCCCAGACGCTGCTGGCCACGCCGATCGTGGTGGCGCTGGTGCACCGGCCGTCCACGCTGCTCTGGGCAGAATACGCCGATCTGGCGCACACTGACGGTCTGTCGCGGCCGCGCAGCATAGCGCTGCTGTTTGCGCTCGGCCGCGCGTCGTTGCTGACGGCGTTTCTCGCGGCGTTCGGCAGGGCCATCGCCGAGGTCGGCGCCATCATCGTCGTCGGCGGCAATATCCGCGGCTACACCCGGACCATGACGACGGCGATCGCGTTGGAGACCAGCAAAGGCGATCTGCCGCTGGCGCTTGGACTCGGCCTGATCCTGCTGACGCTCAGCGTCGCGGTCTCGACGACCGCTTTCCTGCTAGTGGGACGCGTTGGGAAAAAATAGCTGCTCGCCTCCGACCTTGTAGCTCGCGATGGTCTCCTGACCTTTCGGCGAGATCAACCAGTCGACAAAGGCCTGCCCCTCCCTGGCCTTGACCGCGGGATGCTTCTCGGGATTGACCAGCATCACGCCGTATTGGTTGAACAGCCGCTTGTCGCCCTCGCTGAGGATAGCGAGGTCGCCTCGGTTCTTGAACGAAAGCCAGGTACCGCGATCCGCCAACAGATAGGCGTTGGACGATGAGGCCATGTTGAGCGCGGGACCCATGCCCTGACCGATCTCGCGATACCAGCCGTCCTTTGCGGCTGCCACGTCGATGCCGGCCGCCTTCCAGAGACGCAGCTCTGCCTCGTGCGTGCCGGAACGGTCGCCCCGCGAAATGAAGGGGGCTTTCGCCGCGGCGAGTTTGCGCAAGGCGTCGACCACGTCTTTCTCGCTGGCGATGTGGGCGGGATCGGATTTCGGCCCGACGATGACGAAGTCGTTGTACATGACGTCAAACCGCTTCACGCCCTGGCCATCGGCCATGAACTTGTCCTCGGCCGGCCTGTCGTGAACGAACACTACATCGGCGTCGCCGCGCCGCCCGATGTCCAAGGCCTGGCCGGTGCCGACCGCGACGACTTTTACGGTGATATTGGTGGCGTCCGTGAAGCGCGGCAGCAGATAACCGAAAAGTCCGGATTGCTCGGTGGAGGTCGTCGATGCCACCGTAATCGAAGCCGGCTGCTGCGAATGAGCTTGTGCGATCCAGGTCGCGGCCAGCAGCGCCAGGCCGACATTTCGCAATAGCATCGTCGCGTGTCTCCCACATTGAAGCCGGAGGCTGCATAGCCGAACAGGGCGGCCAAGACACTACTGCGTTCGGCTGATGCCTGTGTCTTCTTCAACACGACGGGCATTTTGCGCATATCCGTCATTCGCAAATTGCCCGTCGCGTTACTTTGTCGCATTTCCGAAAAATAGAAAGCATATTAATTAAGGACCATCCCGCCCGCAGGAGGGGCGAAACGCGATCGTCACGATTCGTGGTGCGGGATGCGATGGACGCGTTGGGCCGCAAGGCGTGCGGCGCGAGCGCGTACGGTCAAGCCGTGTGGTCCTGTCCCCTCGACGCTGGGGTCAAGTTGATCGAGATGATCGATCAGCGACGGTGGCTATCAAGCCCGATACACCGGGGAGAGCACGGAGCAGCCGTAAAACCATCGCGCAGGGAATGCCGATCGTTCGGCTTTACCTGTGGTGACTATGCTTGTGGGCCGCCTACCCTTTTCTGCCCACGAGGCTGCGGGTGCGGCCAGCGCCCGGCATTCCCTGCGCCCTCCACTTTTCGGAGGGACAATGATTCCGCCTTCGCTCTTCGAGCTTCGGCGGGACAAGTTGCAAAACCCGGGCGAAAATCGCGCCGCGGGAACGCGAAGCCATGCTTTCAGGTTAGGCTTGTCGGCTGCCCGCGTGGCGCACATACTTGGTCAACAAGGAACCGCCCATGCTTCGCCGAACCATTTCCGTCGCATTGATTGCGCTTGCCGCTTTGACCGCCGCCGCGCAGGCGCAGGGTTACCCCGCGATTCCGCCGGAGCTCGGCATCCGCTCGCCGGCCGGCTATGGCTGGGTTCCCTATCGCTGCGCCGACTGGCCGGTCGCCAATTTCTATCACAACGCCTGGTACGCCCATCAGGCGCCCGCGGTGTACGGCAATTACGTCTATCGCCCCTTCTACCGCTATTCCGCCTGGCGCGCGCTGCCGCGCACCTATTATTGCGTGCAGTAGCTGCAGCCTTTGCGAAAACGCCGACCCTCCCCGCCGAATTTGCCGTCGATTTTTTGGCGGCTCGGCGCATAATCCGCCGATCACAAGGAAACACCGAGCGAAACCAATGGACGCCAAGACTCTGCGCCGCGCGCGCTGCCGAAACCGAAAACTTCGACGCCGTCGTGGTCGGCGCCGGCTTTGCCGGCCTCTACATGCTGCATCGCCTGCGCGGACTTGGATTGTCGGCGCGCGTGTATGAGGCCGGCGGCGGCGTCGGCGGCACCTGGTACTGGAACCGCTATCCCGGCGCGCGCTGCGACGTCGAGAGCATGCAGTACTCGTTCTCCTTCTCGGAGGAGCTGGACCAGGAATGGACCTGGTCGGAGAAATATTCGCCGCAGCCGGAAATCCTCGCCTACGCCAATCACATTGCCGACCGCTTCGGCCTGCGCCAGCGACATCGTGTTCGACACCCGCGTGACGGCGGCAAGCTGGGACGAGCGCGCAAAGCACTGGCAGATCGAGACCGACCGCGGCGACAAGGTCACCGCCAAATTCTGCATCATGGCGGTCGGCTGCCTGTCGGCGCCGAACCGGCCGAAATTTCCCGGCATCGAGGATTTCGAGGGGCCGGTCTACCACACCGGCGAGTGGCCGCATGACGGCGTCGACTTCACCGGCCTTCGCGTCGGCGTGATCGGCACGGGATCGTCGGCGATCCAGTCGATCCCGATCATCGCCGCCCAGGCCTCGCAGCTCACCGTATTCCAGCGCACCGCGACCTGGTCGGTGCCGGCCTGGAACGAGGCGTTGACGCCTGAGTATGTGAAGGCGGTCAAGGCCGACTATCCGGCGCTGCGGGCGAAAGCGCGCGCGCGGCCGACCGGCTTCTACTTTCCGTTCAACATGAAGCCGGCACTGGAGGCGAGCGAGGACGAACGTCAGCGGCTTTACGAAGAAGCCTGGGAGCGCGGCGGCCTGCCCTTCCTCGGCGCCTTCGGCGATCTCCTGTTCGAGAAGGGCGCCAACGACACCATCGCCGATTTCGCGCGCGACAAGATCCGCGACATCGTCGAGGATCCCGCCACCGCCGAGCTGCTGTGTCCGGACAATGTGTTCGGCTGCAAGCGGCTCTGCGTCGATACCGGCTACTACGCCACCTACAACCTGCCGCATGTCAAACTGGTCGACGTCTCGAAGACGCCGATCGAGCGCATCACCGCGCACGGCATCGTGGTCGACGGCGTCGAATATCCCGTCGATGCCATCGTCTCGGCGACCGGCTTTGCCGCCATGACCGGTTCGTTCGACAAGATCGCGATCACCGGCCGCGACGGCCTGACGCTCAAGGAGAAATGGCGCGCCGGTCCCCGCGCCTATCTCGGGCTTGCTTCGGCCGGCTTTCCGAATTTCTTCATGATCACGGGGCCCGGCAGTCCCTCGGTGCTCGCCAGCATGATCCAGGCGATCGAGCAGCATGTCGATTGGCTGGCCGATTTGATCGGCCACATGCGCGATATCGGTTCGCGCGCGATCGAGCCTGTCGTCGCGGACGAGGACGCCTGGGTCGAGCATGTCAACGAAGTGTCGAAAGTGTCGCTGCGCTCGACCTGCAGCTCCTGGTATGTCGGCGCCAACATTCCGGGCCGGCCGATCGTGTTCATGCCCTATATCGGCGGCTTCCCGATCTATGTGCAGAAGTGCAACGAGGTCATGAGCAACGGCTTTGAGGGCTTTGTGCTGGATGGCGCGGCCGCGAGCAACGAAGCCGCCGCGCGTGCGTCTCACCGAGCGCTGGCGCGTGCCGCTCGACATCGAGGTGATCTCGCCGGCGGCGGTCGCGGCGCGGCGCGTGCCGGTGGTGTGAGCGGGTCGACGATGGCATCGCGCGTCGCGCACGTTCCGTAGTCATACGGTCTAGGAGTCATTCCGCGGTTTGATTACAAGTTTCGCACCATCGCCCTCGGGGGAGGGGTTAAGTCACGAGGTCCGGTCTCCTAGGCACACCGGGCCTCGTGCACTTTCGGTCAGCTCACATCGGAATTCGCGAAGCCCGGCGCACCCTGTGCAGCCGGCGATTTCTCGCGTTTGGAACCACGAAATCGTTCCACTGTTCCTCGCCTTCCGGCGAAAATATCGGCAGGAACTGGAACTAGTTCCCGGAACTTATCGGTCCGGCGCAGGGCACCGATGGTCCCACCGTGTATCGCACGTTTCTCGCTTCGCTCGCTCTCGTTTCAATCATGTCCTGCGCCAAAGCCGAAAGCGGCCTCGCCTCGTTTTACGAAGGCATCGGCCGTTCCGGCGAGATGACCTGCGCGCACCGGACACGGCCTTTCGGCACCATGATCACCGTCACCTACAACGGTCACTCCATCCGCTGCCGTGTCAACGATCGTGGCCCCTTCAAGAAAGGCCGCGTGATCGACGTCTCCACCAGCGCGGCGCGCGCGCTCGGCATGATCGATGCCGGCGTCGTGCTCGTCTCGCTGGAATAGCAGCGCGGATCGAACGCATCTTCAGGTCGCCACGAGCCGCTTGCACGCGGCTTGCATGGAACATTCCCAACTGTGAACCGCGTCACAGCAGCGAGCTCTTGCCGGGCCTATACGGGGAACTGGCAGGGCTTATGGATGCGAGCTATGGGCAAACGGCTGGACCTTCTCACCGCCATGACCGGATTCGGCGTCGCCGCCTATGTCGCGATCATCATGGATTGCGTCGCCTGCGGGCAATTGGGCTGGTCGGACGGACAAATCCGTTCCGTCGCACTGCTGGTTGCGGCCGGCGTCGCGCTTGGACTGGCGCTGGATTTTCTCGGGCGGCGGTGGCGCAAGGCTGGATGAATGCCTGCGGCGTGGCGCGCCGGCCGGCGTTAACCGGAGGACGGCAAATGCCTCGCCAAGAGGCACGGGATTTGCAAAAAGAGTTTGCAAAAGAAGACGGATGGGGCCTGAGGTTCGCAGCCTTCCGGCTCGTATTTCAGACGTTCATTTCACAGGAGGCGAATTTGAAATCCATCATTGGCGCGACCCTGATGTCGTTGGCACTCGCAGCTCCGGCGCTCGCGCAGGGGCTGGTCGATCCTTCGAAGGTTGCCCCCGAGTTCCGGGAAGCCGCCGAGAAGCGGCGGGCCGAGCAAATCAGACAACGCGACTGCGCCAAGAAGGCCGAGGCAGCAAAGGTGATACCGCGCGACCGCACGGCCTTCCTGCTGCATTGCCTCGACGAGCTGGAAGCGGCTGCCGCGAAGGGCACGACGCCCGCAGCCGCGGCGACCACCCCGGCTGCCGCGCTCACCGCGCCCTCTCCTTCCCCCGCCACCACTACGAGCGCGCGCTAGACAAGTGTCGCGCAGGCCACAGCTGCACGAAATCGTCGATCGGCAACGCGCCACGCTTGCGCGCGCTCGTGCCTTGCTGAACATGCGCCTGGTGGGCAGTTGCGTGCACGGGGGCGTCGCATGCGTAAGCAAGATTTCGGGTTCGATTATCATCGCTATCGGCAATTGCTGGCCGATGCCGTCGACGAGAGAAAGCGTCTGGAATTGATCAACATCCTGATCGAGGAGCGCGCGCGCGACCGCCTCGCCGCCGAACGTGCCTCCGACCGCGCCGCCATGACGGCGGCCACGCTCGCCAATGTGCTGGGCAACCAGCGCAACTGATTGTCGAACCCCGCCAAGGCGTTACCGCGAAGGCCTGCCACGGTCGCCCGGCAAGCTTTCGCCCTTCGCGGTGGCAATCGATTAACAATGTCAGGCAATCGGCCGTAAAGATTTTTGCCTTATGTGTCTGCCCCTCAATGCCCGGTTTGCGGGCCAAAAAGGGGGGACTTATGAAAACGATTTCGATGATGGCTTCCGATCGCGCGTTCAAGGCGATCGCCGCGCTGTCCTGTTCCGGTCTGGCCCTGTCGTTCTGCCTGATGGCGTTCGGCATGGACCTCACCGTCGCTGCGATCTAATCTCCGGCTTCGGCGCCTCGCGGAACGCGCGGGCCAAGCGTGCGTTCCGCGGGAAGCCGGAACCGAAGGGATTTTCCATTGCCGTCCTCTCCTCGCGCGCTGTTCGCCGCGCTGACCCTCGCCGCGCTTGCCGCGTTCGGCACATTTTCCCTGCCCCATTCCGCGCTGGCCGACAGCGCCCTCGCAGCCCTGGTGGCAAAGCCCGTGTCGCTGCCTGACATGGCGCTGGGCCCGGCCAACGCACCCGTCAACATCGTCGAATATTCCTCGCTGACCTGCCCGCATTGCGCTGACTTCGCCGAGAACGTGTTTCCCATGCTGAAGTCGAAATACATCGACACCGGCAAGGTACACTTCGTATCCCGTGAGTTTCCGCTCGAGATCAAGGCGGCCGGCGCCTCGATGCTGGCGCGTTGCGCGGCCGGCGGCGACGCGCAGAAGTATTTCGACGCGATCGGGATGCTGTTCAAGCAGCAGCAGGCGCTGGTCGAGCACACCACCGAGACGCTCAAGGCGGTCGGCGGCAAGTTCGGCATGAGCGAGGAAGCGGTCGAGGCTTGCGTCAAGGACAATGCCCTGCTCGACAAGATCAAGGCCGATCAGGATTTCGCCTACGACAAGCTGAAAGTCGACGCGACGCCGACCTTCTTCATCAATGGCGAACGGGTGAAAGGCTCGATGTCCTTCGAGGAATTCGAGAAGAAGCTGGCACCGCTGTTGAAGCGGTGACAGCTCTCCGTCGCCTTGTCCTCAGTAGCGCGCCGTGACCGGAGCAGCACCCCATCCAAAGCGGTAGTTGACGCCGAGCTTGACGGTGTTGACGTCGAACGTGCCGCTGGCAAAGCCCGGCGGAATTATGTTCGCGAAGTAGTTCTGGCTCTCGTAGTGCGCCCAGAGATACTCGCCCTTGACCGACCAGTTCGGTGTGAACCCCCACTCGACGCCGCCGCCCACGGTGTAGCCCCAATGGGTCTGGGTATCGCTGGTCGAGAGACCCAGGACACCGAGCGTGATCTTGTTGCTCGCAACTGCGCCGCCGCCCTTGCCGTAGATCAGCACGTTGTCGAGGGCGACGCCGACCCGGCCCGTCAGCGAGCCGAACGCCTGGATGCGATCGGTTGCCGTCACGAAGAACGCCGAAGCGGATTGATTGATGTCCGCCCAGGCGCCTTCGCCTTCGACACCCACGACGAAATTGCCAAACTGGGCATTGTAACCGATCGTGCCGCCGCCGAAGCCGCCCTTCAGGTCATTTCCGTTGTTGTTGGACCAGCCGTAGCCGCCCATGGCGCCGACATAGAAGCCGGTCCAGTTGTAAACAGCTGCGCGCGGCGGAACATAGACCGGCGCGGTGGCCGGCGCCGGCGCCGGTATATCGGCCGCATTCGCTGCCCCCGCGAACGATACCAAACTCAGGAAAAACAACGCAAATCTCACTTTCATTGGTCTCATCCCCTTGCACCCAAGTGGGCAATCCTGAGCACAAGTTTTGTGCACACTCAAGAGTTGAGGCACAGTTCCGCCATTTTTTCTCGGGGATGCGGAATCGGAACAACACCGTCCGGTCGGTCAATTGCCAGACGGTGGCGATCAATGATCCGCGTGAGGCGCGGCAATGAAGGTCAGGCCTATCCGGTTCTTCTGGATCCAGGCGATGTTGCAGTCGTGGACGGTGGCGCCGTTGGCCATGACAAGCCGAAAGCGCGACGGCACGAAGGCTGGATTATCGACATCGATGGCGGCGCCGTCAGGGGAAATGTTGCGGACCACGCAACTCATGACCGAACCGCCCGCCGATACATAGGCAGGTTCGTTGATCTCGATCCGCTGATGCTTGCGCCGTTCTTCCATGGCCCTTGGCCCTGAGATCGCGTTCATCACAAGGGATCAGCCTAACCCAAAACCCTAACAAATCGGTTGGCCGGCGTTGCGGCTGCCCTTGCCGAGCCTGACCGATCAGCAGCAATCCGTTTGCGGCGACCGGCCGTGCAAGGGACGCACTTGCCGTTGTCAGCGGTGGCGGGGTAGCCTTCACGGAGGCGGTGCACAGGCGCGGCGCCCGTCGGTTCAAAAACGAACATGCGCCGGGGAAACATGCCATGTTCAATGAACTCGACAAACGCACGAGTCTGACCGGCAACCAGCTCAAGATCCTGTCGGCGGCCATCATCGGCGACGCGCTCGAATTCTTCGACTACTTCCTGATCAGTTTCGTGCTCGCATTCCTGATCGGACCGTGGAAGCTGACCTTCGGTCAATCCGCGACCGTGCTGATGAGTTCCGGCATCGGCGCGATCATCGGCGCCTATGCATGGGGCTGGCTCGCCGACCGCGTCGGCCGCCGTGTCGTCTTCATCGGCACCGTGCTGAATTTCTCGATCGCGACCGGCCTGCTCTATTTCACGCCCGACAATGGCTGGGTCTACCTCACCATCATGCGCTTCTTCGTCGGCCTCGGCGTTGGCGGTCTCTATTGCGTCGACCTGCCCCTGGTGCAGGAGTTCATGCCCTCCTCCAAGCGCGGCTGGGTCGGCGGTCTCGTCACTTGCGTGATCCCGCTCGGCGTCGGCCTCGGCGCGGTGCTCGGCGCCTTCATGGGCTCCGATCAGTGGCGGCTGCTGTTTGCCATCGGCGTACTGCCGGCGCTGGTCGTGCTGCTGGTCCGCGTCTGGGTGCCGGAGAGCCCGCGCTGGCTGTGCCGGCAGGGCCGCTACGATGAAGCGCGAAACTCGCTCGCCTGGGCGCTGCAGGTCGAGCCGGCGTCGCTGCCGATGCCGACCGCGGCCGATGCGGGTCCGGTCATCACCACCAACTGGCTCGACCTCTTCAAATATCCGCGCAGCCTGATCGTGTCCTGGCTCGGCAATGCCGGCGCTCAGACCGGCGTCTATGGCGTCACCTTGTGGGCGCCGTCGCTGTTCGTGCTGCTTGCTGAAGGTCACCCCGCAACAGGCCGCGAAGATGATGATCCTGCTCACCGTGTGCGGCTTTATCGGACGCGTCTCCTTCTCCTACTTCTCGGAGGCAATGGGGAGGCGCAAGGCCGGCGGTCTGCTCGGCTTCGGCGCCGGCAGTCCTGATCATCGTCGCCGGCTACAATTATAATGTGATGTGGGGCGATTGGTCGGCGTTCTGGCTGATCCTTGCGGCTGCCTTCTTCTTTGCCGATGGCGGCTTTGCCATCGTCGGGCCCTATGCTGCGGAAATCTGGCCGTCGCATCTGCGCACGACCGGCATGGGATCGGCTTATGGTTTCGGCGGGATCGGCAAGATCATCGGGCCTGTGGGCCTTGCCCTGATCGTCGGCTCCAACAACTACCTCAAGCCTGATGTGCCGCTGCCGGAAATCCCGCTGGCATTCGTGTATCTCGGCTGCTGGTTCCTGATGGCAGGTCTCGTCTATTATTTCCTGGGCATCGAAACCAGAGGCAAGTCGATCGAGGAGATTGATCGGGAGTTGAACAGTGGCGCCGGCGTGACGACAGCCGCGCAGGTGCGGCAGGCCTGAGCCCAATGCTGGTCGCAACGCCTTCGAATCTATCCGGCGATCGCAGCGTGATTGCGCGCGCGGAAGCGGTCGCGCCGGCTGTTGCGGCGGCTTCCGACGAGATCGAGCGGGACCGCCGGCTGCCGGTGGCCCTGCTCGACAAACTGCACGAGGCGCAGCTGTTCCGCCTGCTGCTGCCGCGTTCCCAAAACGGGATCGAGACCGATCCCGTCACCTTCTTTCATGTGATCGAGACCATCGCGCGGGAAGACGCCTCCACAGCCTGGTGCATGAGCCAGGCCGGCGGCTGCGCGATGGCGGCCGCCTATCTCGATCTGCCGGTGGCGCGCGCGATCTTCGGCAACGACCCGCGTGCGGTATTGGCCTGGGGTCCCGGTCCCCGCGTGAAGGCCATCGAATGCGACGGCGGCTATCGCGTGACGGGAACCTGGGCATTCGCCTCGGGCGGCCGCCATGCCACCTGGCTCGGCGCGCATTGCCCGATCTTCAAGGCGGACGGCTCGCCGCTTCTCGATGCCGACGGCGAGCAGACCGAGCGCACCATGCTGGTGCGCTGTGCGGACGTCGAATGGACCGACATCTGGAGCACGGTCGGCTTGCGCGGCACCGCCAGCGACCAGTTTTCCCTCAAGGATTTCTTCGTACGGGCCGATCATTCGATCACGCGCGAGTTCGAGCGTGAGTGCCGCGAGAACGGACCGCTCTATCGCATGGGCAACGGCACCTGCTATCAGGTCGGCTTTGCCGGTGTCGCCTGCGGCATTGCGCGCGGCGCACTGGACTGCTTCCTCGATCTCGCCCGGAACAAGGTGCCGCGCGGCAACAGGAGCCCGATCAGGGACAATGCGGTGGTGCAGGCGGGTTTCGCGCAAGCCGAGGTCAATCTGCGCGCGGCGCGCGCCTATCTGCTGCAATCGATGACCGAGATCTGGCAACACCTCTGCGCCGGTTCGTTGATCACGGTCGAACAGCGCATGACCATCCGCATGGCCTCGACCAACGCGATCCACAGGGGGCGCGAGGCCGTCGACTTCGCCTATAACGCCGCCGGCGCCACCGCGATCTTCGACACCCATCCGCTGGAGCGCCGCTTCCGCGATATCCACACCGTGACCCAGCAATTGCAGGGCCGCGCCAGTCATTTCGAAACCGTCGGCGCCTGGATGCTGGGGGCCGACGCCGATCTCACGTGGGTTTAGGAAGATCTCGGGTTCAGGATCAACAAGGAGAACAACCATGCCGCTCGGCGGATTGCAGCACTACACCATCGAACCGCAGGACCTCGAACGCACCAAGGACTTCTATGTCGATGTGCTCGGGCTCGAGAACGGCGAACGTCCACCGCTCGGCTTTCCCGGTTACTGGCTCTATTCCGGCGGCCAGGCCACCGTCCATCTGATGGGTCCGCGCACGCCGCGCGATGGCATTGTCGTGCGCGGCACCGAGAAGAAATACGAGGACACCGGCCGGCTCGACCACATCGCCTTTGCCGGAACCGACGTCGATGGCGTGCGCAAGCGCCTGCAGGCGAAGAACGTCAAGTTTCGCGAGCAGATCGTGCCGCGCACCGGCGACACGCAGATCTTCCTTTACGATCCCGACGGCGTCGGCGTGGAGTTGAACTTCGCGAAGACCTGAAGTCGTAGCGCTTTCGCAAGAAGATCGGCCGGTAGCGGCAGCCCAACGGCTGATCCGCGGCCGGCCGATGGCGTTTGTGGGGAGAAACGAGCCGCTTCGCGACAAGGTCACCGCCAAGCCATCACTCCGGCCACAATCGGTCCGTTTTTCTTCAACATTGAATGTCGAGTTGAGACGCCGCGCCGCTGCGGCAGGATAGCCGGGTGCCGCGCCTTTAACCTACCCCAGGGCACGTGTGCCCGGCTATTCGGCCCCGCGGGGGCCCGCGTTAGTCGAGCCCGCGCTCGTGGCTCAGCCGCACCATCTCGTCGATGAACATCTGCTTTTGCTTGTCGTCGAGGGTGGCAAAAAGCGGCTCGGCCGCGTCGGCGACGTTGCGCTGATCCTGCGAGCGATCATTCAGGAACTGTGCTTCGTTGCGCATCTGTTCGATGATGTCGTCGGGCGGATCGCGCTGGGCGCGCGCAATGCGCAAGTTCAGGCGGTCGGCTCCGTTGTGTCCGAGATAATGCATGGCGCTGGAGAAGCCCGACCAGTTCTTCTCCTGCTCGGGCGTGAGATTCAGTTCCTTCTTGATCCGCTCGATATTGGCGTCGCTGTTGGCGACGATCTGCTCGGCGGTCAGTTGAGGCGCGCCCGCCTGTGTGAGCACCTGTGCAGGTTGTTTGGCGCCCTTGGCTCCCGGCCCCGGCACGGCCTTCGCGGTCTTCGCACCACCCTTGTCGGTACCCTTCTTGTCCTTGTCGTTCTGTTGCGCCGGCTGTTCGCCGCCCTTGCCCGTCAGCACGCTGGTCACGCCGGTCACCACACCGACAACGCCGCCGATCGCGCCACCGAGGACGCCGCCGACCGGACCGGCTTTCTTGTTGCCTTCGCGCGCGCCCTGCTCGACGCCCTTCACCAGACCCTGTGCGTCAACCAGACGCGGTGTGCCCGCGACAAGCACGGCGGCCATCCCAAGTGCTGCGCACAGCATGATCCGCGCACGCAAGCTTGATGTCGGGCTGGTCATTGGTTCGGTCTCCATCTCGATCGATTGGTCTGGCGGTATTTTGGGGGACGGCAGGCGCACTGCCATGCGCCGATTTTAACGCGCTCCGATAGAATCCGTCTACCGCCGCCCCGCATCGTCCACCATCAAGAAAAGCTTGCGATGCGAGCCTGTTAAGCTTGACTGCGGCACATTTGCGCCAGGCCGCTCGCTGAGTCTCTCTTGCGCAAATTGCCGCAGTGTGCGGCGCAATATCCCTTTTTGGCGCAGGTGATCGGGAACAGAGCGAGAAGTCGACTGCTCGGTTTGCAAGCACACCCTTAGTTCTAGAATTCTTATGCACCTGATTTCTCGACAGAAGCCGGCAATTCTGATCTGATCGCAAACAACGAAATCCTCGCGCAGCCGGCTTCGGCTGCGAAGCAAAAACAACAACAAGCGGGATTTCAGAACAATTTCCGATTGGCCTATCAGGGAGAGGCACGCCATGTCACGGAACAAGCTTACTCGCCGACAATTCGTTGCTGCTACCGCACTGTCATCGGCTGCGATGATCAGTGCGCCCTTCGTTCGCTCCGCCAATGCGGCGGGAAGCCTGACCATCGGTTTGTGGGATCATTGGGTTCCCGACGCCAACAAGGCCTCCACTGACCTCATCAACGAGTGGGCCGAGAAAGAGAAGGTCGCAGTCCAGATCGACTACATCACCTCCAACGGCCGCAAGGACGAGATCACTATCTCTGCCGAAGCCCAGGCCAAGTCGGGCCATGACATCCTCCGCATGGCGACTTGGTGGCCGCATGCGCAGACCGAACTGCTTGAGCCGATGGACGACGTGATGAAGGATCTCATCGCGGCGAACGGCGCGGTCAACGGCACCGTCGAATACCTGGGCAAGCTCAACGGTAAATGGCACGCGGTTCCCTTGTCCATCGGCAGCCAGATCAAGGGACCATGCTCCCGCATCGATCTCCTGAAGAAGCACGCCAATATCGACGTTCAGGCGATGTATCCGGCCGGCAGCCCGCCGAAGGCCGATGACTGGACGTTTGATACCTTCCTCAAGGCGGCTGAAGCCTGCTTCAAGGGCGGCAACCCCTTCGGCATCGGCCTCGGCGAGACCTCCGACTTCGTCGATACCGCGGGCGCGATCTTCCAGTCGTTCGGGGCGCAGCTGGTCGACGCCAAGGGCAATCTCACCGTCAAGACCGACGAGGTGCGGCAGGCGCTCGAATATTACAAGAAACTGCAGCAGTGGCTGCCGCCGGAGGTCGCGTCCTGGGACGACGCCGGCAACAACAAGTACCTCGTGTCCGGCAAAGCCGCCATGATCATGAATCCGCCGAGCGCCTGGAGGGTTGCGGTGCGCGATGCGCCGCAAGTCGCCGAGCAGTGCTGGACCCATGGCTTCCCATCGGGACCGAAGGGCCGCTATGCGCCCTACCTGCCCAACTTCCTGACAGTTTGGAAATTCTCCAAGAACAAGGAAGCGGCGAAGAGCCTGATCAGGCATCTGTCGACGGCGAGTTCGGTCGAGAAGCTGGTCGATGCCAGCCACGGCTATGATCTGCCGGCGTACGACAAGCTGACGACGTTCAAGGTCTGGGCCGAGGAAGGGCCGCCGAAGGGCACGCTTTTCCACTATCCCAACCCCTATAACCACCAGAAACTGTCGATCGCCGCCTCTCCTGCTCCGCCCAAGGTAGCGCAGCAGATCTACGTGCAGGCTACGCTCACCAAGATGTGCCTGCGCGTCGGAAGGGGCGAAAAGATCGAGGACACGCTCGCCTGGGCGGAGGGCGAGTGCGAAGGCTTCATGCGAAGCTGACGTTGGAGTTGCCATCGCGGTCCGCCCTCGGGCGGACCGCAATGTTTGAGGTCCTCACTTTGATACGATCGAACGCCTGACCGAGAGCGGTCAAAGCGCCTTCGATCCCCTCCTAGGGAACGAGCACCATGGTTGACGTCGCCTTTCAACCGACCAGCGTAGCCATACGGCCCGCACGCGGCAGGTCGAGCCTGCGCAATGCGATGAAACGCAAGTCCACCATGGCGTTCTTCATGACGCTGCCGTTGATCGTGCTGATCGCCGCCATGGTCGTCTATCCCGCGTTCTATTCGGTCCATCTCGCGACCTTGAACAAGGCGATGACCAAGTATGTCGGCTTCGGCAATTTCCTGTTCCTGTTCAAGCGCCAAACCTTCTGGATGGTGGTTGAGCAGTCCTGCCTCTTCGCCATCACCGCTGTGATCTTCAAAGCCCTGATCGGCTTCATCGTCGCACATTTCGCCCACAACATACCCAGCAGGAAGCAGCGCAAATGGCGCGGCATGCTGCTGGTACCATGGGTAATCCCGCCGGCGATGAGCACGCTCGCCTGGCTATGGCTGTTCGATCCCTCCTACAGCGCTTTCAACTACACGCTCGGCCTGTTCGGCATCGGGCCCGATCTCCTGGCTCGGCGAAACCGGCTGGGCGCGGTTCTCGGTTATCCTGGTCAATGTCTGGTTCGGCGCGCCGTTCTTCATGATCATGTATCTGGCGTCGCTGAAATCGGTGCCGGACCAGCTCTATGAGGCCGCGGCGATCGACGGCGCCAACTGGTGGCAACGCATCTGGTACGTGACGCTGCCAATGATGCGCAACATCATCGCGATCACCACGCTGTTCTCGCTGATCGTCACCTTCGCCAACTTCGACATCACGCGGATCCTGACCGCGGGCGGTCCGCTCGACTGTACCCACCTCTTCGCCACCTGGGCGTTCCGGCTCGGCATCGAGGGCGGAGACATTCCGCTCGGGGCCAGCGTGTCGCTGTTCATGGCGCCGATCCTGGCGGTCGCCGCCGTCTTCATCCTGCGCGACGTCAACAAACGCGGGAACGAAGCATGAGCTCGCTCGTCATCGACAAGGCCGGCCCTACCCGTAACGTGAAATACGGCAGCATGAGCCGCGACCGTACCTGGGCGTTGCGCTGGTCGTATTTCTTCCTGACGCTGTTTGCGATCTTCGCGCTGGTGCCGCCGATCTACATGATCATCACCTCGCTGAAGAGCAGCGCGGAGATTTCGGCGGCGACCAATCCCTGGTGGGTGTTTCATCCGACGCTGTCGAATTACAAGGAGCTGCTGGGCTCGAACCAGTTCCTGCGCTTCTTCTGGAATTCGGCGATGGTGTCGATCTTCGTGGTGGCGCTGACCATGCTGATCAGCGTACCGGCGGCGTTCGCGCTGTCGCGGATGAAGTTCTGGGGCTCGGCCACGCTCGCGACCGGGGTGTTCCTGACCTACCTGATCCCGGACTCGCTGTTGTTCCTGCCGTTGTTCAAGATGTTCGCCGTGATCGGCGAGTACACCGGCATTCAGCTCATCAACAAATGGTACGTGCTGCTGTTTCTCTATCCGACGCTGACCGTGCCGTTCGCGACCTGGATCATGATCGGCTATTTCGCGTCGATCCCGAAAGAGCTGGATGAGGCCGCCATCATCGACGGCGCCTCCTGGTTCCAGACGCTGACCCGGATCTTCATTCCGGTCGCGCTGCCCGGCATCATCGCCGCGACCATCTTCGCCTTCACGGTTTCCTGGGCGCAGTTGCTCTATCCGCTGGTGTTCACGACCTCGACCGATCAGCTGGTGCTGCCGGTCGGCATCCTCACCACCCTGATCAAGGGCGACGTGTTCAACTGGGGTCAGATCATGACCGGCGCGCTGCTTGGCGCCGCGCCGCCGCTGATCATCTACGCCTTCCTGATGGACTATTACATTGCCGGCCTGACCGCCGGCGCGACAAAGGGTTGAAGCCGATGGCTGACGTTACTCTGCGTAAGGTGGTGAAGCGCTACGACGACGTCGAGGCGGTGCGCGGCATCGATCTCGATATCGCGGACCAGGAGTTCGTGGTGCTGGTCGGTCCCTCCGGCTGCGGCAAGTCGACGACGCTGCGGATGATCGCTGGACTCGAAGACATCACCGACGGCGACATCATGATCGGCGGCGACGTCGTCAACGACGTCCCCCCGAAGGACCGCGACATCGCGATGGTGTTCCAGAACTATGCGCTCTATCCGCACATGACGGTTGCGGAGAATATGTCGTTCGGCCTGCGCCTGAAGAAGTATCCCAAGGCGGAGATCAAGAGCCGGGTCACCGAGGCCGCCCGCATGCTCGACATCACCGACCTGATCGACCGCAAGCCGAAACAGCTCTCCGGCGGCCAGCGCCAGCGCGTGGCGATGGGCCGCGCCATCGTGCGCAATCCCAAGGTGTTCCTGTTCGACGAACCGCTGTCCAACCTCGACGCCAAGCTGCGCGTGCAGATGCGGATCGAGATCAAGAAGGTGCACCAGAAGGTGCGCACCACGACCGTCTACGTCACCCACGACCAGGTCGAGGCGATGACGCTGGCCGACCGCGTCGTGGTCATGAACAAGGGCAAGATCGAGCAGATCGGCACGCCGAACGATCTCTACCACAGTCCGGCGACGCGCTTTGTCGCCGGCTTCATCGGCTCGCCCGCGATGAACTTCGTGCCCTGCCGGCTGGAAGAGGCCGGCGGCAAGCTGAACGTCCGTATCACCGATCGTTTGACGTTTCCGCTGCCACCGGCCCGCGCCGCCCGCTATCAGAATGTGTCGCGCAGCGAGCCGTTGCTGCTCGGTATTCGCCCTGAACATCTGACCGAGGCCACCGGCCATGACGGGCCCGGCGTCGAGGCCTTTGACACCGTGCTCGACGTCACCGAGCCGATGGGAATGGAGACGCTGGTCTATTTCACACTGGAAGGTGCGCAGTTCTGCGGCCGGGTCAATCCCGATGCCGGCGCGCACGATGGCGCTCCGTTCCGAATGGCGGTGGACCTCAACAATATGCACCTGCTAAACGAGGGAACCGGCGCCGTGCTTTGACGGCGAGGAGAACCTCAAGGGCAGGAAATGGCCGTCAGCACCAACAAGAAGAAAATCTTCGTCACTCAAACGTTGTCGTCCGGAGCGCGAGCGCTCCTGACCGAGCGGGACGACGTCGAACTCGTCGAATTCGCCAACATGATCTCGTCGAATGATTTCCAGGCGATGCTGAAGCAGCATGCGCCGGTTCACGGCGTGGCGCTCGGCGCCACCCGTTTCGGCGAGCCCGAGCTCGAGGCGGCCGGCGACATGAAAGTCGTGACGCGGATCGGCGTCGGCTACGACGCGGTCGATGTACCGGCGCTGAGCAAGCGCAAGGTGCCGCTGATGGTCGCCGGCAGCGCGAACTCGCCGTCGGTCGCCGAGCAGGCAATGTTCATGATGCTGACGCTCGCCAAGCGCGCGCAGGAAATGCATTCCATGGTCAAGAACGGCACCTGGGCGAGCCGGCTCGGCCAGTTGCCGTTCGATCTCTACGGCAAGACCGTGCTGATCGTCGGCTTCGGCCGCATCGGCACCCGCATCGCAAAGCGCTGCCAGGCGATGGAGATGCAGGTTCTGGTCTACGACCCCTACAAGGCGCGGCGGAGATCAAGGCCGCCGGCTGCGAGCCGGTCAGCGATCTCGACGCGGCGCTGCCGCGCGCGGATTTCGTCACCATCCACTGTCCGAAGACGCCGGAGACGGTCGGCCTGTTCAATGCCGCGCGTTTCAAGCTGATGAAGAAGACCGCCTATCTGATCAACACGGCGCGCGGCGGCATCGTCGACGAGAGGGCGCTGCATGAAGCGCTGGTCGCGGGCAACATCGCCGGCGCCGGCCTCGATGTTTTCGAGGTGGAGCCGCCGCCCGTCGGCCAGCCGCTTCACGCCTTGCCGAACGTGATCATGGCGCCGCATGTCGCGGGCGTCACGGTCGAGGCCGTCGTTCGCATGAGCGAGCAGACCGCGCGCAACATCCTGAGCGCGCTCGACGGCGAGCCGATCAAGCAGAACGTCATCAATCAGGACGTGCTCTGAACCGCGGCCGCCTTCCACTGAAGGCGGTTCGTTCCCTCTTGACACCAATGGGTTGACCGATGGCCTTCAAGGAATATGGCAGCTATGACGGCGTCGGTCTCGCCGATCTCGTGCGCAGGAAACAGGTCACGCCCAAGGAACTGCTCGACGAGGCGCTGACGCGGACCGCCAAGGTCGATCCGCAATTGAACGCCGTCGTGGTCAAGCACTACGACTATGCGGAGAAACAGATCGAGAAGGGTCTGCCCGATGGTCCCTTCACCGGCGTGCCGTTCCTGCTGAAGGACCTCGAATATCTCGGCGGCACGCGCACGACCTTCGGCGCCACCATTTTCAAGGATCTCGTCGCCGATCACAGCGGCACCTTCGCGCAACGTTGTCTCGACGCCGGTCTCACCATCTTCGGCAAGAGCGCGAGCCCTGAAATGGGGTTGTTGCCGACCACCGAGCCGCGCCTGCACGGACCGACGAGGAATCCCTGGAATCTCGCGCACTCCTCCGGCGGCTCGTCCGGCGGCGCATCCGCGGCGGTGGCGGCGCGCGTGCTGCCCTTCGCGCATGCCAGCGATGGCGGTGGTTCCATTCGTATTCCAGCCGCTGCCTGCGGCGTGTTCGGCATGAAGCCGACCCGCGCCCGCATGCCGCTCGGTCCAGACCGCGGCGAAGGCTGGGGCGGCTATTCCTGCAACCACGTCGTTAGCGTCAGCGTACGCGACAGCGCCGTCATGATGGATGCGCTTGGCGGACCCGAGCTGACCAGCATCTATCACGCGCCGCCGCCTGAACGCCCCTATGCCGACGAGGTCAGGCGCGAGCCCGGGCGCCTGCGCATCGCATTCACCGACAAGCACACTTACGCCGATGGGACGCTCGACCCCGAAATCGCGCAGGCCGTTCGCGATACCGCCTCCTTGCTCGAGAAGCTCGGCCATCATGTCGAGGAGCGTGCGCCGAAGATTCCCACCAACGGACCGGAGATGATGGGGCTGATCGTCGGCGCGAATACCGCGCAGACGGTTCGCATGATCGAGCAGCGCCTCGGCCGTCCCGCGACCGATGCGGAATTCGAAGGACTGACACTCGCGATGGCGCGCAATGCGGAGAAGAGCACGGCGATCGACTACGTCGCTGCCCAAACCGCGGCTTTCCAGATCTCGCGCGTCCTGTACGAGTTTCTCGACAGCTGTGATGTGTTCCTGTCGCCGACATTGTGCCGGCTGCCGCTGCCTCTCGGCGAGCTCAATTCGATGTCCGACGATTTCTCGCTGATTCCGCAGATTCTGCGCAGCTACATCCCGGGCACTGCGATGTTCAATATGTCCGGTCAGCCCGCGATGTCGGTGCCGCTTGCCTGGAGCCGGAGCGGATTGCCGATCGGCATGATGTTCGCCGCGCGTTTTGGCGAGGAGGCGACATTATTTCGTTTGGCGGCACAGCTCGAGCAGGAACGCCCATGGAAGGCCAAACTGCCGCCGGTTTGCGCTGAAAATTAGCCAAAACTCAGCCTTATTCGCTCGCCACAAAGAGGGCGCGACGCACCGGCGTGGGACAACATTTGCCGGTCAGCGATTCGCGCGGAGGATGGACCTGTGAGCGACCCGACCGATCATGCGCTCGCGACGATCGCGAGCATTCTCGATCAACCGGAAACCCCTCGTGTTGTCGGCGCCCCTCGCCCGGCGGAAGCGCCTGTGGTCGAGGAAGCGATGCCGACGATCGTGCCGGCGGACGGCGACGGCTACTTCAAGGTCGGCCCGGGGCCGATGGAAGCGATCCGCTTCAAATGGACGGTCCGCCGTACCGACGATGGCGACTATTTTGTCGACGAGACCATCGGCGACAGCTCGGGGGCGCATGTCACCGGCCCGATGTGGAAGGACGAAGCGGTCAAATTCGTCGATGATCGCGAGCGCGAGGCACGCGAGCGTTACGAGCAACTTCGCGCTGAAATGACCGGGCGCGCCGCGGCTGCGGATGTGATCCGCAGCATCGGCGAAGCTTAGCACGGGCGGCATCTCGTCAAATTGACCCTGCGCAGGCACGCGCCCTAAACTGGGCTTGAACCAAAGCGGCGCGCCCACGACTTATGTCATGAAAGTGATCTAGGTCACGCAGCCGGAAGCCTTGCGGCGTAGACTTGGGCCGCGGGCTGCTCAGGAGGTCAAAATGAAGAAGACGTTGGCGGCTGCCGCATTCCTGCTGCTGGCAAGCACCGCTGCGCAGGCCCAGTACCAGTTCGAATATGGCGGTCGGACCATCCGGATCGATCCGGACCGCGGTACCGTTCAGATTCCCGGCGTCTACGACAACACCGGCAAGAAATCCAAGTCGAAGAAGGATGCCAAGAGCGATCCGGCCCCGCCGCCTGCCGCGGTTGCACCTGGGCCGGCAACTGCGCCTGAAACCGCGGCGGCTCCGGCCGCGCCTGCCCAGCACCCGCTCCGCGCCGGCTGCACCTCCACCCGCGCCTACGACCGCCGCCGTTGCGCCAGCAGATAGCGGAGCTGCGCCGCTGCCGCCTCCCGTGCTGCATGATCCGGCACCGCCGCCCCCGCCGCCGCCCGCGGTGGCCGCTGTTCCGCCTCCGGCCGCCGTCGCACCTCCGCCGGCAGCGGTTGCGCCTCCTCCGCCGCCCGCGCCCGCGGTTGCAGCTGCGCCTGCCGCTGCTGCTCCCGCCCCCGTCGCAGCGCCGCGCGATCCCAACTCGCCGGTCGGCGTCTGGCTGACCGAGGAGAAGGAAGGCAAGGTCCGCATCGAAGCGTGCGGCGCCAATCTCTGCGGCTATTCGGTCGATGCGAAGTCGAACGCCAATGGCGAGCAGGTGCTGATCAACATGCGGCCGGGCGCCGACCACAAATGGAGCGGCCGGATCCACGATCCCAACTCCGGCAGCACCTATGATTCGACCATCGCGATGAAGGGCACCACGCAGCTGCGCGTGCAGGGCTGCGCCTTCGGCGGCATGTTCTGCGGCGGCCAGACCTGGACCCGCGTGAACTGACGACGACCACAAGCCAGGAAATCGAAAGCCCCGCGGTTTCGCGGGGCTTTTTTGTGCGCGATGTCACGCACCATCCATGCGTGACGTCAGTCACATCGAACCCTCCTGCGATATGCGACGACTGGCGGCACCAAACAACAGGGGCACGCCATGACCAATTTCCGCAAAGTCGTTATCGCCACCAGCATCGCGGCTCTTCTGCGCCACTGCAGTTCGCGACGCCGGCCGCGGCCGCGTCGTTCGACGGCTCCTGGAACGTCCGCATCGCTTCGTCGAGCTCGGAATGCGGCAATGGCGCCACCGTCTCGATCGGCATCAGACAACGGTCAGGTCTCCGGCGACGGCATGATGCAGTGCGTCGGGCCGCGTCGCCGACGCCGGCAGCATCAGCGTCACGCTGGTGAGCGGCATCAAGCGCGCGACCGGCTTCGGTCATCTCTCGGCCACGTCGGGCTCCGGCACCTGGCGCGGCGCGCTGTGCTCGGGCACCTGGACCGCGACGCGGATTGATCGCTAGCCGACCTTCGCGTTGTAGTCGGCGTCGGTGACGTGCTCCATCCAGGTCGCGGTTTTGCCGTCCTGCGCTTCCTGCGTCGCGATGTGGACCATGCCGGTGGTCGGCGCGCCGCCGTGCCAGTGCTTCTCTCCCGGCGGAATCCAGATCACGTCGCCGGGCTTGATCTCGATGATGGGCTGGCCCTGGGTCTGGAAGCGGCCGACGCCGGAAATCACATAGAGCGTCTGTCCAAACGGATGCGTGTGCCACGCGGTCCGCGCGCCCGCCTCGAAGGCCACGCGGTTGGCGACGACCCGTGCCGGGGCGGGAGCAGTGATGATCGGGTCCTGCCAGACCGTGCCGGTGAAGTTTTCGGCGGGCGCACGGCGTGTCGGACGCGAGCCGGCGGGATAGAATTGCATGGTGTTTCTCCCTCGTTGCGTGCCGGTTGGTCCGGCTACTTCTTCGACTTCTCGTAGCGCGCCTTGGTCTCGGCGTTCATGGGATAGAGCCCCGGCAGTTGCGCGCCGTTGTTCACCTCGTTGACGATCCAGGCTTCCATCCGTTCCTGCTCCTCGCCTTCGGCGAGCACGTGATCGAGCATCTTCTGCGGGATCAGCACCACGCCGTCCTGGTCGGCGACCACGATGTCATTGGGGAACACGGCGACCCCGCCGCAGCCGATCGGCTCGCCCCAGCCGACGAAGGTGAGGCCTGCGACCGAGGGCGGGGCGGCATAGCCGTCGCACCACACCGGCATGCCGGTGCCGAGCACGCCCTCGACGTCGCGCACCACGCCGTCGGTGACGAGCGCGGTGACGCCGCGCTTGACCATGCGGGCGCAGAGGATGTCGCCGAAAATGCCGGCATCGGTGACGCCCATGGCGTCGACCACGGTGATGCAGCCGGCCGGCATGGCCTCGATCGCGGTGCGGGTGGAGATCGGCGACGACCAGGATTCCGGCGTCGCCAGATCCTCGCGCGCGGGAACGAAGCGGAGCGTGAAGGCCGGGCCGACCAGCCGCGGCAGCCCGGGCTTCAGCGGCCGCGCGCCGCGCATCCAGACGTTCCGCAGGCCCTTCTTCAGGAGCACGGTGGTGATGGTGGCGGTGGTGACCCGGGACAGGGTCTTGATGGCGTCGGGGGTCAGGGACATCTCGAAAACAGGCTCCGGTGGAGAAATTGTCGGGGCGCATCTTGCGGGGTCGCGTTCCCGCGTCAAGGGCGTGACAAGCACGACAACTTGAGCGAAAAGCATGGGACACGACCTCTCGTGAGCCATGGCCGCGTCCTTATCCCCGCCCCGCCTGTTGCCGAGTGGCGACCGCGCCATCGCGGTCGAATTCGCCAAGACCATCGATGACGCCGCCAACCAGCGCGTGCTGACGCTCGATCGAGCGCTGACATGCCGCCAAGGTCGAGGGCGTGACCGAGACGGTGCCGACCTATCGCTCGCTGCTGGTGCACTACGATCCCGTGCGGATCGATTTCGACGCGCTCGGCGAGAAGCTGCTGACACTGGCGCAGGTGCCGCCGCAAGCGAGCGCGAAAGCGCGGCGCTGGCGCGTTCCCGTTGCCTATGGCGGCGAGAACGGCATCGATCTCGAGGAGGTCGCGAAAAGCAAGAACATGACGCCCGACGAGGTCGTGGCGCGGCATTCCGGCGGCGATTATCGCGTCGCCATGATCGGCTTCACGCCGGGTTGGTCGTATCTGTCCGGACTCGACAAGTCCCTGCACATGCCGCGGCGGCCGAGTCCGCGCGTATTCACGCCGGCCGGAACGATCTCGATCGGCGGCGTGCAGGCCGGCATCCAGTGCCTGGCGGCGCCGAGCGGCTGGCATCTTCTCGGACGAACGGCGGTGCGGACCTTTCGGCTGCATCGCGATCCCGTGTTCCTGACCGAGCCCGGCGATCGCGTGACCTTCTTTCCGGTCGACGCCAAGACCTTCGCCGAGCAGGAACGCGCCTCGGAGGCCGGCGAGATCATCGCCGAACTGGTCGCGGCATGAGCAAGCTCGTGGTCGCAGCGATCGGTCCGGCCTGCTCCGTGCAGGATCACGGCCGCGACGGCTACCAGCGCTATGGCCTGGTGGCGAGCGGCGCGATGGATCGCCTTGCGCTCGCGGCCGCCAACACGCTGCTCGGCAATGAGCCGTTTGCCGCCGCCATCGAAATCGGCCCGTTCACGGCCTCGTTCACCGCGCGCGACGGCGCCGTGCGTGTCGCGCTTTGCGGCGCGCCGCGCAGCATCGATATCGCCGGCCGCGCCATGCCCAACGATGCGTCGATGACCATTGCCGACGGCGAGACGCTCAATATCGGTTTCGCCAAGGGCGGCGCCTTCAGCTATCTCGCGATCGAAGGCGGCATCGATGGCGAGCCGACGTTCGGCAGCCTCGCGGTCAATCAACGCGCCGGGCTCGGCAGTCCCTTTGCCGCGGCCGCTGCAGCAAGGCGACGAATTCGCGGCGAAGCCCGCCAGCGGCGCGCCCGAGCAGCGCATCGAGCTTCTCGCCGTCAGTGGACCGATCCGCGTGGTGCTGGGCCCGCAGGACGACGAATTTGACGACGAGGCCAAGGCACTCTTCCTCGACAGCGACTGGAAGATTTCGGCGACCAGCGACCGCATGGGCTATCGCCTCGAAGGCCCCGTCATCAAGCATCTGCACGGCCACAACATCGTGTCCGACGGCACCGTCGACGGCAGCATCCAGGTGCCCGGCAACGGCGCGCCGATCGTGCTGATGATGGATCGCAACACGACCGGCGGCTATCCCAAGATCGCGACCGTGATCTCGGCCGATCTCGGCCGCCTGGCGCAGACGCCCGCCGGGAACGGCGTTCCGCTTCAAGGCCGTCAGCATGGCGGAGGCGCAGGCGGAGGCGAAGAAATTCGCGGAGCTGCTGCGCTCCCTGCCCGACCGTCTGCGCGGCCTCGAGAGCAGCGAGCTCAACATCGACGCCTTGCAAGGTGCTAATGTCGCGGGCAGCGCGGTCAACGCGGTCGATGCCGGCACCTGGCAGGCGCGAAACATTGGCACAGGATTAACAGGGAGCGCAGACATGAAGACAGTCGATCTCAACAGCGATCTCGGCGAGAGCTTTGGCCCCTGGGTCATGGGCCACGATGCCGAGATGATCGAGCTCGCGACATCAGTGAACATCGCCTGCGGCTATCACGCCGGCGATGCCGACGTCATGCGCAAGACGGTCGAGCTGGCAAAGGCGCGCGGCGTTTCGATCGGCGCCCACCCCGGCTATCGCGACCTGCACGGCTTCGGCCGCAGGCCGATGCCCGGCTTGAGTTCGTCGGAGATCGAAAACCTGATCGCCTACCAGATCGGCGCCTTGCAGGCGATCGCAACCGCGGCCGGCCACAAGGTGACGCATGTCAAGGCGCATGGTGCGATTTCCAACGTCGCCTGCGAGGACGACATGACGGCGCAGGCGATCGCCAACGGGATCAAGGCCGTCGATCCGAATCTGATCTTCGTGGTGCTTGCCAATTCGAAGCTGGTCAAGGCCGGCGAGCGCGCCAATCTTGCCGATGGCGCATGAGGCGTTTGCCGACCGCGCCTATGAGGACGATGGCAATCTGGTGTCACGCCGCAAACCGGGAGCCGTCTTGCACGATCCAAAGCTGATTGCCGATCGGGTGGTGCGCATGGTGCAGGATAGCGCCATCGTTTCCGTGACCGGCAAGGTCGTCAAGACGCGCATCGATACGATTTGCATTCATGGCGACAATCCGGAGGCGGTCGGGATCGCGCGGGGCGTGCGCAAAGCGCTCAAGGACGCCGGCGTCGACGTGGCACCGTTCAAGCGCTCCAATTAAGCCTTCTCAGAACGGATGAACCGACAGCGTGCCGAACACGACGGCCGCGATGACGGCGAATGCGCTGTAGACGGCCGCGAGCTGAACACTGGCGCCCTTGCGCCTGAGCGAGCGCGCACGCAGATGCAGGCGGGCTTCCGCCGTGAGTTCGCGCATGGTGGATCTCCATCGCCCCATGCGCGCTAATCAAATGCCGACATTACGCTTTCGCAAGGTTGCGCCGCAAATAGTGACGCCGGTGCTTTCGCCGATCACAATCGCGATTGAATATTCTCTGGTGCGGCCTGCGCCGGAGAAATCCATTCGGTCGCTTTTGAGTCGGATTTGCTGATTCCGGAACCGCTAATACACATCCTGCTGGAATCGGCCCTTTTTCTTGAGGTCGCCGACAAAGGCGATCGCCTCGTCGGTCGAGCGCGCGCCGAACTGCGCGACGATGTCGACCAGCGCGCGCTCGACGTCCTTGGCCATGCGCTTGGCGTCGCCGCAGATGTAGACATTGGCGCCTTCGGCGAGCCAGCTCCACAATTCGCGGCCGACCTCGCGCATGCGGTCCTGCACGTAGAACTTCTTCTCGCCGTCGCGCGACCACGCCAGCGACAGCCGCGTCAGCAGGCCCGACGTCTTCATGGCGTTGAGCTCGTCGCGATAGAAGAAATCGCAGTCGCTGCGCTGATGGCCGAAGAACAGCCAGTTCTTGCCGGTGGCGCCGGTCGCCTTGCGGTCGAGCAGGAAGGCGCGGAACGGCGCGACGCCGGTGCCGGGCCCGATCATGATGATCGGCGTCTTCGGATCCTGCGGCAGGCCGAAGGCGTGCGCCTTCTGCACATAGACCTTCAGCTCGTCGCCGGGATTGATGCGCTCGGCAAGGAAGGTCGAGGCGAGCCCAAGCCGCTTGCGCTTGCCGACGACGTAGCGCACGCAATCGACCGTCAGCGACAGTTTGCCGGGCGTCGCGTTGTGCGAGGACGAGATCGAATAGAGCCGCGGCTGCAGCGGCTCCAGCGCCTCGATGAAGGCTTCCGGATGCGGCCGCACCTTCGGAAATTTCTGCAGCACCGCCATCACGTCGAGCGTCGCGGCATCGCCATCGGGATCCTCGCCCTGCGCCATCGCACGCGCCTTCTCGCGCTCCGCGCCGCCGGTGAGATAGGAGAACAGCTCGAACAGGCTGTCGGGCGCCGGCGACAGCGAGACGTCCTCGATCAGGACGTCGCGCAGCGTCTTGCCGCGCACCTGCACCGTATGGGAAGCGCCGAGCAGCGCGATGATCTGGTCGACGAGACCGAGATCGTTCTTGGCGAAGATGCCGAAGGAATCGCCGACGACATAGTCGAGGCCGGCGCCCGACAGATCGAAGTCGATGTGCCAGGTCTCCTTCTCCGAGCCCTTGCTCGTTGAGCAGGCGCGCGCGACACGAAGGTCGCCGGCGACCGGATTGTCGCGGGAGCGGCCGGGCTCGCTGATGACAGCGGTCACGGCGACCGCGGGCGTCACGGCCGCGGCAGGCGCTGCGGCCGGCGCCTTGTCGAGCTCCTCGTACAGCGACTTCAGCATCCGCGCGGTTTCCTTGCCGCCGGGGACGCAGAGATTGAGCCGCGCTTCGCCCTTGCCGGCGATCGCGTCCGAATAGTCGCTGCAATTGTAGCCGCACTGGCCGCAATCCTGCTGCGCCATCGCCGCCATCATGCGCCGCCGCAGCGGCCGGCCTTCGGCGAGCTTCATGCGCTCGGCAATCGGCAAGGTCTGGTCGTGCCAGGGCGCTTCGCCGTCATCGTCGGTTGCGCCCGGCATGAGCGCGGCGCCCTGCTCGGCCGACAGCGGCATCGGCGCCGTCGGTCGTCGAGCAGGCCGGCAAAGAAGCCGTTGAGCCATGAGCGCTGCGCGTCCGAGAACGGCGCGCTTGACGGAATGATCTCGAGCTTCGCAGTCGGGGTGATCTGGTTCATGAGGATACCTCGGCATCCGCGAGTTTGCGCAGGCTTTCGCCGTCGTGACGGCGCGCGAAGGTCAGGAAATGCTCTTCGCGGCGAGGCGCGGTGTTTGAGATAGGCCTTCAGCAGCCGCTCGACGGTCTGCGGCGCGTCCTCCGCCTTGATGTCGCGATAGACCTCCTGCCCGATCTCGGCCTGCGGCCCAAAGCCGCCGCCCGCGACGAGATGATAGCCCTCGACGGTCGTCGTCGCCCTCACCGGCCGGCACTTTCGCCGCGAGCAGGCCGATGTCGCTGATGTAGTGCTGCGCGCAGGAGTGATGGCAGCCGGTCAGATGGATGTTGAGCGGCGTGTCGACCTCGACGCGCGGCTCGCACCAGTCGGCGATGCTCGGCGGCATGAAGCTTGGTGTTGGACGCCGCGAACTTGCAGCCGGAATTGCCGGTGCAGGCGACGAGGCCGGCGCGGATTTGCGAGGCCTTGATTGACAGTCCGAGCTTCTCGATCGCGGCCGTCGCGAGCGCCACGTTGTCGTCGCGCACGCCTGAGAGCAGCAGGTTCTGCCACACCGTCAGGCGAATTTCGCCGTCGCCGAGGTCCTGCGCGATCTTCGCAAGGCCGCGCATCTGGTCGGCCGTCAGCTTGCCGACCGGCAGCACCACGCCGATCCAGTTCAACCCGTCCTGCTTCTGCTTGTGCGCGCCGATATGCGCCATGCGGTCGAAGGCCGGACGCGTCGCGATCGCTTCCGCTGGCGCACGTGTCAGCTTGCGGCCGAGCCGCTGCTCGACAGCCTCCATGAACTTGTCGACGCCCATGCTGTCGAGCACGTATTTCAGCCGCGCCTTGAGCCGGTTGGTGCGGTCGCCGGTGTCGATGAAGACGCGAACGATCGCGTCGGCTACCTTGGTGGCGTCTTCGGGTTTGACGATGATGCCGGTCGCCTTGGCGAAATCCTTGTGCCCGGTGATGCCGCCGATGCCGAGCCGGAACCAGATGCCGGGCTCGATGCCGTGGCCGTCCTTCACCTCGACCGCCGAGAACGCGATGTCGTTGGTGTCTTCCAGCACCGCGATCTTGCCGGCGCCATCGAAGCCGACATTGAACTTGCGCGGCAGGCCGTAGAGCGAGCGGTCGTTGAGGATGTGGAAGTGCCACTCGCGCGCATAAGGCCGCGTATCCAGCAGTTCCTGCGGATCGATGCCGGCGGTCGGCGTGCCCGTGACATTGCGGATGTTGTCGGCGCCGGCGCCGCGTGAGCACAGGCCGAGATCCTGGATGCCCTCGATCAGCGTCACCGCGTTCTTCGGCAGGATTTCGCGGATCTGCAGGTTGGCGCGGGTCGTGACATGGCTAAAGCCGCCGCCGCAGCTTTCGGCGAGATCGGCAAGGCCGGCGAGCTGCCAGTGCTTCAAAATGCCGTTCGGCATCCGCAAGCCGGCACATGTAGGAGTCCTGCGCCGGCGCGACATAGAACAGGCCGAAATAGCGCCAGCGGAAATTGTCCGCCGGCACCGGCGGCGCATTGTCGAGCGCCTGCTGCTTCAGCCGCGGATATGCGTCGAACGGATGCTCCTCGCGCTTGAACTTCTCCTGGTCGGCGAGCTTCTTGCCCGACGCCGTGATCTTGTCCTGCGCCTTGATATGCGCGGCATCGGGTCCGGTCGGCTCGGCGTTGGCTTTCGCAGTCGCGCCGCCACCGAGGCCGCGGCCGCCGCGCATGATCTGCACGCCGGCCGCAAAGCCTTCGAGGTACCGCTTCTGCTCGTCGGTGAAATCGACAGCGATATTTTCAAGTTTCATGGGCTGCGACGAAGCTCCTGCAGACCGCCCGAGGCGGCCTCAACGTGAAACGGATTGACCTCGGTCGAACTCGACCAGTCCGATCAGCGCCGTTGCTGCGGAGATCCATCGTGGAAG
>CAVOLR010000017.1:0-83441 GCA_963696845.1 uncultured Alphaproteobacteria bacterium
TATCGGCTACGTCTCGCGCGACGAATACGAAATCCAGTTCAGCGATATCTTCGACCAGATCGTGTCTTACGCTGCGGGCACGCCGACCAATGTGGTCAATCCCGATGTGATGGGTCACCGGCGGAAATAGACAAAGAAAAGACCGGCCGCGAGGGCCGGTCTCTTCCAACTCAGATGTTCGGCGAAGATCAGAGCTTCTTGTTCGCCTCGGCGGCAGCGCGGTTCACCGCGTCCTTGGTCGCCTGCTTGGCGTCGCCGAGAGCCTGCTGGCCCTTGCCCTTCACCTCCTGGATCGTGCCTTCGCCTTCCAGGCGCTCGGATCCGGTGGCTTCGCCGATCTTCTGCTTGGCCTTGCCGATGGCTTCGTTGGCCGCACCTTTGACCTTGTCAGTGGTCGCACCCATGAAATTTCTCCTCCTACTAGGGGTTCGCAGAGACAACGTCGCGCGCGCGAAAAAGTTCCGTGAACGGCTGGCTTGCCGCGGTGGAGTTCGCTAGCGTTGCGCGCACGGAACCCAGTTCGAAAGCCCTGCAATGACAGCTCACGATCACGGCCACGCGCACTCTCACGACGACCGCTGGAAGAACGACGGCGTCCGCGTCATTCCCGGCAACCAGCTCGATCCCAACGTGCCGTCGACGCCGGGCATGGACCGCAAGGCCGCGATCAATTTCGCCCGCACCGGCGCGCAAAAACTCTGGGCCGGCACCGTGACGATCAGGCCCGACGCCAAGACCGGCGCGCATCATCACGGCCATCTCGAAAGCATCATCTATGTCGTGAAGGGCAAGGCGCGGATGCGCTGGGGCGAGCAGCTGCAGTTCACTGCCGAAGCCGGTCCCGGCGACTTCATCTATGTGCCGCCTTACGTGCCGCATCAGGAGATCAACGCCAGCCGCGACGAGGTGCTGGAATGCGTGCTGGTGCGCTCCGACGGCGAGGCGGTCGCGATCAATCTCGACATCGAGCCGGTCGAAAAGCCGGAGACGGTGCTGTGGGTCGATCCGGTGCATCGCCATCCGGATGAGAAGAAGTAGCTATTCTCGTCATTGCGAGCGAAGCGAAGCAATCCAGACTGATCTCCGTGACGAAGATTCTGGATTCGCGGTTCGTCGCTTCGCTCGCTCGCAATGACGAAGATAGATAGATATTGCAGGGAGGCCCACATGTCAGTCGTCCGCTACGAAAGCAAAGACCACGTCGCCACCATCACCATGGACCGCGCGTCGTCGCATAACGCGCTCAACAATGCGCTGTGCAGCGAATTGCGCGAGGCCTGGCGGCGCTTCCGCGACAGCGACGATCGCGTCGCGGTGCTGGCCTCGTGCGAGGAGAAATATTTCTGCGTCGGCGCCGACGTCAGGGACCTGCCGTCCGACATGTGGCACGCCGTGCCCGGCCTCGGCGTCGAGCTCGACAAGCCGGTGATCGCCGCGACCTCCGGCTGGGTGGTCGGCGGCGGCTTCGTGCTGGTGCAGATGGCCGACATGTGCGTGGCCTCCGAGACCACGCGCTTCAGCTATCCCGAGGTGAAGATCGGCACCACCGGCGGCGGCATCTCCTCCATCGTGTCGCGCATGCCGCACAAGATCGCCATGGAGTTTCTGCTGGTCGGCGAGGAGCTGTCGGTCGAGCGCGCCTACCAGATCGGCTTCGTCAACCGCATCGCGCCGCAGGGCCAGCACATTGCGATCGCGCAGGAGATGGCGGCAAAGATCGCCGGCGCCGCGCCGCTGGTGGTGCAGGGCCTGAAGCGGCTGGCCCGCGACGCCATGCCGAAGGGACCGCTGGAGACGGTCGCCGAGGCGCGCCGCATCCTCGATCCGATCCGCACCAGCGAGGATGTGAAGGAAGGCGTCGCGGCGTTCCGCGAGAAGCGCAAGCCGCGGTTCAAGGGGAAGTGACGAAGTCATTCCGGGGCGACGCGCAAGCGTCGAACCCGGAATCTCTCCGTCATTGCGAGCGGAGCGAAGCAATCCAGAGCTGAAGAGGAAGTCTGGATTGCTTCGTCGCAGCCGTCATCGGGCTGCACTGCGGTCCGTGGCGCAATGACGAACTACGCAAACACCTTGTGATCGATGCTGCCGTTCGGCACCACATAGCCGTAGCGCACGTTCGACGGCTCCACGCCGTTCTTCTCGTACTCCGCCTTCATCAGCGCGAAGCGGTCGCCCTTGAGCTCCAGCATCGCCTTCTTGGGTTCGATGTTGTAGAGCCGCGCGTTGTTGCCGCCGAAGATCGCGGACTTCACCGGACCGTCGGCCGCGCCGAGCGGCGCATAGCCGAACTTCTTCTGCATCGCCTCGGGGATCTCGAGCCGGCGCAGGCCCTCGATCTGCCATTGCGGCGCGCCGGTCCAGAGCGAGTCGGTGCCCCAGCAGACGTGATCGGCGCCAAGGCCCTTGATCAGCGTGCCCATCAGCGCCGCGCAGACATTCGGCTCGGCCACCAGCGTGGTCGCGAACAATTGCCCGACGTCGCCATAGACATTGCTCACGCCATACTGCGCCGGGATGTCGGCGAGGTCGGATGGTCCAGGCGATGCGCCCGGTGCGTTCGAACTCGGCGAGCGCCACCTTGGGATCGCCGCCGACATGACGATAGGCCGAGTGATAGATCACGAAGTTGAGCTGCGGCCAGTCCTTGGCCGCCTGACCGACGTCGGCGACGTCGGCGAAGCCGCGCAAATGCGGGAACTGCTTCTCGAGGCCGGGCGGGAACAGGCCCTTGTGGACGCAGACATTCTTGATGCCCGCCTTCACCATCTTCTCGTAGCCCTTGTAGGCGACCTTCTCGTCGTCGAGCCGCCAGGGATAGCGGCTGATGTCCTTGTGCGTGTTGTCGCCGATGGTGTAGCCCTTGCAGGACTCCGGCTTCAGCGCGAGGCCGGCATCGAGCTTGTCGAGCCAGCCGGTTGGCCCGGCGTGAAGATGCATGTGCGAGAACACGCGCCGCGAGCCGGCCTCGTCGTTGATCTTCTTGCGGGCGTCCGCCATCTGCTCGTTGGTCAGGAACCAGTCCTGCTCGATGTCCGACGGCGCCGAGGAGATCAGCGAGATCTTGGTGTCGCTGTCGAGAAACATCTCCTTCTTGTAGTTGTTGAACTTCAGATCCTCGATGGTCTGCTCGTGGTCGGTGAGCTGCTTGTTCCAGCCGGCCTTGCCGACGGCGGTGCGCATGTTGACGAAGGTCATGATGCGGGTGTCGTCGCGCAGGAAATGCGTGTGCATGTCCATGATGAACTGGTCTTTCAGCGCGGATGCGCGCTCGTCGGCCATCGCAGGGGTCGCGGCTTCCGCGCGGCTCACCTCGAACAGCGGACCATAGACCTCGTTCATCGCCACGAAGGAGGCGGCCATGCCGGCCGCGGTCTGGAAGAATTTCCGGCGGTCGAGGCCCTGCTTGCCGCCGAGCTCGTCGGCCATCGCGAGCAGGCGCTGCTCGACCTCGCGCTGCCGCTCGTTCTGCGGGTCGGGATAGAATTCGTCGCTGGAGACGATCTGGGTCGGGATCGGCGTCTGGTACTGGCACAGTTCGGACGGCATCAGCGCGGCAAGTTCTTCGTCGGTCAGATTGCTGCTCACGGCTCTTCTCCCTGTTGCGCTCCCGGTTGGTCCGGGTTGGGGCGGCGCGGAGACTAGACCCGCTTCGAGCGTGAAGTCAGCCTGTTCGCGCATCGCGCGATGGTGTTTGTGCTGTGCAGCGCACAGTGCTTTCAAAGGCGGGGGGCCGCTGTTAGACTTTGCGCAACAATCCATCAATCGAACGGGAAGAAGCCATGACCCATTCCGAGCACTCGCTGCCGCGCCGCACGCTGATCAAGGGGGCAGGCCTCGGCCTGATGGCGGGCGCGCTTGCCGAGGCGCTGCCGGCACAGGCCGAGCCGGCCGAAGGCAGCCGCTTCTGGAGCGGCGAATACTGGGCCAAGAAGGGCGACGTGCCGCTGTGGATGTATCGCAAGCGGCTGGGCGCGCCGAAGGCCGGCGAGCCGGCGCGTCCGATGGTGTTCTTCGTGCACGGCTCGTCGGTGACCTCGCGGGTGTTCGATCTGCACGTGCCCGGCAAGGGCGAATATTCCGTCATGAACGAGTTCGCCCGCTACGGCTTCGACTGCTGGACCATGGATCATGAGAATTACGGCAAGTCGGGGCGCACCTCCGGCAATTCGGATATCGCCAGCGGCGTCGAGGATTTGAAGGCCGCCGCCGACGTGCTCGCGAACGAGACCGGCCAGCACCAATATCATTTCGTCGGCGAGTTCTCCGGCGCGCTGCGCGCCGGCGCCTATGCGATGGCGGCGCCCGACCGCATCGACCGCCTGGTGTTCGCCGCCTTCACCTACAAGGGCGAGGGATCGCCGACCCTGAAGAAGCGCGCCGAGCAGGTCGACTATTATCGCAGCCACAACATGCGCAAGCGCGACCGCGACATGATCCGCTCGATCGCGACCCGCGACAAGCCGGGCACGTCGGATCCCGCCGCGATCGAGGCGCTGGCCGACGTCGAGATGCAGTTCGGCGACCAGATCCCGACCGGCACCTATCTCGACATGACCGCGAACCTGCCGGTGGTCGATCCCGAAAAGGTGCTGGCGCCGGTGCTGCTGGTGCGCGGCGAATATGACGGGATCGCCACCGTCGCCGACCTCGAGGAGTTCTACAACAAGCTGCCGAACGGCGACCGCCAGTTCATCATCCTGCCGGGCACCGCGCATTCGGTCGCGCTCGCCATCAACCGGCAGCTGTTCTGGCATGTGACGCGGTCGTTCCTGAACATGCCGAACCCGATCGCGACGTAGTCGCCGTCGTCATTGCCGGGCAAGCGCGAAGTCGCATGCCCGGCAATCCATGGCATCCACGTCGTCGGCGGTCACGGACGTGGATGCGCCGCGTCACGCTCGGCAATGACGACGAAAATAATTCTTGCGCACCTGTCGGAACGCCCGCCGCGGGATCGTCCTTGGGACGAACCCGCGAAAGGAACCCCCATGGCCAAAATGATCTTCATCAACCTGCCGGTCAGCGATGTCGCCCGGTCGACCGCCTTCTACCAGGCGATCGGTCTCGACCAGGAACGCGCAGTTCAGCGACCACACCACGTCCTGCCTGGTATTTTCCGACACCATCCACGTCATGCTGATGACCCACGACAAGTACCGGCATTTCACCAGCAAGGAGATCGCCGACCCGAAGACCATGAGCCTGGCGCTGCTCTGCCTGTTCGTCGACAGCCGGCAGGCCGTCGACGACATGATCGGCAAGGCGAAGGCGGCCGGCGGCAATCTCGATCCATCGCCGGTGGACGATTTCGACTTCATGTATGGCCGCAGCTTCGAGGATCCCGACGGCCACATGTGGGGCGTGTCGTGGATGGATGCCGAGGCCGCGGCGAAGGCGATGGCCGCGCCGGCGAACGCCTAACCCTTCGCCTTCACGCGCCAGACCGAGTTCGACAGCATCACGACGCTGCAGATCGCGGCGTAGGCGACCAGCGACACCGTCACCATGGCGGCGAGGCCCGCCATGCCGGCGCCGAAATAGGTGACGGCAAGCCAGCCGCCGCCGGCCGCGATCAGGATGCGCGCAAAGGACGCGATGAATGTCCAAAGCACGTGGCCTGCGCCCATCGCGGCAAAGGCAATGACGAAGCCGAAACCGAGCGCGCCATAGGCGGGCGCAACGATGTGCAGATAGATCGCGCCCTGGCGCAGGACCTCGGCGTCGTGGCTGAACAGATGCAGCCACAGCAGCGGAAACAGTCCGACCAGCAGCCCGACCGAACCGACAACGCCGGCGCCCACGCCGGCGCTGATCCAGCCGATTCGTCTGGCGCGTGCCGCTTGCCCTGCGCCGATATTGACGCCGACCATGGTCAGCGTCGCCGTGCAAATGCCGAACAGGATCGGGATCATCACATAATCGAGCCGCGAGGAGATGCCGTAGGCCGCGAGCGCCGTGGTGCCGAACAGACCGACGGCACCGGTGACGAGGATGACGGTGAGGTTGGTGAGCACGGTATTGACGGCGGTGGGCACGCCCACCCGCAGGATGTCGGCGAACAGCCGCGCCTGAAGCGGCGCCAGGCGGAAGGTCAGGCCCGAGCGACCGGCCGTCATGTAGCGCAGCATGAACAGCATCGCCGCGCCGTAATAGAGCCCGAAGGCGATGCCGGCACCGGCAATCCCGAGCCGCGGCACCGGGCCAAAGCCGAAGATCAGGAGCGGCGAGAGCGGGATCAGCACCAGCGCGCCGATCAGCGTCACCGCCGCCGGCACCTTCACATTGCCCGAGCCGCGCAGTGCGGCGGCCTGGAAGTTGACGATCCACACGGGAATGGCGCCTGCGAACAGGTAATTGGAGTATTGCACCGCCGCGTCCAATGCGCCGGCCTTGCCGCCGAGCGCGCGATAGAGCGCAGGTCCCGCGAGGATCGGGCCGGCGGTGAAGATCGCACCGACGATGATGGCGAGGATCACGGCATGAAACACCAGCGCGTCGGCGTCGTCCTTGCGGTCCGCGCCGACCGCGCGCGCCACGGACGAAGCGACGCCGCTGCCAAGCCCGCCGTTCGACATCATGGTCATCATCATGAAGACCGGAAACACCAGCGCGACGCCGGCCAGCGCATCGGTGCCGAGGAAGCCGACGTACTAGCCTTCCGCGATGTTGACCGCGGTCTGCGCCACCAGGACCGTCACGGTCGGCAGCGCCAGCTTCAGCAATGTCGGCGAGGATCGGCGCGGTCAGCAGCGCGGCGCGGGTCGCTTCGCTCTTGGCGCGCGCGGCGGAGCTTGCCTGTGCCGGCGCGGCCTCGGCCGTCGCGACCTCGATGTTGCCGCCCGCCGGCAACGCCGCCGCCTGCTTGCAGTCCCATGACCGATTCCTGACCAACTCTGCTATTGAATTATGATCATACTACGTTATTATGATCGTAATGCAATATGCATCGCGGGGAATGACGGCGATGCGCTATGAAAAGGGCCACAAGGACGCGACGCGGGCGCACATCATCGATGTCGCCTCAGCGCAGTTTCGCGAGGGCGGCGTTGCCGCGGTCGGCATTGCCGGCATCATGGCGGGCGCCGGGCTGACCAACGGCGCCTTCTACAACCACTTCGAATCCAAGGAGGATCTGGTCGAGGCCGTGCTTGCGAATGCGCTCGGCGGCCGCAAGATCGGGCTGCGCGCCAATCTGGAAGCTGGCAAAAGCCTGGAGGCGACCATCCGCGACTACCTGTCCGCGCGCCATCGCGACGATGCGAGCGGCGGCTGCCCGACCGCGGCGCTGGTCGCCGAGATCGCGCGTCATCCGAAGACGACGCGCGATGCCTTCACCGGCAAGATCGTGGAGATCATCGATCTGATCGCAGCCCAGGCGGGCAAGGGTTCAGCCCGCGAGCGCCGCAAGCGGGCGATCGCGGTCTATGGCCTGATGGTCGGCGCGCTGCAGCTCGCGCGCGCCGTCAACGACCGCAAGTTCTCGGACGAAATCCTGGAGAGCGCGGCCGATGCGCGCTGCGATTGCGCGGCGGCTGACCGGCTAGTAATTGACCCGCAGGCCGACGCCGCCGTGAATGGTGTTGCCGACCGGCTGCGGGCCCACCGTGCCGTTGACGAAGAGATCGGCGACCCAGCCCTTGCTGAGGCGGAAACCGAGCCGGCCGCCCAGTTCGACCCAGCTCTGATTGCCGATGGTCGGCGTGATCAGGCCGTCGCCGGTGACGGCCGCGACGATGCCGGAATGGTTGTTGAAGGACTGCACGAAGAAGCCGTTGATGTTGCCTTCGACCATCGAGCCGAACAGATGCGTCCATTGCCCGCCGACCTTGACCAGGTTGGTGCGGTCGGTGCCGGTGTCGATCGTCGCGTCGAACGGATTGAACGCCACCGTCGGATCGGTGTAGCCGCTGACGCGCTGCCAGAGCTGCCACAGCTCGACCGAGGCCGCGACCTCGTCGCGGCCGGAGAGGCGGCTGATCCAGCCGGCCCGTCCATAGACCGCATAGTCGGCAGCGTTGGTCGAACTGTCGAGCGCCACCGGACCGAGGCTCGTCAGATAGCTGCGGCTGTAACGCACCTTCTCGAACGGCGAGAAGATGGTGCCGATGTCGAAGAACGGCCGCGACGATCCCCAGTCGGTGAAATCGTAGCGCAGCGCGAAGGCGCCGATCGGCGCGCTGGTGACGTGATAGCCGTTCTCGCTGTACTGCGTGTAGGCGAGGCCGGCGAGCAGCGACAGATTGTTGGTGATCTCCTTGCGGCCGTGGATGCCGGCGGTGAACGAGCCGACCGAGCCGAAGGTCGAGATGCAGTTGCTGCAATTGACCTGCTCGTTGACGCCGAGCAGCACCGAGCCGAGCACCTGGTTGGTGATCATCTGGTTGAAGCGCTGGCCGGCGAGGCCGTTGATGGAGTTGCCGCTGGTGCCGCCGTCAGTCGGCGTCGGACTCGGTGAGGGCGTTGGTGTCGGCGTTGGCGTTGGCGTCGGTGACGGCGAATAGGTCGGCGTGGGCGACGGCGAGCATTCCGTACATCTGTCCTGCGCAGCCGCCGGACGCGTCTGCACGGCGACCAGCATCAGCGACAGCGCCGCGCTGAGCGCGGCCGGCAGGACGAGATTGCGGACGATGCTTCGCCATGGTCAGCGCCCGCACAACAGGCCGTCCGATTCATCGATCGGTGCGGCATCGGCAAAGGTGGTGACGGTGCAGAGCCCGGGCGAAGCGGCGCAGTTCTGGGCAAACGTCCATGGCGAATTGGTGGTCTTGGTGATCGTGGTCTTGCCGCCGGTCACGGTGATGATGGCGGTATCGCCGGGCTGCGTCAGCTGGATGCACTGGAAGCTCAGCGTACACACCATCGCGGCGCCGTCCTGCAGCACGATGGTGGACTTGCCGTTTTGCGAGAGGATGTCGAGCGTGGTGCCGCGCACGCCGATGGTCGCGAGCGGCGTCGTGATCTTGTAGGCGGTCTTTTCCGAATGGCCGGTGACGAAGCGGAACGCGCCGGTGGTGAGCCGGATCGCGATCTCCTTGTAGGAATGCTCGTCGTTGAAGACGGTGCGGTCGAGCCTGATCGAGGCATTGGCGCCGAGCGAGAGATTGGTGCTGTCGATCATCACCAGCCGCGCGGCGCTGTCGGCGCCGGTGCGCACGGTCTCGTCGCGCAACAGGCCGTCGCCGACATTGATCTGGCTGGCTCCGGATCCCGCAACGCGCAGCACTTCGTTCTGGACGACGGCGGCTTCGCCGACACGGGCGGGCGCCTGCGCATGCGCGCGCGGCGACGCCAGCGCGACCAACAGACGCAACGCAAATGCAAGAAGCAACGCAGCGACGCAAGTTCATTTCAGTACCGATCGATCGATCCCGTATCGTACCGGACGATGCGCGTCTGCGATGTGGTATAATTATCACAAGCGCTGTCCCATCAACCCGCATGGTTAGTGGCGTCGAGTTCGAACTGCGTTCAAACGACTGGACGAGAAAATTGTGCTCGATCACATTCACTTCGATTGATGCAACAATCACCAGGCTCAGAGCGAAGTTGGTCTCGTGAAAAGTGAACTTGAATCACATTCTGTTCCCAAGGTTTCGGCAGCGCGCACTTGCCTCATTTCGGCCATCATCTTTATCGCCTCGCATCTGGCGTTTCTGACCGGCATCGAAACCCCGGACAAATTCGTGTTCGATGAATTCCACTACGTGCCGGCGGCGCGGCAGATGCTGCTGCCGGTCATGCCGGAGCCGATGCTCAACCCGATGCATCCGCCGCTGGCCAAGCAGATCATCGCGTTCTCGATTCGCAATTTCGGCGACAATCCGCTGGGCTGGCGCTATCCGTCCGCGCTGTTCGGCGCGCTCGCGATCGTCGCGGTCTATCTCTGCGGGCTCGCGCTGTTCGCGGCGCAGGGGCCCGCGATCGCGGCGGCGCTGATCGCCTTCTTCAACCAGATGCTGTTCGTCGAGGCGCGAACGGCGATGCTGGATATTTTCGCGCTGACCTTCGGCCTGTATGGCACGGCCGCGTTCCTTTACGGCTTCCGCAAGGCGCAGCCGTTCGGCGCCTTTGCGCTGTCGGGTCTCGCCTTCGGTCTCGCGGCAGCCTGCAAATGGAGCGGGCTGTTTCCGCTCGCCGTCTGCATCGTCGATCGTCGCCGCGATCAGGCTGATGCAAAGCTGGCGCACGCAGTTTGCCGATCCGCGCCCGACCGACTGGTATCGGCCGGACCTCTGGCCCGAGCTTCGCGCCTATCATGTCGCGATCTGTTTCGTGCTTGCGCCGGCGCTGACCTATCTCGCGAGCTTCGTGCTGCTGTACGGCTTCTCGCTGCATGACCTCATCGAGGCGCAGCGGCGCATCTTCTCCGACAACACCACGACCGCGATCGCCGGCCACACCTATATGAGCTCGTGGCCGTCATGGCCGCTGCTCGCGCGGCCGGTCTGGTTTCTGTTCGACAAGATCGGCGACGACCGCGTCTCCGCGGTGGTGCTGCTCGGCAATCCGCTGGTGCTGTGGCCGGCGCTGCTCGCGGTTGCGCTCTGCTCTCTACGACTGGATCGCGACGCGGAGCCGCGATGCGTTCCTGATTCTATCGTTCTATTTCGGTCCCTGGCTCGCCTGGGCGCTGCTGCCGCGCACGCTCGGCTTTCTCTATTACTACATGCCGGCGGCGACCTTCGCTTCGCTCGCGCTGGTCTATGCGCTCCGCCGCAACGACGCGCCGCGCTGGCTGTTGTGGGGCTTTGTCGCGATCGCGGCCGCGGGCTTCGTCGTGATGCTGCCGATCTCGGCAGCCTTCATCGGCACGTCGATGACGACGTTCAACCGCCTGATGCTGTTCCAGAGCTGGATCTAGGTTCGCATGATCCGGAAACGCGTGATGCGTTTGTCGCGAAGGAGATACCGTGACTTCCGGATCATGTGCTAGAAGAACCAGGGAATCCGGCTCCAGTAGATGCCGTGATGCCGAGTGCGGGAAGTAGATCGGGAACGGCTCCCAATAGGCATAGCGGTAGTGCCGGCGCGCGTAGCGGCGATGACGGCGCGGGGCAGGCTCGGCATCGGCCTGCGGTTTTGCGCTCGCGTCGGGCTTGGCGGCGGTGTCGTTCGCCTTCGGCACGATCGAGGGCCGTGCGACGCTTGCGGGTGCGTTCTCTGCGGGAGCGGCAGCCGGTGCGGCCGGTGCCGGCGCGGCATCTTCGGCCCTTGCGGCGAGGCTCGAAGCGGTGAGCAGAAATGCTGCGGCGATAGCCGCCGAATAATGCCTTTTCATATGCGTCATCCCAATAAATGTTGCGCTGATCAGTCCGGCCCAGTTTTGCCGCGGCGGCGTTCGAACGCAAGTGCCTGCGTCATCTCGTTTGCTTGAACATCAAACATCCGCCTGCCACTCACAGCGGCAGGCGGATCGGATCCCGGAGCCGTCACTTCGCGGCGGTCTTGGTGTCCATGTTGACGACCTGGACGCGGCGGTTGACGCCATCGCTCGGGTCGGCCGCATTCTTCAGCTTGGTCTTGCCATAGCCGACGGTGACGAGGTCGCCGCTGGCGAGATGGTAGTGGTCGACCAGATAGTGCTTGATGGTGTCGGCGCGGCGCTCGGAGAGTTCCTGGTTGAACTGTTCGCCGCCGACGCCGTCGGTGTGGCCGGCGACCACGAAGGTCGAGCCGCGCAGCTTCGAGTCGGACAGCGCCTCGCCCAGCGCCTGCACGGAGGGCATCGAGTCCTTGCTGATGTCGGCCGAGTTGAAGTCGAAATGGATTTCCAGATCGATCTTCGGCTTGGTCGCGGCGATCTCGGCGATCTCCTCGCGCTCGCCCATCGACATCGACCGCGTCTTGCGGTTGCGGATGCTCGCCACGAAGTTCACTTCCTTGGCCTTGACCGCCGGATCGACCTGCGGCACGCCGACCGAAAGGCCGCGGGTCAGCGGCTTCGGCTGCAGCGCGTGAATGATCTGGTCCGACGAAACGTTGTCGCCGGCGAAAGCCAGGCCCGCGGTCATCGAGAGCGCGGCGCAGATGGTGATCGCCTTCAATCCTGAAAACCTGACGAAGCTGGTCATTGTCGTAATCCTCGTTGTTACTCGCCCGCCCCTTTGGCGTTTGGATGCTCCGAACATAGGACGGGTTCATCGCGATGAATGTGACTGACGTCACATGGCGAAAAGGCGCGTCCGGATGGGCAGTTTCCGCCGGCACGCATGGCCCGGGCGTGAATCGCGGGAAAGCGCTCCCTTCAGCCAATAAAGAGGCTCTCGGCCGTCAAAACCGGACGCCTCGCAGCCACTTTTCCCCGGGTTCGAGCCCCCAATCCCCTGCGTGATTCACATCACAGTCGCCGCGCGCGAGTGGGATCACATTGGCTGCAACGGATCGGGGAGGACCGGTCCACAGGGATCAAGGGGAGACTAGATCATGCGCTTCTGGATCGCAGCACTCTCAGTCGCAGCGCTTTTGGTCAGCGGCGATGCCGCGCTCGCCGACAAGCGCGTCGCTTTCGTGGTCGGCAACGCCGCCTATCGCAACGTTCCGCAGCTGCCGAACCCGGCGATCGACGCCAAGGCGATCGCCAACGTGCTTCGCAGCGTCGGCTTCGACGTGGTCGAGGGCACCAACCTCACCCGCGACAAGATGACCGAGAAACTGCTCGACTTCGGCAAGAAGGCGGAAGGCGCCGACGTCGCCGTGTTCTTCTATGCCGGCCACGGCATCGCCGTGAACAACACCAATTACCTGCTGCCGATCGACGCCGACCTGAAGTCCGAGATGGACGTCAAGCTCGGCGCCGCCATCAATGTCGACCTCACCCTCGAGCAGACCATGGCCGACGCCAAGGTCAAGCTGGTGTTCCTCGACGCCTGCCGCGACAATCCGTTCGCCGCCCGCATCCGTTCCGCCAAGGCGACCCGCAGCGTCGCCGTCAATTCCGGCCTCGCCGAGATGAAGTCGGGCGAGGGCACGCTGCTCGCGTTCGCCACCGGCCCCGGCCAGACCGCGCTCGACGGCGACGTCGGCAACCACTCGCCGTTCACCCGCGCGCTGATCTCCAACATTGCCAAGCCCGGCGTCGAGATCCAGCAGGCGATGACCAGGGTCCGCGCCCAGGTCAACGAGGAGACCAACAAGAACCAGCTGCCCTGGGGTCACACCAACCTGATCGGCGAGGTCTATCTCAACCCGCAGGCCGCATCCGCCGACAAGCCCGCCGCCTCCACTGACGCGCCTGCCGCGACCACCGTCGCTTCACTTGCTCCGGCCGCGAGCGCGATGGAAGTCGAGTTCTGGCGCTCGGTGAAGGACTCCAACAAGCCGGAAGAGCTCAACGCCTACCTCACCAACTATCCGAACGGCGCGTTCAAGGCGCTGGCGCTCGGCCGCATCGCCAAGCTGCAGGACAACGGGCAGCCCGGCGCGACGCGGAACCTGACCACGTCAGTCGACCCCGACACCTTCACCCAGGATGCCGACCAGACCTCCGAAGACCAGATCGGGCTCGACCGCAGCCAGCGCCGCGACGTGCAGCGCCGCCTGACCGGCCTCGGCTTCGACACCAAGGCGACCGGCAAGTTCGACGAAGCCACCCGTTCCGTGATCAAGCGCTGGCAGGCCTCGCGCGGCTATCCCGTCACCGGCTATCTCAACACGCTGCAGCACAAGGCGCTGCTCGGCGAGATCGTCTCGACCCGCGTTGCCTCCGCCGACGACTCCTCGAGCAGCGGCGACGACGACTCCAGTTCCGGCGGCGGCCGTCACTATCGTCGCAGCGGCGGCGGCGGTGGCCGGCACTATCGTGGCGGCGGCGGACCCGGCGGCCTCTTCGGCCACATGATGGGCGGCATGTTCCGCTAAGATCGAATCCGACAGCAGACGAACGCGATCCACAACGAAGGCGGCCTAACGGGCCGCCTTTTCGTTGTTCGTTAGCAAGTGCCCGATACAATCTTAAAGCGGTCGCGGATGCGCCGATGTCTCACCAAGAAATCGGCCAGATGCGCGCCTAAGAGGTTGGCTTGCCAACAAAGCAAACAAGAAAAGCCAAAAATAAGCGAAGCAGGGGCCGTGATTCCGTCAGCAAAGCGACAAAACGAGTACCAGGGTTATCGTTCCGGACCGCCGGAGCGCACCATCACCATAAGTTCCATGCCGGTTCTGGTTGGTGCTGCGATGATCGCGGCTGCGATCCTGCTCTCGACCCTGCTGAGCGCGATCGGCACCCGCTACATCGGCATCGAGGGCCCGACCGAGGAGAGCGCCTGGCTGGTCGACCGCCTGACCGGCCGCGTCTATCGCTGCGAGGCTTCCGCGCGAGGCAAGGCATCCTGCGACAGCGAGATCGCGACCGGAAGCATCCCCGGAGCGGTCGAAATCGCAGCGGGCTGACTGCACGGCACGCCGCTGGCGCGGCGAAGGCCGGCTGCAGCGGTAGCATCTGCGCCGCAGCAAGGAAATTGTCGTCTCGCCGAAACGTTCGCGATGGAAAATACGTATCTCTCGTGGCCGGCCGTCCGCCGGCATCCTTCCATTAGCGAGGTTCACATGAGGACATTGATTGCTGCCGCGATGCTCACGGCTTTCGCGTTCACGCCCGCATCCGCGAAAATGATGGCGTGCACGTCCGACAACATGATGAAGTCGACGATGATGATGGCTCCGGGCCAGATCGGCGGCCAACAAGGAATTGGGCATGGCCAACGCCGACATGAGCATGGGCAAGATGAAGAGCGCCTGCGGGCACTACATGAAGGCCCAGAAGGCTGCGATGATGAAGTAAGAGCAGGCTTGCAGCCTGCTGCAATAACAGCCGCGTTGGCATTCCGGCCGGCGCGGCTTTTTCTTGAGGCCGCGAATCCGGATAGGATGGCGGGCGATGCCCCGCCCGCCCAAACCCCACGCCTTGAGCAAGCTCGACGCCCGCCGCATCTGGCTCGCGGCGCAGCGGCTCGACACTTCGGCGCCGTTCGGCGAGGGACCGCAGGCGGTGGCGGATGCGGTCGCCCATCTCGGCTATGTGCAGATCGACACCATCAACGTGATCGAGCGCTGCCACCACCACATTCTCTATACCCGCATCCCCGCCTATCGCCGCGCCGATCTGCGCCAGGCCCAGAGCGCCGACAAAAGCGTGTTCGAATACTGGACGCATGCGCTGTCCTACGTGCCGTCGCGCGATTTCCGCTTCTTCATGCCGGACATGCGGCTGCACAAGCGCGAGGGCCATCGCTGGTTCGCCAACGTCAAGCCATCGGATACGCGCAAGGTGATGCGGCTGCTGAAGGGCGGCGCGCTGACCATCCGCGACATCGAGGACGACGTGCTGACCGAGAAGGAGCATCTGTGGGCGAGCCGCAAGCCGTCGAAGCGCGCGCTGCAGCTCGCGTTCTATTGCGGCACGGTGACGGTCTCCGAGCGCAACGGCATGCTCAAGACCTATGAGCTGATCGGCCGCCATTTCGGCTGGGACAAGCCGCCGAAATCGGCGACGCTGGGCGAGGTCACGGCCTATCTGCTCGACCGCGCGCTGCGCTCGCAGGGCGTGGTGTCGCTGGAGTCGATCTGCCATCTCGATGCGCCGAACAAGAAGGGCGTACGCGGCGAGATCGATCGCCGCGTCCGTCGCGGCGAACTGGTGCCGGTCGCGATCGACGGCGCCGGCAAGCAGGAGCATTGGGCGGCGCCGGAGGTGATCGAGACGAAGCGCGAGGCGGCGCCGCCGCTGGTGCATATCCTCTCGCCGTTCGATCCCCTGATCATCCAGCGCAAGCGCACGCAGCTGATCTTCGACTACGGGCATCTGTTCGAAGCCTATGTGCCGAAGCCGAAGCGCAAGTTCGGCTATTTCGCGCTGCCGGTGCTGGTCGGCGAGGACATCGTCGCCGCGCTCGATCTGAAGACCGACCGGCAGAAGCGGAAGCTGCTGATGCAGAAATGGACCTGGGTCGGTCCGGGCAAGGCGGCGAAGGGCGAGGCGAGGGCGGAGTTGAAGCGGCGGATCGAGGACGAGCTCGATCGGTTCGAGAAGTTTCAGTTGGACTCGTAGGAGGTGGAGGGTTAGCGCGAAGCGCCGTGCCCACCTCGCTTGCACGCGCGGCAAGCGGTTCGCCGGCGCTGACGCTACCCGCTTGCCCACACTCGCAGCCGCATTGGAACCCGCATGCCCTCCGCCGATTGTCTCGAACCAACCAGCTGGAGGCATCATGTCCAAGGACAAATCGATTCTCGAAAAATTCACCGACACGGTGAAGGACATCGCGAACAGCGCGTCCGAGGCGCTGAAGGCGGAGGAGCCGCCGAAGGTCGGAGAGACCAATGCGGCCTACATGCCGTTCGCGGCCGAGGGACTCGTCTCCGATCCCTTGTTGGTCCCGCCGATCGCCGCGCAGCCGCCGCGGCGGAAGCGAACGGCGCGCAAGACAGCGAAGACATCGGCAAAGAAGTCATCGGCGCGGAAGGCGGCGGCGAAGCGCGCCGCACCGAAGAAAGCACGCAAGGCCGCGAAGACATCCGCGCGCGGCAGGTCGAAGGCAGCGTCGCGGAGCGCTGCGAAGGCATCGGCGAAGCGGACGACCAAGCGAGCAACAAGGAGGAAGGCCGCCAAAGCGGTCGGCGCGCAAACGCAGCCGGCGGTGACGCGGGCGGCGGCCAGCCTGATCACCTCGAAATCACGATTTCATGATGACTGACGATTATTGACTTTTATCAGTCAGCATTCGATACTCCTCTCTAAGAACAGAGCGAGAGGAGTATCCGATGCTGGTCCGGTCGATTTTAGCGAGTTACTCCAAGCTATTAGCTGGCGTGGCCTTGGCCTTCCTGGCGGTCGCGCTGGCCGGTTGCAACGACAAGGTCGCGGAAAAGCCAGCCCCGTCGCGGCCTGTCCTGGTTGCAACCGCCCATTACGAGGCGGAGACGCCGGAGCGCAGTTTTGTCGGCACGATCAAGCCCCGGATCGAGGCCGACATGGGTTTTCGCGTCCCCGGCAAGGTGGCCAAGCGCCTCGTCGAAGTCGGCCAGACCGTCGAAATCGGCCAGCCGCTCGCCACCCTCGATGAAGTCGATCTGAAGCTGCAGGCCGAGCAGGCGGTCGCCGAGAACACCGCCGCGACCGGCGTGGTGGCGCAGGCCGTCGCCGCCGAGACAGCGCGCCAAGGATTTGCGTGCCAAGGGATGGACCACCGATGCGCAGATGGATTCCGCGCGCGCCGCGGCCGACGAGGCCCGCGCGCGGCTCAATCGCGCCGAGCGCTCGGTCGATCTCACCAAGAACTCACTCTCTTACGCGACGCTGGCGGCGGATGCCCGCGGCGTCGTGACTGCGACCCTGATCGAGCCGGGCCAGGTGGTTGCCGCGGGCCAGACCGCGATCCGGGTCGCACGCTTTGCCGAGAAGGAAGCCGTGGTCGCGATCCCCGAGACGCTGGTGGAGCGCGCCAAGACCGGCAGCGCCACGGTCACGCTGTGGTCGGAGCCGAACAAGAAGTATGCCGCGAAGCTGCGCGAGATTTCGCCGAGCGCCGATCCCGCGACCCGCACCTATCTCGCCAAATTCTCGCTGCCCGACGTCGGCGACAATGTCGAACTCGGCATGACCGCGACCTTGACGCTGTGCGACAAGAAGACCGCGCGCGTGGCGCGGCTGCCGCTGTCGGCGCTCTATGACGCCGGCGACAAGCCGTCCTTCTTTGTCGTCGACGATGCCGGCGATATCACGCTGAAGCCCGTCACCATCAAGGCCTATGAGAGCAACGACGTCGTCATCACAGGCGGCGTCGACGAGGGCGCGAAGGTCGTCGCGCTCGGTGTGCAGAAGCTCGATCCCTCGCAAAAGGTGAGGGTGGTGTCGTCGCTGTCGTTCTGATCGCGTCGTCATTGCGAGGCGAAGCGCAAGCAATCCAGAACCCTGGACCGTGGAGACTCTGGATTCGCTTCGTCGTGGCGCTCCCGGAATGACGAAGAAGGATTCGCATTGGAGAGTTGAGATGAAACGCTTCAATCTGTCCGCCTGGGCCGTCAGCCATCCCGCGCTGGTGATGTTCCTGATCATCGCGCTCGGCGTCGCCGGCTTCTTCTCCTACCAGAAGCTCGGCCGCGCCGAGGATCCCTTCTTCACGGTGAAGGTGGTCAACGTCTCCGTGCTGTGGCCGGGCGCGACCGCCAAGGAAATCCAGACCCAGGTCGCCGATCCCATCGAGAAGAAGCTGCAGGAGCTGCCTTATTTCGAGAAGGTGCAGACCTATTCCAAGCCGGGCTTCACGGCGATGCAGGTGACCTTCCGCGACAACACGCCGGCCAAGGATGTGCCTTATCTCTTCTATCTCCTGCGCAAGAAGCTGGCCGATGCGCAGGGCGACCTGCCCGCGGGCATTCTCGGTCCCGTCGTCAATGACGAGTTCTCCGACGTCGATTCCATCCTCTACATGATGACCGGCGACGGCGCCGATTACGCGCAGCTGAAGAAGGCCGCCGAAGGCCTGCGCCAGCGCCTGTTGAAGGTGCCGGGCGTCACCAAGGTCGACATCTACGGCAACCAGGACGAGCGCATCTTTGTCGAATTCTCGCACGCCAAGCTCGCCACGCTCGGCATCACGCCGCAGGCGCTGTTCGATTCGCTCGCCAAGCAGAACAATGTCGTGCCGGCCGGCACGGTCGAGACCTCGTCGCAGCGCGTGCCGCTTGCGCGTCACCGGCGCGCTCGATGGCGCGAAAGCAGTCGCGGAGACGCCGGTCGAAAGCAACGGCCGCGTGTTCCGGCTCGGCGATATCGCCACCGTCACGCATGGTTTCGTCGATCCGCCGACCTTCAAGGTGCGCCAGGAAGGCAAGCCCGCGATCGGCATCGGCGTCGTCACCGCGAAGGGCGCCAACATCCTCGAGCTCGGCAAGGACGTCGCCGGCGCGACCGCCGAGTTCATGAAGGCGGTGCCGCAGGGCATCAATGTCGAGCTGATCGCCGACCAGCCGAAGGTGGTCGAGCAAGCGGTCAGCGAGTTCGTCGACTCCTTCGTCGAGGCGCTCGCGATCGTGCTGTTCGTCTCCTTCCTGGCGCTCGGCTGGCGCACCGGTTTCGTGGTGGCGGCTTCGGTGCCGCTGGTGCTCGCGATCGTCTTCATCGTCATGAACGTGATGGGGATAGATCTGCACCGCATCTCGCTCGGCGCGCTGATCATCGCGCTCGGCCTGCTGGTCGATGACGCCATCATCGCGGTCGAGATGATGGTGGTGAAGATGGAGCAGGGCTGGGACCGCATCCGGGCCGCGTCCTTTGCCTGGGAATCCACCGCGTTTCCGATGCTGACCGGCACGCTGGTGACCGCGGCCGGCTTCCTGCCGATCGGCTTTGCCAATTCGGCCGTCGGCGAATATGCCGGAAGCATTTTCTGGGTTGTCGCGATCGCGCTGGTCGCGTCCTGGTTCGTCGCCGTGATCTTCACGCCCTATATCGGCGTCAAGCTGCTGCCGAACATCAAGGTCCATCACAATCACGATCCGCACGCGATCTACGAGACCCGCGTCTATCGCGCGCTGCGCAGCGTGATCCAGTGGTGCGTCGACCATCGCGTCAAGACGGTGCGTTGCGACCGTCGGCGTGTTCGTCGCCTCGATCCTCGCCTTCGGCCATGTGCAGCAGCAGTTCTTCCCGCTCTCGGAGCGGCCCGAGCTGTTCCTGCAGTTGCGCCTGCCGGAAGGCACCGCCTTCGGTGTCACCGAGAAGGCCGTGAAGAAGGCGGAGGCGCTGCTGAAGGACGACAATGATCTCAACACCTACACCGCCTATGTCGGGCAGGGCTCGCCGCGCTTCTGGCTCGGCCTCAACCCGCAGCTTCCGAACGAGGCCTTTGCCGAGATCGTCATCGTTGCGAAGAACGTCGAAGCGCGCGAGCGCATCAAGGCGAAGATCGAGAACGCGGTCGCCGACGGCGCGCTGCCGGAGGCGCGCGTGCGCGTCGACCGTTTCAATTTCGGTCCGCCGGTCGGCTTCCCCGTCCAGTTCCGCGTGATCGGGCCGGACACGAAGAAGGTGCGCGAGATCGCCTATCAGGTCCGCGACGTGATGCGGCAGAACCCGAACGTCAAGGACGTGCAGCTCGACTGGAACGAGCAGTCGCCTTACCTCAAGCTCGTCGTCGACCAGGACCGCGCCCGCGCGCTCGGCCTCACGCCGCAGGACGTCTCGCAGGCGCTCGTCGATGCTGATCTCGGGCGCGCCGGTCACGACCGTGCGCGACGGCATCGAGAAGGTCGGCGTCGTCGCCCGCGCCGTGCCGTCGGAGCGGCTCGACCTCGCCCGTGTCGGCGACCTCACCGTCACCTCGCGCAACGGCGTCGCGGTGCCGCTGCAGCAGATCGCCAAGATCGAGTACGCGCATGAAGAGCCGATCCTGTGGCGGCGCAACCGCGACATGGCGATCACCGTGCGCTCCGACGTCAACGACGGCGTGCAGGCGCCCGATGTCACCAACCAGATCTCGCCGAAGCTGCAGGAGATCCGCGACCATCTCGAGCCGGCCTACCGGATCGAGGCGGGCGGCGCCTTCGAGGAATCCGCCAAGGGCAACGCCTCGATCTTCGTGCTGTTTCCGGTGATGGTCATCGTGATGCTGACGCTGCTGATGATCCAGCTGCAGAACTTCTCGCGGCTGCTGCTGGTCTTCCTCACCGCGCCGCTCGGCATCGTCGGCGCCTCGCTCGGGCTCAACGTCGCCAACCAGCCGTTCGGCTTCGTGGCGCTGCTCGGCCTGATCGCGCTCGCCGGCATGATCATGCGCAACACCGTCATCCTGGTCGACCAGATCGAGACCGACGTGTCGCACGGCATGACGCGCAAGGAGGCGATCGTGGAAGCGACCGTCCGCCGCGCCCGGCCGGTGGTCCTGACCGCGCTCGCCGCGATCCTCGCCATGATCCCGCTGTCGCGCTCGGCGTTCTGGGGTCCGATGGCGATCACCATCATGGGCGGATTGTTTGTTGCAACCTTCCTGACCTTGCTGTACCTGCCGGGCCTCTACGCGCTCTGGTTCCGCAAGAGCCTGGACGAGGCCGGCGCGAGCGACAGTGATCGATCTTGCGCCGCAGCATTACGGTCCGGTAAGGCCCGCATTTCCGCTTGCTGAAGCAGCCGAATAATTGAACATTGAGTGCAGATATGACGCTGGTTTCCGAACACGGTCGAGCCCGACACACGAGAACGAATTCTCGTGGTGGCGGAGCGTCTGTTCCGCCAGCTCGGCTATACGAAGACCACGGTCGCCGACATCGCCAAGGAATTGCGGATGTCGCCGGCCAATGTCTATCGCTTCTTCGATTCCAAGAAGTCGATCCATGAGGGCGTCTGCCGCATCCTGATGGGCGAGGTCGAGGAGGCGGCCGCCGTGATCATGCAAAAGCCGGGCTCCGCATCGGAGCGGCTGCGCGAGATGATCAAGACCGTCCACCGCATGAACTCGGAGCGCTATGTCGGCGATTCCAAGCTGCATGAGATGGTCGAGGTCGCGATGCAGGAGAGCTGGGACGTCTGCGTCGCCCATATGAAGCTGGTCACCGAGACCATCGGCGGCGTGATCGCGCAGGGCGTCGCCTCCGGCGAGTTCGAGGAAGCCGACGTCGGGCTGGCGGCGTTCTGCACCTGCCACGCCATGATCGGCTATTTCCATCCGCAGATGATCGCGCAGATGATGAACAAGCCGGGGCCGACCATCGATGAGATGATCGACTTCGTGCTGGCGAGTTTGAAGAAGCGGAAATAGCGCATTCGTCATTGCGAGGCGCAGCGAAGCGACGAAGCGAATCCATATCCACCAGCTGGGAGTATGGATTCCGGGCTGCGTCGCTTCGGGCATCCCGCGAATGACGACGGGTTAGCAGAGAAGAACAACAATGGACGCGAAAAGCCCCAGGGACCTGCACTTCTACGAACCCAAGAACGGCCACGGGCTGAAGCACGACCCGTTCAACGCCATCGTCGCGCCGCGCCCGATCGGCTGGATTTCTTCGCGCGGCGCCAAGGGCAACATCAATCTCGCGCCCTACAGCTTCTTCAACGGCTTCTGCTACGTGCCGCCGATCATCGGCTTCTCCTCCACCTCGTGGAAGGACCGGTGCAGAACGTGCAGGAGACCGGCGAGTTCTGCTGGAATCTCGCGACCATGGATCTGGCCAAGCAGATGAACGCGACCGCGGCGCATGTCGCGCGCGACGTCAGCGAGTTCGACGATCGCAGGCCTGACCCCGGCGCCGGGCAGGATCGTCAAGGCGCCGCGGGTGGCCGAAAGCCCGGTGTCCTTTGAATGCAAGCTGACCCAGATCATCCAGCTGCAGGGCGCCGACGGCAAGAAGGCGCAGGCCTGGCTGACGCTGGGCGAGGTCGTCGCCGTCCATATCGACAAGGCCATGATCCGGGACGGCGTCTACCAGACCGGGCTGGCGCGCCCGATCGTGCGCGCCGGGCGCAAGGGCGACTATTTCGAGATCAAGCCGGAAACCATGTTCGAGATGGTCCGGCCGGATTAGCTGTCCTGCGCCCACTTCTCCACATCGTCATTCCGGGACGCGCCTTCAGGCGCGGGCCCGGAATCCATTGCGCCGCGCAGTCCGCTGAACCATGGATTCCGGGTTCGCGGCTTTCGCCGCGCCCCGGAATGACGAACAAGATGACTCGGTCCGGAACTGGTTGCACTGCACTGTCGTTGATGCAGACCCTCGACCGCTGTCAAATTCGCACTATTTCAACGTGAAGTGCCACCTGAATCTTTACGCTTTCGGCTAGATTAGGCCGCTGGCCAAGCCGACTCGCCTGCAAAGCAGAGGACATCCGCCATGAGCTTTCGCCGCGACACCATCACCAAGCCGATCTTTTCCTGGGCGCGCGGCGTGCTGCCGTCGATGTCCGACACCGAGCGCGAGGCGCTGGAGGCGGGCGACGTCTGGTGGGACGCCGATCTCTTCACCGGCAATCCCGATTGGGCGAAGCTGCTGTCCAATCCGCCGGCGACATTGACCGAAGAGGAGAAGGCCTTCCTCAACGGCCCCGTCGACGAGCTCTGCGCCATGCTCGACGACTGGAAGATCAACTGGGAATGGCGCGACCTGCCGCCGGAGGCCTGGGACTACATCAAGGCGAAGAAGTTCTTCGGCATGATCATCCCGAAGGAGTTCGGCGGGCTCGGCTTCTCGCCCTATGCGCATTCCGAAGTGGTGCGCAAAATCTCGACGCGCTCGCTCGCCGCCGCCGTCACCGTGATGGTGCCGAACTCGCTCGGGCCCGGCGAACTCCTGATGCGCTTCGGCACCAAGGAGCAGCAGGATCGCTGGCTGCCGCGCCTCGCCGACGGCCGCGACATTCCCTGCTTCGGCCTGACCAGTCCGGAAGCCGGCTCCGATGCCGCCTCGATGATCGACAGCGGCATCATCTGCAAGGGCACTTTCGAAGGCCAGGAAGTGCTCGGCCTGCAAGCTGAACTGGCACAAGCGCTACATCACGCTCGGCCCCGTCGCGACGCTGCTCGGTCTCGCCTTCAAGGCCTACGATCCCGATCATCTCGTCGGCCAACGAAGACGAGCTCGGCATCACCGTCGCGCTGATCCCGACGCATCTTGCCCGGCGTCAGCATCGGCCATCGCCATCTGCCGGCGATGCAGGTGTTCCAGAACGGCCCGAACTGGGGCAAGGACGTCTTCATTCCGCTCGACTACATCATCGGCGGCAAGGAGCGGCTCGGCCAGGGCTGGAAGATGCTGATGACGGCGCTCGCCGCCGGCCGCGGCATTTCGCTGCCGTCGCTGTCGGCTGCCGGCGCGGCCTTTGCCGCGCGCACCACCGGCGCCTATGCCCGCATCCGCGAGCAGTTCGGCATCTCGATTTCCAAATTCGAGGGCATCGAGGAGCCCTTGGCGCGCATCGCCGCCACCGCCTATCAGCTCGACGCCGCGCGGCGGCTGACCTGCGCCGCGCTGAACCAGGGCCATCATCCCGCTGTGATCTCCGGCATCATGAAGCTGCACGCCACCGAGCGCATGCGGATCGCGATCGACGACGCCATGGACATCCATGGCGGCAAGGCCGTGATCGACGGGCCGCAGAACTATCTCGGCACCTATTATCGCTCGGTGCCGGTCGGCATCACCGTGGAGGGCGCCAACATCCTGACCCGCAATCTCATCGTGTTCGGGCAGGGCGCGATCCGCGCGCATCCCTATCTGCTCGAGGAGATGAACGCGCTGCGCGACGACGACCATGCGCGCGGTCTCGACGCCTTCGACAAGGCGTTCTGGGCTCATGTCGGCCACAGCTTCACCACGCTGTTCCGCGCGTGGGGGCGGAGCTGGAGCTTCGGCCTGTTCGCGCCCGCGCCGGACGCGGGCGATGCGACGCCCTTCTTCCGCCAGCTGTCGCGCTATTCGTCGGCCTTTGCGCTCTGCGCCGACATGGCGCTGCTGACGCTTGGCGGCGCGCTCAAGCGCAAGGAGATGCTGTCGGCGCGGTTCGGCGACGTGCTGTCCGAACTGTACTTGCTCTCGGCCGCGCTGAAACGCTGGGAGGAGGAGGGCCGGCAGAAGGAGGATTTCGCCGCGCTGGAATACTGCATGGCGGCGGGCTTCCGCACCATCGAGAACCGCCTCGCCGAAATCTGCGCCAACATGCCGAACCGCTTCGTCGGCTGGCTGCTGAAATTCGTGGTGCAGCCGTTCGGCGCGCGCGTCGTCGGACCGAGCGATCGCGTGGTGCAGGCCTGCGCCCAGTTGATCATCGAGCCGTCGGCGGCGCGCGATCGCCTGACGGCCGATCTCTCCCATGTCGACGATGACGGCGGCCGGGCGCGGCTGGAGAAGGCCTTCCTGCTGGTCACCGGCAGCGAGGATATCGCAAAGAAGCTGCATGCCGCGCATCTGCGCGATCCCGCCGAGGCCGTGAAGAAGGGCGTCATCACCCAGAGCGAGGCCGACCGGCTTGCCGCGGCGCATGAGGCCGTGGCCAAGGTGATCGAGGTCGACGATTTCGCGCCCGAGGCGCTGTCGCCGATTTACAAGAAGCCCGCCGACGTGCATCAGTTCTTCCAGGAGCTTGGTGAGCAGAGGGCGGCGAGCTGATGGCGCGACCGGTCTTTATCGTCGACGGCAGCCGGACGCCGTTCCTGAAGGCGCGCTCCGGTCCCGGGCCCGTTCACGCCGGTCGATCTCGCCGTGCAATGCGGCCGGCCGCTGCTGGCGCGGCAGCCCTTTGCGCCCGATGCGTTCGACCAGGTGATCCTCGGCTGCGTCAATGTCATCGCCGACGAGATGAATCCGGCGCGCGTCGCGGCACTCCGGCTCGGCATGGGCGAATCCATGGTCGCCTTCACCGTGCAGATCAATTGCGGCTCCGGCATGCAGTCGATCGACACCGCCTATCGCTACATCCGCGAGGGCGTCGCCGACATGATCCTGGCCGGCGGCACCGAGGCGCTGAGCCACGCGCCGCTGGTCTGGCCCAATGCCGGCGTGCGCTGGTTTGCGGGCCTTGCCGGCGCCAAGGGCATCGGCGCCAAGATCATGGCGCTGCTGAAGACGCGGCCGCGCTATTTCAAGCCGATCATCGGGCTGGAGCGCGGGCTGACCGATCCCATCACCGAATTGAACATGGGCCAGACCGCCGAGGTGGTCGGCCATTTCTTCGGCATCACCCGCGAGCAGTCCGATGCCTATGCGGCCGAGAGCCACCGCCGTCTTGCGAACGCGCAGAAGGAAGGTTTTCTGAAGGGCGAGGTCGAGACCGCCTTTGCGCCGCGACGGCAAGTTCTACGATCACGACGACGGCGTGCGGCCGGACTCCACGCCCGAGACGCTGGCGAAGCTGCGTCCCGTGTTCGAGCGGCCATGGGGCCAGGTCACCGCCGGCAATTCCTCGCAGATCACCGACGGCGCGTCCTGGGTGATCCTCGCCTCCGAGGAGGCGGTGGCGAAACACGGCCTGACGCCGAAGGCCGTCATCGTCGACAGCCAGTGGGCGGCGCTCGATCCGTCCATCATGGGGCTCGGCCCGGTGCTGTCGGCGACCGCGCTGCTCGAAGCGCAACGATCTCACCCTGCAGGACATCGAGACCTGGGAATTGAACGAGGCATTCGCCACGCAGGTGCTCGGCTGCCTCGCGGCGTGGAATGACGAGACATTCTGCAAGGAGATTCTCGGCCTCGATGGCGCCGCGGGCCAGATCGATCAGAGCAAGCTCAATGTCGACGGCGGCGCGATCAGCCTCGGCCATCCCGTCGGCTGCTCCGGCAACCGCATCGTGCTGCATCTCATCAATGCGATGAAGCGGCTCGGCACGCGGCGCGGCATCGCCACCGAATGCATCGGCGGCGGGCAGGGCGGCGCGATGTTGATCGAGGTGGTCTGATGCAGTCGCGAACCCTCGACGTGCTCGCCGACCGCGTGCTCGAGCTCGGGCCGAAGCCCGATGCGGGCGGTCCTTATCGCAATTTCAAGCTGACCCGCGATGCCGACGGCGTCGCCTGGCTGTTGTTCGACCGCGACGGCGCCAGCGCCAACACGCTCTCCGCCGACGTGATGGAAGAGTTCGACAAGATCATCGGCGAGCTCGAAAGCGCGCGCCCGGCCGGTCTCGTCATCCGCTCGGCGAAAACCTCCGGCTTCATCGCCGGCGCCGACGTCAATGAATTCCGCGGCGCCACCGATCCCGGCGCGGTCGAGGCCACGATCTCCCGCGCGCATGCGGTGATCGATCGCCTCGAAGCGCTGCGCGTGCCGAACGTCGCCGTGATCCACGGCTTCTGTCTCGGCGGCGGGCTCGAGGTCGCGCTGGCCTGCCAGTCGCGCATCGCGATTTCGAATGCGCGCTTCGGCTTCCCCGAGGTGATGCTCGGCCTGCATCCCGGCCTCGGCGGCACCGCGCGCTTCACGCGGCTGGTCAATCCGATGCAGGCGATGACCTTGATGCTGACCGGGCGCACCATCGATGCGCGCCGCGCCAAGGGCCTCGGCCTCGTCGATGCCGTCTGCGAGGAGCGGCATGTCCGCAATGCCGTGAAGGACGCCGTGTTCGGCCGGCTCAAGCGCGCGCGGCCCGGCCTGCTCACCGACGATCCTCAACACTCGGTCCCGTGCGCGGCTTCCTCGGCTCGCGCATGCGCCGCGAGGCCGAGAAGGCCGCGCCGCATGAGCACTATCCCGCGCCTTATGCGCTGATCGATCTCTGGGAAAAGCACGGCGGCAGCAAGGCCGCGATGCTCGCGAACGAGAAGCGCTCCTTTGCGCAGCTGATGGTGACGCCGACCGCGCAGAACCTGATCCGCGTGTTCTTCCTGCGCGACGAGATGAAGAAGCTCGCCGGCAGCGGCAACAAGATCGCGCATGTCCATGTCATCGGCGCCGGCGCCATGGGCGGCGACATCGCGGCCTGGTGCGCCCATGAAGGCATGCGCGTGACGCTCGCCGACATGAAGGCCGAGCCGATCGCGGGCGCGATCAAGCGCGCCGCCGAGCTTTACGGCAAGATCATCCGCAAGCCGATCGAGGTGCGCGACGCGCTCGACCGGCTGATGCCGGACATGCAGGGCGAGGGCGTGCGCAATGCCGACCTCATCATCGAGGCGGTGCCCGAGAAGCTCGAGCTGAAGCAGAAGGTCTATGCCGGCCTCGAGCCGAAGATGAAGCCAGGCGCGATCCTCGCGACCAACACCTCGAGCATTCCGCTGCAGGATCTGCGCACCACGCTGCAGCGGCCCGAGCGGCTGCTCGGCCTGCACTTCTTCAATCCGGTGTCGCGGCTGCAGCTCGTCGAGGTCGTCAGCCATGACGGCACCGATCCCGAGCTGCTGAAAGAGGCGCGCGCCTTTGTCGGCGCCATCGACCGCCTGCCGCTGCCGGTGAAGAGCTCGCCCGGCTTCCTCGTCAACCGCGCGCTGACGCCGTACATGCTGGAAGCGATGGTGATGCTGGACGAGAAAATCGACCAGCGCCTGATCGACGAGGCCGCGGAAAAATTCGGCATGCCGATGGGGCCGATCGAGCTCGCCGACCAGGTCGGGCTCGATATCTGCCTCGACGTCGGCGACATGCTGCGCTCGAAATTCGGCGACCAGCTGCCGCCGACGCCGGCCTGGCTGCGCGAGAAGGTCGCCAAAGGCGAGCTCGGCCGCAAGACCGGCAAGGGTTTTTACACCTGGAAGGACGGCAAGGCCGAGAAGGGCCCGCGGCCGGAGACCGGCCCGCGCGTCTCCGACGAGATGATCGACCGCCTGGTGCTGCCGATGTCGAATGTCTGCGTCGCCTGCCTGCGCGAGGGCATCGTCGACAATGCCGACGTGGTCGACGGCGCCATGATCTTCGGCACCGGCTATGCGCCGTTCCGCGGCGGCCCGCTCAATTACGCGCGCACGCGCGGCGTCGACGATGTCGTCGCGACCTTGCGCCGGCTCGCGGATAAATTCGGCGGCCGCTTTACGCCCGATGCCGGCTGGGAGAGTTTCAAGTGACCGATACCCATGTCCATGCGCCCGCCGTCACCGAGAACGAGCCGACCGGCGAGCTCTGCACCCGCACGCTGGCGATGCCGGCCGACACCAACCAGAACGGCGACATTTTCGGCGGCTGGCTGCTCGCCCAGATGGACATCAGCGGCGGCGTGTTCGCGGCCAAGATCACCAAGTCGCGCAACGTCACGGTCGCGATCGACGCGATGAATTTCCGCAAAGCGGTCTATGTCGGCGATCTCGTCTCGGTCTACGGCAAGCTGGTGCGGATCGGCCGCACCTCGCTGACGGTGCATCTCGAAGCCTGGGTGGTCCGGCGCAAGGAGATGCAGTCGATCCTGGTGACCGACGGCAATTTCACCTATGTCTCGATCGACGAGCAGGGCCATCCGCAGGAGATCAAGCAGGATCCCTCGCTGCTGGTGACGTGAGTTCTCCGCGCTCACTGACCCTCTCCACGGGCCGAGAGGGTGGCACCGTGCTCGCTGCGCTGTCTCGCGCGCCTCTCACGAACCGGAGGAAAGATGTTCGCCGCTCTCTCATGCTTTCGGCGCTCGTGCGCGTGTGATCTCCTCGATCCCGGTCCGCTCCGCGCCGCTCAAACCTATCCGGCCCAGCCGATCAAGATGATCGTCGGCTTCGGGCCCGGCTCGGCGGCCGACGTCCTGATCCGCGTCGTCGGCAAGCAGATGGAGACCTCGCTCGGCCAGCCGATCGTGGTCGAAAACCGCCCCGGCAACAGCAGCATGATCGCGGCGGACGCCGTGATGCGCGCGCCCGCCGACGGCTATACGCTGTTCGTGGCGACCATCGCCAATACGCTCAACCCGGCGGAAACCGGATCGAGCTTCAATCTCGCCAGGGATCTTGCGCCGATCGCGCTGCTCGCGACCGTTCCGAACGTGCTGGTCGCGCATCCGTCGGTCGCCGGCGAACAATCTGGCGGAATTGATCGCGCTCGCGAAGAGCAAGCCGGAAACCCTGACCTTCGGTTCGTCCGGCTATGCCACCGCAAGCTACATGGCGGCGGAGTTGTTCAATGCCAATGCGGGCACCGCCATCGTCATGGTGCCCTATCAGGGCGGCAGCAACCAGGCGCTCTCGGACCTGCTCTCGGGCCGCATCACGCTGATGTTCAATGTCGCCGCAACGCTGGCGCCGCATGTTGCCGCGGGCAAGCTGAAGGCGTTCGCGGTTGCGCAGGCGCAAGCGCGCATCGATCCTGCCCGATGTTCCGACGCTGGCCGAGGCCGGCATGACCGGCTACGACGCCGGCGTCTGGATCGGACTTCTCGCGCCGGCGGGAACGTCTGAGGCGATCGTCGCGAAGCTGTCGGCGGCCGCAAACGAGGCGCTCAAGGCGGAGGCGGTTCGAACCGCATTGAAGGCGCAGGGCACCGACATCGTCGGCGGTGGCCAAAGGAATTTGCCGATTTCATCCGTGCCGACATCGCGAAGTGGACGCGCCGTTCTTGCCGCCTCCGGCAAGAAATGATGCACCGCCCTCTCACGCAACCGTGTGAGGAACGATCAGGCAGCATGCCCGTTATTTGCCCGGGCTTTGGAAATGAGACCGGGCAATGTCGGATTCCTACATCATCGAAGTTTCATCGCAGGCGGCGGGCATCGTCGTGCGCGACCGTCTCGGCTACCGCTTCTTCGCCGCCGCGCAGCCATACTTCCGTCTCGACGGCCGGCTGTTCCGCAGCGCGCGCGACGCCGAGCGCGCGGCGATGCAACTGGCGAACAGCGATTTGACGGCGGCGTGAGCGAGCGTCGGTAGCGCGCATGAGCGCGAGCGACAGGCGCGGTCAGCGCCGTAACCCGCCTCTTCTGCTGCCGCGGATGCACGAAGCGGTGGGTTACGCTTCGCTACGCTCGCGCCATGACGCAGTTAGCTCAAAGCTTCGTCGCCGCGCGCGACAGCAGCTTCCAGTCGTTGCCCTGCTTCTGCCAGTTCATCAGGATGTGCAGGTTCTGCGGGGTCTTCTTGCCGTCGGCGAATGCCTGCTCGCCGACGAAGTTGAAGCGCACGATCGCGGCAGGTCCCACGACGCGGATCGTGGGATCCTTGTACTCCAGCGACGCCCATTTGTAGTTTGCCTTGGCGATGCCGTCGAGCAGCGACGCCTTGGTGTCGATCTTGGCGCTGGAGTGGCTGTAGCTGAGTTCGTCCATGCAGAGCGAGGCGAGCACCTCGGTGTTGCCGGCCACCTGCGCGGCGCGGAAGGCTTCGAGGTTCTTCGCAATCGCATCCTCGTCCGCGCCGGCAAAGGCGGGGACGGCAGCGAGCAGCGGAAGCGCAAGCGCAGACAGTGCCAATTCACGACGCGTGATGGTCATCGTTTCCTCCCTGGATTTTGCTTGTCCGGATAGTCTCGCAGCAGCTCCGGACTTTGTCGAGGGCTGGCTTCGGCCGCATCGCGGCAGCGCCGTTAACCCACTTTGCGCGTTGACCCCTCGCGCAAAGGCGCTACCTTGGCGTTCTTTCAAGGGGTTAGCCGCCATGCCCGGATTGTCGCATCGCCAGACCGAAATCCTCAACCTCGCCCGCGCCTCGGGGCGCGTGCTGGTGGAGGATCTCGCGCGGCGCTTCGAGGTCTCGGCGCAGACCATCCGCAAGGACCTCAACGATCTCTGCGAGCAGCGCGCGCTGACCCGCATCCATGGCGGCGCCATGATCGCCTCGGGCGTCGAGAACCTCGCCTATGAGGCGCGCCGCTTCGTCGCCGCCGACGAGAAGAAGGCGATCGGCGCCGCCGCGGCCGCGCTGATCCCGAACGGCTGCTCGCTGTTCATCAACATCGGCACCACGACCGAAGAGGTCGCAAGCGCGCTGTCCTCGCACGAGGATCTGCTGGTCATCACCAACAACCTCAACGTCGCGATGCTGCTCTATCGCCATCCGCGCATCGAGGTGGTGGTGGCGGGCGGCGCGGTGCGCCGCGCCGACGGCGCCGTGGTCGGCTCGACCGCGACCCAGCTGATCGGCCAGTTCAAGGTCGACTACGCCATCATCGGCGTGTCCGCGATCGACGAGGAGGGCGCGCTGCTCGACTTCGACTATCGCGAGGTGCAGGTGGCGCAGGCGATCATCGCCAATGCGCGCAGCGTCATGCTGGTCGCCGATTCCACCAAGTTCACCCGCTCCGCGCCGGTGCGCATCGCGCATATGAGCCAGATCAACACCTTCGTCACCGACTCCGCGCTGCCCGCGGGTCTCGCCAGCATCTGCCATCACCGCGGCATCCAGGTGGTCGAGGCGATGGACAAGCCGGCCGCCGAGGATGAGGCCGAGGCGGGCGAGGGCGCCAACGCGCCGATTCCGATCCGGCGGGCGTGATTGCTATCGTTGTTCGTCCCAAGGGTTGTGCAGCCGCAGGCCGAATGGCGCAAAATCCCTGACGTTGCGCGTGACCAGCGTTAGATCCTTGGCAAGTGCGGTTGCCGCAAAGAAGCCGTCCATGACGGACAGTGCAACGCCGCTCCGTCGGCTCTGCGCCATCAGGTCGCCCCAGCGCTCCGCTACCGCTTGATCGATCGGCAGGATTCGCTCCGCGAAGCGTGCCGGCAGATCGTTGGCGAGCCAGTCGGTCAGCGCGGCGCGTCGCCGGCCATCATCCATCAAGTGCGACGCCGCGTCGAAGCTCGGCGATCGATGCGACGCTGATGAACACCCGATCTTCGTCGACGCGTATCGAGCCAGCCCAGCACCTTCGGGTCGGGCGCTGGTCGTTGCGCCTCCGACAGCACGTTGGTGTCGAGCAGGAGATTCACGGCGTGTCGTCGCGCGGAAAGTCACGTTGGCGTTCAAGCTCGAGATCGGCGCCGCGCAGCGGCGACGCGAGCAGGAATTCGGCCAAGGTCCCCTTGCGGGCGGTTTTGCGCGCCCATTCCTCGGCCGAGACGATGACCGCGGCCGGCTCGCCATTTCGGGTGATGGTTTGTGGGCCGGCTTGGGCACGATCGACCACCTCGGACAGCCGAGCTTGGCGCTCGCCAAGGTCCAAGGGCCACCGGGTGGTGGCGAGGAGAAGGTCTTCTTGATATTCGCCAAGCAAATCCCTCTGAAGACTATTGCGACTACATTGACCACTATACCGAGCGCCGGAAGTTCTGCGCAATTGTTCCGTTTTGGGCCGCTTTCGCTTGCTTTCGTTTTACTTTGTGATCTAATCGAAAACGAAAGTTAAATCGCCCAAAAGCCTAAAAAGCGAAGGCGAGCTGCCGGGGAAGCGTCTGTTGGAGCGGATTTTCGACCTCGCCATCATCGGAGGCGGCGTCAATGGCTGCGGCATCGCGCGCGATGCGGCGGGCCGGGGCAATTCCGTATTCCTGTGTGAAATGAACGACTTGGCGAGCGGGACGTCGTCCTGGTCGACCAAGCTCGTGCATGGCGGCTTGCGCTATCTCGAATATTACGAGTTCCGCCTGGTCCGCGAGGCGCTGATCGAGCGCGAAATCCTCTGGCAGATCGCGCCCCACATCATCCGGCCCCTGCGTTTCGTTTTGCCGCACCATGCCGGCCTGCGCCCGGCCTGGCTGCTGCGGCTCGGCCTGTTCCTTTACGACCATATCGGCGGGCGCAACCTGTTGCCGCCGACCCGCTCGGTCGATCTCTCGACCGACGCCGTCGGCCATCCGCTCGTGCCCGGCCGCTACACAAAAGGCTTCGAATATTCCGACTGCTTCGTCGACGACGCGCGGCTCGTCGTGCTGACCGCGCGCGATGCCGCCGATCGCGGCGCCGACATCCGCACCCGCACCCGCGCCGTCGAGACTCCGCCAGGTCGACGGCATCTGGCATGTCACCGTCGAGAACGCGATCAGCAAAGCGCGCAGCGAAATCCGCGCCCGCGTGCTGGTCAATGCCGGCGGTCCCTGGGTCGAAGCAGGTGCTGGCCTCGGGCGCCGGCGTCAATGCGCGCGCCAAGGTGCGGCTGGTGCAGGGCTCGCACATCGTGGTCAAGCGGCTCTACGAGCACGACCGCGCCTACATGTTCCAGAACGCCGACGGTCGCATCGTCTTCGTGATTCCCTATCAGGATGACTTCACCCTGATCGGCACCACCGATCGCGACTATCACGGCGACCCCGCGAAGGTGAAAGCCACGAGCGAAGAAATCAAATATCTCTGCGACGCCGTCAGCGAGTATCTGGCCAAGCCGGTCACGCCCGAGGACGTGGTCTGGGACTATGCCGGCGTGCGCCCGCTCTATGACGATGGCGCCAGCGAAGCCAAGGCCGCGACCCGCGATTACGTGTTCGAGCTCGACACGCCCGGCGGCGCGCCGCTGCTCTCGATCTATGGCGGCAAGATCACGACCTATCGCCGGCTTGCCGAAGAAGCGCTGGAGCGGCTCGAGCCCTATCTCGGCGGCAACGCCAAGGCGCGCGAGGGCTGGACCGGCAAATCGCCGCTGCCCGGCGGCAACATGGATGTCTCGGCGCTGCCGGCGCTGACCGCCGAATTGCAGCGCAACTATCCGTTCCTCACGCTGGAGCATGCGAATCGTCTTGCGCATGCCTATGGCACGCGCGCCGCCAAGGTGCTGGGCAACGCCAAATCGCTGGCCGATCTCGGCCAATCCTTCGGCGCGACGCTGACCGCCGCCGAAGTGTCCTATCTGATGACCTGGGAATGGGCGCTCACCGCCGCCGACGTCGTGTGGCGGCGCTCCAAGCTCGGCCTGCGTCTGTCGGCCGCGGAGATCGCAACGATTGACGAATGGATTGTGACAAAGGCGCCGCATGAAAGTCCCCTGCTGCAGGCGGGAGGACGGACATGAGCGTGACGCTGGACCATGTGACCCGCACGGTGGACGGCATTCCCACCATCCGCGACGTGTCGCTGACCCTGGAGAAGGGCACGCTCAGCGTGCTGCTCGGGCCGACGCTGTCGGGCAAGACCTCGATCATGCGGCTGCTGGCCGGACTGGACAAGCCGACCACGGGCAAGGTGCTGGTCGACGGCAAGGACGTCACCGGCTTCGACGTGCGCCAGCGCTCGGTCGCGATGGTCTATCAGCAGTTCATCAACTATCCCTCGCTGACCGTCTACGAGAACATCGCCTCGCCCTTGCGCGTGCAGGGCAAGCCGAAGGCCGAGATCGACCGGCGCGTGATGGAGGCCGCGAAACTGTTGCGGCTCGAGCCGTTTCTCGTCGCGCACGCCGCTGCAGCTCTCCGGCGGCCAGCAGCAGCGCACCGCGATTGCGCGCGCGCTGGTCAAGGGCGCCGATCTCGTGCTGCTCGACGAGCCGCTGGCCAATCTCGACTACAAGCTGCGCGAGGAGCTGCGCACCGAATTGCCGCGCATCTTCGAGGCCTCAGGCGCGATCTTCGTCTATGCCACCACCGAGCCGTCGGAAGCGCTGCTGCTCGGCGGCCGCACGATCTGCATGTGGGAAGGCGAGGCGCTGCAGGCCGGCGACACCTCGAAGGTCTATCGCCATCCCGAGACGCTGCGGGTGGCGCAGGTGTTCTCCGATCCGCCGCTCAATCTGGTCGGCATCGAGAAGAAGAACGGCAGCGTGCAATATGCCGGCGGCGTCGCTGCGCCCGCCGCGGGGCTTTATGCCAAGCTTGCCGACGGCGCCTATCGCGTCGGTTTTCGCGCGCATCAGCTTCGCAATCGCCAATGGCCAGGCCGGCCGCCACGCGTTCCCGGCGACCGTCACGGTGACCGAGATCACCGGCTCGGAAAGTTTCGTGCATCTGCATCGCGCGGACACCGATTGGGTCGCGGTGCTGCATGGCGTGCACGAGTACGAGCCGGGCGAGACGCTCGAGGCCGTGCTCGATCCCGACAATGTCTTTGTGTTCGATGCGGCGGGCAAGCTCGTCGCCTCTCCAGATTCGGCGTGAGGGAGATGCGACATGGCCCGCATTGACCTCGTCGATCTCGCGCAGTCCTACAGCGGCAACGATGCGCCGCTGGAAAGCTTTGCGCTGAAGCCGGTCACCATGACCTGGCGGCAGGGCGGCGCCTATGCGCTGCTCGGTCCCTCCGGCTGCGGCAAGACCACGCTGCTCAATCTGATTTCCGGCATCATCACGCCGTCGCGCGGCAAGATCCTGTTCGACGGCGCCGATGTCACGCCGCGGTCGACGCGAGAGCGCAACATCGCGCAGGTGTTCCAGTTCCCGGTGATCTACGACACCATGACGGTCGGGCAGAATCTCGCCTTTCCCCTGAAGAACCGCGGCATCGCCAAGGCCGAGATCGACAAGCGCGTCGCCGAGATCGCGCATCTGCTCGACCTCACGCCGCATCTCAATCGCAAGGCCACGCGGCTCACCGCCGACGCCAAGCAGAAGATTTCGCTCGGCCGCGGCCTGGTGCGCTCCGACGTCGCCGCCGTGCTGTTCGACGAGCCGCTGACGGTGATCGATCCCGAATTGAAGTGGCAGCTGCGCTCCAAGCTCAAGGCGCTGCATCGCGAGCTCGATCTCACCATGATCTATGTGACGCACGACCAGACCGAGGCGCTGACCTTCGCCGACACGGTCGTTGTCATGCATGACGGCCGCGTGGTGCAGAGCGGCACGCCGGCCGAATTGTTCGAGAAGCCCGCGCACACCTTCGTCGGCTATTTCATCGGCTCGCCCGGCATGAACATCGTGCCGGCCGAGGTGAAGGGCAGGGAAGCGCGCATCGGCGGCCACCTCATTGCGCTCAACCGCAACTACGACGGCCTGCCGTCAGGGCGCGAAGATCGAGGTCGGCGTGCGGCCGGAGTTCGTCGACATCGCTACTCCAGCGCCGGACCTGCTCTCCGCCAATATCGAGCGGATCGACGATCTCGGCCGCGTGCGCTTTGCCCGCGTCCGCGTCGGCGATGCCAGGCTCGCCGCGCGCGTGCCGAACGGTTTTGCGGTCAACGGCGGCACGGCCGGGCTCAGATTCGATCCGGCCCATGTGCATGTCTATGCCGACAGCATCCTGGTCGAGGGGACGGCGTGATGGACAAGACCGTCAACCAGAAAGCCTGGTTCCTGGTGCTGCCGGTGTTCGCGCTGGTCGCGTTCTCCGCGATCCTGCCGATGATGACGGTGGTCAATTATTCGATGCAGGACACTTTCGGCAACAACCAGTTCTTCTGGAACGGCGTCGGCTGGTTCAAGGAACTGCTCGATCCCTCGACCGATCTCGGCGGCCGCTTCCTCGCCTCGCTCGGGCGCAATCTGTTCTTCTCGTTCGTGATCCTCGCCATCGAGGTGCCGCTCGGCATCGTCGTTGCGCTGTCGATGCCGCGCGAGGGCTGGAGCGTCGCGGCCTGCCTCGTCACCCTCGCGCTGCCGCTGCTGATCCCGTGGAACGTGGTCGGCACCATCTGGCAGATTTTCGGCCGTCCCGACATCGGCCTGCTCGGCTACATCCTCGTCAAGCTCGGCTTCAACTACAATTACGTGTCGAACGACATCGACGCCTGGGTCACCGTCATCGTGATGGACGTCTGGCACTGGACCAGCCTCGTCGCGCTGCTGTGCTACGCCGGGCTGAAGTCGATTCCCGAAGCCTATTACCAGGCAGCGCAAATCGACGGCGCCTCGCGCTGGGCGGTGTTCACCGCGATCCAGCTGCCGAAGATGAATCGCGTGCTGCTGATCGCGGTGCTGCTGCGCTTCATGGATAGTTTCATGATCTACACCGAGCCGTTCGTCGTCACCGGCGGCGGGCCCGGCAACTCCACCACCTTCGTCTCGATCGAGCTGGTCAAGATCGCGCTCGGCCAGTTCGACCTCGGCAAGGCGGCGGCGCTGTCGCTGGTCTACAATCTGATCATCCTGATCGTGTGCTGGGTGTTCTACACCGTCATGACCAATGCCGGCGCCGAGCGCCCGCGCAAAGAGGGGAGTCGCCTGATGCATTCGATTCCCGGCCGCCGAATCATCCTCGGACTGTTCCTGGTCTTCCTGCTGTTGCCGATCTACTGGCTCGTCAACATGAGCTTCAAGACCAACAGCGAGATCGTGTCGACCATGACCTTGTGGCCGCACACGCCGACCTTGCAGCATTACAGGCGCATCTTCACCGACGAGAGCTGGTATTCCGGCTACATCAACTCGCTGGAATATGTCGTCATCAACACCATCCTGTCGGTGTCGGTGGCGCTGCCGGCGGCCTATGCGTTCTCGCGCTACCGCTTCCTCGGCGACAAGCATCTGTTCTTCTGGCTGCTGTCGAACCGCATGGCGCCGGCCGCGGTCTATGCGCTGCCGTTCTTCAATCTGTATTCGGCGATCGGGCCTGTTCGATACGCCCTGGGCCGTTGCGCTGGCGCACTGCATCTTCAATGTGCCGCTGGCGGTGTGGATCCTCGAAGGCTTCGTCTCCGGCGTGCCGCGCGAGATCGACGAGACCGCGTTCCTCGACGGCTATTCCTTCCCGCGCTTCTTCGTGAAGATTCTGGTGCCGCTGATCGCAAGCGGCATCGGGGTCGCCGCCTTCTTCTGCTTCATGTTCTCCTGGGTCGAGCTGCTGCTGGCGCGCACGCTGACCTCGGTCGCTGCGAAGCCGATCTCGGCGGTGATGACGCGCACGGTGTCGGCCGCCGGCATGGACTGGGGACTTCTGGCCGCAGCCGGCGTGCTCACCATCATCCCCGGCGCGCTCGTGATCTGGTTCGTCCGCAACTATATCGCGCGCGGCTTCGCGCTCGGCAGGGTGTAGGGAGGGCATCATGGAAAGCATCGCATGGATGGCCTGGACATTGCCGACCGCGATCTTCTTCGCGCTGCTGGCGTCCACGCTCGCGGTCATGACCTGGCTCGCCGCCGCCTACCCCGAAGCCGAGCGCGTCGGCATTTTGACGATTCCGACCACGCGCGGCGACCGGCTGTTCGTGTCGCTTGATCCTCGCCGCGGTCATTCATCTCTTGTGGATCGCCTTCATCGGCACCGACGGTCTCTTCACGCTGCCGATCGGCGAGGAAGGTTACGAGGTTACGAGCCTGTGGCTCGCAACACTGGTTTCGCTTGGCATAGCCGTGCTGGTGTTTCGCACGGTCTGAGGTCAGGCGAGGAAGACAGATCCGGGAGATCAACCCGGGCCTGAGTAACGTAGTCGCTGCAACGGAGGAACAACATGCGACGCTTAGAGAGAAGGAAAGGGTCTTTGGTTTCCAAGGTTCTGATGATGACGAGCGCGGTGGCGTTGATGGCGGCTTCGGCTGCGGTCAGCTCACCCGCCTGGGCGGACGAAGCGGCCGCCAAGAAGTGGATCGACAGCGAATTCCAGCCGTCGACCCTCTCCAAGGACGACCAGATGAAGGAGATGCAGTGGTTCATCAAGGCCGCTGCACCCTTCAAGGGCATGGAGATCAATGCCGTCTCCGAGACGCTCACCGTGCACGAATATGAATCGCGCACGCTGGCGAAAGCGTTCGAGGAGATCACCGGCATCAAGGTCAAGCACGACATCATCCAGGAAGGTGACGTCGTCGAAAAGATCCAGACCCAGATGCAGTCGGGCAAGAACGTCTATGACGGCTGGATCAACGATTCCGACTTCATCGGCACGCACTTCCGCTACGGCCAGGCCGTCGACCTGACCGACTACATGGCGGGCGAGGGCAAGGACGTCACCGACCCCATGCTCGACGTCAACGACTTCATCGGCAAGTCGTTCACGACCGCGCCGAACGGTCACCTCTACCAGCTGCCGGACCAGCAGTTCGCGAACCTCTATTGGTTCCGCTACGACTGGTTCCAGAATCCCGACTACAAGGCCAAGTTCAAGGCCAAGTATGGCTACGATCTCGGCGTGCCCGTGAACTGGTCGGCCTATGAGGACATCGCCGAGTTCTTCACCAACGACATCAAGGAGATCAACGGCGTCAAGGTCTATGGCCACATGGACTACGGCAAGAAGGATCCCTCGCTCGGCTGGCGTTTCACCGACGCCTGGCTGTCGATGGCCGGCAACGGCGACAAGGGTATCCCGAACGGCCTGCCGGTCGACGAATGGGGCATCCGCATGGAAGGCTGCCGTCCGGTCGGCTCGTCGGTCGAGCGCGGCGGCGACGTCAACGGACCCGCGGCGGTCTATTCGATCGTCAAATATCTCGACTGGATGAAGAAGTATGCCCCGCCGCAGGCGCAAGGCATGACCTTCTCCGAATCGGGCCCGGTGCCGTCGCAGGGCACGATCGCCCAGCAGATCTTCTGGTACACCGCCTTCACCGCCGACATGGTGAAGCCCGGCTTGCCCGTGATGAACGCGGACGGTACGCCGAAGTGGCGTATGGCGCCCGTCGCCGCACGGCTCGTACTGGAAGGACGGCATGAAGCTCGGCTACCAGGACGTGGGTTCGGCGACGCTGTTGAAGTCGACGCCCGGCGGATCGCCGCAAGGCGGCCTGGCTCTATCTGCAGTTCATCGTCTCCAAGACGGTCAGCTTGAAGAAGAGCCATGTCGGTCTCACCTTCATCCGCGAGTCCGACATCTGGGACAAGTCGTTCACCGAGCGCGCGCCCAAGCTCGGCGGCCTGATCGAGTTCTACCGCTCGCCCGCGCGCGTGCAGTGGACCCCGACCGGCAACAACGTGCCTGACTATCCGAAGCTCGCGCAGCTGTGGTGGCAGAACATCGGCGATGCGTCGTCCGGTGCGAAGACGCCGCAGCAGGCGATGGACGCGCTCGCCGCCGCCCAGGACTCGGTGATGGAACGTCTCGAGAAATCGGGCGTGCAGAAGGAGTGCGGACCGAAGCTCAACAAGAAGGAGACGGCCGAGTACTGGTTCGCCAAGTCGGCCAAGGACGGCAACATCGCGCCGCAGCGCAAGCTCGCGAACGAGAAGCCGAAGGGCGAGACCATCGACTACGACACGCTGATCAAGTCGTGGCCGGCCTCGCCGCCGAAGCGGGCCGAAGCGAAGTGAGCACTGCTGCTGTACCCGTCATCGCGAGGAGCGCCGCTTGCAGTCGCCGCAGAGCCGGATCCAGAGATGCGTGGCCACCGGATCGGCATCGCTTCGCTTCGCGCTCGCAGCATGACGAACGAAAACCAGAAGGCCGGGAGCGATCCCGGCCTTTTGCTTTGGATTGACGGCCGCGCGGCGCCGCCGCACCATCGGCGGACAAGGGAGCTTTCCATGCGCATGATTTTCCGCTGCGATCCGCGATTGTCAGAGCATCTGCCGCGGCCGGTGCCGGCGCGCACGGCGCTGCCGGACTGGCTGCGTGCCATGCCGGCAAAAGCGCATTCGGAGATTCATGGCCGCGATATCCGCACCGTCAAGCAATGCCCTCCCTTTGTCGACGCGATGGCCTATGGCGTGTTGATCCTGCTGCCCTGCGACGTGGTCGTCGAGCGCGGCGCGTTCTCCTGGGACTGGGACATTCCGGAGCCGCGACCGCGGGCCATCCTCGCGCGCCGTTGAGCTTTCATCCGCCTGCGCAATTTCCCGACGCGCCGTTTGCCAACGGCCGCGCGGCGCTGAAATTCAACAGCTTCTGGACCATCGAACTCGATGAGGGCTGGTCGCTGTTCGCGACCATCCGGTCAACCGCGACGACCTGCCGTTCCGCCTGATATCGGGACTGGTCGACGCCGATCGCTTCCACGACGGCGGGATCAATTTCCCGGCGGTCTGGACCAACGGAGATTTTTCCGGCGTGCTTCCGAAGGGAACGCCGGTTGCGCAGTGCTTCGCGGTGCCGCGCGCCGCGCCGCAGCTCGTGTTCGAGAGCTTCGACGACGCGCATCAGGAAAGCTATGCAAAGACCGTGGCCGCGGTGCTGGCCGCGCCGAATGTCTACCGCAAGCATTTTCGCGCGCGGCGAGGCCGGCTAACCCTGTGAATCGAGCGCGCGCCGCAGCGCCTCTTCGTCGAGCCACAGCCGGCCGTGCGGCGCCGAGGTCAGCGCCATCGCGATGGTGCCGAACATGTCCGGTCGCAACCGATAGGCGTCGGCATAGGCGCGCATGGCGCCGTCGAGGTCGCCGCTTTCCTGCAACGCCGTGCCGAGATTGAGCGCGGCCTCGGCGTAGTCGGGCTTGATGTCCAGCGCCTTCCGGTAGGCCTCGGCGGCCGCGGCGTGATCGCGCAAATCCTGGCGAACGACGCCGAGGTCGAACCAGACGGACGCGGGCGCTTCGCCGATCGTCGCGCGTTCAAGCAGCGATACGGCGGTCGCGTATTCGCCATCTTCCCATGCCAGACGTCCCAGCCGTGCAGCAGCCTCCTGGCTTTGCGGCAAGGCTTTGAGAATGGCGCGCCACGCTTCGCGCGCCTGCGGCTTCAGGCCTGCGGCATCGAGCGTTCGGGCCTTTTCGAACAGCGTGTCCCGCTGCGGCGACGAGCGCAAGCGCGCGATCGAGATGCGCCAGCGCGGCGTCGAAATCGCCGAGGCCGCGCGCGATACGCCCGGCCAGCAGCTGCGCCGGCGCGCTGTCCGGCCTGCTGACGAGACTGGCTTCGATATGGCGGCGCGCCGGCTGAAGCTCGCCTGCCGAAAACAGCACCGCGGCGAGCAGATGGCTGAGCATCGCTTCGCCCGGCTCTCGCGCGAGCCCCTGTTCGCACAGCCGCCGCGCTTCGTCGCGGCGCCCCGCGTTGAACGCGGCGGTGCCTGGCGGACGATGTCTTCGGCGGTCCGCTGTCATGCCCGCTTCGTCAATCCAGCGGCTCGACCTTGACGATCGAGGCGCCGTCATTGCTGCCGACCCAGAAGCTGACCGGCGTCGTCGAATTGTCGACGAACACCCTGCGGATGTTGGTGGTGCGCGGCAGCAGGTAATCGGTCATTTCGCCGGTCTTGGTGTTCAGCCGCGTCACCTGGTCGGTCACCATCGATCCCGTCCACGCGAACTCGTTCTTGTCGAGCACGACGTCGTACGGCGCCGACCAGCGCGTGCCGAGCTTCCACTCCTTGAACTCTTTGCTCTTCGTGTCGAACATCCCGATCCGGTCGCCGCGGTATTCGCCGAACCAGAGCCGGTCCTGCGCATCCATGTTGCCGCGCCGCGGCGCCGACTTGGGCGTCGGCGTCTGGAACAGCGCGACCTCGCCGGTTTTGGCGTCGATGCGGCCGATCTGGCCCTGGCGGAAATCGGTGAAGAAGGCGTTGTTCTGCGAGTCCGGAATGACGTCGTAGATGTTGTGCGGCTCGCCCTTGGGCGCGCTCTTGAACGGCATCCACGTCTCGATCTTGCCGGTGGCGATGTCGAGGCGATGCACGCCGGCAAAACCGTTGTTCTGGGTCCAGACCTTGCCGTCGACGTCGGAATGCTGCGGGCTCACCATGTTGACCTGCGCCGCGGCAATGTTGGCTTCCGGCGGCAAGGTCCAGAACTTGAACTGCTCGGTCTTCGGATCGAACTTCACGATCGTCGCCTGGTACATGTTGCCGAGCCACATATTGCCGGCGCCGTCGGCGCGCAGGCCGAGGCTGCCGGTCGGCGCGTTGTCGCGATGCATCGCGTAGGGATATTCGCTGACCTTGCCGGTTTTGGGATCGAGCCGCCCGAGCTTCTGCTCGCCGAAATTCCCGAACCACACGATGCCGGCCTTGTCGACGATCACGTCGTGCGGCGCCATTTCTTCGCGCGGCAGATCGTACTCGGTGTAGATCACCTTGGTCGCCGCGCCCTTCGGCCGCGGCAGCGTCTTCAATTCGTACTTCCACCGGTCGGTGGTGCTGAGATTGATCGTGCTCAGATACTGCGCCACCGCGCGATAGATCTCGATGCGGTCTTCGCCCTGCTCCTCCATCAGCCGCTCGGCGGGGCGCAGCTGCGGATGGATCGGCAGGCTCTGCTGCACATAGCCCTGCATGCGCGGCAGGATCTGGGTCAGGAATGCGTCGGCATCGTATTTCGAGTGCACGATGCGCTGCACGGTGTGGCAGCCGACACAGTTGAGCAATTGCCCCTTCTGCTGGTCGGTGCCGGGCATGCTGGCCATCCACTCGCCGTTCGACATCTGCGCGGCGAGATCGCCCGCCTTGCGCAGCTTCAGATCCGCGATTACGGGATCCGGTGCGCTCACTTCGACCTTGGCGGGCTGGTCGAGCTCATAGCCGACCGCGCGCACGGCAAGCATATATTGACCGGGCGCCAGACGGCTCTGCGGAAAACTGTAGCGTCCGTCAGCGCCGGTCACGACCGACACCGTGATGTTCGATCCGACCTGGGTGGCGCTGACCAGCACGCCTTCCATGACAGGCTCTTCGGCCGAGCCGACGAGGCCCGTCAGCGCGGCGCCCTGCGCCTGTGCCGAATGCGGGAGGGCGAGGGCGAACGCCATGGCGATGGCGGCAGACAGCGGACGGCGCATGATTTCCTCCCGGCAGTTTCTATGTTGCCGGGAGGATAGTCCGGGCCGGTCGAGGCCTAGCAAGATGGCAGCGCTACTCCGCCGCCTGCTTTGCATCCAGCGCCGGATAGTCCGTATAGCCCTTGGCGCCGCCGCCATAGAACGTCGCCTTGTCCCATTCGTTGAGCGGCGCGCCGCGCTTCAAGCGCTCGACCAGGTCGGGGTTGGAGATGAACGGCTTGCCGAACGCGATCAGGTCGACGGCGTTGGCGGCCAGCATCTTCTCGGCGAGCGCGAAATCGTAGCCGTTGTTGGCGATGTAGGCGCGCTTGAAGCGCTTGCGCAGGGACGCATAGTCGAACGGCGCGACGTCGCGCGGACCGCCGGTCGCGCCCTCGATGACATGGATATAGGTCAGCTTCAGCGCTTCCAGGCCGTCGACGATGTGATCGAACAACGGCTGCGGGTTGGAATCGCAGATATCGTTGGACGGCGTCACCGGCGAGATGCGGATGCCGGTGCGCTCCGCGCCGACCTCAGCGACGACGGCTTTCGAGACTTCCAGCATCAGCCTGGCGCGGTTCTCGATCGATCCACCGTAAGCATCGGTGCGCTTGTTGCTGCCGTCCTTGGCGAACTGGTCGAGCAGATAACCGTTGGCGCCGTGGATCTCGACGCCGTCGAAACCGGCGGCGAGTGCGTTCACGGCACCGCGCCTGAAGTCGTCGATGATCCCGGGAATTTCCGATAGCTCCAGCGCGCGCGGCTCGGAGATGTCAACGAACTGGTTGTTGACGAAGGTCTTGCCCTTGGCGCGGATCGCGCTCGGTGCCACCGGCTTGCCGCCGCCGGGCTGCAGCGACGTATGCGAGACGCGGCCGACATGCCAGATCTGGATGAAGATGCGCCCGCCATTCGCATGCACGCGCTCGGTGACCTTGCGCCAGCCCTGAACCTGCTCTTTCGAATAGATGCCGGGCGTGTCCTGATAGCCCATGCCCTGCTGCGACACCTGGCTCGCTTCGGTGATCGAGCAGGCCGGCGGAAGCGCGCTGGCCGTAATATTCGGCGGCGAGCGGGCCTGGCACCATGCCGGGCGGGGTGGCGCGGTTGCGCGTCAGCGGCGCCATCACGAGGCGGTTGGGCAAGGTGAGCGGGCCGAGCTTGTAGGGCTCGAGAAGTTTTGACGTGGTCATCGGGATTTCCGGAGTGTGGAAGGTGGCTTGCAGATGGGCACTTCTAGCATTGAGGCAATGTCGGGAGCCACTCGTCCCACGCAAGGGTGATGAGCCGCGAGCGGGCGAAATGGAAAGAATGCTGGCGGATCTGGCAAGGGGACGACGCGTTCGGCCTGCGAGAGGCCACGTTCGGTAGAAGACTTTCCTCATCTTCGAGGAGCCTGCGTAGCAGGCGTCTCGAAGGATCGATAGGCTCCGGCCGCGGCCTCATGGTTCGAGACGCGCTTCGCGCTCGCTCGCAATGACGAGGTTGTCTACGCCACCCCCAGGAAATCGCGCTTGCCGATCTCCACGCCATTGTGGCGCAGGATGCCGTGCGCGGTCGCGGCGTGGAAGAAGAAGTTCGGAAATACCGAGCGGTTGACATAGGTCTGGCCCGGCAAGGTCATCGTGTTGGTCGGTCCGACCGGGAAGGTGACGTCCTTCGTGTCGGCGCCTTCGAACTGCGCCGGCTTGAACGTCTTCAGATAGTCGATGGTCTTGGCGATCCGCTGCCGCAACTCCTCGAACGTCGTCTCGGTGTCCGGCGTGGTCGGCACCTCGACATGCGCGAGCCGCGCGCTGCCCTTGGCGGCGAAATCGGTGGCGAGCTGGAATTGCTTGGTCAGCGGCAGCATGTCGGGATAGAGCCGCATGCCGAGCATGACGTCTTCCTTGATGTTCTTCGCCTTGCAATGCGCCTCGGCCTTGTTGAGGAGGCCGTTGAGCGCGCCGAGAATCTGGATGAAGACGGGGACGGTCGAGTCGTAAAAGGACATGTGATGCTCTTGTTGTTGATGGTCCGTACCATCGAGATGGGGCGGCGCGCGCGAAGAAAGCAACCGCTGTCCGCGCGTTGACCGCGGCGACTCCCTCCCCCTGAAAGGGGGAGGGCTGGGGAGGGGGTCAAGCCCCGAGGCATGCGTGTGCAATGACCCCCTCCCGGCAGCCTGCGGCTGCCGACCTCCCCCTTTCAGGGGGAGGTGAAAACAAGCGCGGGAGAGGGAGAAGACTACCGCGCCATCTGCACTGGCGGCTGCCCGGCCTGCGGCCGCGGCCCGCCGCGCATCTTCGCCAGCAACTCCGCGGTCGGCCAGGAATCCGCCGGCAGACCGTACTTGACCTGCATCGCCTTCACGGCCGTGCGGCTCGCCTGGCCGAGCACGCCGTCGACCTTGCCGACGTCGTAGCCGGCGCGCACCAGCAGCCCCTGCAATTCCTTGATCTCGTTGAACGGCAGTTGCGCGACCGGCGCCGGCGGGCTTGCGCATCGGCGGCTGCGCCGGCGATGCGGGTCGCGAGATAGCCCGCCGTGGTCGAATAGATCAGCGAGTTATTCCACTCGGTATAGGCGGCGAAATTGGCGTAGGCCAGGAACGCCGGTCCCATCCGCCCCATCGGCAACAGCAGCGAGGCCGGCAGATCGTCGTTCGGCAGCGGCTTGCCGTCGGGATAGGTGACGCCGAGCTGCGCCATCTTCGAGCGCGGCAGCTTGACGGTGAGGTCGGCCTGGTCCCACGGGAAATTCTGCGGCGCGCGCACCTCTTCCAGCCACGGCTCGCCGCGCCGCCATTTCAGCCCGGTCGCGATATAATTCGCGGTCGAGCCGATCACGTCGGGCGCACTGCGCAGCATGTTGCGGCGGCCGTCGCCGTCATAATCGACGGCGTAGGTGAAGTAATGCGTCGGCAGGAATTGCGTCTGGCCGAGCTCGCCGGCCCACGAGCCGATCATCTCGCTCGGCGACAGGTCGCCGCGATCGACGATCTTCAGCGCGGCGATGGTCTCGTTCTGGAAGCGCTCGCTGCGGCGGCAGTCATAGGCCAGCGACACCAGCGACGGCAGCACCGGCAGGTTGCCCATGTTGGCGCCGAAGTCGCTCTCCAGTCCCCAGAACGCGGCGATCACGGCGGGCGGCACGCCATATTCCTTCTCGGCGCGCGCGAACGCCGCCTGATATTGCCGGATATGCGCCTGGCCGCTCTGCATGCGGTAGGCCGCGGCCATGCGGCCGGCGAACTCGGTAAAAATCTGTCCGAACACGCGCTGGCCGCGGTCGCGGTTGACGATGCTCTGCTCGTAGACGAGGTAGGGCGAGGCCTCGCTGATCGCGCGCTGCGAGACGCCTTGCGCGATCGCCTGCTGCTTGAGGTCGGCGAGGAAGCGCTCGAAACTCGCGCCATTGTGGCAGGCGGCGCCGCTGCGCGAGGGGACCGCGGCAAGGCGTACCGGCGCGCCCGGCGGTTTTGGCGCAGCGGCGGGCGGTCTGGCGGGAGCCGTTCTTCCCATCGGCGGAAGCGGCTGCTGCGCGAATGCCGCAGTCGAAAGGGCGATCGCCGCTCGCGAGGGTTGCCATCGCAAATCGTGTCTTGACCATGATGTTCACCGGGGGGACCGCCTTAACTATCAGGATTGGAATCGATAAATTGCAGAGTAACGCGCTAAGCCGGGTTTTACGAGATCGGCTTTAATTTGGCTGGTGGAAGCTTGTGAATCCAAGGACAACGATCATGAGCGTGGAGCAGGCAAAGAGTAAGGTCCAGCGCGAGCTGCGGCGGCATTTGAGCCGGCATACCGGCTGGATCAGCACCGACAACGGCGCCACCAAACGCGACTGCACGGTGCTGGATGTCTCGCCCGGCGGCGCGCGGGTCGTGACCGATATGGGAATCGACATCGGCGACAAGTTCGGACTGACTTTGGTGCCGAGCCGTCCGCAGAGCCGCAATTGCGAAGTGGTGTGGCGCCGCGGCACGACCTTCGGCGTCAAGTTTCTGTCGTAGGCTTCCGACGATTTCGCGCCATTCGGAGTGTTCCCGGCGGAACCGGGCTGCCATCAGAAGCGTTTTTCTGCATACCCATTGTGGTGATGCGATGAAAGATTTTCCGGACGCAGCCTTCGCCCCGGACACGGTGGAAGTGATGGCGAAGGCGCTGGATGCCTCGGTGGCGACGCTGCCGCATCCGGTGACCGCAGGGCAGGTAACCCAACTGGCCGAATCCATCCTGCGCACGGCGCAGACGGGCGAACGCGACACGACGACCCTGCAACGCCTGGCCTTGCTGGAGTTGCAGCTGACGCCGCATAGCTAGCCGCGCGGCTCAGTCCTGCTTCTTCACCCGCCGGTAGCGGAAGTCGCAGTGATCGGCGCCCTGCATGATCGTCTGCGTGCGCGTCAGCTTGACGTCGTCGCCGAATCCCGTCGGCGACCGCGAAGTCGGCGGTGCAGACCAGCAGGAAGCCGAGCTCGGGCTCGCCCAGCTCCTTGTAGAACTCCGCATAGCGGCATCGCCGTGACGTCGATCGCATAGGCATCCGGCGTTTGCTCGACGACGTCGTATTCGAGCGCATCGTCGCGGGCGTAGGTCTTGAACGCCGACGCCACGAACTTGCCGAGATCGGTTTCGTTCTTGGCCTTCGCAGAACTCCTCGCTGTAGCCGCGATAGAGATCGCCGAGCGTCTTGCGCACCAGCGCGTTGGCGCGCGCCTCGCCGAGCTCGGCCTGCAGCGCCTTGACCAGCGGCACCAGCACCTGCGCCTGGATTTTGGTTCGTTCGATGACGGTGGCGCTCATGCCGGCTCTCCCATTTTTCAGATCATCCGCGCGACGATCGGAATCCTGCGCAGGCCCATGGTCGCGAGCCAGCTCGCCGACAGCGTGCCGACAAAGACAATCGCGAATTTGACGACGGCCGGCAAGGGCGGATCGGTGACGAGATATTGCAGCCAGATCAGCGGAATGAAGTGCAGGAGATAAATGCCGTAGGCCTGCTTCTGCATGGCGTCGAGAAAGCGGAACGGACGATTTCGCAAAGTGCAGGAAAAACGCCGGCACGGCGAAGGTCATCGCCGCAGAGAACAGCGCGAACGCGACGCCGTAGGTCGCGTGCCACCACAGCGGCGGCGAACGCAGATCGATCATGCCGTTGCGATGGATGTAGACCAGCAGCAGGATCGCCGCGTAGCCGGCAAGCGCGATCGCCAACCATGTGCGCCAGCGTCGCGCGATCGCGCCGCCTTCGTCCAGCACGCCCTTGCGCAAGCCCGCCGCACCGACAGCGACGCCGGCCAGGAAATATCCGGCATAGAGTGGCGCGCGGCTGGTCTGGATGAAAATCGGATAGTGGCCGAGCGCCGACCAGTGCGACTCGCCGATGCTGACGCGCAGCGGCAGGTAGATCGCGATCGAGAACAGCGCGAATGCCGCGAACGCAGCAAGCGGCTTGTCGCGCATGCCATCGACGAGCCGCCCGAGCGCAGCAATCGCGCGCGGCGCGACGGCAAAGATCGCCGCGGCGATCGCGTCGAAGGCCAGCAGCACCCAGAGGAACCAGGCCGATCCCGCCGACCACGGTCCAACAGTCATCATGTGCGCGTAGTAGTGAAAGACGTCGAACTCGAGATGGTAGTAGCGGTAATAGGCGATCGGCATCAGCACGAAGATCGAGATCAGGAAAGGCACGCCGAGGCGGAAGGCGCGGCTTGCCAGATAGTTCGACGCGCCCCGGCGAGACATGCTGTCATGCACGAACAGCCCGGAGATGAAGAACATGCAGGCCATGAAGAAGCTGTCGCAGAACAGCACCACGAGGTCGAAGCCGAGCCAGCGCATGCGGTCGCCGCCGATGCCGAAATGCGTGTAGTTGATGACGGCGTGATAGAGCACCACCAGCAGGGTGATGAAGGTGCGCGCGCGGTCGAGCGCAACGACGCGGTCCGTTGCGATGATCTGGCCGCTGTCGGGTGTCTTCAGCATCGGCGCAAACTGCCCGTTCGCCGGGTTGGTGGAACCGAGATTATTTGCTTGCAATTGCGTGCGCCAGCGCAAAGAGCGGAGACCGCAAAGCTATCCAGTCGGCCTTCATCGCAAGCTCGGCGCCCTGGCCGGACCGTGGCTCGCAGCGGAACGGCTGTTTGACATGCGAACACGGAACCATCGCGCGCCCCGCGGGTTCACATCCGGACACTGCGCGGCCGATCGAGGTCGCTTCCCCGCCATTGTGAGTATGAGGTTGTGATGATCAGATTGACTTTCGCCTTTGCGATCGTCGTTGACGAGCGTTCCCGTCGCATTGGCGCAAGGCACGCCGCAGGAGCGGCAGGCCTGCACCCGCGACGCCCAGCACTTCTGCCGCAAGGATCTCGGCAATGACGGCGCGGTTCAGGGCTGCCTGCAGACGAATCGGGCGCGGCTCAGCAGGGCTGCAAGAGGTGTTCGAAAGCCACGGCATGTAGGCACTGAGCCCGCGAGAAGCGTGCAGCGGCTTTCCGTGGCTCATGCGCAATCCGATGCACTAGCGCTCGCCGTTGGTGTGGGCGCTCCAGTGGCTCCAGCTGACATTGGTGAGGCTGCCGAAATCGGTGCCGAGCGGACGCTTGGTCGCGCGCTCATAGGCCGCGATGCACTTCTCGGACTCGGCGATCTTGCGCTGCAGCTCGGCCATCGCCTTGGCGGTGTCGCCGCGCCTGTCATGGCTGCCGGCAAAACGCGCCACCTCGAGCGATTTCAGCGCCTCGCGGTTCTTCTTCAGTTGCGCGCGATGCCAGGCAATCCGGCTGTTGCTGTCCGCCATAGCGCAAATCCCCTGATTCGCCGTCCAACATATCACGGCGATTCCATCGCGAGAATCCGATGGGGCATGCGCCGACGGTTCCCGTGCACGCGATTTGGGCGCATGATGGCCGAGATCGGGCGAGACTTTGGCGAGGGACATGCTGTCGCGGCGAAGCATCATCGGCACGGTTGCAAGGGCGATGGCGGCGTCGCCGCTGTTCGCCATCGCCGCGCGCGCGTCCGACAAGATGACCCGAAAGCAGGCCGAGTACCAGGACACGCCGAACGGCATCTACAGCTGCGGCCTGTGCTCGCTGTTCGAGGCGCCGAACGGCTGCAAGGTGGTCGAGGGCGAGGTCAGCAAGGACGGCTGGTGCAAGGCGTTCGCGCTGCAGGATTGATCTTACCCTCCCCGAGTCGCGAAGCGAGCGATACGCCGTGCCGCAAAGACGTCGTGTGACCACGTCGCTCGCCATAGCCGATGCGAAGATCGGCGCTTCACTCGCGCCAAGGCGGCGACTCCGCAAGGGGAGGGTAAAAGAGCTACAACTCCCTCGCATTGGAAAACGCAAACGACGTCACCCGCCGCGTGTTCTCGTCCAGGATCAGCGTGCGCGTGATCGGCGGCTCGGCGCGCTGGCTGCAATTCTCGCGCTCGCAGAGCCGGCAGTTGACGCCGATCGGCGTGCCCTCGGCCTTCTCGAGGTCCATGCCGGCGGCATAGACCAGCTTCGACGGCGTGGCGGATCTCGCAGCCGAGCCCGATCGCAAAGCGCGGCTGCGGTTGTGGATGGGGAGCGACAAGCCGGCGCACCATCTGCGCGATCGAGAAATAGCGCGTGCCGTCGGGCAGCTCGATCACCTGCTTCAGCAGGCGATCCGGCGTGTCGAAGGTCGAATGCACGTTCCACAGCGGACAGGTGCCGCCGAATTTGGAGAACGGGAAAGTGCCGGAGGAGAAGCGCTTGGAGACGTTGCCGGCGTTGTCGACGCGCAGCAGGAAGAACGGAATGCCGCGCGCGTTCGGCCGCTGCAGGGTGGTGAGGCGATGGCAGACCTGCTCGAAGCCGGCATTGAAACGTTGCGCGAGCACATGGACGTCGTAGTTCAAGCGCTTCGGCGGCGGCGAGGAAGGCCGGATACGGCATCATCACGCTGGCGGCGAAGTAATTCGCCAGCGTGATGCGGTAGAGCCGCCGCGCCGCGTCGTCGAGCGCGCCGGCGCGGCCGACGATGGTCTCGAACTGCGTGCCGCATTCGGCCAGCGCGATCTGGAACGCGAGCTGGAAGGTGCGGCCCGGCGCATCGACCAGTTCGGAGATCAGGAGCTGGCGGCGATGGCGGTCGAAGCGGCGCAAGGTCTCGCGCATCACGTCGACCGGCATGATGCGGGTCTGGATCGAATGTTTTTCGCGCAGGCGCGTCGCGAGCGCCGCGAACAGCTCTTCGGCGGGCACGTTGAGCTCGTCGCGCAAGGTCTCGGCGGCCTGCTCGAGCTCGCCGAAATAGTTGCGGTTGGCCTCGATCAGGTCGCGCACCCGCTCGATCGGATTGGCCTCGTACGGGCTGCCTTCGCGGTCGGCCATTTGCGCCGCCACCAGCGTCTCGCCGCGCCGCGCCTCGGTGTAGGCGGCATAGAGCCGCTGCAGCGCATGGGTGACGCCGGGGCAGAGCTCGGCGAGATCGCGCAGCTCCTGCTTCGGCAGGTCGATCTGGCGGAACAGCGGATCGGAGAAGATCTCGTTGAGCTCGGCGAAGAAGCGGTCCTCGTCGGCGGTGGCGAGATCGCGCAGATCGAGGTCGTAGGTCTCGGCCAGCCGCAGCAGCAGCTGCGCCGTCACCGGGCGCTGGTTGCGCTCGATCAGGTTGATGTAGCTCGGCGAAATCTCCAGGCCCTCGGCCATCTGGGTCTGCGACAGGCCGAGTTGCTGGCGGATGCGCCGGAAGCGCGGGCCGACGAACAGTTTCTTTCCGGAGTCAGCGGGCATGGCAGGCTTCTCTCTGACCTAATTTGTGACAAAAATTTACAAACTGACATCTATGACAAGTTCATATGTTACATGACATCACGAATCGAAATCAATGCATCTGTACTTATTAATCCGGCTCGCGTTTAGCTCCTGACACGCATTTTGCAATGCACTGTCAAGAATGTCGATGAGAGACGGTGGCGACAAACGCTGCAGGTCTGTCGTCACCGAAAGGATCAAGAACATGAACTTCCAACCGCGCGGCATCAGCGAGCAGGGCCTCCAGGGACCGGGGTCGTATCAGAGCGAGATTGAGGCGGCCGAAGCGCTGCTCAAGACCAAGGACACCTGGAACGGGATCACCGCCGAAGCCGTGGCGCGCATGCGCCTGCAGAACCGCTTCAAGACCGGCCTCGACATCGCCCGCTACACCGCGGCGCTGATGCGCGCCGACATGGCGGCCTATGATGGCGACCCCACCAAGTACACCCAGTCGCTGGGTTGCTGGCATGGCTTCATCGCCCAGCAGAAGCTGATCTCGGTCAAGAAGCATTTCGGCACGACCGATCGCCGCTATCTGTATCTCTCCGGCTGGATGATCGCCGCGCTGCGTTCCGAGTTCGGACCGCTGCCCGATCAGTCGATGCACGAGAAGACCTCGGTGCCGGCGCTGATCGAAGAGCTCTACACCTTCCTGCGTCAGGCCGATTCGCGCGAGCTGAACGATACCTTCCGCGCGCTCGATGCCGCCCGCAAGGCAGGCGACAAGGCGAAGGAAAAGGCGCTGATCGAGAAGATCGACAACTTCCGGACCCACGTCGTGCCCGTGATCGCCGACATCGACGCCGGCTTCGGCAACGCGGAGGCGACCTACCTGCTTGCCAAGAAGATGATCGAGGCGGGCGCCTGCGCGCTGCAGATCGAAAACCAGGTCTCCGACGAGAAGCAGTGCGGTCACCAGGACGGCAAGGTGACGGTGCCGCATGACGTCTTCCTGGCGAAGATCCGCGCCTGCCGCCACGCCTTCCTCGAACTCGGCGTCGAAGACGGCGTCGTCGTGACCCGCACCGACTCGCTCGGCGCCGGCCTCACCCAGCAGATCGCCGTGAGCCACAAGCCCGGCGACATCGGCGACCAGTACAACAGCTTCCTGGATTGCGAGGAAGTGACGGCTGCCAATGCAAGGAACGGCGACGTCATCATCAACCAGCACGGCAAGATGATGCGTCCGAAGCGGCTGCCCAGCAACCTCTATCAGTTCCGTCCCGGGACCGGCGAGGATCGCTGCGTGCTCGACTGCATCACCTCGCTGCAGAACGGCGCCGACCTGTTGTGGATCGAGACCGAGAAGCCGCATATCGAGCAGATCGCCAAGATGGTCGACCGCATCCGCAAGGTCGTTCCGAACGCGAAGCTCGCCTACAACAACTCGCCGTCGTTCAACTGGACGCTCAACTTCCGTTGGCAGGTCTACGACGCGATGAAGGAAGCCGGCAAGGATGTCAGCAAGTACAATCGCGCCGAGCTGATGAAGGCGGAATATGACGACACGCCGCTGGCAAAGGAAGCCGACGAGCGTATCCGGACCTTCCAGGCGGATTCGGCAAAGCGCGCCGGCATCTTCCACCATCTGATCACGCTGCCGACCTATCACACGGCGGCGCTGTCGACCGACAATCTCGCCAGGGAATATTTCGGCGAGCAGGGCATGCTGGGCTATGTGAAGAACGTCCAGCGCGCCGAGATCCGTCAGGGCATCGCCTGCGCCAAGCATCAGAACATGGCGGGCTCCGACATCGGCGACGATCACAAGGGCTATTTCGCCGGCGAGGCTGCCCTGAAGGCGGGCGGCGCCCACAACACGATGAACCAGTTCGGCTAACAGTGACAACAGGAGACTGACAATGACCACAGGCAGTAATTTCTGGGTGATTGGCGGCGAGTTCGGCTCGATGAACTTCCACAAGCTCGTGGAAGGCTCGGCCCAGGTGCAGGGTCCGTTCAAGACCCGCAAGGAAGCCGAGGACGCCTGGCGCGCAGTCTCGGAAGAGAACCGCCACAAGGCCGGCGTGCGCTTCTCGATCGTGGAAGAGCCGAACCGGACCGCGGCGTAAGCCGTTCATTGCCGGGTATGTGACTGCAGGCGGCCCCCTCCGGATTTCCGGGCGGGGCCGCCTGTCGTTTCTGCCGGTCGAAGGCCCAAGTATTTGAAAATAAACGACCTTTGCGGAAGCCGTGGTTACTGCTAGGTTAAGCCGTTGCAACCCCAAGGGAAACAAGGCCCGGCCATGTCAGAGGCGCCAGTGAGCGGACCGAGCGGCGCGGACGAGACGCGTCCCGATACGCCTGCGCGATGCGCTGCGTCAGGCGCGGATCGAGGCGGCCGATCGCACCGGCGTGGTCGTCGATCTGCGCGACGCCGAAGTGGCGCGGCTCGAGATCCTCAACGAGGCGCTCGATCCGCTGTTCACGCGAGATGCCCGACAATGTCGACCTGTTCGATCGCGGCATCAGCCAGGGCGTGACGCCGCGGCTGTGGATCGACGTGATCGCGCATGTGGTGATGGGCCGCGACAAGCGCATCTATCGCTTCGTGCAGGACACCCGCTACGGCCGCAAGGTGCTGGCGGAATCCCACGACGTGCCCGTCATCGTGAAGGCGGTCACCGATTATGTCGCGCGCCGCATGGTCGAGCGCGAGCAGGCGCTGGTGTCGACGATCGAGCCGGAGCCGGAAGAGGAGGCGAAGCCGCGGCGCCGCGGCGGCTTCTGGACCGTTCGTGCTCGGCGTCATCGTCGGCGCGGCCGCGCTGTTCGCGCTGGCGCTGTACGCGGCCTTGCATAATCTGTGAAGCTAACCACGTCATTGCGAGCGAGCGCTGTAGCGCCGAAGCGAATCGCAGCGACATTCGGGTCACGCGGCTATCGATTCGCTCACTCGGGCTACGCTCGCTCGCAATGACGAAACTATAGTAGCCGCGTGCGGCCGATCTCACTGACTTGCAGATTGCCATCGACGCCGCGCGAGATTTGCTCGCAGCGCCATGCATTGCCGTCGCGTTCGATTTTGTAGAGGTTATACGCCGCCGCCGGATGCCGGCCGCGCGCCAGCGCCGACGCCGCCGGCACGCCGATGGACGGGAATTTTCCCGTCCGGCCCGTCGAACCACATGGTGGAATGGATGTGGTCGTGGCCGTGCAGGATCAGTTCGACGCCATGCTTTCCGAGCAGCGCGATCAGGGCCGCGGAGTCGGTCAGCCGCTTGGGCCGCGAATCCGACCGCAGGGGATGATGCACCAGCAGCACGCGAAAGACCTGTTCGGTCGAGAGCGAAACCAGAATGCGCTCCAGCGCTGCGATCTGCGTCGCTCCGAGCGTGCCGGTCGCCATGAACGGCGCGGTCGGCACCGCCGACGACAGGCCGATCAGCGCCACCGGTCCGCGCCGGCGCAGAAACGGAAAGGCTTGCGCCCGCCGGCTCATCGCCGCGCAGATACTCGCCGAAAGATCTCGACAAAGCGATGCCGCGTCGCGCGCACATAGGCGTCGTGATTGCCGGGAATCGCGGTGACGCGCTCGGCGCGCCCACGCTGCGCAGCCACGCTTGCGCGGGCGCAAATTCCGCCGGCAGCGCGAGATTGACGAGATCGCCGGTCACCGCGATGTGGTCGGGCGCATGCGCCTGCAGGTCGCGCACCAGCGCGTCCAGCACCTCGCGCCGGTAATATTTGTGACGGTTGCGCGTCCAGTTGAGATAGCCGAGCACGCGCTTGCCCGCGAGTTCCCGCAGCCGCGGCTTCGGCAGCGGCGGCAGATGCGGATCGGAGAAATGCGCAAGCGTGAAGGCCATGCCGTCATCTATTGGCAAGCGCGCCGCGGCAGCGCAAGATCAAAGGCGATGTCGGACACGCAAAGCCAGTTGCGCAGGAAATTCGAGCCGCTGTTGCGGCGGATGTTTCACTTCTATTGGCGCTTCGCCCGCGGCATGACGCTCGGCGTCCGCGGCGTGGTGCTGGATTCCGACAACAAGGTGTTTCTGGTCAAGCACTCCTATGTCGCCGGCTGGCATCTGCCCGGCGGCGGCGTCGAGGTCGGCGAGACCTTCATGGAGGCGCTGACGCGCGAACTGCTCGAGGAGGGCCGCATCGTGCCGTCGGGCAAGCCGGAGTTGCACGGCCTGTTCTTCAACAGCCACGTCTCCCGCCGGGATCATGTCGCGGTCTACGTCGTCAGGCAATTCACGCCAGGACCGCATGCCGGAGCCGAACCACGAGATCGTGGCCTGCGGCTTCTTTGCGGCGAGCGCGCTGCCGGACGGCACCACCGAGGGGACGCGGCGGCGCATCGCCGAGGTGCTCGATGGCGCGGCGCCGATCGCGACATGGCGTTGAGTGACGGTGGACGATCAGCCCTTGCCGGGCGGGCGGCAAATGCCCGATCATGATATGCGTTAAGTCGGCCCAAGTCCCATGGCGAGCGCTTCCCCGAAATGACATCTCCCTCGATGCGCATCGCCGTTCTGGTGCCGTGCTTCAATGAAGAGGCGGCGGTCGCCTCCGTGGTGAGCGGCTTCCGCAAGGCGCTGCCATCGGCGCAAATCTACGTCTACGACAACAATTCGAAGGACCGCACCGCCGAGGTCGCGCGCGCGGCCGGCGCCGAGGTGCGCAGCGAGCGCCGCCAGGGCAAGGGCCACGTGGTGCGGCGCATGTTCGCCGATATCGACGCCGACGTTTACGTGCTGGTCGATGGCGATGCGACCTACGACGCGCCGAGCGCGCCCGGCATGATCGAGCGGCTGGTCAACGATCATCTCGACATGGTGGTGGGCCTGCGCGTCGATCAGGAGCAGGCGGCCTACCGGCGCGGCCACCGCACCGGCAACTGGCTGTTGACCAGCTTCCTCTCGATCGGTGTTCGGCCAGGCCTTCACGGATATCCTGTCCGGCTATCGCGTGTTCTCGCGGCGTTTCGTCAAATCGTTCCCCGTTCTGTCCGACGGCTTCGAGATCGAGACCGAGCTGACCGTGCACGCGCTGGAGCTCGCGATGCCGGTCGCCGAGGTCGAGACGCCCTATTACGCGCGGCCCGAGGGCTCGGTCAGCAAGCTCAACACCTGGCGCGACGGCTTCCGCATCCTCGGCACCATCCTGAAGCTCTATCGTTCGGAGAAGCCGCTGCGCTTCTTCACCATCATCGGCCTCTTCCTGGCGCTGGTGGCGATCGGCCTCGCGATCCCGCTCGTGGTCACCTATCTCGAAGAGGGCGTGGTGCCGCGGCTGCCGACGGCGATCTTGTCGACCGGCCTGATGATCGTCGCGGTGCTGTCGGTGTCCTCGGGCCTCGTGCTCGACACCGTGACGCGAGGGCGGCGCGAGATGAAGCTGCTCGCCTATCTGGCCCAGCCGCCGGTGAGCGGCAAGTAATGCGTTAGACCTGCGGCGGGATCGGCGATGGACCGCGCTTACGCCAGATGCTATCCCGCACTCCAACCATGAACGATTTGTCCCTCACCATATTGCCGGAAACCGCCAAGGACGCGCAGGCGATCGAGCGGCTGCATGAGCGCACCTTCGGGCCCGGCCGCTTCGTGCTGTCAGCGCCTACCGCTTGCGCGAGCATGTCGATCATCTGCTCGATCTCTCCTTCACCGCGCGCATCGGCACGCTGATGGTGGGCTCGGTGCGGCAGCTGCCGATCTGTGTCGGCGACACCAAGGCGCTGATGCTGGGACCGTTGACGGTCGAGCCGCCGTTCCGCAAGCGCGGCGTCGGCCGCGCGCTGCTCGATCGCGCGTTGAACGATGCCAAGGCGAAGGGCCACAGGCTGGTGCTGCTGGTCGGCGACGAGGCCTATTACAGCCGCGTCGGCTTCAAGAAGGTGCCGAAGGGCAGGGCGACCATGCCCGGCCCGGTCGATTACGACCGCCTGCTGGTCGCCGAGCTCGCAAGCGGCGCGTTCGACGGCGTCTCCGGCGCGATCCGGCCCGACTGGGATTTCGCGCGCTAGCTCATGTAGTTCTCGCTTCACCCGCCTGAGACGCGCGCAGCGTACGGCCTGACGCCACCCTCACGCAGCTTGAGAGATGCGATTTCAACGATCGGAAAGGCGTCGCCGTCTTCTCGTGTCGTCGCCGAACGATGCCTGGACAGCGCAGGATCGCTTCTTCGGCGTCACAGGGCTCGTGCGCTCCAACAGCGAAAAATCTGGTGTCGACTCGCGTTCCGAGATCATCAGGTGAATCTCGACCAGCCAGCCGCATTTCGCGAGTTCCGTCACCATTTGCTCAGGACATCGCCTTCGGTACCGCTCCGCGGCGGCCAACATCACAGCAATCCTTCGAGGTGGTAGTTCACGCCGGCCTTGACCTGGTTGATCGAGGACTCGACGGTCACGCTGTTGCCGAACGGGTTCACGAAGCTCAGGGTTTTGCTGCCGAAGGCGAGATGATCATACTCGAGCTTTGCCGACCAGTGAGACCCGAGCATGTATTCGAGGCCGCCGCCGGCGGTCCATCCGGACCTGGTCGTGTTGGCAAGGTGACGCCGTCGAGCCCGCTGTTCACCTCCATGCGGTAATCGGCATTCATCCACGCGGCGCCGCCCTTGGCGTAGAGCATCAGCGGTCCCATGACATAGCCGACCCTGCCGGCTCAGCGTGTCGTACCAGTTGTGGTCGCTGGTGATCGAAAGGGACGCCGTGCCGGCGGGATCGACGAAATTGGCCTTGCCCTGAGCCGACGTCCAGCCGAGTTCGCCCTCGATGCCGACCAGCCAGTTCGGCGCAGCCAGGTAGTTGTAACCGAACTGCAAACCGCCGAGCGCGCCGCTCGGATTGGTCGCGCCCCAGCCGATCGGGCGTGAGCACGTGCTCTCCGGCGCTGAACGCGCCGCCGAAATTGGCGCCGACATAGGCGCCGTTCCAATGGTAGGCGATCGGGGCCGCGGCTGCGGCCTTGGTGTAGACGCCGGGCAAGACCCGGCAGTTTTCTCGGGCGACCCGAGCTTCTGCGAGATGCCGAAGTAATATCCGCGCCGCGGTCCGAATTGCGGCGCGAACACGCCGATGCCGGTGCCGTCCCGGATCTCGTAGATCTTGTCGAACAGGTTGACCACGTCGAAGCGCACCGTGATCGGCTTGTTCCAGGCGCCATGGGCAAAGTCATGCGAGACGCCGATATTGACCTGCGAGTAGGAGGGCAGGTGGTCGGAGTTGGGGCAGACCACCCATCCGGGCGTACGCAAGCCGCTGCCGAAAATCAAGGTTGCGCTCGCTGTGGTGCCGTCAACCAGCATTGGTGTCGGTCCAGCGGTAGGCGACCCGGCCGAACCCGTATAAAGTCTGCTCGTGGTCGGTGTGGATCCAATTGTTCTGCGATGTAGACCAGCTCGTCCGGGCCGAACAGGAACTGGTTGGACACGACCTTGGTCGCGAGCTGGCCTCGCCCAGGCCCAATTGGCGTCGGCGGAGAAGTTGCCGTACTTGAAGGTCGCCTTCAGTTCGACGCCGAAATTGTACGCTCTGTCGTAGTTGAACGCCGTGAGCACGTAGGCCGGGCCGAACTGCCCGTCGTCAAGCAGGTCCCTGGCGATCTTGTAATAGACGCTGCCGCCGACTTCGAGGCTCGGACAATCTGCGGCTGCGACGGGTGCCTTGGTGGGCATTGAGCCTGCTGTCGTGGGACATTGCGGCAGCAGTTGCTGCACGACGCCGACGTCGAACACATGCGCCCGCTCGGGGGATCGCACCGACGTTCTGCAGCGGCTGGCCGGCCACCTGGCCGGGCAGCACGGCGGCCTGATCGGGAGTAACGGTCGGACAGCCGCGGTAGTCCCGTTGAAGATTGGTTGGAACGTTCGACCGAGCACCTGCGGCGGCGGCGTGAAAGTGCGCACGTAGCCGACGTGCAGGACCGTCGACCACCAGCGGCTTCCAGGTCAGGCTCGCGCGCGGGCTGAACTGGTTGGCGTCGACATATTGATACATCTGGTCGAAGCGCAGTCCGTAATTCAGCGTGAGCTGGTTGGTGATCCGCCACTCGTCCTGAACGTAGGTGCCGACCAGCCAGCCGAGCTTGGTGCTCTTGTCGAGGATCGAGAACGGCGCGTCGATCGCCGTCAGGCCGTTCGGATCGTCGGGATCGAGCGGCTGAACGGTGATTGACGGTTGCGATCACGAGCTGCTCGCCATGCGTGTAGAAGCCGAAGCGCAGCGTGTGCGCGTCGTCAGACGGTAGGACGAAATCTCCGGAAATGCCGTTGAGGAACGATCTGCGGAAAACGTCGGACGCGACGTCGTTGAAGACGAGATCGCCGATCGGGTCGGGAACGAAGTGCAGCTCGCTGTAACGTGATAATAGGCGATCTGCGCATCGAAATTGCCTTCGCGACTTCTGCTAGGCAACGACGTTGTAGGATTCTTCTCGTACTGGTTCTGATTGATCGTGCTCGAGTTGAATCCGTTCATGCCGAAGGCCGTATAGGCGGTGCATTCGGGTTGGGACTGCATCCGGGTTGAGGCACGGGTTCGCGGGGTCGAACGGACCGCCGCAAAAGCCGCCCGCGTTGCCAGCTGGCCGGGATTGTTGGGAATCTGTAACGGGTCGCGCCGAACCCCGAGATGGTGACAGGCCGCTGGTTGGATCGAGCACGGTCGACGTATAGGCGAAGACCCTTCCCTGTTCGGAGCGGTCGTGAATGGCCTTGAGAGTCGGGCATCGGATTTTCGAGGCCGAGCCGGTGCTGAGAAGCGGCCGGAGACGAAATAGTGGGTCTTCCCCGCGACCCCGCCATATTCGAAGCTCGGCGTGATCGTCCGATGGCTGCCGCCATAGACGCTGACGCTGCCGCTGGAAGCGCCGCTCCGCTCTTGGTCTGGATGTCGATCACGCCGGAGGTGCGGAAGCCGTATTGCGCCGGCAGCGCGCCGGTGAGCAGCGTCCAGGGTGCCGACGAAGGCCGGTGTCGAGGATCTGCGGAACGCGCCGACGCCGTCGGGCAGCATGATGCCGTTGATGCGGTATTGAACGTTGCCGTGCTCGTTGCGCACATGAAAATCGCCGCTGAGCCGCCGAGTCCTGCGTCACGCCCGGCAATTGCAGCAGCATCTTGTCGAGCGGGCGGCGTTTCCTTGCGGCAGTGTCTCGATGTTCTGCTGGCTGAGTTGATAGTTCGTTGCGCCGGTCTTGGCAGAATGATGTTGCCGCGCTGCTGGTCGAACTTCTCCGTCTGCTGGACGACCTGACGATCTTGCGCGGCGCTTGAACCGTTCCGGCGCTCGGCCGCTTGCCGATGCGACGCGGTGCTTGCGCGCGGGGGGCGCTCGACGACAGTGCTTGGGCGGAGGCCGCCGCTGGATTTGCGTCTGCCGCGGTGCATGTACGGTAATGGCGGGCAGCTGGTCGGCGCGGCTTGTCGGCGGCGGAAGGCGGACGTCGGCGTTGCCGCGGGCGCCGGTGCTTCCGCTTGCGCCATGAACGCCGCCGAAACTGAGGCAGCAACAGCGCGGCTGCACTGCCGCGATGGGTATTTTGGATTTCGGCATTGTCCCGATTCCTGCAGGCAGTCCGCCTTGGCGGATGGCCTGCCGTCGGCATGCGACGGAGCTATGGGAGAAGTCCTGCCGATCGCCGCGAAAGTGCGGGCGATCGCTCAGGCGTTCATCAGCTCGGGAATCAGGAGGCGGGAGGCGCGCGGGGCTGGAAGGCCGTGCCGGCCGATTTCAGATGCGCGAATTCGGCGTCGGTGATCGCCTGCAGGATCTGAACCGCATCCGGCAGCAGCAGGATCGGCGGCGACGAGAACAGCACCGTGCTCGCCATCGCCATGACGGCGCAGATGGCGCAGACATCATTGGTCTGGTCGCTGTCGTGCTTGGCTGGGTGCGGGCTGAGGCTTGGCGGCATGATCAGCCGGCAGAACCGAAGTGCGTCGCCGACGCCGCCTGCGGCGCGAAGCCATGGATGTGTCCGAACGACAGCGCGAACTGCACCAGCAGCGCGAGAAGCGCCAGCCTTGCGCCAGTCCTGATGTTCGACCGGAACCACTTCATGACCAAACACACCTCGCATCGCGAGGCGCAGGCCCCGACGATGTTATAATGTAACATCGGCGGGACGGCGCGGGCTTGTCAACGGGGGCCGGCGCTTCGAATCAAGCGCGTGTGTCGAATCAGAACGCTGTGACTTTCGCGTCACGACCGGAACGCGAGAGAGATCAGCGTCCCTCGCGCAGCCAGGTGGCGGCGAACGCGCCGAGCAGCAACAAGCAGCCCGATCAGGCCGGCGAAGATCGGCAGCACGCCGACGCCCTTGACCACGCTGGCATCGCGCATCTTCACGCCCATCCAGCCGTCGCCGTGGAAGGTGCTGGTGGCGCGCACCGGCACGATGCGCGGCAGGTCGATGCTGTTGCCGTCGACCACGCGCTTCGCGTCGCCGCCGGTCGCGAGCGCCAGCGGCTTCAGCATGTCCGGCGTCGATGTGACTTCCGAAAATTCCTTCGGATTGGTCGGCCCGACATTGATCAGCGCCTTCAGCGTGCCGTCGGTCGCCTGCCACAGGCCCAATTCGTTCGCGGGAATGGTCGCGCGCCATTCGCCGGGCTCGCCGGCGGTCAGCGTCAGCTCGCGGGTTGCGCCGGACGGCGAGGTGACGGTGACGGGCGTGACGCTGTCGGCCATGGTCTGGCGGATCACCTGCAGATCCTTGCCTTGCACCTGCAGCCGCAGCGCTTCCTCGTCGAGATCGGGCTGCTTCATCAGCCAGTGCGACATCCGCCTGAGCAGGTCGAGATGCGGGCCGCCGCCTTCATAGCCGCGCGACCACAGCCAGATGTGGTCCGACAGCAGCAGCGCGACGCGGCCTTCGCCGAAGCGCGACAACAGCAGCAGCGGCTTGCCGTCGGCGCCGGTCATGACCGGCGGGTTGACCGCGTTGCGCGTGTCCACGGTGCGGAAGAAGCGGCTCCAGTGCGGCGGCTCGCTGTTTGCGCCTTCCAGCCCGCGCGTCACCGGGTGGCGTTTGCCGGCTTCCGAGAGATGCGCATAGAACGGCTTCTCGGTGACGCCGACCGGCTCGGCCGGCAGCACCGAATCCAGCGGCGTGCGCCAGATGCTGGTGGTCGAGGCATAGTCGGGACCGGCGGAGACCAGCACCGCGCCGCCGGAGCGCACATAGCGCGCGATGTTGTCGAAATAGGCGATCGGCAGCACGCCCTGGCGGGCGTAGCGGTCGAAGATGATCAGCTGGAATTCGTTGATCCTCTGCTGGAACAGCTCGCGGGTCGGAAACGCGATCAGCGACAGCTCGTTGATCGGCGTGCCGTCCTGCTTCTCCGGCGGACGCAGAATCGTGAAATGCACGAGGTCGACGCTCGGGTCGGACTTCAGCAGGTTGCGCCAGGTGCGCTCGCCGGAATGCGGCTCGCCCGACACCAGCAGCACGCGCAGCTTGTCGCGCACGCCGTCGATGGCGACCACCGCGCGGTTGTTGACCAGGGTCAGCTCGTTTTCGAGCGGCGACGCCTCGATCTCGACGATGTTGGGACCGGCATGCTTGATGTCGATGTCGACGCTGGAGGTCTGGCCGCTTTGCAGCGTGCGTTCGCTGATGGTCTCGCCGTCGCGGCGGATGGTGACCTTGGCGCGCTGGCCGGTGACGCCCTGGTCGTCGAGACGATAGGTGACGGTCTGGGTCTGGCCGACGATGCCGAAGCGCGGCGCGGCCGAAATCGCGATGCGGCGATCGCGCTCGTCCTTGTGGCCGGTGATCAGCGCATGCACCGGCGCCTGGAAGCCGAGCGCGCCGGCGTTGGCGGGAATGTCATGCACCCGTCCGTCGGTGATCAGGAATGCGCCCGCGACGCGATCGACGGGAACGTCCGACAGCGCCGACTGCAGCGCGCCGAACAGATGCGTGCCGTCGGTCTCGCCGTCGGCTTGACCGGCATCGACGACGCGGACTTCGAGTCCCCGGATCTTCTTCAAGGTGTCGACGAGCTCTTCCTGCGCCTTCGCCGTCTCCTGGTTGCGCGTGCCGAAATTCTGGCTCGGGCTCTTGTCGACGATGACGGCGACAACCGAACTCAGCGGCTCGCGGTCCTCGCGGGTGAAGGAGGGGTTGGCGAGCGCGAGCACGATCAGCGCAAGGGCTGCGACGCGCACCGCCCAGCCGCGCGCGCGGGAGAGCAGCAGCAGGCCTGCGATGACCACGATGGCGCCGATCGCGATCCAGAGCACGAGCGAGGGAACGAGGGGCGTGAAGGCGATACCGTAATTCATGACGCGAACCTACTGTCCCAGCCGTTCGATCAGCGCCGGCGCATGCACCAGGTCGGCCTTGTAGTTGCCGGTCAGCGTGTACATCACGATGTTGACGCCGGCGCGGAACGCGAACTCGCGCTGCTTGGGCTCGCCCGGCGTCAGCGGCAGCATCGGCTGGCCGTCGGGGCGGATCGCCCAGGCGCCGGCGAGGTCGTTGGAGGTGATGATGATCGGCGAGACGCCGTCGCCGCCGCGGGCGGGGCGCTTGTCCTCGGCCTCGTTTTCGTCGTCGCGCGGCAGCGCCTCGACCCAGGTCTGACCCGTCGTGAAGCGGCCGGGGAAGTCGCGCAGGATATAGAAGGTCTTGGTCATCACATGCTCGCGCGGCACCGGTTCGAGCTCGGGCACGTCGAGCGAGGAGAGCAGGTCGCGCAGCGTCTGCATGGCCGGCGTCTGCGAGGCGCCGTTGTCGCCGGGACCGGCCTCGACGGCGTCGCGGGTGTCGAATACGACGGTGCCGCCCTGTTTCATGTAGGCGTCGATCTTGTTGAGCGCGTCTTGCGGCGGCTTGGTCGCGCCCGGCACGATCGGCCAGTAGATCAGCGGGAAGAAGGCGAGTTCGTCATGCGCGGGATCGACGCCGACGGGATCGCCGGCTTCGAGCGCGGTGCGCTGCGCGAGAAACAGCGTCAGCCCGGCCATGCCGGCTTTCACGATCGAATCGACGTCGGCATTGCCCGTCACGACGTAAGCGAGGCGCGTCTGCGACACCGCGCGCATCGCGAACTCGTCGCTGCTTTCGGCGCGCGACGGCCATGGCACGCTCAGCGCGCCGACCGCGAACACGGCAAGCAGGATCGCGGCCGGCGCGGCGCGGCGGCGGATCAGCGCGGCAATTCCGCCGCCGAGCATGGCGACGATGAACAGCATCGATCAGGAACAGCGCGAGCGCGGCCGACAGCAGCATGCCGCGGAGGTCGCGCGGCTCGGCATTGGTGTAGGTCGCGTGCCGCGCGCGCAAGGATGAGGTGTCGAGCGGCGCGATGCGGTCGGCAGCGGCGAGCGTGTTGACCGCAACCGGTCCCTCGGCGGGACCATAGAAGCCCGGCGGATGATCGGCCGTGGCGCGATCGTTGTAGTCGGCCGGCAGCGGCTTGGCATTCGCGGGCGGCGGGCCGAACGCACCGAAGCCGTCGAGAATATGCAGCGGCGCCAGCGTTTCCTTGCCGGTCTCGCCGGCGACGCCCGCGCCGGGCGTCGAGGTGTAGCCGGAGTTATCGACGATCCTGCGCAACATCTCGACGAATGTGCCGGACATCGGCAGGTCGGACCAGCGCATATCGGCGCTGACATGGAACAGCGTCGAGCAGTCCCTTGCCGCGATGCTCGCCGGTGACCAGCGGCGTGCCGTCCTCGAGCGAGGCCCAGCTCCTGGTCGACAGCCCCGGATCGGGCTCGGCCAGCACCTGCCGGCTCACGGTGACGTCCTTTGGCACGTTCAGACCCGCGAACGGACCGTCGGCCGCAAACGCAGCGAGATGCTGCGGCTTCTCCCAGGTCAGGCTGCCGCCGAGCGTGCGGCCGCCGCGGCGCAGCCGCACCGGGACGAGATCGTCGTCGCCTTGCGCCAGCCGCGGGCCGGCAAAGCGCACCAGCACGCCGCCCTGGTCCATCCAGGCCGCGAGGCGGTCGCGGATTTCCGGCGTCAGCGTGCCGACGTCGGCCATCACGATCATCGGCAGCTTCTGGTCGAGGAATTGCGTCAAAGCCTGCTGCGGCGCGGCCTTGTCGCCAAGCCGCACGTCGGCGAACGGCGCCAGCGCGCGGGTGAGATAGAAGGTCGGCGCCAGCAGCGGCTGCGCGGTGTCGCTGGTCGCGCCGCTGACGATGCCGATGGCGCGGCGGCGCCAGCGCTTGTCGAGCAGTTGCACCGCGCCGGCCGAGCGCTCGCCTGATATCTCCAGCCGCGAGATGTCGTTGCGCAGCTCGACAGGCAGGTCGAATGCCGCTTCGGTCTCGCGCGCGGCAGGCGCAAAGGCAAAACGCGCTTCGCCGATCGGCGAGCCCTTGGCATCGAGCCCGCGCACGATGCCGGCGGCGACACTGTTGTCGGTGCGCAGCACCTTCACCGTCATCCTGGCGGCGGCATTCTCGGCGGCGGCGAGCGCCAGCGGCGACGGCGTACCGCCTTCGAAGATCGTCAGGCTGCGATCGCCGATGGTCTTGCCGAGGGCTTCGATGAATTCGACGCCGCGGCCGGTGTCGACGCCGTCGGTGAGCCAGGCGATCTCGGCGTCTCCTGCGCCTTTCAGGAAGCGCTCCAGCGTGGCGAGCGTCTCGACCCGCTCGATCGAATAAGGTTTTGGCGTGAGCTGGCGCAGGGCGACGCGCGCCGCGCTTGCGGTCATGATGGTGATGTCACGCGACGGATCGGACAGCGGCACCAGCGCAATCCCGCGCCGGTTGGTGTCGGCATTGGCGATCAGCTCGTCGGCGGCCTTGACCCGTGACGTCCCAGCTCGAAGCCGCGCTCCAGCCGTCATCGAGCAGGAGCACCAGCGGCGATGAGTTGCCGGCCAATCCCGTCTGCGGATTCCAGATCGGGCCGGCTGCGGCAAGGATGATGAGCGCCGCGGCGGCCAGCCGGATGGCAGTGAGCCACCACGGCGTGCGCGACGGCGTCTCTTCTTTCGGCGCGATGTCGAACAACAGCCGCGTCGGCGGAAACTCGATGCGCCGCGGCCGCGGCGGCATCACGCGCAGCAGCCACCACAGCACCGGCAGGCTCAACAGGCCCAGCAGCAGCAGCGGTTCGGCAAAGGAAAGCGGCAGGCCTGCGATCATGCGCTGCGCCCCGCTTTGACATTGAGGCGCGCGCCGCCCTTGCTCACCATCATCCCGCCATGCAGGAACAGCAGCAGTTCGGCGGCCGAGCGGCTTGTGGTGTGGGTGGTGAACAGCCAGTCGAGCTTGTTGGTCTCGTCGCGGATCTGGTCGCGATGCAGCGCGACGCGCGCGACATAGTCGCGCGCCCAGGTTTCCGCGCGGCCGGCGGTGATGGTGCCAAAACCTTCGGGCTCGATGAACTCAATTCGGCCTGAGTAGGGGAAGGTCTCTTCCGCAGGATCGACGATCTGCACCAGCGTGCCATGCGCGCCTGACGAGGACAGGCCGGCGAGCATGCCGTGGATTTCCGAAATCGGCGACCAGAAATCCGACAGCACCACGATCTCCGCCAGCGACGACGGCACGAAGTTGGGCGGCAGGCTCGCGCGAACTGCATCGTCATGCAGCATCGCCTGCGCCATCTTGTCGATAACGCTGCGGCTGGCGGTCGGGTTCATCAGGCCGGGAATGCCGACGCGTTCGCCGCCCTCGACCAGAAGCTCGGCCAGCGCAAAGGCCACGATCAGCGCGCGCTCGAGCTTGCTGTCGCGGGCGTTGCGGGAGGCGAAGGCCATCGAGGGCGAGCGGTCCGGCCAGAGCCAGACGGTGTGGGCGGCTTCCCATTCGTGCTCGCGAACATAGAGATGGTCGTCGCGCGCCGAGCGGCGCCAGTCGACGCGCTGGGCCGGCTCGCCCGAGACGAAACGGCGATATTGCCAGAAACTTTCGCCGGCGCCGGCGCGGCGGCGGCCATGCAGGCCGTGGATGACATTGGCGGCGATGCGGCGGGCCTCGAGCACGAGACGCGGCAAGGAGGCGGCGAGCGTACGGCTTTCACCATCGGCTCGTCGTATTGCCAAAATCTCCCTGGAGATCTCCCTTGTCTCGGCCTTGTCCGCTACCGCCATCAACCGATCCGAGTCTTCAATTGCCGGATCACGTCCGGAATGGTGCGCCCTTCGGCGCGCGCCGAGAAGGTCAGCGCCATGCGGTGCTTCAGCACGGGCTCGGCAAGATCGAGCACGTCGTCGATCGAGGGCGCGAGCCGTCCGTCGAGCAGGGCGCGGGCGCGCACCGCGAGCATCAGCGATTGGCTGGCGCGGGGACCGGGGCCCCAGGCGATCAGCTTGCCGGCTTCGCCGCCTTCGGGGCCGGGACGCGCCGAGCGCACCAGCGACAGGATCGCTTCCACCACGGAATCGCCGACGGGGAGGCGGCGCACCAGCCGCTGCGCTGCGATCAGCGCGTCTGCCTGCATCGCGGCCTTGGCGAGCGTCTCCTCGGCGCCGGTGGTCTCGAACAGGATGCGGCGCTCGGCGTCGCGATCGGGATAGTCGACGTCGATCTCCATCAGGAAGCGGTCGAGCTGCGCCTCGGGGAGCGGATAGGTGCCTTCCTGCTCCAGCGGATTTTGGGTGGCGAGCACGTGGAACGGCTTCGGCAGGTCGTGGCGCGCGCCGGCCACCGTGATGTGCTGCTCCTGCATCGCCTGCAGCAGCGCCGACTGCGTGCGCGGGCTGGCGCGGTTGATCTCGTCGGCCATCAACAGCTGCGCGAACACCGGACCCGAGATGAAACGGAACGCGCGCTTGCCGCTGGTGCTCTCGTCCAGCACCTCGGCGCCGAGGATGTCCGAGGGCATCAGATCGGGCGTGAACTGGATGCGCTTGGCGTCGAGCCCGAGCGTGATGCCGAGCGTCTCGACCAGCTTGGTCTTGGCGAGGCCGGGCACGCCGATCAAAAGCGCATGACCGCCGGACAGGATCGTCACCAGGGTGTTTTCGATCACCCGGTCCTGGCCGAAAATGACGGTGGCGACCGCCTCCTTGGCCGCGCGGATTTGTCCCGAGACCTGTTCCGCCGAGCGGACAATCACGTCCTCGAGTTTCTCAACGCTCTCCGCCATCCGTCAGCTCCTGTTCTGACGGTGCGCTCAAACATTCGCTTCGCACCGCAAACCTCATGCCATGAACCCATGCTAAACCCGTGCAGAGTCCATGTATTCGTTGAATTAAACTATCCCCACATTATCGGGTTTTCGGGGTATGAACTGCATCACGATGTGGCGACCTGAACCCGTATTAACCCCGGGAACCGCCGCCACAATCCAACGTAGTCAAGCATCGATCGTGCGGCCGCGATGGCGGACGTCTGGTTCGGCATGGATTATGGACAGGCGCAAGCGGTAGGTCCTAGTGCTGACTTCCGAAGTCGTGGATAGCCACTGCGGCACACTACGAGGCAGCGTCAAGGCAAACCATGGCGAAGCAAGGGCAAAGCACAACCAACCTTGAAGGCCTGACCGTCGCTGCGCGGGAGGCGGCAAACGCCGCCCCTGCCGGAAAGGGGCTGCCTCCGGTGCACCTGTGGAATCCGCCGTTTTGCGGCGACCTCGACATGCGAATCGCCTCCGATGGTACTTGGTTCTACATGGGGACGCCAATCGGCCGTCACGCGCTGGTGCGGCTGTTTTCGACGATTCTCAAGCGTGAGGGCGACAAGCACTTCCTGGTGACGCCGGTCGAGAAGGTCGGCATCCGTGTCGACGACGCGCCGTTCACGGCGGTGGAGATGGTGAAGGAGAACGATGCGAAGGGCCTCCTCTTGCGCTTCCGCACCAATGTCGACGACTGGGTGCCGTGCGACGCCGGCCACCGGCTGCGCTTCGAGATGGCGGCCGACGGTGGGCTCACGCCCTATCTGCATGTCCGCGCCGACCTCTGGGCCAAGGTGACGCGCGCGCTGTATTATGATCTCGTCGATCTCGGCGAGGAGCGCGAGGTTGACGGTCAGGATATGTTCGGCGTCATGTCGTCAGGCGAGTTTTTTCCGATGGCGGATGCCGAACAGGTGAGGGCGGCGCTTTGAACGAGCCGATGCTGAAGATCACGCCGGCCGTCTCCGCGGCCGAATTCTTCAACCGCGCACATGCGCGGCTGAGCTTCGACGTGCCGCCGGGGCTGGTCGATCCCAACATCATTCCGCCAAGCGGCGATGCCGGCACCGACCGCATGCTGGAGATCATCGCGCGCGAGCAGCCGGTGCGCCCGGCGGCGGTGCTGATCGGCATCGTCGAGCGCGAGGAGCCGATGGTGCTGCTGACGCAGCGCACGACGGAGCTGCGCGAGCATGCCGGCCAGATCGCCTTTCCCGGCGGCAAGATCGATGCGACCGACAAATCGCCGCTCGATGCGGCGCTGCGCGAGGCGGAGGAGGAGGTCGGGCTCGACCGCTCCTATGTCGATCCGATCGGTTATCTCGACCTCTACGGCACCGGCTTCGGCTTCCGCATCCTGCCGACGGTCGCCCGCGTGCGGCCGGGTTTTGCGCTGACGATCAACCATTCCGAAGTGGTCGACGCCTTCGAGGTGCCGCTGGCCTTCCTGATGAACCCGGCCAATCACCAGGTTCACAGCAAGGAATTCCGCGGCATGGAGCGCTCCTATTACGCCATGCCCTATGCCGAGCGTTACATCTGGGGCGCCACCGCGGGCATGCTGCGCGTGCTGTACGAACGGATCTGCGCGTCATGATCCGCCCGGTGCTGACGGAGATCGGCGTTTTCCTGATTCCGTTCGGCATCTACGTGCTGTTCCTGTTCGCCACGCGTTCGGCGGTGATGGCGCCGTCATCGTGGCCGATCCGGATGGTGGCGCAACTGGTGCTGGGATCGCTGCTGCTGGTGGTCCTGAGCTTCATCCTGCTGGCGCATTTCTCCGGCGCGCCGCCCGGCTCGACCTACATCCCCGCGCATATGGAGAACGGCAAGTTCGTTCCCGGAGTTGAGAAATGAGCACAGCGACGCTGGGTGACGCGTCCTGGCTCACGACAGGTGCGACCGCCCGCGTGCTCGAAGCTTCTCAATGGCGATGGCGAGGAAGCGCGCGCGGTCGGCGGCGCGGTGCGCAACGCACTGATGAAGCTGCCGGTCGGCGAAATCGATATCGCAACGACTGCCGTGCCGGACGAGGTGGTCCGCCGCGCCAGGGCGGCCGGCATCAAGAGCGTGCCGACCGGCATCGATCACGGCACCGTCACGCTGGTCGTGGACAGCACGCCGTTCGAGGTCACGACGTTGCGCGAGGATACCGAGACGTTCGGCCGTCACGCCAGGGTTTCGTTCGGCCGCGACTGGCTGGGCGACGCAAACCGTCGCGACTTCACCATCAATGCGCTGTCGGTCGGTCCTGATGGCGTGGTGCATGACTATGTCGGCGGGCTCGCCGACATCGCAGCAAGGCGCGTGCGCTTCATCGGCGAGGCGAGCAAGCGGATCGAGGAAGACTATTTGCGCATCCTGCGCTTCTTCCGCATGCACGCCGCCTTCGGGGCGGGCGAGGTGGATCGCGCCGGCTATCTCGCCTGCATCGGCGGACGCGCAGGACTTGCGACGCTCTCTGCCGAACGGGTGCGGATGGAGATGCTCAAGCTGCTGGTCGCCGACGGCGCGGCCGGCGCCATCGAGGCGATGGCCGACAGCGGCTTGCTGCAGGCCATCGTCGGCGGCGTCACCTATGGCGGACCGTTTGCGGCGATGATCGCAGCCGAGCGCGCGCTCGGCTTGCAAGCCGGATGCGATGCGCCGGCTCGCCGCGCTCGGCGTTGCCGTCACCGAGGACGCCAAGAGGATCGCGACGCGGCTGCGGCTTTCCAATGCGGAAGCCAAGGCGCTCGATTCCATGGGCCATCGCTGGTGGCGGCTTGCCGGCATGGACGAGGCGCGCGCCAGGCGGCGACTCTATCGTCTGGGCGAAGGTCCATATCGCGACCGCCTGCTGCTCGCCTGGGCGCGCGCGGGCGGCGATAGCCGGCACTGGACCGAGCTGGCGCGGTTGCCGGAGCGCTGGACCGCGCCGAAATTCCCGCTGAAGGCCGCCGACTTCACCGCGCGCGGCATCGCCGAAGGCCCGGCGCTCGGCCAGGTGCTCGCGCTCGCCGAGGATGCCTGGCTCGCCGCGGACTTTCCGCTGGCTACGGCCGCGCTGTCCGCGATCGCCGACCAGGCGATCGCGCGCTTGAAGGGCGATGCGCGCTCGTGAGCATTCTGTCCGGCTTCGCCGATATCTCGATCTTGCAGCTGCTGCTGGTCGCAGTCGTCGCGATGTTCGCGGCGATCGTCGGCGGCCTCGCCGGCTACGGCACCGGCGCGCTGATGCCGCTGGTGCTGGTGCCGCTGATCGGCGCCGAGCCCGTGGTGCCGATCATCGCGATCTCGGCGATCTTCGCCAATCTGAGCCGCGCGACGGCCTATTTCCGCTATGTCGATCGCCGCCGCGCGCTGATCGTGATCGTGGCCGCGGCCTTCACCACCGCGCTCGGCGCCTACGGCTACACGCGGCTCACCAATGCCGGTGCCGCGCTGGTGATCGGCACGATGCTGATGCTGAGCGTGCCGTTGCGCCGCGTGCTTCGCCGCCGCGCCGTGCGCATCGGCGACACGACACTCGCCGCCGGTGCGGTCGGCTACGGCGTCGTGGTCGGCGGCACCTCGGGCTCCGGCGTGATCCTGCTGTCGCTGTTGATGGCCTCTGGCCTCGAAGGCGCCGCTGTGATCGCCACCGACGCGGTGATCTCGATCGTCACCAGCGTGATCAAGATTTCGGTGTTCGGGCTGGCCGGCGTCGTCACCGCGCAGGTGCTCGCCTTCGCGCTTCTGATCGGCTGCATCGGCGTGCCCGGCGCGTTCCTCGCCAAAGCCTTCGTCGAGCGCATGCCGGTGCACATCCACACCGCGATCCTCGATGTCGCCGTGATCACCGGCGGGCTGGTGATGATCTCGGCGGCGCTACGACAGTTGGTGGTTTTTTGAGTTCAACATCCGCAATGGCGCCGCCAGCAACACGGAGAGCGAAGGCTTATCCCGACGCATGCGGGTGTGCGCCTTGCCCGGCGCCGATGATCTCCAGGACCGTGCCGTCCGGACCGTAGAAATGCTGCCAGCTGTCGCCGTCCGCATGCTGGACATCACCGATGAATTTGACGCCGGCTGCAAGCATCGCCTGGCGAGCGATGTCGAAATTGTCGACCCTGAATGCGACCACCGGGCCTGTCTTGAAGAAGCTGTGAAATTCGTTGGCCGGACTATACAGCTCCAAAATCGTGCCGTCGGCGAGATTGAACCCCACCAGGTCGCCGGTCTGCCTGTTGACCGGCATGCCGAGCACATCGCGGAAGAGCGCAACGGTTTCATCCAGCCGATCGGTTCGGATACCGACAAAGCCCACCTTCAGCACCGTCATGGACTGCTCCTCAACTCCGCGCTTTCGGCGCTGCACGTTGGTCTACCGCTTCCCCGGCACCAGCTCCGTCAGCGAACGGATGATGCGGTCGGGCTTGACCGTCGAGCCCTCCGGCAGGCCGTCGCCATGCACGTCCATCCAGATCGCGTAGATGCCGAGCCGCTGCGGCGCTTCGACCTCCCATTCCAGATTGTCGCCGATCATCCAGGTCTCGCCGCGCGGTGACGCCGAGCGCGTCCATCGCGTGCAGATAGGCGCGCTCGTCCGGCTTGCCGAAACCATGCTCGCCCTCGATCTGGACGTGATCGAAGCGGTGCGCCAGCGCAAAGCGCTCGACCTTGGCGCGCTGGGTGTCGGCCGCGCCGTTGGTGACCAGCGCGAGCTTGACGCCGAGCGCCTTCAGTTCATCGATCGCCTCATGCGCGCCGGGGAAGACGAACATCTCCTCCTCGCGATATCGGGTGAAGCGGTCGGCGATGCGGTTCGCGAGTTCGTCGGGAGGCGAGGGTGGCCGTTCGCGGCCAGCGCGGCAAAGCCGCCGCGCACCGCCAGGCGCCGCGCTTCGTCGAGCTTCAATCGCCATGCCGGCTCGGCCGTCGCCCAGAAATTGCGCGCGAAGGTCAGGACCGCGGCGGCGGCCTGTTGCGGCAAGACCGGCGCAAGCTCGCCGGCAAATTCGCCCGCGATGTGATTCCAGGCGATCTCCGGCCGGCCGTAGGCCGACAGGATGGTGTCGTCCATGTCGATCAGCATGGCGCGCGGCAGCTTCGTCGTCACGGCCACTTCACCTCGGGCGGCATCGACGACAGGATGGAGTCGACATTGCCGCCGGTCTTCAGCCCGAAAATGGTGCCGCGGTCGTAGAGCAGGTTGAACTCGACATAGCGTCCGCGCCGGATCAACTGCTCCTCGCGATCTTCCGCCGTCCAGGCTGTCGCGAAATTGCGCCGCACCAGCTCGGGATAGATCTTCAGGAAGGCGCGGCCGACGTCCTGCGTGAAGGCAAGGTCGGCGTCCCAGTCGCCGCTGTCATGCCAGTCGTAGAAGATGCCGCCGATGCCGCGCGCCTCCTTGCGATGCGGCAGGTAGAAATAGTCGTCGCACCATTTCTTGTACTTGTCGTAATGGGCGACGCCGTTCGGGCCGTCGCAGGCCTCCCTCATCGCGGCATGAAAGTCGAGCGTGTCCTTGTCCTCCTGCGTGCGCCGCCGCTCCAGCACCGGCGTCAGATCGGCGCCGCCGCCGAACCACGCTTTGGTCGTGACGACGAAGCGGGTGTTCATGTGCACGGCGGGCACGTGCGGATTGTGCAGATGCGCGATCAGCGAGATGCCGGAGGCCCAGAAGCGCGGGTCGTCGGCCGCGCCCGGAATCTGCGCGCGGAATTCCGGGGCGAACTCGCCATGCACGGTCGAGCAATGCACGCCGACCTTCTCGAACAGCCGGCCGCGCATCATCGACATCACGCCGCCGCCGCCCGCCGCGCCGGTATGGTCGGTGCGCTGCCATGGCGTGCGCTCGAAGCGGCCCGGCTCGCCGCCGTAGAGCGCAGCCGGCGCCTCGTCCTCGAGCTGTTCGAACGCGGCGCAGATGTCGTCGCGCAGCGCCTCGAACCAGGCGCGCGCCCGCTGCCTTGCGATGCTCGATGACGTTTGCGTCCATCAATTCACGTCCTTCGGGTCTGCCGCAGCGCCTCACCGGCAACCATGGCCGCCGCCATGGCGACATTGAGCGAGCGCAAGGCCGGCTTCATCGGGATCTTCAGCCGCGCGTCCGCGGCCGCCACGCACCTCGTCCGTCACGCCCACGGTCTCCCGTCCGAACAGCAGGATGTCCGACGCCGCATAGCGAAAATCAAGGTAGGAGACGGCGGCCTTGGTGGTGAACAGCAGCAGCCGAAAACCTTCGCCGCGGCGCCATTCCTCGAATCGGCTCCAGGAATCGTGACGCATCCATGTCACCTGGTCGAGATAGTCCATTCCCGCCCGGCGGAAGGCGCGGTCGGAGACCGGAAAGCCCGCCGGCTCGATGATATGGGCCCGCACATCGAGGCACGCGCAGAGCCGCAGGATGGTGCCCGTGTTCTGGGGGATGTCGGGCTGGAAAAAGCGCAATTCCATCCTGGTCGTGTCCTCTGCGGAATGTATGAATAAAACAACGGTCTGGACGGATTTAGTGCATTGCACGTGGGCTGGCGGATAGTGGGCTTGCGCTCTTTCGGCAAGGGTGCCAATAGAACGATTCTGGACTGCTTGTTTGGCCCTCGATCAGCCGAAAAAGCCGGTCTTCTGCCGCCGCGGGGGTCGCGGGCGCCGGCATCCTATCCCGTTGACGTCTGGGGCGTCTTTCGGGGCGGTTCCACCGGCTGCGAGCTTGGAAAGGGTTTGGAATCGTGACGACAACGTCTTCGGCGGACCATCCGACACGCCGTGATTTCCTCTTTGTTGCAACGGGCGCGGCCGCGGGCGTCTCGGGCCTCGCCGCGCTCTGGCCCTTCGTCTCCCAGATGAATCCGGACGCCTCGACGATTGCGGCCGGCGCGCCGATCGAGGTCGACCTGAGCCCGATCGCCGACGGTCAGGACATCAAGGTGTTCTGGCGCGGCAAGCCGATCTACATCATGCACCGGACCAAGAAGCAGATCGAGGAGGCCCAGAAGGTCCCGCTCGGCGACCTCAAGGACCCCGCCACCGATCAATCCCGCGTCAAGGACGGCCACGACCAGTGGCTGGTCGTGATCGGCATCTGCACCCATCTCGGCTGCATCCCGATCGCCCATGAGGGCAATTACGACGGCTTCTTCTGCCCCTGCCACGGCTCGCAATACGACTCCTCCGGCCGTATCCGCCAGGGACCGGCGCCGCCAATCTGGCCGTGCCGCCCTACGCCTTCGCTTCCGACACCAAAATCCAGATCGGCTGAAGCCCGCGCCTCACCGGGACTTCACGCCCTCGTTTCAGCTTCCTCAGGATCGCATCATGAGCGGACCCTCCGACTACCAGCCGAGCCATCCAGCCTTGCAGTGGCTCGAACGGCGCCTGCCGATTCTTGGCCTCATGCATTCCTCGTTCGTGGCGTATCCGACGCCGCGCAACCTGAACTACTGGTGGACCTTCGGCGCCATCCTGTCCTTCATGCTGGGCATCCAGATCCTGACCGGCGTGATCCTGGCGATGCACTACACGCCGAACGCCGATCTCGCCTTCAAGTCGGTCGAGCTGCTCGTCCGCGACGTCAATTACGGCTGGCTGCTGCGCAACATGCACGCGGTCGGCGCGTCGATGTTCTTCTTCGCGGTCTACGTCCACATGTTCCGCGGCCTGTATTACGGGTCGTTCAAGGAGCCGCGCGAGGTGCTGTGGATCCTCGGCGTCATCATCTACCTCCTGATGATGGCGACCGGCTTCATGGGCTACGTGCTGCCGTGGGGCCAGATGAGCTTCTGGGGCGCCACCGTCATCACCAATCTGTTCTCGGCCTTCCCCTATGTCGGCGACAGCATCGTGACGTTGCTGTGGGGCGGCTATTCCGTCGGCAATCCGACGCTGAACCGCTTCTTCTCGCTGCACTATCTGCTGCCGTTCGTGATCGCCGGCGTGGTGGTGCTGCACGTCTGGGCGCTGCACGTCGCCGGCCAGAACAATCCTGACGGTCTCGACATCAAGACCGACAAGGACTCGGTGCCGTTCACGCCGCACGCGACCATCAAGGACATGTTCGGCGTCTCGGTGTTCCTGCTGCTCTACGCCTGGTTCATCTTCTACATGCCGAACTATCTCGGCGACGCCGACAACTACATCGTGGCCAACCCGGCGCAGACGCCCGCGCACATCGTGCCCGAATGGTACTATCTGCCGTTCTACGCGATGCTTCGCAGCATTCCCGAACAAGCTCGCGGGCGTCGTCGTGATGTTCTCCTCGATCCTGCTGCTGGTGTTCCTGCCCTGGCTCGACAGCGCCAGGACGCGCTCCTGCAAGTATCGCCCGCTGGCCAAGCAGTTCTTCTGGATGTTCGTGTTCGTCTGTATCGTGCTCGGCTATCTCGGCTCCAAGCCGCCGGAGGGCATCTATGTCATCCTCGGCCGCATCCTCACGTTCTGCTATTTCGCCTACTTGCTGATCGTGCTGCCGCTGCTCGCCCGGATCGAGACGCCGCGCCCCGTGCCGAACTCGATTGCGGATGCGGTGCTGGCGAGGAGCGGCAAGGTCGCCGCCGATGGTCGTCGCCGTGATCGCGCTGTGTTGCCGGCGGTCTCGTCATCGGCAGCGCCGGCCAGGCGCGCGCCGAAGAGGCTGCGACGCCGCCGGCGCAGAAGTGGTCGTTCTCGGGACCGTTCGGCACCTACGATCGCGGCTCGCTGCAGCGCGGCCTGAAAATCTACAAGGAAGTCTGCTCCAACTGCCACTCGCTGTCCTACATCGCCTTCCGCAACATCGCCGACCATGGCGGCCCCGGCTATTCCGAGGCGCAGGCCGCGGGGCTCGCCGCCGAATACAAGATCAAGGACGGTCCGAACGACCAGGGCGAGATGTTCGAGCGGCCCGGCCGCCCGGCCGACTATTTCCCCGCGCCGTTCCCGAACGAGCAGGCGGCCCGCGCCGCCAATGGCGGCGGCCTGCCGCCCGACCTGTCGCTGATCACGAAGGCGCGCGGCTATGAGCGCGGCTTCCCCGGCTTCATCTTCGACTTCTTCACCCAGTACCAGGAACAGGGTCCGGACTATGTCGACGCGATCCTGCAGGGCTTTGAGGACAAGCCGCCGGCCGGCGTCACCATCCCCGACGGCTCCTACTACAACAAGTATTTCCCGGGCCACGCCATCAAGATGCCGAAGCCGCTGTCCGACGGCCAGGTGACCTTCGACGACGGCTCGCCGACGACGGTTGCGCAATACGCCCATGACGTGACGACCTTCCTGATGTGGGCCGCCGAGCCGCATATGGAGGAGCGCAAGAAGATGGGCTTCATGGTGTTCATCGTGCTGATCATTCTGGCCGGCATGACCTACTTCACCAAGAAGAAGGTCTGGGCCGACGCGCACTGAGCTGCAGCGGCGTGTCAACGTTTTCGAGAAAGCCCCTTCGGGGGCTTTTTTCGTCGTGCAGGCGCGTAGCCCGGGTGAGCGAAGCGACACCCGGGGTGACCCGCATATCGCGGAGCTTATTCGGGCTACGTGTCGGATCACTTTGCGTTCACTCGCAATGACGGGAGTGTGATTGCGTCTTGGCGCTTCAGCGGACAGAATGCCGCCAACGGTCCCGAAAAACGTCGGAGGAACCATGGGCACCATCATCACCTTCAAGCGTCCGGACGGCAAGGACGCGTCCGGCTATCTCGCCAACGCGGCGCGCGGCGACGCGCCCGGCGTCGTGGTGATCCAGGAATGGTGGGGCCTGCAGGACCAGATCAAGGGCATGTGCGACCGCTTCGCGCGCGCCGGCTTCGATGCGCTGGCGCCCGATCTCTACAAGGGCACGGTGGTGCCGTATCACGACACGGACGCGGCCGGCAAAGAGATGAACTCGCTCGACTTCATGGACGCCACCACGCAGACCGTGCGCGGCGCCGCGCAATACCTGGCGCGCAACGGCGCCAAGGTCGGCCTGACCGGCTTCTGCCTCGGCGGCGCGGTGACCATCATCGGCGCCACGAAAATTCCGGAGCTGACCGCTGGCGTGGTGTTCTACGGCATTCCGCCGGAGCAGGCGGCGAAGCCCGCCGACGTGCGCATCCCGCTGCAGGCGCATTTCGCCAGCAAGGACGACTGGTGCACGCCGGCCGCGGTCGATGCCTTCGAGAAGGCGATGAAGGCGGCGAACAAGCCGCTCGACATTCATCGCTATGACGCCGAGCACGGCTTTGCCAACGAGCAGCGTTTGAGCGTGCACGATCGCAAATGCGCCGAGCAGGCCTGGGGCCGGGCGACGGAGTATTTCCGGAAGCATCTCGGAAGACGCTGAGAAGGTAAGGCCTGCCGGACGACGTCATTGCCGAAGTCCGGCAGATCTGCGCCGCAGTGATCTGTTCACGAACGCGGCGAGTTCGCGGATGAAGAATGGCCGCGCTCTGGAAAAGTGCGGCTGAAGCGCGTCATTGTCGCGGCGAGCATGACTTGCGCGGCGAGTGCTGCCGGCGTTGCGCCAGATCGCCTTGGACTGCCGATCCGCTCGGACCAAGTCGCTACTCCGCGATGCACGCACAGCGCTACTGCCTCACCTCGTCCCACCACGCGCACGTCCCCGACATCAGCTCTGTAATTGCCGTCCAGCACCTGCACCGGCGCGCGCAGGCCTTCGCGCGCGGCGTTGAACCGCATGTCGCGCGCGACCGCGCGGTCCTTTTCGGGCAGCCAGACCCGCTCATGGCCCCACAGGCTCGGGCCATGATGCATCTCGACCGGCTGCCAGTCGGCACCAAGCTCGCGGCCGCCCCAGCCGCATTCGACCATGAAGGACGACGGCGTCTTGGCGTAGAACGAGGTCATGAAATCATTGGTGTGGCGGCCGAGCGTCACGCCGATGCGGTCGGGCTCGCCGAGCGCGACGTCGTAGGCTTGCCCGACGTCGTCGAGCGAGAACAGCTCCACCATCATGTGATGCATGCCGCTCTTGCCGGTCTCGATCAGCGCCAGCGAGTGATGGCGCGGGTTGACGTGGAAGAAATAGGCGCGGAACGGCTTCTCGATGTAGTCGGAGAGGCGGAAGCCGAGCACGTCCATGTAGAATGTCTTCAACGGCTCGATGTGTTCGACGGTGAGCACGATATGGCCGAGGCCGAGCGGCCCGGTGCGGAAGCCGGAGATCGAGCGTCCCGGGCTGAACGGCGTCTCGTCGATCTCGGCGCCATGGAAGGCTTCGAGCCGGTTACCATCAGGGTCGTGGAAGGAAATCAGCGCGGCCACGCGCCGCGCATCGGCCAGCGCCTTCGGCTCGGCGGTGACGGCAACGCCGGCGCTCTCGAGCTTCGCCGCGAGCGCATCGAGCGCCGCGCCATTCTCGACTTCCCAGCCGAAGAAGCGCGCGCCGTCACCCATCGCGCGGTCGATCACGACGCGCTGCTTGCGGTCGTCCATCCGGAAGGCGAGCAGCGAATTGCCGCGCTCGACCGCCTGGAAGCCGAGCAGGCCAGGTGCCGAATTGCCGCCAGTCGTCGAGCTTGTCCGATCCGAACCGGCATATCCGAGAGCGCTCAGCATGGCGCGCCTCCGCGTGTTCGCTCCGTCCCTGAAGCGGAAATCCTACCCCGATTTTCGCCTCCGTCCATGGCCGGACACCCTTGACGGCGCAGGCCTGCCATGGTGTCTACCTCAGTCATGAGCACCGTGAACCCGTCCCGTCGTTGGTGGCGCACCTCTTAGAAGAGGTGGCCGGTGCGATTTTGCTTTGATTTCAATCGTTCAGGGGCCGCCATCGCAGGCGGCTTTCCTTTGTCCTGTGTGGCGTTCCCTCGGCAAGTTTCGTAAGAGGAACACATGAACAGGACGGTCTTTTCGCTTCCCGAACGCAGCGAGTTCACGACAGCCAGCGGGCTTACGATCCTGCGCACGGTCGAGCATTTTTCAGGGAAGCCAACCGGCTGGACGCGCTGATCGACCTGCTCGATCGCCGTCGCGGCGTGGTGCTGTCCTCGGGCACCACGGTGCCCGGCCGCTATGAAAGCTTCGATCTCGGCTTTGCCGATCCGCCGCTGGCGCTGGAGACCAATGGCGTCAACTTCGCGCTGTCGGCGCTGAACGCACGCGGGCAGGTTCTGATCGCCTTCCTCGGCGACACCTTGCGCGAGCCCTGCGTTGTCATCACGGAAAAGACCGCATCGCGTCTTGCCGGCCATGTCGTGCGCGGCGAGGCGCCGGTCGAGGAAGACCAGCGCACCCGCCGCGCCAGCGTGATGTCGCTGGTGCGCGACCTCGTCCGGGTGTTTGCCTCCGACGACGACGGGATGCTCGGTCTGTTCGGCGCCTTCGCCTACGATCTCGTGTTCCAGATCGAGGACCTCGTGCGAGAAGCGCCCGCGCGAGAAAGACGAGCGCGACATCGTGCTTTACGTGCCGGATCGCCTGCTGGCCTATGATCGCGCCACCTCGCGCGGCGCGCAGTTGAGCTACGACTTCACCTGGAACGGCAAGTCGACCGCGGGCCTGCCGCGCGATACCGCCGAGAGCCTCTACGCCAAAACGTCGCGGCAGGGCTTTGCCGATCACGCGCCCGGCGAATATCAGGCGACGGTCGAGACCGCGCGCGCGGCCTTTGCTCGCGGCGATCTCTTCGAGGCCGTGCCGGGACAGCTGTTCGGCGAGCCCTGCGAGCGCTCGCCGGCGGAAGTGTTTCAGCGGCTGTGCCGCATCAACCCGTCGCCCTATGGCGCGCTGATGAATCTCGGCGACGGCGAATTTCTGGTGTCGGCCTCGCCGGAAATGTTCGTGCGCTTCGACGGCCGGCGCGTCGAGACCTGCCCGATCTCCGGCACCATCGCGCGCGGGCGCGACGCCATCGGCGACGCCGAGCGGATCCGCCAGCTCCTGAACTCGGAAAAGGACGAGTTCGAGCTCAACATGTGCACCGACGTCGACCGCAACGACAAGGCGCGGGTCTGCGTGCCGGGCACGATCAAGGTGCTGGCGCGCCGGCAGATCGAGACCTACTCGAAACTGTTTCACACCGTCGACCATGTCGAGGGCATGCTGCGGCCGGGCTTCGATGCGCTCGACGCGTTCCTCACCCACGCCTGGGCGGTGACGGTGACCGGCGCGCCGAAATTGTGGGCGATGCAGTTCGTCGAGGATCACGAGCGCTCGCCGCGGCGCTGGTATGCCGGCGCGATCGGCTGCGTCAACTTCGACGGCAGCATCAACACCGGGCTCGACCATCCGCACGATCCGCATGAAGGACGGACTTGCCGAGGTGCGCGTCGGCGCGACCTGTCTGTTCGACTCGATCCCGCCGCGGAAGACCGCGAATGCCGGGTCAAGGCGGCGGCGCCGTCCAGGCGTTGCGCGGCGATCTGCTGAAACCTTGTCGGCGTTCGCAACCGACGCCACTGGCAAGCGGCAAGCAGGTGATCTGATCGATCACGACGACAGTTCCTGCATATGCTCGCGGATTATTTCCGCCAGGTCGGCGCCAGCGTCACCGTGGGCCGCTACGTGCACGCGGAGTCGATGATGAAGCAGGGACGTGGGATTTGCTGGTGCCGTCGCCAGGCCCGGCCGGCCGAGGGCATCGGATCGCATCGACGATCGATGCAGCTCTCGAAAAGAAGCCGCCGATCTTCGGCGTTGGCCGGGCGGGCAGGCGATCGGCGAAGATTTCGGCGGCCAGTCGGCCAGCTCGGCCAGCCCGTGCACGGACCGCCGTTGCGCGTGCAGGTGAGGGGGGGGCGGCGATGCGGAACTTGCCGAACGAGATCGTGATGGCCGCAACCATTCGCTTTTGTCGAGCGCGACACCATGCCGAGGCGCTCGACGTCACCGCGTCGACCGAGGACGGCGTCGCGATGGCGCTCGAGCACAAGACACTGCCGGTCGCGGCGTCAGTTTCACCTGGAGTCGCGATGTCGTTCGGCGGCGAGGTTGGTTT